>NZ_PYBP01000019.1:0-42394 GCF_003015025.1 Nitratireductor sp. StC3 | reverse complement strand
CTGCATCGACCGCACACGAGCCTTGAGGGCCTCACACCGAACGAATTTGCAACCCGGTCACGAATGGACCACAACGTGAACAGCGCTAGCCTATGAATGGGTACATTCAGGGGAGCACGTCATAGGGTATGAAATTTTCTTCCTAACAAGAGGAGAAAGCATTTTTATTGGCTGAATATTTTCTCTGCTAAGGTATGTAATTCCTTGTTGATGCCATGTATGCATCATCGTTTCTCGAGAAAACGCCTTTTTTATATGCCTAATATGAATCAGAGCGTCCTTTTTGTAATCTTCGTCAATTTCTAGGTTATTTATAATTTCTCCTAATTGATCTGCTCGCTCGGAAAGGCAGAAGATAATCTGGAAAAATTCGGTAGACCATGTTGGTACAGAAAAGTGCTCTGCTAGATGGTCGTCACCACGTTTGTTGGAAGGTTTTGAGAGGCGTTCGCATGCGTCCGCAAGCTCACGCGCAGGGTCAGTCACTGATAGCATCAAAGCACCAATTTAGCATGTGTCATGTGTCGGTATCTTTGGCGAATTAACTTAGCGTGGATTACAGCACAAATTCAGCAGTTGGATAAGTACTTTGCGCTCTGCAGATTTGAAATAGCAGAGGAAAATTCTTCCGAAGTGGGAGTACCGGTCTTCGCCGCCGCTTGCCGCGAGCGGAACTCATTGGTGACCTGCCAAAATTTGGGGATGCTAAGCCTCGGCGAGCCTAGGAAGGCGTCGGCCTTAAACACGGCGATCACCTCGGCGGCGGCTCTCGTGGTGGCCAAGGTGATGGAAGAGGGCGCTTTCTGCACCAGCCTCGCCGCTGCCCATAGCGCCGTCGTCCTGCGGCCCTTCGACAGGCTCAAGGCTCGGGAGGCGGGCTCCGGCGTCGCTGGCCATGTTGCTGGCGGGTGCGACGGCGGCACCCCTTCGCACCCCTCTCTTGCGTTTTCCAGGCACGTGCTCGGGGGCAAGCCCCTCGCACATGCGGGAAAACGCTTTCTCTCCCGCAAGGGGAGAGATAGGGCGCCGGCGCGCGACCTTTTGGCAGCCCGCTTGGCCGGTCGACGCCGGCGGTTGGTTATCCTGCCCGCAAGGGGAGAGGCCTAAAAATAATCCTGCAGCTTGCGGACCTCGAGCGAGCCGGCCTTCAAGGCGGCGATGGCTTCGGCGACGGCTTCGGCGCCGGCCATGGTGGTGTAATAGGGCACTTTCTGCATCAGCGTGGCGCGGCGCAGCGACTTGGAATCCGACACCGCCTTCTGGCCGTCGGTGGTGTTGAAGACCAGCTGCACCTGGCGGTTGCGGATGGCGTCCTCGATATGGGGGCGGCCTTCCAGCACCTTGTTGATCTTTTCGGCCTCGATGCCGTTTTCGCGCAGGAAGCGGGCGGTGCCGCCGGTGGCCAGCACCTTGAAGCCGATATCGGCAAGCCGCCTGACGGCCGGCAGCACGCCGGGCTTGTCGGCGTCGCGCACCGACACGAACACGGTGCCCGAGCGCGGCAGGTCGACGCCGGCGCCGAGCTGGGCCTTGGCGAAGGCGAGCGCGAATTCGCGGTCGAGGCCCATCACCTCGCCGGTCGACTTCATTTCCGGGCCCAAGAGGATGTCGACGCCGGGGAAGCGGGCGAACGGGAACACGGCCTCCTTGACGGCGATGTGGGCGAGCTTTTCGGGATCGGGCCTTCCGCCATAGGCGGCGAAGGTGGCCTCCAGGCTCTCGCCGGCCATGACGCGGGCGGCGATCTTGGCGATCGGCCGGCCGATGGTCTTGGCCACGAACGGCACGGTGCGCGAGGCGCGCGGATTGACCTCGAGCACAAAAATCTCGCCGTCCTTGACGGCGTATTGCACGTTCATCAGCCCGCCGACCCCGAGCGCGCCGGCCAGGGCCGCCGTCTGGCGCTCGAGCTCGGCGACGGTGTCTGGACCCAGCGTGTGGACCGGCAGCGAGCAGGCCGAATCGCCGGAATGGATGCCGGCCTCCTCGATATGCTCCATGATGCCGGCGACATAGGTCGCGGCGCCGTCGGACAGGCAGTCGACGTCGACCTCGATCGCGCCGGCCAGATAGGTGTCGAACAAAAGCGGGTTCTTGCCGAGCAGGGTGTTGATCTGGCCGGTCTTGTCGTTGGGATATTTCTGCTTGATGTCCTCCGGCACCAGGCCGGGTACGGTGTCGAGCAGATAGGTCTGGAGCTGGCCTTCCTCGTGGATGATCTGCATGGCGCGGCCGCCGAGCACGTAGGAGGGGCGCACGACCAGCGGAAAGCCGAGCTCGCCGGCAACGAGGCGGGCCTGCTCGACGGAAAAGGCGATGCCGTTCTTCGGTTGCTTGAGGCCGAGCCGGGTCAGAAGCTTCTGGAAGCGGTCGCGGTCCTCGGCCAGGTCGATCATGTCGGGCGCGGTGCCCAGGATCGGGATGCCGGCCCGTTCCAGCGCCTCGGCGAGTTTCAGGGGCGTCTGGCCGCCGAACTGGACGATGACGCCGACCAGCCGGCCGGCGGCCTGTTCGGCGCGCAGGATTTCCAGCACGTCCTCGTCGGTCAGCGGCTCGAAATAGAGCCGGTCGGAGGTGTCGTAATCGGTCGACACCGTCTCGGGATTGCAGTTGACCATGATCGATTCGTAGCCGGCGTCGGCGAGCGCGAAGGCGGCGTGACAGCAGCAATAGTCGAACTCGATGCCCTGGCCGATGCGGTTCGGGCCGCCGCCGAGAATGACGACCTTGTCGCGGTCCGACACCTTGGCCTCGTCGGCGGGCGCGCCGGCGAACGGCACCTCGTAGGTGGAATACATATAGGCCGTCGGCGAGGCGAACTCGGCCGCGCAGGTGTCGATGCGCTTGTAGACGGGGTGGACGGCGAGCGCGTGGCGCGCCTTCCTGACCGCCTCGGCGTCGAGGCCGGCGAGCGAGGCGAGGCGGGCGTCGGAAAAGCCCATCGCCTTCAACATGCGCAGGTTCTGCGCGTCGGCCGGCAGGCCGTGCTCGCGCACGCGCTGCTCCATCGCCACGATCGCGGCGATCTGTTCCAGAAACCAGGGGTCGATGGCGCACATGGCGTGGATGTCGGCGAGCGAGGTGCCCATGCGCATGGCCTGGGCGACTTGGCGCAGCCGGTCGGGCGTCGGCGTGCCGAGGGCGGCGCGGATGGCGTTGCGGTCGTCGTCGCTGTCGCTGCCGGGGCCGACGCCCGGAATCTCGATCTCGTCGAGACCGGTCAGGCCGTTTTCGAGCCCGCGCAGCGCCTTTTGCAGGCTTTCGGCAAAGGTGCGGCCGATCGCCATCACCTCGCCGACCGACTTCATCGCCGTCGACAGGACCGGCTCGGCGCCGGGGAATTTTTCGAAGGTGAAGCGCGGGATCTTGGTGACCACATAGTCGATCGACGGCTCGAAGGAGGCCGGGGTGGCGCCGCCGGTGATGTCGTTTTCCAGTTCGTCGAGCGTGTAGCCGACCGCCAGCTTGGCGGCGACCTTGGCGATCGGGAAGCCGGTCGCCTTGGAGGCGAGCGCGGAGGAGCGCGACACGCGCGGGTTCATCTCGATGACGACCATGCGCCCGCTCGCCGGGTCGATGGCGAACTGGACGTTGGAGCCGCCGGTCTCCACCCCGATCTCGCGCAGCACCGCGATCGAGGCGTTGCGCATCACCTGGTATTCCTTGTCGGTGAGGGTGAGCGCCGGCGCCACCGTGATCGAATCGCCGGTGTGAACGCCCATCGGGTCGATGTTCTCGATCGAGCAGATGATGATGCAGTTGTCGGCGCGGTCGCGCACGACCTCCATCTCGTATTCCTTCCAGCCGAGCACCGATTCCTCGATCAGCACCTCGGTCGTCGGCGAGGCGTCGAGGCCGCGCTCGACGATCTCGAAGAACTCGGAGCGGTTGAAGGCGATGCCGCCGCCGGTGCCGCCGAGCGTGAAGGAGGGGCGGATGATCGCCGGCAGGCCGACATGGTCGAGCGCGGTCGCGGCGACGGCCATGGCGTGGGCCATGTAACGCTGCTTGCGGTCGCCCTCGCCGAGATTCCAGCGATTCTCGAGCTCGTCGAGCGCGGCGTCGAGCGCGTCGCCCGACAGCGTGTCGCGCAGGCCGGCGCGCTCGGCCTCGTGGGTCTTGCGGTCGGCGTCCTTGACCTCGGTGGCGTTGGCGAGCACCGATTTCGGCGTTTCCAGCCCGATCCTGGCCATCGCCTCGCGAAACAGCGCCCGGTCCTCGGCCATGTCGATCGCCGCGGCGTCGGCGCCGATCATCTCCACGCCGTAGCGTTCCAGCACGCCCATGCGCCGCAGCGACAGGGCGGTGTTGAGCGCGGTCTGGCCGCCCATGGTCGGCAACAGCGCGTCGGGACGCTCCTTGGCGATGATCTTGGCCACCACCTCCGGCGTGATCGGCTCGATATAGGTGGCGTCGGCCAGCTCCGGGTCGGTCATGATGGTGGCCGGATTGGAGTTGACCAGCACGACGCGGTAGCCCTCGTCCTTCAGCGCCTTGACCGCCTGGGTGCCGGAATAGTCGAACTCGCAGGCCTGGCCGATGACGATCGGCCCCGCTCCGATGATGAGAATGGAGGCGATGTCGGTGCGTTTGGGCATGGCGGTCTGTCCGTTCGAACGTTCTTGCGCGAGGACCCGGCGCGGGGCGTCTCCGGGGTGCGCGTGTGGCGCATCGCGGAGCCCGGTCGGTGCGCAAGAGAAAATCTTGTCAGGCTAGGCGGGCCTTATAGGGGAGAGAAAACCGCGAGGGAAGAGCCGAAAGCGGCCGCAACGACGCAATCCAACACACAAACCGGCCGCGCGGCCATGCACGCCTAGTCGGTTTCGCCGGCGCTGCGCCGCGTGGCCGCGTTTTCGTGGACGCGGAAGCGGGGAGTTGGCGTGTTTCTTGGCGCCGCGCACGGAGCGCGCCATGCCGCGGCGGCCATTGGAAAGGTCGAATTCGGCGGCCGCATGGATGCGCCTGTCGGCGAGCACGCCGTGTTTGGAAAAACCCCGTGCCGCCCTTTTTAACGATGCGTGCCGGCGCTGACGCCGCATCGATGATTGGTTCTTATGAAAAAACCATGGCACGACAAGATGGCGATTGCCGGGCAGGCTGCGCCATGGCAGCGGT
The DNA here is from genome assembly GCF_003015025.1 of Nitratireductor sp. StC3. Taxonomy (NCBI): domain Bacteria; kingdom Pseudomonadati; phylum Pseudomonadota; class Alphaproteobacteria; order Hyphomicrobiales; family Phyllobacteriaceae; genus Nitratireductor; species Nitratireductor sp. StC3. The sequence continues at coordinate 37,279 of NZ_PYBP01000019.1, read as the reverse complement.
CGTGCGGGGGCAGCCGGCGCGGTTCGTCGACCCGGCAATCGGACGGGTCGCGAATCGGGGGCGCGGTCTTTAGGACAAGGCTGTCGGCCGGCGTACCCGGCCCTTTCAGACGAGAGCGAGGTGGGTCGTGACCCAAAAAACCGCAGGCGCGTGTTTGTGCGGCGCCGTCGCATTCGAGATCAGCGGCGCGTTCGAGGCGTTTTTCCTGTGCCATTGCCGGCGGTGCCGCAAGGATACCGGCTCCGCGCACGCGGCCAATCTGTTTTCCTCCACCGCGACGATCGCCTGGCTGTCGGGGCAAGACAAGATCAGGACCTACCGGGTGCCCGGGACCCGGCACGAAAAGAGTTTTTGCACCGAATGCGGCTCGGCCGTTCCAACGCTACAGGCAGACGGCGCCCTGCTGGCGGTGCCGGCCGGAAGCCTCGACAGCCCGGTGGAGATACGGCCGACCGCGCATATTTGCTGCGCGAGCCGGGCGGACTGGGATACGGAGCTCGGGGCGGTTCCGACACTTGACGGGCTGCCGGGATAGGGCTTTCGAGCCGGCCGGACGCCTATTGCGCGGCGAGCGTTGCGACCAGCGCCTTGGCCCGGGCGACGGCTTTTTGCGCGGTCGCGGCCGCTTCCGCGTCGTCCAGAGATCGCAGCTTCGCCAGACCGCTTTCGCACAGCGCCAGGGCCTGGCGCGCGGCCGCCAGGTCGGCGTGGTGGCGGGCCTTTTCGGTGCGCACCTCGCAGGCGGTGTTTTCGAAATAGCCGGCGAAGGCGGGCAAAGCGGGCGCCCGCGCCAGGGCGGTGGCGGCCATCTCCTCGGCCAGCGCCAGGCGGCCTGCGTCGAAATCGGCGCGCAGGCCCTGGACGATGACGAAGGCCAGCGTGTTGGCGGTGAGCGCGATGCCCTGCTGGTTGTCGACATCTTGCATATGGCGGTTGATCCGGATTCCGGCCGCGACCGCGCGGTCGATGTCGCCGGGGCTGCCGGTCGCGAGCGCCAGCCTCGCGGCCGCGTCGGCGTAGTGCGCGAAAAGCTCGACGAACGGGACCGGGTTGGTCGCCGGCGCCTGCCACGCCTCGTAGTGCCCGATCGCGGTTTGCAGCAGGTCGACGCCCTGGCGCAATCCCTCGGCATCGTCATTAAGGGCGGCCAGCGCCTGCACCGCCTTGCCGAGCTCGGCCTGCGCGAAGGTCGCCAGTTGCGGCTCGGCGGCCGGGTCGAAGCCCTCATGGGCGGCCCTGAGCCCGGCGACGGCCTCGCGCAGCATGGCGGCATCGCCGCGGCGCTGGCCGATGCCGGCGCGGACCCGCGCCTTTTGCAGGCGGACCAGCCGGAGCTGTCGCGGATTGGAGCCGGCGAGGGGGGCGCTTTCGACGGCGTCGAGCGCGTCCAGCGCCGCGGCGAGGTGCCGCGTGCCGTCCTCGCGCAGGCCGATCGCCACCAGGGTCAGCGCGCGTTGCCACGCTGCGTCGAGGGCGGCGGCCCGCGCGCCGGCCTGGCGGAAAATCGCCAACGCGGCCTCGTGCGCCTCCAGCGCGGCGGAAAGCCCGGAGAGGTCGCCGAAACGGTCGGCCCATTCCAGGCCGATCCGCCCGCCGGTGGTGGCGATCTCGGCCCAGAGCAGGGGAAAACGCTCGCGGTCGAACAGGCCGGCGGTCATGGCGTTCATCTCGGTTGCCGTCGACAGGGCCTCGGTCGTGTTCAGGCGCATGGCGAGATCGAGCGCGATCTGCGGCGCGCGCACCGCGTAGCGCGCCGACACCGGATCGATGTCGCCGTCGGTGTCGAGCATGGCGACAAGCGTGCCGAGCTCGCCCTGCAAGGCGGCGAAAAGCATCGAAGAGGGCGCGGCCGCCCAGCGATAATAAAGCGCCTGCACGTGCCGGAAACGCGCCTCGGCCTCCGTCGCCCGATCCCCGGCCTGGCGGGCGAGGGCGGCGGCCGCGGCGAATTTCGTCCCGACGTCGGCCAAGGCGGCGGCGTCGCCGGCCGTCAACGCGATTTGCCCGCCGGCGCGCCCCGTATCGAGCAAAAGCCTGGCGCGCTCGCCGGCCGGCAGCGCCTCGGCGTCGGCGCCGGCCGTTTCGAGCACGTCCAGCGCTTCGTGTATGGCGGCGTCGTCGCCGGTTTTGGCGCCGCGCAGCATCAGGGCGCGGGCCAGGCCATGCGCGAAACGGGCCCGCTCGCCGGCGGGCAGGCCATCGCCATCGAGCAGCGTCTCGCGCGCCAGGCGTTCGGCGGCGGCGAGCGAGGATCGCGATCCCTTCAACTCGGCATCGGTCAGGCGCGCGGCGATTTCCGCGCGGCGGTAGTCCAGCGCTTTCTTGTCGTCCCAATCGGCGAGGATGGCGCGGGCCTCGGCATAGTCGTCGGCGGCCTCGGCGTGGCGGAAGAGCAGTTTTTTGGTCTCCGCGCTGCGGGCAAAGACCGCCGCATCCTCGGCAATGCGGTCGCGCAGGGCGGCGATCTGCCGGTCGCGGGTCGAGCGCAGCGCCGCGACGCGCTGCTTGGCGCCGTCGCGCAGCCGATCGGCGGTTTCGAGCGCGCCTTCCAGTTCGGCCTCGTCGGCCAGGCGCGACAGGCGCTCGATCTCCGGATCGGGATTGGCGAGGGTCGCGTTTGCCCGGCGGTTTTCGGCGAAGCGGCCGATTTCGGCGCGCAGCCGCGCCTCGACGGCGGCGGGGTCGCCGGTCGCCTCGACGCCGAGCGCCTGCATCATGGCGAAGACGACGCTCATCGGCACCTCGCCGCCGCGGGCGAGGTTCTCGGCCTGGGTGCGCCGGACCGCCGGCAGGTCGGCGATGGTCAGGAGCAGGCGCCGGCGCTCGGCGAGGATCTCGCCCGGCGGCCCCTCGACCGGCGCGGGCGCCTCGCCGAAATAAAGCAGGCGGCGCAGGCTGGCATTCGTCCACGGAAGCTGTCGGCCGTCGGTCTTCAGATAGACCTCCTCGGCCACCATGCGCATGACGGTGCCGAATTCGGTGCCCGCCATGGCGGAGACGTGGCGCAGCAGCGCGGCCGCGTAGGGGCTGTTGTCGCCGGCGCCGTCGAGCGCCGGGCGGCCCGGCTCGGCGGCGAAGCCGATCACCATGCCGAGCGGGCCCGTGCTCGTCCCGGCCGGCGTGTCGGCAAGGGCGCGGGCGCCGCGCGTCTCGGCCAGGCCGCCGGCCGAGACCGGCACCGGCTGGGCGCCGGCGGTGCGTTTCAGCGTCGCGCCGGGCGGGAACGGATTGTCGCGGCAGGCGTCGAGCAGCAGGATGGTGACGGCCACGCTCTCGCGCAGCCGGGCGAGAATGTCGTTGAGCGGCACGAGGCGCTCGGACGCCGCGCCAAGGGCCGACAGGTCGGCGTCGACGGGGATCAGGAAATTCTCGCCGCCGGCCTCGATGCCGTGGCCGGCATAATAAAACACCGCCACATCGGCCTCGGCGGCGTCTTCCACGAAGCGGTCGAGATCGCGGGCGAGGTCTTTTGCGTCGCGGTCGGTGCGGCGCACGGACTCAAAACCGAGATCGGCGAGCAGCTCCTCGATCGCGTCGGCATCGTTTTCGGGATTGGCGAGCCTTGGCAGATGGGCATAGTCGCCATTGCCGATCACCAGCGCCACGCCGCGCAGGGCGCGCGCGTCGTTCTGGGCGGCGGCGACCGCCGGCAGGGTGAAAAGGGCACACACCAGCGCCAGGCCCGCACAAAGGAGCCGCAGCCGCATGCCCGAGACAGAACCGCCCATCAAGGACCCCGGTTTGCGTTCACAGGCACTGTGCCGGGCGGCTGCGGCAAGAGCAAGGCGGCGGGCGGGACCGGCGCGGGCGGGCGCACCCACACGCGCCCCGCGCCGGTCGTCGTCGGCCCGCCGCCGGTCGCGCCCGCTCAGGGGGCAGGCTGGCGCGCGCGGCCGAGGGCCGGCAGGATGCGGGCGAGGATGCGGTCGCGCTTGACCAGCTGGTGATAGAGCGCCGCGGCGACATGAAGGCCGGTGAGGACGATCAGCGCCCAGGCCAGAAATCCGTGCGCGCGGCGCGGGGCCAGGCCGGAAAAATCGGGCAGGGGAGCCGGGTCGCCGAAGAACAGCGGGCCGACCGCGCCCGACACGGCGATGGTGGCGATGCCGCTGGCGGCGGCGAGCAGGATCACCGGATAAAACAGCCAGTGGACGAGGCGCGCGGCCCTGGCCTGCCAGGCGGCGCCGCCGCCGACGGGCTCGGGATGGCGGTCGGCGAAGACCCACCACAGGATGCGCGCCAGGGTGAGCGCGAAGACGATCACCCCAAGGCTAAGATGAAGGCGCAAGAGAGCGGCCGTGCCGGAGGCGCCGGCCATCGCCTCGAGCCGCAGGCCGCTCGCCACGAGGGCGAAAAGCACGAACGCGGACAGCCAGTGCAGGCTGGCCGCGACGCTGCCGCAACGATGTTTGGTGCTGGTGAGAGCCATTGCGATCGTCTCCTTGATCGACGCGGGAACTGCATGTTATATAGCATACGATGTAATTAAATAGCAAGCTATGTAATATGGATTTTGTCCGCAACCGATCGGCCGGCTACATGACCAACTGGGCCGCGCGGCTTTTTGCCCGCGCCATCGACCGGCGGCTGAAGCCGCTCGGGCTCGCGTCCGGCCATTTGCCGGTGTTTTTTGCGCTCGGCCAAGGCGCGACCATGACCCAGAAGGCGCTGGCCGCGGCCGCCGGCATCGAGCAGCCGACCATGGCGGCCACGCTGGCGCGCATGCAGCGCGACGGGCTGATCCGCCGCGACCCCGACCCCGCCGACGGGCGCAGCGCGCTGGTGTCGCTGACGCCGGCCGCGCTCGACAAGGCGCCGGCGGTGCGCGCGGCGGTGGCCGCGGTCAACGGCGCGGCGCTGGCTGCGCTCGACGAGGCCGAGCAGGCGGCCTATCTGGCCGCGCTCGCCAAGATCGTGGCCGCGCTGGAGCGGGCATGACAATATGGGCCGCCTGTTGCCGTTGCGGCTTTCTTGCCGCCGCACGGCGTCGTAGGATCGGCGCGCGCTTCGACGGATTGACCCGGATCAAGGGCGAGCGGGCGCAAAGGGGGCATGAAACGGGCGCACGCACGGAGGGTTTGCGATGTTCTTGACACGACGTGTTCTTATGGCCGCGATCGGCGCGGTGTTGGTCGCGGCTTCGGCCTCGACGGCGTCGGCCGATACTTATCTCGGCTCCTACGTGGCGCGGCTTTCGCCCCATGATCACGAGGCGAGCGACGGCTATCCGCTCGACAACGCCGCGCAGGTCGTGCGCCAGGATCGGGCCAACTACCACAAATTCGGCTGGATCGATGCGGAGGACACCGGCGATTCGTGGTTCGCCTCCGCCAAGGCGCGGGAGCGTCTGCAAGCCATGCTCGAGCGGCGCGGGGCGATGGATGCGCGCACCCGCCGGGCGATCATGAACGGCACGCCGCTGATCGAGGTCGAGGTCTACCGGCGCAGCGTCAAGGTGTTCCTGCTGCGGTGATGCCGGCCCGTCCTGCCGCCGGAGGGGAGGCGTGACCAGCCGTCGACCGCTTGACCGGACGCGCTTGCGCCTCACGGCCCTGCTCGCCGTCGCCGCGCTGTTGGCGGCCTGCGCCCATGCGCCCCAAAACGCGCCCGGCGATGCCGGGACCGGGCCGGACAACCCGCTGGCCGGGTGCTGCGAGACGCCCGAGCGCTCGCCCGCCTGGCTGGTGGCGCTCGCCGAGCCGGCGGCGCCCTTGATCGGAAACGTGATCGGCCGGATTGCCTGGCGCGGCGGCTACCTGGCCGGCGACGACAAGGCGCTGCGCCTACTCGGCGAGCGGATGCGGCCGCTCGACGTCGTCGTTGTCAGTTCCAAGGGCCGGCTGTCCGGCAACACCCTGCCGGGCCTGTTCGTGCACGCGGTCACCTATCTGGGCACCGAGGCGGAGCTGCGCCGGCTCGGCGTGTGGGGCCACCCGGCGGTGCGGCCGCACCAGGCCGCGATCCGCGCCGGCGCGGTATTCGTCGAGGCCGACTATCGCGGCGTGCACCTGTCGCGGCCCGAGGCGGTGCTCAACACCGACCGGCTGGTGCTGCTGCGGCCGAACCGCACCGGCAAGGGCGGGCGCGCGGGCGCGGCGGCGCGGCTTGCCGGCCATGTCGGCGGGCCGTTCGATTTCAATTTCGACGGCGACGATCCCGACCGGCTGTTCTGCACCGAGCTCGTCGGCCACGTCATGCCGCAACTCGCGCTGGCGTCGCGCCACGCCTATGGGCGGCGCATCATCCTGGCCGACGAGATGATCGCCGACGCGCTGGCCGGGCGCAACGGCTTGCGGGTGGTGCTTTATCTGAAGGGCGATCGGCAAGGCGTGCTCAAGCCGGGCCGGGCCGCTTTGGCGCGCGATATCGGCGCGGCCTGGAGCGGGCAGCGCCCGACCGGGAGACGATGCGCCTTCGGGCGTTGAGCAGCGGACGGCACGCGAGGCGAGACGAACACGACTTGATGGGTTAAAACCGTCGCGAAAGCATGCGTTCCCCCTGGCGGCGGGCGCGGCGGACTGGCTGGGAGGGTCGACATGCGTTGGCGCGGCAGACGACAAAGTTCCAATGTGGAAGACCGGCGCGGCCGCTCCGGTGGCGGCGGGTTCGGACGCGGCGGCGGCGGCGTGCGCATCCCGGTCGGCCGGATCGGCGGCGGCGGCGGGATTTCGGGCATCATCGTCTTGGTGGTGCTGTTCTTCGCGCTCAGGGCCTGCGGCATCGACCCGCTGGAAATATTGTCGCAAGACACCGGCGGCGCGCCGACCGGCCAGCAGCAGACGCGGGCCAGCGACGAGGCGGCGCAGTTCGCCGGCGTGGTGCTGGCGGAGACGGAAGACGTGTGGAAAGGCATTTTCCAGGCCGAGGGCGCGACCTATGCCGAGCCGAAAATGGTGTTGTTTTCGGGCCAGGTGCGCTCGGCCTGCGGCTTCGCCTCGGCCGCGTCGGGACCGTTTTATTGTCCGGGCGACAAGAAACTCTATCTCGACCTGAATTTTTTCGACGAACTCGCCCGCCGTTTCGGCGCCTCCGGCGATTTCGCCCAGGCCTATGTGATCGCGCACGAGGTCGGCCACCATGTGCAGAACCTGATCGGCGTGCTGCCGAAATTCAACGCGATGCGCCAGACAATGAGCCAGGCCGAAGCCAACCAGATGTCGATCCGCGTCGAGCTGCAGGCCGACTGCTTCGCCGGCATGTGGGCTCACTACACCGCGCAGAAGGGGCTGCTGGAGGCCGGCGATATCGACGAGGCGCTCAACGCCGCCAACCAGATCGGCGACGACACGCTGCAACGGCGCACGCAAGGGTATGTCGTGCCCGAAAGCTTCAACCACGGCACGTCGGCGCAACGGCGCGCATGGTTCTCGCGCGGCCTGGAGAGCGGCCGGCTCGACGCCTGCGACACGTTTAACGGTCCGGTCTGAGGCCGAAGCCGGACGCCGCGCCCAAGGCCGGGAAACCACCCCGGTCCGGGGCCGTTCGCCAAAATTCGTTATGAAGCCGTTAAGCCTGCCGGTTATCCGCGCATTAATGCGGCTGTCCTACACTTGCCCCTTGCAAATTGCCGAGGGGGTTTGGCATGGCACGGTCTCTGCTTCAGCTTTTTTGCCGTGACGAAAGCGGCCATTACGGCATGATGATGGCGCTGGCGATGCTGCCTTTGCTGCTCGCCGGCGGCACGGCGCTCGACTTTGCCTCGATCAGCGCCAGACAGGCGCAGCTGCAGCAGGCGATGGATTCGGCCGCGCTGGCGATCGCGCGCGAGGGCGAATCGCTCTCCGACGCGGAAGCCAACACCATCGCCAATCAGTTCCTGACGACGAATTTCGACCCGCGCTTCGCGGAACTGGATATCAATCGCAGCGGCACCAAGGTCGACATCAAGGCGACGGCGCGCGCCAACCTGACCTTCGGCTCGCTGCTGGGCTACGAGAACTGGAAAGTGTCGGCGCGATCGGCGGCTGACCTTGCCTATACCAACTACGAAATCGCGCTGGTGCTCGACACCACCGGCTCCATGGCCGGCGGCAAGCTGACCGCGATGAAGGATGCGGTGCTGGGATTGGTCAACACCATGTCGGCCCAGGTCAAGGGCAAGGACAAGCTGAAATTCGCGGTGGTCCCGTTCGCCAATTTCGTCAATGTCGGCCCGCATTACGGCCCGCAATTCAAAAAGAACGGCAAGGTCAAGAACAAGACCGGCGCGAAGTGGCTCGATCTCAAGGGGGACGCGGAGCTTCCGCAGGTCGAGCTGCAGAACGGGCTGAGCCGGTTCGAGCTGTTCAACCATCTCGGCGAAACATGGGCAGGCTGCGTGGAGACGCGCTACGGCGGCGGCAAGGTGGCGCATGACGTCGAGGACAGCGCGCCGAACAAGAAGGACGCGGCAAGCCTGTTCGTGCCGGCCTTCTCGATCGACGAGCCCGACGAGAAGGGTTATTCCAACAGCTATATCAACTCGGATGCGGACCCGCTCGACAAGAGCGCTGCCGGCAAGGCCAAGAAGCTGTTGAAATACGGCGTGACCGCGCTCGCGCCGCTCGATCCCGGGCTCGAATGGCTGCCGGCGGATGCCGAGATGTCGGGCGGACGCGGGCCGAACCGCGATTGCGTCACCCAGCCGATCATGCCGCTGAACACCGATTTCAGGGCGATCGTCGACAAGGTCGAATCGCTGACGGCCAACGGCAACACCAATATCATGGAAGGGGTAGCCTGGGGCATGCGGGTGCTGTCGCCGCACGAACCGTTCACCGAAGGGCGCGATTCCAAGCAGATCGGCGTCGAGAAGATCATGATCGTCCTGACCGACGGCTCGAACGTGTTCGGCAACACAAGAAACGCGCTCGGGTCGCGCTATTCCAGCCAGGGCTATCTGGTCGACGGGCGGCTGGGCATCACCGCCGGTTCGTCCTCCGACACCAACCGGCTGATGAACGAAAAGACGCTGGCGGCGTGCGATAACGCCAAGGCGCAGAACATCATCGTCTACACGATCAGGCTCGAGGAGCCGGATGTGAAGACCGGCATGATGCTCAAGGATTGCGCCTCGAGCTCGGCGCATTTCTTCGACGCGCCGTCGCGCTCGCAGCTCGACGAGGTGTTCGAGGAAATCCGCGACCGAGTGGTGCGGCTGCGGTTGACATCGTAGCGCGAGGAGGCACGAACGGAGCGGGGCAGGGCGGCTTTCGGGCCGCCCTTTTCTTGTTTGCGGTTAAATTTCGCCCCAGCCCGCAATCACCGCATCGGCCTCGAATTCAACAAGCCATTCCGGGTTCACGAAACGGTCTATCGCCATGATCGTGTCGACGGGCCGCACATCCTTGAAATATTCCTTGCGGACGTCGATGGCCGCTTTCCAGTTGTCGATATCGGTGAGGATGACGCGCGTGCGCACGACGTCGTGCAGCCCCGATCCGGCGCGCTCGAGCGCGTCCTTGATGATTTCGATACACTGGCGGGTTTGCGCGGCAACATCTGCGATGCCGACGGTCTTGCCGTCGGCGCCGACGGGCGCGGTACCGCCGATCGAAATGAACGGGCCGACGCGCACCGCGCGCGAAAACCCGACGATCGCCTCCATCGGGTTGCCGTTGGAAATCAGTTCCCTGTCGAATTGCATGGCTCGGTCCTCCAACACCTGCCGAAACAGAATGCGGAGCCGGAGGCCGCGTTGCAATCGTCTTTGGCGTTAGCGCTCGGCCAGCGCCGGCTCGTTCTTGCGCGCGCGGATCAAATTGACGAAGCGGCGGAAGAGGTAATGCGAATCCTGCGGGCCGGGCGAGGCCTCGGGATGCTGCTGGACCGAAAATACCGGCCGGCCCTTGACGGCGATGCCGCAATTGGAGCCGTCGAACAGCGAGACATGGGTCTCTTCCACCGTGTCGGGCAGCGAGGCCGAATCGACGGCGAAGCCGTGATTCATCGACACGATCTCGACCTTGCCGGTGGTGTGGTCCTTGACCGGGTGATTGGCGCCGTGATGGCCCTGGTGCATCTTGACCGTGCGCGCGCCGAGCGCCAGCGCCAGCATCTGGTGGCCCAGGCAGATGCCGAACACCGGGATGTCGCTTTTCAGAAGTTCGCGAATGACGGGCACGGCATAGTCGCCGGTGGCGGCCGGATCGCCGGGGCCGTTCGACAGGAAAATGCCGTCGGGATGCATGGCCAGCACGTCCTCGGCGGTGGTCGTGGCCGGCACCACGGTCACCTCGGCGCCGAGACCGGCCAGAAGCCGCAATATGTTGCGTTTGACGCCATAGTCGATCGCCACGATATGCATGGTCGGCGCGTCCTGGCGGCCGTAGCCGTCGCCGAGCCGCCACGGCGTCTCGGTCCAGGTCGAGCTCTGGCCGGAGGTGACCTCCCTGGCCAGATCGAGCCCGACCAGGCCCGGCCACTCGGCCGCCCGCCGCTTCAACTCGGCGCGGTCGAACACACCGTCGCGCGCATGGGCGATCACGGCGTTGGGCATGCCCTTTTCGCGGATCAGCGCGGTCAGCGCGCGGGTGTCGATGCCGCACATGGCGACCATGCCGCGGCGTTTGAGCCAGGCGTCGAGATGCTCGCCGGCGCGATGGTTGGACGGGTCGGTGAGATCGGATTTGAACACGGCCCCGACGGCCCCGGCGCGCGCGGCCGGCGTCAGATCCTCGATATCCTCGTCATTGGCGCCGACATTGCCGATATGCGGAAAGGTGAAGGTGACGATCTGGCCGGCATAGGAGGGGTCGGTGAGGATTTCCTGATAGCCGGTCAAGGCGGTGTTGAAGCAGACCTCGCCGACCGCGATTCCCTCGGCGCCGAGGCCGGTCCCCTCGATCTCCGTCCCGTCGGCCAGAACGAGCAGGGCCGTGGCGGGCGTCACGGTCCAGGCCGCGGTCGATTGCGTCATCTCTACTCTCCGTCAGGTCGGCCGCCCGGGCTTGAAAGACGAGCGGCCAAAGGCCATATGGCGCGAAGAAACGCACGCGACCCACGGCAAGCCGTCGATCCGTGCGAACAGGTATACGTCCATGCAAGGCGCGGACAATAGGCGAAGCGCGGGCGCCGGTCAATCGGTGAAGATTGACGCAAGGGTAAAAGTTTTATCCAATAAAACCAATAACTTAAACTTTCACAAACGGTTTGCCTCAGCCGAGTCGGGGCGCTATGGTGCATGGCCGCGAATGGAGATGGATCCGATGCGCGAAAAACTCGCGTGCGCACTCAGGGACGCGCAAAAGACCCAAGACAAACGCCGGCTGTCGACGATCCGGCTGATCCAGGCGGCCGTGAAGGATCGCGACGTCGCGAACCGCGCGGCCGGCAAGGATCCGGTCAGCGACGAGGACATCACGGCGATCCTGGCCAAGATGCTCAAGCAGCGCGTGGAATCGGCGCGCACTTTCGAAGAGGCCGGCCAGCTCGAACTGGCCGAGCAGGAGCGCCAGGAGATCGCGGTGATTCGCGGCTTCCTGCCGCGGCCGCTGGAGGACGAGGCGGTCAAGCAGGCCTGCAAGCAGGTCATCAACGAGGTCGGCGCCGGCGGCCTGCGCGACATGGGCAAATGCATGAACGCGCTGAAGCAGAAATTTCCCGACCGGATGGATTTCGGCAAGGCGAGCGGCATCGTCAAGGGCATGCTGCGCTGAGTTCTCGGCGCGGGGCCTATCCCGCCTTCAGGCGCGTGTCGCTGAGCATGCCGTGTTCTTCCAGAACCGGGTAGGCGATCGAGGCGAGCAGCGAATTGATCTGCTTCAGGTCGCGCAGCGTGTCGAGATGGATCGAACTCGTTTCGAGGCTTTTCACCGTGCCTTCGCGCAGCCGGTCGAAATGGCTCTGGTTGGACGCTTTTTCCTCGTCGCGCAGCCGGTCCTTCTCGGCGACGAGCTGGCGCGCGGTCTCGCTGTCGCGCGACACCAGCACGTTGAAGGCCAGCCTGGCATTGGCGGCGACGGCGGCGTGGAAGCCGGTCAGTTCGCGCCAGCCCTCATCGGTGAATTCCAGGCCGCGCTCCATCTTCTTGCGCACGTGGACGAGCATGTTGCGCACGATGATGTCGCCGACCTGCTCGAGTTTCACGCAGGCGCCGATGAGTTCCTGGCAGCGTAGCGCCTCGTCCTCGGTCAGCGGGTGGACGGTGGTCTTGGCCAGATAGAGCTTGATGGCGGCGTGGCGTCTGTCGACCCGGTCGTCGAGGGCGGCGAGCGCGTCGATGCCGTCCTTGTCGGCATGGGCGTAGAGCTCGATGATGCGCTGGAGCATGATCTCGACGATCTCGCATACGCGCACCACTTCGCGCGTGGCGTTGGCGAGCGCCTGGGCCGGTTTGTCGAGCGCGCTCTCGTTGAGCGCGCTGAGTTCGGTGGCGGCCATGAGGTCCGCGGCGGGGGCGGCGCGCGCCGACATCAGCGCCGTCGCGGCACGCACGACCAGGCCCGCGACCGGAACGCCGAGCACGGCCAAAAGCCCGTTGAACAGCAGATGGGCGTGGATGAGCTGCTCGGGCGCCGTCGCGCCCAGCCGCTGCAGCGGCGCGCCGAGGAGCGTGACCGCGACCAGGGCCAGGATCGCGCCGGTGGCGCGCACGACGAGATTGCCGACAGGCACGATGCGCGACAGCGGCGGCATGGTGCGCGCCAGCATGGCCGCGATGACGCCGCCGCCGAGATTGGCGCCGAGCACGAAGACCAGCCCGAGCTCGGCCGGAACCAGGCCGCGGCCCGCCAGCGCCACCACGAGCAGGATCGCGGCGACGGAGGAGTGAAACAGCCAGGTGGTGAGGGCGGCGACGATGAAGGCGGTGACGGGGTCGCCGGCGAGATAGTCGACGACGACCGGCAGCAGGCGGCTGTCGCGCAACGGTTCCGACGCCTCGCCGATCATGCGCAGCGACAGGATCAGCAGGCCGATCCCGATCAGGATGCGGCCGAACTGGCGCCAGCTGCGCGCCTGGGTGGCCAGAAACATGGTCGTGCCGGCGACCAGGCACACCGGCACCAGAAGCGCGAGATCGAAGGACAACAGCTTGACGACCAGCGCCGAGCCGATATCGGCGCCCAGAACGGCGATCAGTCCGGCGGTCGGCGACACGATGCCGGCGCCGGCGAACGAGCCGACCAGAAGGCTGACCGCCGTCGCGCTCTGCAGCGCCACGGCCAGGCCGGCGCCGGCCAGAACCGCCAGGAGCGGATTGCGCAGGGTGGCGCGCAGCCGGTGGCGCAGAATGTTGCCGTAGGCGCGCTCGACGCCGGTGCGCACCATGCGGGTTGCCCACAACAGCAGCGCCACGGCGCCGGCCAGATGCAGCAGCACCAGCGAGCCGCTCATCGCGCCGCGTCAGAAGATGCGCTGTCGCTCGGGACCGGGAAAAACGGCGAGCTCATGGATTTCCACTCCGTGCCGGCGCGCCGCCCGGGGGCCGATCGTTTAGCCGGAGAACGGACGGGCGGGCGCACGATACGCCGCGCGGCGGCGTCGCGCAACGCTGCCGCGAGGGGCGTTTTTCGGCGGTTTTGCGCGCTCAGGCGGCGTCGGATTCGCGCCGGTCTTCGACATCGGGCCTGTCGTCGAGCGCGGCGACGGCGTCGGGACGACCGAGCAGGTAACCCTGGCCGATCTGGCAGAACTCGCCGGCCAGGAACTGCAGCTCCTCCGACGTCTCCACGCCTTCGGCCAGCACCGGCAGGCCGAGGCCGCGGCCGATGCCGAGCACCGCCTTGACGATGGTGGCGGCCTGTTCGTTGGTGTCGACCTGCTTGATGAAGGAACCGTCGATCTTGATCTTGTCGAACGGGAAGGCGCGCAGGTTGGACAGCGAGGAATAGCCGGTGCCGAAATCGTCCATGGCGATGTGGACGCCGAGCGCCTTGAGCTGGCGCAGCGTCGTCAGGGCGCGGGTCATGTCGCGCACGAGCGCGGTCTCGGTGATCTCGATCTCGAGCCGGCTCGGCGCGAGACCCGTCTGCAGCAGGATCTCGTGCACGGTCTGCACGAAGCTCGGGCTGTGAAGCTGGATCGGCGACACGTTGACGGCGATCGTCACCGGCTTCTGCCAGGTGACGGCCTCCTTGCAGGCGGTGCGCAGAACCCATTCGCCAATCGGCACGATGATGCCGCTTTCCTCGGCGATCGGGACGAAAAGCGCCGGCGAGACGTTGCCGCGGGCCGGATTGGACCAGCGTAGCAGCGCCTCGAAACCGATCGTCTCGCCGGTGTCGAGCCGTTTTTGCGGCTGGTAGACCAGGCGGAATTCGTTGCGGGCGACGGCATGGCGCAGCTCGTGCTCCATCAGCCGGCGGGCGCGCGCCTCCATGCCCATCGCCTCCTCGTAGAAGCGCCAGGTGTCGCGGCCTTCCGACTTGGCCCGGTAGAGCGCGGCGTCGGCGTTGCTCAACAGCGTCTCGCGGTCGCCGGCATCGTCGGGAAACAGCGCGATGCCGATGCTGGTCGACATCAGACCCTCATTGCTGGCGTCCTCGTTTTCCTCGCGGAACGCGCCCAAGACCGCCTCGGCGATGCGCGCGGCGTCCTCGGGGCGCGCCAGGCGCGGGGCGATGACGGCGAATTCGTCGCCGCCGAGGCGGGCCAGCATCTGTCCCTCGCCGAGCGCGCCCGACACGCAGCGCGCGACCTTCTTCAGCATCACGTCGCCGGCGGCGTGGCCGAACAGATCGTTGACCTCCTTGAAGCGGTCGAGGTCCAGGCACAGCAGCGCCAGATGGCCGCCCGTGTCGCCGATGGCGAGGATTTCCTCGTCGAGCCGGGCGGAAAAGGCGCGCCGGTTGGGCAGGCCCGTCAGCGCGTCGTGCAAAGCGAGCCGGCGAATGTCGGCCTCGGCCGCCTTGCGCTCGCGGATGTCGCGCACGGCGACCACGAGATGCGGCTTGCCGCCATAGTCGACGAAGCGCGACAACAATTCGACGGGCACGCTGTTGCCCTCGTTGATGACCAGCTCGGTCTCGAAGATTTCCTGCGAGCCGTCGAGCAGGGAACTGCACACGTCTTCGTCGGGAAACAGATCGGTGAGATGGCGGCCGGCCAGACTGTCCGGCGTCCAGTCCGTCAGCGCCATGAAGCTGGCATTGGCCGTGACCAGACGGGTGCCGCGGCACAGCAAAAGCCCCTCGATCGCCGCGTCGGCGAGATTGTGCATGCGCGCGGCTTCGCGCTCGGCATAACGATAGTCGCGCACGTCGATCCACAGCGCGGTGCAGACCAGAAGCAGGATGATGAAGCTTGCGGCCGCGATCGCACCGGCAAGCAGCGGCGCGGGGATGGCGCTTGCCGGCACGGCGACCGCGGCGTCGGGCAGGATCGACACCGCGCCCATGCCGGTGAAATGCATGCCGCAGATGGCCAGCGTGAGCACCAGCGCGCCGGCGACACGGGCAAGAATGGTCCGCGAGCGCAGCGCCACGAACACCGCGAGCGCGCCAAGACCGACGCCGGCCACGAGCGAGGCGGCGACGAAAAGCTGGTTCCAGGCGACCACGCCCTGGACCTGGAAGGCGGCCATGCCGACATAGTGCATGGCGGCGATGCCCGCGCCGATGATCGCGCCGCCGACCAGGCGGTTGTCGATGCCGGGGCGCGCGACGGCAACCGCGATGCCGGCGCCGGTGACCAGGATGGCGACCAGCAGCGACACCAGGGTCAGGCCGAGATGATAGCCGTTGGGCACGCCGGGCTGGAAGGCGAGCATGCCGATGAAATGGGTGGCCCAGACGCCCGAGCCGGTGGCGGTCGCCGCCACGGCCGTCCACACGTGGCGCATGACGCCGCGGGCCCGGCCGACATGGTGAAGAAGATTGACCGCGGTGAGCGACGCGATCAGGCAGGTCACGGCGGCAAGCAGCACAAGCCGCAGATCGTGCTCGGTGAGGATGCAGTTATAGACCGTCAACATATCGTGCCCCCGCGTCGATATCGGCGCATGGTCTAGCAGGTCGGGCTTGAAAAAGGATGAATCGCGCCGTTTTCGCCGCGATCAAGGCCTGGCGGCCGAACCCGCGACCGGGCCGAAGCTGTGAAAACCGGGTATGGCGGGCGATTGCGCTCGCGCGCGTCGCGGGGCGCGCCTATATGGGGGACGGAGACAGGTTTATGCGCTTTTCACCCTCCTTCCTCGACGAGATACGCGACCGGGTGTCGATTTCGGCCGTCATCGGCCAGCGCGTGACGTGGGACCGCAAGAAGACCAACGCCTCGCGCGGCGACTACTGGGCGTGCTGCCCGTTCCACGGCGAAAACACGCCGAGCTTTCACTGCGAGGACCGCAAGGGCCGCTACCATTGCTTCGGCTGCGGGGTGTCGGGCGACCATTTCCGGTTTCTGACCGAGCTCGACGGCCTGTCCTTCCCCGAAGCGGTCGAGCGGGTCGCCGACATGGCCGGCGTGCCGATGCCGGCGCGCGACCCCGAGGCCGAGCGCCGCGAGAAGAAGCGCGCCAGCCTGAGCGAGGTGATGGACCTGGCGGCGGTGTTTTTCCAGGAACAACTGCAGTCGGCCGCCGGGGCGGCCGCGCGCGCCTATCTGCGCGAGCGCGGCGTCAGTTCGGCCACCCAGCAGAATTTCCGGCTGGGCTATGCGCCCGACAGCCGCAATGCGCTGAAGAGCTATCTCGCGGCCAAGGGCGTGGGCAAGGATCAGATCGAGGCCTGCGGCCTGGTCGTGCACGGCGACGACATCGCGGTCTCCTACGACCGGTTCCGCGACCGCATCATGTTTCCGATCGAGGATGCCCGCGAACGGGTGATCGCCTTCGGCGGCCGGGCCATGTCGCCGGCGATCGCTGCCAAATATCTCAATTCCAACGACACCGAGCTCTTCCACAAGGGCAACGTGCTCTACAATCTCGCCCGCGCCCGCAAGGGGCAGGGGCGCGAGGGCACCGTGATCGCGGTCGAAGGCTATATGGACGTGATCGCGCTCGCCCAGGCCGGTTTCGCCAATGTGGTGGCGCCGCTGGGCACGGCGCTGACGGAAAACCAGCTCGCCTTGTTGTGGCGGATGTCGCCGGAGCCGATCCTGTGTTTCGACGGCGACCAGGCCGGTCTGAAGGCGGCGTGGCGGGCGGCGGACCTGACGCTGCCGGAAATCGGGCCCGGCCGCAGCCTGCGTTTCGCCCTGCTTCCCGAAGGCCAGGACCCCGACGACCTGGTCAAGGCGGGCGGTAAGGAGGCGTTTTCGGCGGTTCTCGCCGATGCGCGTCCGCTCGCCGACATGCTGTGGCAGCGCGAAACGGCCGGCGGCGTGTTCGACACGCCCGAACGGCGCGCCGAGCTGGAAAAGCGCCTGCGCGACCTCGTCGGGCGCATTCGCGACGAAAGCGTGCGCCGACATTACGGCCAGGAGATGCGCGAGCGCGTGCAGGGCTTTTTCGGCACGCCCGAGCGCGGTCGCCACCGTGGCGACGCGCCGGGCGGGTCCGGCCAGGCCGGGCGCGGCCGGGGGGGGCAGGCGGCCGGCCGTCTCGCCGTCTCGCAAAGCCTGGCACGCTCGGCGCTGGTGCGCCAGTCGGCCGGCATCATGTCGCTGCGCGAAACCGTTCTGGTCGTGTCGCTGATCAATCACCCGGCGCTGTTCGACGGCCATTTCGATGTCGCCGAACGGCTGGACCTGACCCATCCGGACCTGAAACACCTGCACGCGGCGCTTCTCGACGCCGTCGCCCACGGCGTGGCGGCCGATCGCGACGCGGTGGTCGGCTGGCTGGAAAAGGCCGGTCTGGGCGAAGCCTGGAAGCGGGCCGAGACGCTGGTGCGGCGGGCGCGGCAATGGCCGGCGCTCGCCGACGCAGCGCTCGACGACGCGCGCGACGCCTTCGAGCAGGCGCTGCACTTGCACCTTTCGGCGGGCACCCTACATAAGGAACTCAAGGTGGCCGAGGCGGCGCTCGCCTCCGACCCGACCGACGAGAATTACCGGCAACTGCTCGAAATCCAGGCCCAGTTGCGCAATGCTCAGGCGACGGAAGCGCTCATTGAAGGATTTGGTCTCTTGTCCGGCAAAACAGCCCGAAGCTGACGCTTGCGGGCTTTTTTCGCGCGAAGTTGCGCCGCACGGCTTGACCTCGCCGGGAAATGACGGAATCAGGGCGGGTTGAATTCGTTAACGATGGCCCCGCCCTCCCGGCCGGGGACCCCGACAGGGCGATGTCAGGGTTAAGCGGGCTTTAACGCGAGACGGTTACTCGCTGACGGGATAACGGACGGGCGCATCCGATCCCCCGAACGGAAGGCGGCAGACGACCTTCCGTGCAGTTGGAGACACACGCATGGCGACAAAAGAAAAGGAAGAGGCCGAGACCGAGCGCGAAGGCGGTCCGGACGGCCCGCTGCTCGATCTCTCCGACGACGCGGTCAAGAAGATGATCAAGGTCGCCAAGAAGCGCGGCTACGTGACCATGGACGAACTCAACGCCGTCCTGCCGTCGGAAGAGGTGACGTCCGAGCAGATCGAGGACACGATGGCGATGCTGTCCGACATGGGCATCAACGTCGTCGAGGACGACGAGTCGAGCGAGGACGGCGAGGGCGAGCGCGCCAATGCCGGCGGCGAGGAGGAATCGACCGAACTCACCGAACAGGCCGGCACCGCGGTCGCGGCCACCACGACCAAGAAGGAACCGACCGACCGTACCGACGATCCGGTGCGCATGTATCTGCGCGAGATGGGCTCGGTCGAGCTTCTGTCGCGCGAGGGCGAGATCGCGATCGCCAAGCGCATCGAGGCCGGCCGCGAAACGATGATCGCGGGGCTGTGCGAAAGCCCGCTGACCTTCCAGGCGATCATCATCTGGCGCGACGAGCTCAACGAAGCCAAGATCCTGCTGCGCGAGATCATCGATCTGGAAACCACCTATGCCGGCCCGGAAGCCAAGCAGGCTCCGGCGATCGAGCGCAAGGACGAGGACGACGCGGCCAAGAAGGAAGACCCGAAGGCCGCGCGCCGGGGCCGCGACGACGACATCACCAATGTCGGCGGCGAGGGCCAGCCCGAGGAAGAGGACGACGAGGAAGACGAGGCCAATCTGTCGCTGGCCGCGATGGAGGCGGAACTGCGTCCCCAGGTGATGGAAACGCTCGATTTCATCGCCGACACCTACAAGAAACTCAGGAAGCTGCAGGACCAGCAGGTCGAAAACCGGCTGGCGGCGTCCGGCTCGCTGTCGCCGAGCCAGGAGCGCTCCTACAAGAAGCTCAAGGAAGAGCTGATCAAGGCGGTCAAGTCGCTGTCGCTCAACCAGAACCGCATCGAGGCGCTGGTCGAGCAGCTTTACGACATCAACAAGCGGCTGGTGCAGAACGAGGGCCGCCTCCTGCGTCTGGCCGAGAGCTACGGCGTGCGCCGCGAGGAGTTCATCAAGGAATATCAGGGCTCGGAGCTCGATCCGAACTGGATGAAGCGGATCGCCAATCTGTCCAGCCGCGGCTGGAAGGAATTCACCAAAGGCGAGGGCCAGGGCATTCGCGCCCTGCGCACCGAGATCCAGAATCTGGCCCAGGAAACCGCGATCTCGATCTCCGAGTTTCGCCGCATCGTCAACCAGGTGCAAAAGGGCGAGCGCGAGGCGGCGATCGCCAAGAAGGAGATGGTTGAGGCCAATCTGCGGCTGGTGATCTCGATCGCGAAGAAATACACCAATCGCGGCCTGCAGTTCCTGGACCTGATCCAGGAGGGCAATATCGGGCTGATGAAGGCGGTCGACAAATTCGAATATCGGCGCGGCTACAAGTTCTCCACCTATGCGACGTGGTGGATCCGGCAGGCGATCACCCGCTCGATCGCCGACCAGGCGCGCACCATCCGCATTCCGGTCCACATGATCGAGACGATCAACAAGATCGTGCGCACCTCGCGCCAGATGCTGCACGAGATCGGTCGCGAGCCGACGCCGGAGGAACTGGCCGAAAAGCTCGCCATGCCGCTGGAGAAGGTGCGCAAGGTGCTGAAGATCGCCAAGGAGCCGATCTCGCTCGAAACGCCGGTCGGCGACGAGGAGGATTCGCATCTCGGCGATTTCATCGAGGACAAGAACGCGGTTCTGCCGATCGACGCGGCGATCCAGGCCAATCTGCGCGAGACGACGACGCGCGTGCTCGCCTCGCTGACGCCGCGCGAGGAGCGCGTGCTCAGGATGCGCTTCGGCATCGGCATGAACACCGACCACACGCTGGAAGAGGTCGGCCAGCAGTTCTCGGTGACGCGCGAGCGTATCCGCCAGATCGAGGCCAAGGCGCTCAGGAAACTGAAGCACCCGTCGAGAAGCCGCAAGCTGCGCAGCTTCCTCGACAGCTGACGTCCGACCCTGCGTCGAAAAAAGCCCGGCCACGCAAGGCCGGGTTTTTTGTTGGGAAAAGGGGAAAACCGCGCAGCCGGGTTTTCAAACCCGGCCGGCGATAAGGGCTGGCAGTTGCAAAGGTTCCGCTACATCGCCCGCGCGCATTCGCGGCAGAACGGCGTGTGCGGCAGGGCGTCGAGCCTTTCCTCGGAAATCTCAGCGCCGCATTTGACGCATTCGCCATAGGTGCCGGCCTCGATGCGCTTGAGCGCGGCCTCGATGGCGCGCTGCTCGTCCTGGCCGCTGGTGCCGAGCTGTTCGAGCACCTCGTCGCCCTCGCTCTCCACGGCGCTGTCTTCCCAGTCGGGATTGGGGGCGTCGTCGAGTTCGTCCTCGATGCGGGTGAGGCGGTCGTCGAGCTCGGCCAGCCGGCTGAGGAGCTGTTTCTTGCGCGTGTCGATATCGGTCATGGTCGCGTCCTTTTGCAGGTTCCAGGCACTGTACCGGCCAGATTGCGGCAACAGCTTGATTTCGGTCAAGAAACGGTCGAAGACGGTCGCGATTTCCGTCGCTCGGCGCCTGTCCACCATATCCGGCCTGCCCGCCCCTTGACAGGGCGTATCGCCGCCGCGCACGAAAACGCATGGCGCTGACTTTGATCACCATCGAGACCGCCGGGTCCGGCCTTTACGAATTCACCGACCGCGCGGCCGCGTTCGTCGGCAAGACCGGCGTCGGCGAAGGGCTTTTGACCGTATTCGTGCGGCATACGTCGTGCTCGCTGGTCGTCCAGGAAAACGCCGATCCGGACGTGCGGCGCGACCTCGACGGGTTTTTCCGCCGGCTGGTGCCGCCGGCGGACGACCCCGCCATGGACTGGATCGCGCACACGGCCGAGGGAGCCGACGACATGCCCGCCCATATCAAGGCGGCGCTCACCCAGACCTCGCTCGGCATTCCGGTGGCCGAGGGGCGGATGCTGCTGGGGACCTGGCAGGGGCTCTACCTGTTCGAACACCGGGCGCGGGCGCACCGGCGCGAAATCGTGCTACATGTGGCCTCAGGCTGACTTTCGAACCATGCCGCGCCGGCCCCGCGCCGCGCGGCTTTCACAAGGCGGAGACGACGATGTCCTTTTTCAAACGGCTTTTCGGGCTCGGCGGCGGCGAGGATGCGCAGCCGGCCGCGGCCAAGGTGGCCGCCGAAATCGAGCACAACGGCTACGTGATCAAGGCGATGCCCTTCAAGGAGGGCGGCCAGTTTCAGACCTGCGCGCTGATCGCCAAGGAGATCGACGGCGTTGTGAAGGAACACAGGCTGATCCGCGCCGACCGTTTCGCGGCCGAGGAGGACGCGGTCGCGGTGTCGCTGCGCAAGGCCAAGCAGATGATCGACGAGCAGGGCGAGCGGCTGTTCGGGTGAACGGCGGCGCGACCGGCCGGTTGAACTTCGCGGGCCGGCATGTACATCTGACCCCCGACAGGCGGGCGGGGCGTCCGCAGGCGGGTGAACGGGGATAGGCCGGTCTTGGAACGCAATCTGCTCAAATTCATCTGGCAGAACTCCCGGCTCAAGCAGGTCTGGCTCCTGATCGTCATCGTCGCCTCGATGCCGCTCTATTTCCTGACGCTGGAACTGCCCAAGCAGATCGTCAACGGGCCGATCCAGGGCGAGGGGTTTTCGGCCGCCGGCGCCGAGCAGCCCTTCCTGCGCCTGCCCCTGCCGTTTGCCGAACAGGTTTTCGGCCGCGAGATCGTGCTGTTCGAGGGGTTTTCCCTCGACCGGCTGGCGATGCTTTTCGCGCTCGGCCTGCTTTTCTTGGCCGCGGTCGTCGCCAACGGCGCCTTCAAGCTCTACGTCAACACCTACAAGGGCAAGCTCGGCGAGACGCTGCTCAGGCAATTGCGCTACACGCTGCTCGACCGGGTGCTGCGCTACCGGGTGGTGCGGTTTCGCAACTTGAAGGGGGCGGAGGCGGCCTCGGTGATCAAGGACGAGGTCGAGCCGCTGGGCGAGTTCGTCGGCGACGCGTTCTCGCTGCCGCTGTTTCTGGGCGGGCAGGCGATCACCGGCCTGTTGTTCCTGTTTCTGCAGAATTTCTATTTCGGCATCCTGACGATCGCGATCGTCGGCTTCCAGGTCTGGATCATTCCGCGCCTGCGGCGCAAGCTGATCCAGCTCGGCCGGCAGCGGCAATTGCAGGCGCGCCGGCTGTCGGGCCAGGTGGCGGAGACGGTGGAGATGGCGCCCGACATCCACGTCAACGACATCTCCAACTACACGCGGGCGCGCCATTACGGGCTTTTGTCCACGATCCTCGATATCCGCTTCGAGCTCTATCAGCGCAAATTCGCGGTCAAATACATCAACAATCTCTTGATGCAGTTCCTGTCGTTCCTGTTCTACGTGCTCGGCGGTTATTTCGTCATCACCGGCCGGCTCGACATCGGACAGCTCGTGGCGGTGATCGCCGCCTACAAGGATCTTCCCGGGCCGATCAAGGGCCTGATCGACTACGATCAGATCCGGCTGATCAACGAGGCCCGCTACGAGCAGACGATCGACAGTTTTCGCGATGACGGGCTGTTGCCGGCCGCGATCCAGCAAATGCCGGGGCAGGCCGTGCCGCGGCTGCGCGAGGGGTTCCGGGCCGAGCGCGCCAGGCTGGAGGACGAGACCGGCCGCGTGGTGCTGGAAAATCTCCATGCCGCCATCGCGCCGGGCGAACGGGTGGCGATCGCGACCGGCGGCAACGACGCCGCGCGGATCGCGGCGGGTGTGTTGTGCACGGCGCTGGCGCGGCTGACGACGCCGGTTTCCGGCACGATCACGCTCGACGGCAAGCCGCTCGACGATCTGCCCGAAAGCCTGACCGGACGGCGCGTCGCCTATGTCGATGCCGGCACGTTTTTTCCCGCCGGCACGATCCGCGACAATCTGACCATGGTTTTGAAGAACCAGCCTGTCGGGTTTGCCGAGAAGACGACGCCGCCGACCCCGCCCAAGGGCAGCGGCGGGCTGTTGCACGATGCGCCGCCGGACGAGACGCTGGACTGGATCGACCTTGCGGCGCTGGGTCTTGCCGACAAGCGGGCCTTCGACCGGCACGTGGCGGCCGTGCTCGACCTGGCGGGCCTGTCGCGGCAAATCCAGGATCTGGGCCTGCGCGGCACCGTCGATCCCGAACACAATCCCGCTTTTTGCGACAAGATCGTCGAGGTGCGGCGCGAATTCCGCGACAATGCGGCCGGGTTCGGCGTCGCCGGCATCGTCGAGCCGTTCGACCCCAAGCGCTACAACGCCCAGGCCGCGATCGGCGAAAACCTTCTGTTCGGCACCGCGCGCGTCCCCGGCTGGGAGCTGGACGCGCTGGCCACCAATCCGGTGCTCTTGGCGATCCTCGACCGGCACGGGCTGCGCGAGCGGTTTTTGGAGATGGGCCGGCGCATCGCGGAAGCGCGCATCGAACTGTTCGGCGACCTGGCGCCCGACAGCAAGATCTTCGAGACGGTGGCCGATGTCAGCTACGAGGAAGTGGCGCGGCTGAAGGAGATGATGGCCAGGCTGCGCATGGGCCGTCAGGCCAAGCAACAGCCCGCGCAACGCCGCGCCAAGGCGGGGGCGAAGGCGCTTTCCGACCGCGAGGAGCTGCTGCGCATCACCTTCAATTATTGCGAGGCGCGCAGCCGTTTCGGCGTGCTCGACGCCGAAACCGAAAGCGACATTCTGGCCGCGCGGGCGGATGTGCGCGAGACCGTTTCGGAGATGGAGGCCGCGCCGGTGTTCTTCCACGATCCGGACCTCTACAATCCGACCGCAACCGTGCTCGACAACATCCTGCTGGGGCGTGTCAGTTCCAGCGCGGTCGATGGCCGCGAGAAGGTGCTGGCGGCGGTCCAGGAGCTGATCGCGCGCACCGGGCTTTCGGACGGCCTGCTCGATGTCGGGCTCGATTTCGAGATGGGCAATGGCGGGCGGCGGCTGTCGGAAACGCAGCGCCAGAAGCTGCATCTGGCGCGGGCGCTGATCAAAAAACCTGATATCATCATCTTCAACGAAGTGCTGGGCGCGCTGGACGTGGCCAGCCGGCAGGCGACCATGCGGCGGGTTCTCGCGCTCCCGCTTCTGGGCGACGAAGACTGGAAGCCGGGGATCCTGGCGGTGCTTCTCGACGACGAGCTTGCCGGCCTTTTCGACCGCGTCCTGGTGTACGGCAACGGCACGCTGGTGGAAGACGAGCCGGACGAGATCGCCGCGCGCGCGGGCGATGGCGAGGCCACGGCAGACGAGAAAGGGGCGGAAGACGATGCGCACGCTGAATGACGAGGTCGAGGTTCTGCGACGGATTCCGCTGTTCGCCTCGATCGAGCCGTCGAAACTGAAACTGGTCGCCTACGCCGCCGATCGGGTCGAGCTGAACGACGGCGAGGTGCTGTTTCGGCAGGGCGACGCCGGCGACAGCGCGTTCATCCTGGTCAGCGGCGTCGCCGACATCGTTTCCGAAACCGAGGGCGCGCAGGTTGTGGTGGCGCAGTTGCGCGACCATGCGCTGGTCGGCGAGATGTCGGTGTTTTGCGACGTGCCGCGCTCGGCCACGGTGCGGGCCAACGGCAAGCTGATCGCGCTCAAGATCGGCAAGGATTATTTTCTCGAGCTGATCAAGGAGTTTCCGGAACTGGCCGGACGCATCATCCGCGAACTCGCCTTCCGGCTGGCCAAGACCACCGCCGATCTGGCCGCGAGCGAGCGTGCGGTGCGCAAATAGGCGCAGATCACGGGCCGCGTTCACGATCGGGCGCGGCCAGGCCGTCGACAAAGGCGGTAAGCACCGTCATGAAATCCCCGGGATCGGCGCCGGCCTCCACGGCCAGGGCGGCCCTGTCATAGGCCGACGACAGCAGCAGCGTGACGGCGCCGAGCGGCATGGGGCGCAGGGCGCGGGCGGCCATCGCCGCGGCCAGACCCTCGCGCAGGGAGCGCATGGCGCCGATCTCGGCGTCGATGGCATCCATCCCGGCGCGCCCGAGCACGGCCGGGCCGTCGAGCAGCAGGAGACGGGTGCGTCCGGGTTCGCGCATGGCGCCCAGAAACGCCCGGCCGCCGGCGATCAGCGCCTCGCGCACCGGCATGTCGCCCGATGACGCGGTTTCGATCTCGGCCGCGACCCGACTGGATTCCAGCTCCACAACGGCCCGGAACAGCGCCTGCTTGTCGGCGAAGTGGTGATAAAGCGCGCCGCGCGTGACGCCGGCAGCCGCCACGATCTCCGGCGTGCCGGTCTCCGCATAGCCCTTGTCGACGAACAGCCGGCGCGCGGCCGCGATCAGCTGCGCGCGCATGGTCCGCGAGCGTTCGCGATTGGAGCGTCGTTTCGTTTCCTGTTGCATACATTCAGCCTGTATGTTAATTCAAAGATACATACAGACTGTATGTGTGGTGCTGCGAAAAGGAAAGCCCGATGAAAACCACCTCCTATTATCCCGTGCTGATGAGCGACGACGTGGCCGCAACCGCAGCCTTTTACGTCGAGCATTTCCGCTTCCAGGCGCTGTTCGAGAGCGACTGGTACGTGCATCTGCAGTCGCGCGAGGACAAGCGGGTCAATCTCGGCATCGTTCGGGGCGACCACGAGACGGTGCCGCCGCAGGGACGGGGCACGACGTCGAACCTGCTGCTCAATTTCGAGGTTGCCGATCCGGACGCCGTCTACGAGCGGGTGCGGGCGGCGGGGCTGACAATCCTGCGCAGCTTGCGAGACGAGCCGTTCGGCCAGCGCCATTTCATCACCGTCGATCCGAACGGGGTGATGATCGATGTCATCAAGCCGATCCCGCCGAGCGCTGAGTTCGCCGCGCAATATCTGGGCGGGGGCGACGCGGGCTGAGCGTTATCGCCGTGGCGCCGCGTGCGGTTGACCTCGAGGGCGTGCGCCTCCATCTACGCAAAGCCGGACCAGGGTGCCGGCTTTGCGGAGGAAAAAAATGGCGCGGCGCGGATCGTCGATCGGTTTCATGGGACGGTTCGGACGCTCCGCCGACCTGCGTCAGCTCGACGGGGCGCTGCGCACCCTCGACCTGCATCCGGCGCTGGTGCCCGAAGGCGTGAAGCTGACCATCGCCAATCTCCTAAAAGACCATTTCGACGCCGACGAACCGCCCGCGCACGCCTATGCGCCGGCCGCCGCGCTGGTGGCCTATTGCGCGCTCGGGGCAGAGGCGTTTGCGGCCGCCAACGGCGCCGAACCGGCGGCCGGGGTCGAAAGGCGCATCGAGGCCGCGATCGCGGCCGGCGCGGGCCACGACGCCGACCTGGTGCTGCTTTGCCTGCATGCCGGCCTGATCCAGCCGGCGGTGGTCGCCCGCTTCGATCTGTCGGTCGAGGAAGGCTGACGGCCTGCCGTCAGCCGCCGACGATTTCCACAACCTCGATGTCGAAGACCAGGTCCTGACCGGCGAGCGGATGGTTGGCGTCGACCGTGACGGTGTCCTCGGTCAGCTCGACCACGGTAAGCGCCACCGGGTGGCCCTCCGGCGTGCTGGCCTGCAGCCGCACGCCGACCTCCAGTTCGATCGTGTCGGGGATCTGGGTGCGCGGCAGCGCCTGGATCTGGTTCTGGTCGCGCGGGCCGTAGGCCTCCGCCGCCGGAATGGTGACGCTGGACTTGTCGCCGACGTTCATGCCGTTGACGTGATTGTCGAGGCCGGGAATGATCTGGCCCGAGCCGACCTCGAATTCGAGCGGCTCGCGGCCGGCCGAGGAATCGAATTCCGTGCCGTCGGTGAGCTTGCCGGTATAGTGAATGCGAACGACATCGCCGCTCTTGACTTCGGCCATTGATTTGTCTCGATCTTGCTTGAGGAGATTTGCGGCGGCGAACCGGTGCTTGCGGTTGCGCGGCCGGACGGGAGGCGGACGCCGCGCGCCCAGCCTCAAGGACATCTGCAAACTTAGCGACCGGAGCGCGAATGTAAACCGCGCGCGGGGCCGCGCGGGCGATTTTACCGTGCGCGAACATCGGCTACAGTCCGGCCGCAATCATCAGGAGGTCTCGATGTCGCTCAAGGGCAAAACCATTTTCGTTTCGGGCGGGTCACGCGGCATCGGGCTGGCGATCGCGCTCAGGGCGGCGCGCGACGGCGCCAATGTGACCATCGCGGCCAAGACCGCCGAGCCGCATCCCAGGCTGCCCGGCACCATCCATACCGCGGCCCAGCAGATCGAGGCGGCCGGCGGCAAGGCGCTGCCGGTCCTGTGCGACATCCGCAACGACGAGCAGGTGGCCGAAGCCATCGAGGCGACGGCGAGCGCCTGCGGCGGCATCGACATCTGCATCAACAATGCCAGCGCGATCCAGCTCACCGGCACGCTGGAGACCGACATGAAGCGGTTCGACCTGATGCACCAGATCAACATGCGCGGCACCTATATGGTCTCCAAACTGTGCATTCCGCATCTGAAGAAGGCCGCGAACCCGCATATCCTGACCCTGTCGCCGCCGCTCGACATGCAGGCGAAATGGTTCAAGAACCACGTCGCCTACACGATGGCGAAATACGGCATGTCGATGTGCACGCTCGGCATGAGCGCGGAATTCGCCAAGGACGGCATCGCGGTCAATTCGCTGTGGCCGCTGACGGCGATCGACACGGCGGCGGTGCGCAACCTGCTCGGCGGCGAGGCGGTGGCCTCGATCAGCCGCACGCCGGAAATCATGGCGGATGCGGCCTATGCGATCTTGAACCGGCCGGCGCGCGAGTGCACCGGTAATTTCTTCATCGACGAGATGGTGCTGCGCGAAGAGGGCGTGACCGATTTTTCGCCCTATGCCCCCGGCGCGAAAGGCGCGCTGGCGGCCGATTTCTTCGTGCCGGACGCGGTGTTCGACCAGACCGACACCAAGGTGACCGGAAGGCTGTGAGACCGGGCTGGCGAGGCGAACGGGGGAGCGCATCGACGCCCATGCCGCGCGCAGGCTGACAAAAGGCCCGCATGGGCGCCTTGAGCCCGACCGGCAACGGCGGTTGCGCCGCCAGCCGCCGCGGCCCGGCTTGCCGCCTGCCTCGGCCGGCGGCCGCCCTAGGCGAACATCAGCGTGCGCGCGATTTCCGGCACGAGCCTGGCCCGCTTCAGCGCCGTCTTCAGCGCGGCGCGCTCGTGGCGGGTCAGGGCGGCGATCTCGACCCGGTTCGAGACCGCCACGCCGGCCAGGAGATCGCGTGCCTGCTGGGCGAGCATCAGCCGCACGACAAGCGCGTGGGCCTCGATCAGCGCCCGCAGATCGGCCTCGCCGCCGATCTTCTTTGCGATCAGCCCTTCCAGCCGCTCGCGCGTGCCGCGCAGGCGCAGGTCGTGGCGGATCGCCAGCGTGCGCGCCAGCGAGACGACCGGAAACAGCCCGTGCATCTTCAAGTCGATACGTCCGGCCACGGTGGCGAAACCGCCGAGCAGGGTGAAGGGGTCCGGTCCGCCGAGCAGGCGTTCGCCCAAAAGCTTGGCGAAGCCGATATTCGCGCTTGCCAGCCGAAAGGCGTGGTCGAACAGCGCGGTTGCCAGGTGCGCCGCGCCGTGCACCGGCACCATGTCGAAAAAAATGTCGACGTTGAGCAGATCCTGCGGCCGCGAGTGCGCCACCCAGCCGGCGACGCGTTCGCGCCAGACCGCCTCGGAGCCGCGCCATGGCGGGTTTTTGGCCATCACGCCGCCGCTGCACAGCGGCACGCCGGCGGCATCCAGCAGCGGGGCGATCTTTTCGCCGAGTGCCGAAAACCAGGCGTCCTCGGGCCCATCGGGCGCGCCGTGCGCGAAGACGATCGCATTGTCCTGGTCGGGCGCGAGCAGGCTTTCGCCGCGCCCGGCCGAGCCGAGCACGATCAGCGCGTAGGGACAGGGCGGCGGCCCCCGGCCCTCGGCCAGCATCGCGGCCTCGGCGATCTGGGCGGCGCGGCGGGTCAGCGCGCGCAGTTCCTCGCTGACGATCGCCGCGACCAGCCGGGCGTCGATCTCCTCGCCGATCAGGGCCTGGGCGACGGCAGGCAGGCCCGACCAGGCGGCCGCCATCGCCGTCGCGTCGCCGGCGGCCTCGATCGCGTCGTCGAGGCCGATCGCCGCGCCGGCCCGCAGGCGCAGCAGGTCGCGCGCCGAAACGATGCCGGCAAGCCGCCCGTCCTCGTCGCGCACCGCCAGATGGCGTATGCCGAGCCGGTCCATGCGCCCGACGGCGCGATAGGCGAAGGCGCCGGTTCGCACGCTGTGCAGCGGCCGGCTGGCGATCGCGCCGACCGGCACGGCGAAGGCGGCCGCGCCGCCGCCGGCGATCCGGCGCATGACGTCGCGCTCGGTGAGGATGGCGTAGTCGTCGAGCGGGCCGCCGCCTACGCCGTCGTCGGAGACGAACAGCGCGCCGATGCCGTTTTCGACCATCAGCGCGATCGCCGCCTCAAGCGTCTGATCCGTGCGCATGACGACCGGCGGCGCGCTCATCAGGGCCGAGACCCGGTGGCGATAGGCGAAGGGGTCGAGCGCGCCGAGGGCGCCGGGCCCGGCAAACCGTTCGGGCCGCGACACCGGCGCGGCCCAGCCGGCGCGCTGGTGGCGCTCCAACTGGCCGGTGAGCGCCAGGCAGGCGCGCTCGGCCTCGGCCAGCGTCCTGACGCCGCGTTCGGCAAGCCGCGGCACGAGACGGACGAAGATCGCGCCGGCCGCGCGCGCGTCGCCGAGGGCGGAATGGCGGTCGGCGATCGGCACCTCGAGCCATTCGGCGAGCATGTCGAGCGACTGATCGGGAAGCTGCGGCGCCACGAGGGCGGCCAGGAGCCGGACGCACAGCGTGCGCGGCCTTGCCCAGGCGAGCCCGGTCCGCTCCGCCTCGGCCGCGATCACGGCCAGGTCGAAACCGACCGCGTAGCCGATCACCACCCGCCCGGCGGCGAAGTCGTCGAACGCCCGCAGCGCGGCGTCGGCTGCGGGCGCGCCGGCGACCATGGCGTCGGTGATGTTGTGGATGGCGGTCGTTTCGGCGGGGATCGGCACACCGGGATCGACCAGGGTCTCGAAGGTCGCGTCGTCGCTCACGCGTCCCGCCGCAAGCGCGACGGCGCCGATCTGCACGAGGCGGGCGCTCGTCGTGTCCAGGCCCGTCGTTTCCGTATCGAGCGCCACCGCGTCGAGCGATACGAGCGGTGTCGCGCCGCTGGCCTTGCGCATGAAACCCTCCACGCCCGCTTCTTATCATGCCGATGTCGGCCCCGTCATTGATCCGGATCAGGCAGGTGCGGGCGCGTCGGCGGCAAAGAAAAGGCCCGGCCGGAAAACCGGGCCGGGCCTCGACAGGCGCGCGGGCCGCCGTCAGTTCGCCCGCGCGACCGGCGTCACCAGCGGCGTGATGCGGCGGATGGCGACACGCCGGTTCTCGCGTTCGCGCTCCTCGGTGGCGACCTTCAGGTAGCGCTCGCCGTAACCCTGGGTGACGAGGTTTTCCGGCGGGATGGCGAACACTCGGGTCAGGGCGCTGGCGACCGCTTCGGCACGTTCGTCCGACAGGGCCAGATTGGCGAGGTCGGAGCCGACCGCGTCGGTGTGGCCCTCGATCAGGAAGGTCTCGCCGGGATTGTCCGCCAGCAGACGGTCGATAGCCGTCGCGACGCCTTCGAGCCTGGCGATCTCGCTTTCGGGGATCGAGGCGGAGCCGAACGCGAAGGTGATCGTGTCCAGGTCGACGCGGCGCACCGTGTCGCGAATGCGGGCGGAACGCTTGACCTCGTCGATCGAATAGAGCCGGCGGACCTTTTCGACCGGGGGCTTGTCGAGGAACTCGTAATAGATTTCCGGCCCCTCGGCCCGGCGCGCGTCGAGAATATAGTCGCGGGCCGGGATCGTCAGCCGCAGCGGCGGCAGGTCGGCGCCGGGATCGCGCCAGTCGCGCACACGCTCGTAATCGCGTTCGTCGACATAGGCCAGCACGATCTCGTGCCCGTCCGGCGTGATGCGCGAGCGCCGCACCACATCGCCGTAGCGGTTGCGGATGGTGACGATCTGCGAGCCGTTCGGCCGCACGATGGTCTCGCGTTCGCGGCCGCGCGGCAGGGTCTCGTAATAGACCTCGCGCGCGTCGCGGCGCAGCCGCGGGCGATCGGAACTCTCCACGAAGGTCTGGTTGTTGAACTGGATCACGAAGCGGTCGCCGAACTCCTTGACCACCTCGGCGCCTTCGGGACGCGCGCGCCGGGCGCGACGCTCTTCGCTGCGTTCGACCTGTTCGCCCTTTTCGGCGATGGCGGATTCGAGCGTTCGCGGTCGCGCTTCGGCATCCTGGGCAGCCGCGTCGGTCTCGGGCGGCGGCGCCGCCTCGCCGGCCGCGTCGGCGGGCTGTTCGATCGCCTGATCGTCCGTCCCTTCGCCGGCCGGCCGTTCGGCGCCGCCGGTATCCGGCGCCTGCTTGGCGCTGTCGAGAACCGGCGCGGTCTCCTCCGGCGGGGTTTCGGTCTGCCCGCCGATCGCCTGGTCGGCCGCCTCGTTCTCGGCTTGCGGCTTATCGGCCTCGGTGTCCGGTTTCGGCTCGGGAACCGGCGCGGCCTCCTCCGTCACGGCCTCGGGAGCGGGATCCGGCGCGGCCGCGTCGGGGGCCTGGTCGGCGGTCTCGGTGTCCGGTTTCGGCTCCGGTACCGGTGCGGCCTCCTCCGTCACGGGCTCGGGCACAGGCGCGGGCTCGGGCGCGACGGCCTCGGGTTTCGGCTCGGGTTTCGGCTCGGGTTCCGGGGCGGCTTCGGGCGTCTTCTGCTCGGCTTGCGGTTCCGGCTTGGGTTCCGGCTCGGGGGCAACCTCCGGCGTCTTCTGCTCGGCCGCTTCCGGCTCCGGCGCGGCGTCCGCCGCGGCCGGTGTTTCCGGCTCGGGTGCCGGCTGTTCCGCCTTGGGCGCAGGCTCAGGCGCAGGTTCGGGCTTGGGCGCAGGCTCGGCCTCCGGCGCCGGTGGTTCGGCGGCCTCGGGCTTTGGCGCGGGTTGCGCCTCGGGCTCGGCCGCGGGGGCTTCCGCCTCGGGGGCGGGCGCGGCCTCGGGTTCGGGTTTCGGGGCCGGCTCCATCGCGGCCGGCTCCTCGGTCGCCGCGCCGTCCTTTGTCGGCTTGGGCTCTTCCTCGGTTTGCTCCGCGTCCGCGGGCTTGTCCTGCACGAGCCGCAACAGGGGCGCGGCTTCGCGATCGGGCTTGGCGCCGACCGCTGCGGGGCCGGCGGCGTGGCTCGGCGCGGCACCGAGCAGCAGGCCGAGCGCGGTGCCGGCGAGAATGCGTGCGTGAAGCTTCATCGGATCTGAATCCTCTTGTGACGCCCCTTCACGGGCTAAAACCCCCGGCGCGGCTTATGGTTCCGCGACGCGCCGGCGCGCGGCGCTTGACGGGGCGCGCGCAAACGGCGAAACCGGCGCGATGACGAGCCGGTTCTGGAAAGACAAGACCCTGGAGCAGATGAGCGCGGCGGAGTGGGAATCGCTCTGCGACGGCTGCGGCAAATGCTGCCTGGCCAAGCTCGAGGACGAGGACACGGGCGAGATCTACTGGACCAGCGTGGCGTGCCGGCTGTTCGATGCCGGACGCTGCCGCTGCCGGAACTACGACAACCGCCTGGAACGGGTGCCGGACTGCGTGCGGCTGACACCGGACAATGTGCGCACGCTGTCCTGGCTGCCGGAGACCTGCGCCTATCGACTGGTCGCGGAGGGGCGTGACCTTTACGATTGGCATCCGCTCGTGTCGGGCCGGGCCGACAGCGTGCACGAGGCGGGCGTGTCGATGCGCGGGCGGGTAAGCGCGTCGGAGGACGAGCTTGCCGAGGTCGAGGCCTATTTCAATCACATGCTGGAACACGAGCCGTGACGACGCGCGCGATACGCGAGGCGGCGCGGCAGGCCGGCGGGACAGACTGCAAACCGAGACGGGAAAGACCATGAGCGAACACCAGAGCCGGGCGCTTATCGAGCGCTATTTCGACGCCTTCAACGCCGCCGACGACGAGGCGATGCTGGCGCTGCTTGCCGAGGATGTCGCGCACGACATCAACCAGGGCGGGCGCGAGATCGGCCTGGAAAAATTCCGCTGGTTTTTGGGCATGATGGCGCGCCATTATCGCGAGCACTTGTCGGACATCGCCATCATGGTCGCCGAGGGCGGCGGCCGGGCGGCGGCCGAGTTCACCGTGCGCGGCACCTATCTGGCGACGGCCGAAGGGCTGCCGGAAGCCAAGGGCCAAACCTATACGCTGCCGGCCGGGATCTTTTTCGACATCGACGACGGCCGCATCTCGCGCGTGACCACCTATTACAATCTCGAGGACTGGATCGCGCAGGTGTCGGCCGGATGACGCTCGTCGTGCGCCGGCTGGATATCGCGGAGGCGCGCGCGCGCTTCGACGAGCTCGCCCGGCTGCGCATTACCGTTTTTCGCGACTATCCCTATCTCTACGAGGGCGACGCCGCCTATGAGCGGCGCTATCTGGCGACCTATTTTGCGGCCGACAAGGCGGCGGTGATCGGCGCGTTCGACGGCGACAGGCTGGTGGGCGCGGCGACCGCCGCCCCGCTCGCCCAGCATTTCGAGGCCTTCGCGCAGCCTTTCGCCGAGCGCGGGCTGGACGTTGCCACGTTTTATTATTTCGGCGAATCCGTGCTTTTGAAACCCTATCGCGGGCAGGGGGCGGGGGTGCGCTTCTTTGCCGAACGCGAGGCGGCGGCGCGCGAGTTCGGTTTCCGGGCCTGCGTGTTTTCCGCCGTCATGCGGCCGGAAGACCATCCGCGCCGCCCGCCCGACTATCAACCGCTCGACGGTTTCTGGCGCAAGCGCGGCTACCGGCCGATCGACGGCCTGGTGACGGAATTTTCCTGGCGCGAGATCGGCGCGGCGGCCGAAACCCCGAAGCCGATGGCATACTGGATGCGCCGGCTGTAACGCCGTTCCGCTTTTCACACCATCGCGGACCGGCTCCACCTTAGTGTTTTAACGCGTTTTTGAACGGCGAACCGGCGTTCCTCTCGCCTGCAAACGCCCGTTGCCTTTGGCGATTTTTGGCGATGACGGGCCCGCCTCCCGGCGGGCGGACGCCGCATCGCATCCCCTCGTCGGCCACCGCGTCACGCGGGCCCGGCGTGCCGACCCCGGCGCGTTCGGGGCGGGCAGTCGGCGCGGCCCCGCGCGATCTTCTGCGTTTTGCCGGCCGGTGGGGTGCCATGAACGCGGCATGAACGGACGGTTCTCATCCGGTTCAGGCAGGGGCGGCCAGTATCCGGGCATCGCTTCGGCGAGCAGACATCCGAACCCCGCTCACAGGAGACATCCCATGTTCACCTTCCTCAAAACCGCCGCTCTTGCATCCCTGATCGGCTTCGGCGCCATCGGCGCGACCTCCACCAGCGCGCTGGCCGACGGCATTTCGATCGGCATTGGCGGTTCCGGCGGCCATGTGTCGATGCGCTTCGGCGATGGCGGCCGCCACTGGCGCGGTGGGCGCGACTGGCGCGGCGGCCGCGATTTCCGCCGGCCGGCCTGCACCACCCAGCGCGCCGTGCGCAAGGCACGCGGCATGGGCGTGCGCCGGGCGCATGTCGTGCGCGCCAATCATCGCGTCATCAAGGTGCGCGGCCGCAAGTTCGGCCAGCGCGTCGCGGTTACCTTTGCCCGGGCGCCGCGTTGCCCGATCGTCGCGATGCGCTGACGCCGCGATGCACTGAGATGGGAACCAAAAAGGCCCGCGAACCGGTTTCGCGGGCCTTTTGCATGCGATCCGGCGGGCCTAGTCTTGCGGGCCGATGCCGAAGGTGACGTTGACCTGGACGCGATAGCTGTTTTCGCCGGCTTCGACCGGCGCCGCGCCGGAGGCCATCTCGGCGCGCGCCATATAGGGCATCGGGCGCGGGGTGTAGGCCTGTTCGGAAATCTCGATGATCTGGCCGAGTTCCACGCCGGCGGCCGCGGCCAGGGTTCCGGCCTTGGCGATCGCGTCCTTGACGGCGGCCGTGCGCGCCTGCGTCAGGGCGGAGGAGGGGTCCTCGTTGCCGAACAGGATGCCGCCGCCCTGGTTGACGCCGAGCGTGACGGCCTGGTCGAGAACGGCGCCGACGGCGGCGATGTCGCGCACGCGCACCGACAGCGTGTTGGCGACCTGATAGGCGGCGATCTCGGAGGTCTGGCTGCCGTCGGCGTGTTTTTTGGCCTCGTAGCGCGGGTTGATCTGCAGGCCGGCGGTCTGCAGGTCGCGGGCGGCGATGCCGGCCTCCTTCATCGCCGCGATCACGGCCTCCATCGCCTGGTTGGCGGCGCTCATCGCCTCGCGCGCGCTGTCGGCCTCGCGCATCACCGACAGGGTCAGGACCGCGAGATCGGGCTTCAGCGTCGCCTCGCCCTCGCCGGACACCTGGATGCGCGGCGAGGGCTGGTCGGCGGCGATTGCGGGCACGGCGCAAAGCGACAGGGCGGCGGCCAGCGGCAGGACGGTGCGGATCATTCAGTTCACTCCGAGTTTGTCTCCCGCCGCAAGCGCTAGGGGGCGAATGTGGGTGGATTGCGGCGCCTGCTTGTGCAGGCGTCAAAAAGCCACTAAGTCACGCAGCCGGTGGGGCCTGTAGCTCAATGGTTAGAGCCGGCGGCTCATAACCGCTTGGTTGGGGGTTCGAGTCCCTCCAGGCCCACCAATCCCATTAAGGTCTTGATTTTCTTTGATTATTTCTCCCACACCCTGCGCATGGTGGTTTGGGATGAGCCCTGTGAAGCTTTTATTCGCCCTGAGTGGGAACGGTGACAGGGTCTCGCAGTGATGATTGCACCTGACTTCTGCACCGCGCAAGTTATTGAGATGCAAGGCTACCAGAACGGTGCATAAATCTTGGATTATGCGCTTCCCGAAAGCAGCTGAACGAAAAGTCGAGACGTTTGCATTGGCTCGCTTGATCACTATATGTTCTTCTGATGCTATTGTGGCAGAGAAGAGCAATGGGTGGGCTGATTGAAGAGATCCAGCGTGACGCGCTGGACAGCAAGGTTCCGATTGAAGCGTTATTGCGACGGGTCAAGCTCGCTGCCGCCAAGCTCCAATTAGGTGACCTACAAAGTTGGGTCGAGCAGGAGCTAAACGGGTATCCTGGTGAGCTACCAGCCTACCGCAAGGTGGTGGGCCAGCCTGCGGCGTGGAACCCTTATAACGGATGGATACCCGTCCATGACGATGAGCGCCTAATGGAAATCATCAGTGATGCGCGAGTAGGGCAGTCCGCAGCAAGTCTTCGAGATTTGTTGGATAAGAATTCTGATGGACCACTTCATTTGCAAGTTCCAGCAGGGCTAGTTTCCCAGCTTAATCAGATGATGAAATTTCAGACGCCGAGAATGGTGCTGCAAATCAGTCGCGGTCATATAGTGTCTATCCTAGATACCGTTCGAAACATGGTCTTAGATTGGGCGATTGAAATGGAGAAGAAAGGCGTTCTCGGACACGGAATGAGCTTCGATGCGGGTGAGACGAAAATGGCTCAAGCGGCGATGCAGACCATTAACATTGGTCAGATTGGCAGCATGGTCGGAAACCTTGGAACTGGGAATTCGACCGGCGACATCACGGTTTCACAGGCTAGCGTCAGTCGCGTCTCGGAAACTGTTGCAAAGATCAAGCAAAGTGTGCCTCAGCTCGTTGAGGAGGGTGCGGACGGGGCAAAGCTCGGAAAGGTGATCGAGCATCTTGAGGCTGAACTCGCGACGCAGCAACCAAAGCCCTCTCGCCTCAAGGGCCTCCTTGAAGATGCCAGGTCAGCCCTCGCCGGTGCGGCGGGCAATCTGACATCCGAAGGTGCGCTTGCGATGATCGCCGCTGCGATGAAGGCATTGGGAAGTTAGCTGACTCCCAGCTGTAGCTCCGATGACCTGCTCCCCTGAGATGTTCCCGATTTTGGGTTAGCCTGTTCCTCGACAAAGGAGACAGGCAATGAAGCGATCACGGTTCTCGGAAGAACAGATCATCGGGGTTTTGAAGGAGCATCAGG
>NZ_PYBP01000018.1:0-42690 GCF_003015025.1 Nitratireductor sp. StC3 | reverse complement strand
TAACGCCATGTCTATCACTCCAATGTCCCCTGCGATCATCAAGCAGGGGTGGGTTCAAACATGGGTCACTTCTCGATGGAAAAATCCCTCAATCCCGGGTCAGTTCTCGGCGGAAATCAACACGGAGACAGTCCGGCGAATGCGGCGAAATCCGGCAGGCGAGCAACGCCTTCACAGAGTCGTGCATTGATTTCGGCGACCGCCGAGGCTACGCGAGAGTCGATGACTGCCGGTGCGACGTCACCCTTTTGCATCCATTGTGTCCAAAAATTAGTCCTCCGCCCCGCGTCCAGTACAATAATCGCCTTCTGCTGCGCGAGTCTTTCCCGCAACGGACCTTCCATGGCTGCAGGGACCGAGGGCGGTTCAAGGAAAACCATGTCGGCGTCTCCGCCTTTTTTCGATGCGATGGGGGGTGAGCGGTTCGACGAGGATGCATTGTCCCGACACTGGCCGGTTGTTCGCATCGAACACGGTTATCGAGTGCGCCGTGAAAATCGCTTGAGCGCAGAAGTGGTGGTGCAGATCACTATCTCCGATCGATCCGGTCCATCGCGCCCAGCGGTCGCCGATTTCGATTTTCCCAAACCAGTCCTGCACTCAAATCGTCATTCAATTTATGTCCGGGGATCACCAGATTCCCCGATGGCACCTCGACCATCATCGGTCGCGTTGGCACACCAGACCTTCGTTGGGATCGCCGCGGCGATCCGGCGACGCCGTGCCCCGAAGAGTTTGCCTGCATGTCTCGAACGGATGGCCCAATCAGCTTTGCGTGGTGAGTGCCCACGAGAGTGGAATGATAATCGCAAGCAGTATCGGTTGATGTATGAGATAGATCAGCAAGCTGCGATTTCCCATCCAGACCAAAATCCTCGTAAGCCATCCTTGCTGCGTGTGGTCGCCCAGAGAACTCCGATCACGTCGAGATGCGAACAGCTTTGCGCTTGCCATGCCCAGAAGCGTGACGCCGACCCACGGAAAAATGGGGACGAAATCGTTGCTGGGTGGAGGGTGTTCTGCAAATCCGATCCAAGCCAGCCACCGCGTGTTGAATGCCGGTGCATCCACAACGAATGGCAGCATCAGCACTATTGTCGCCGCGCCCAAACAGACTAAGGCGCTAGCGCGCAAGAACAGTATACCAAGCAGCGTGGCAGCCGCGATCGCGTGGAGAATACCGAAAAAGATGAAGCTGTCCGGAAAAACGAACCAGGTGATCAGCGTGATGACCATCGCGTAAGCGATGATGGTGAAAAGGCGGCGGGTAAAGGATCTCACGTGAACGGTTTCGCGATGTGCGAGCACCAGACTGACACCCACGAGAAACATGAATG
The DNA here is from genome assembly GCF_003015025.1 of Nitratireductor sp. StC3. Lineage (NCBI taxonomy): Bacteria > Pseudomonadati > Pseudomonadota > Alphaproteobacteria > Hyphomicrobiales > Phyllobacteriaceae > Nitratireductor > Nitratireductor sp. StC3. The sequence goes on along the minus strand of NZ_PYBP01000018.1, from coordinate 41,353 downwards.
TTCCGGCAAGGCTTCGTCCGAAAGCAAGCCAGACGGGATGTCGTGCTACACCGCTGATCATGCCGGTGAATTCCAGATCCCACACAATATGAAACAGGACGACGCCTGCGATCGCCAGTCCCCGTGCGACGTCAATCGCTACAACGCGCTGGCCGTGGGCCAATGTCTTTGCCTCTTCTCTGCGCAGTGGATTCGCAGATCCTCTCACGCGGCGCTCCGGCCTTGGCTAACGGGTGGGCATCGCTCCACGCGTGCGGCTCATTGAGTCCCTTGAGCGAGCTTGACTTCGCTCTCGACAAGATCGACGAGCTGTTGCGGCCCAAAGGTTTGCATGCTCTTGCCGTTGACGAAGAACGTCGGGGTCTGCTCAACCCGCCACGTATCGATGTCCTTCGATTCCTGATCGAGGACTGCTGTCACGTCCGGTGAAGAGGCGTCTTGCCGCGCGCGCTCGAGGTCCAACCCGGCAGCGGCGGCGGCCTGCCATGCCTTGTCAAGGACCGGCCCGCTATGCGGGGCCCATTCCGGCTGCGCGGCCAGGAGAGCTTCCAAGACGGGTTCGAAGAGATCTTGCTTTCGTGCGGCTTCAAGGATTCCTACTGCCTGGTCCGAACCGTCGTGGAATGCGGCGTATCGTAGAACGAGTCGGACGTCCTGAGGATATTGTGCAAGGATATTCTTTACGATGGGATAGAAGGCGCGGCAGGCTTCGCAGGACGGATCGAAGAACTCCACGATGGTGACAGGGGCGCTGGCCGGTCCGATGACTGGCGAGTAGTCTCTGACGAGGCTGGCATTGTCGGAGATCGCCTCAGCACTGCTTCCACCAACACGGTCATAGTAGAACACAGACCCCGCGAAGAGGATGGTGGAGACGACGGCAGCGGAGACGACTATCACCTGTCGACGGTTCATCGATAAACTCCGGGGCGGCACAGGAAAAGGAGCCCGCCGATTGCCGCAAAGGCAATCAGCGAGGCGAGCGGCAAGGGCACGCTGCCCAGAATGGTCATAGCTTCTCCAGCGCAAGATGGCCCGGCGCGCGTGCACGGGACTATCGCTTCTTCTAAAAGCCCGAAGTAGATCAATGTGTGAAGCAAGGCGATCGCCGCGCCCAATCCAACGAGCGGCAATGCATAGAATTTGATGCTGGAATCAGACCGAAATGCCGCGATTCCCAAGATAATTGCGAGAGGAAACATAAATATCCTCTGGAACCAGCAGAGATTGCATGGTGTCTGCCCAACGATCTCTCCAATGAACAAGGCAGTGAGCGTTGCTGCTACCGCGATCATCCAAGCGAACAATAGCCATAAGCCATTGCGCTCCTCCACCACGTCGTTGGACAATTTGTTCAACATTCATCAAGAACCCGTGACTTGATCTCTTGCTATGCGACGAAGCTTTTCCAACCGCGTCTCGCGTGGCTCGTGCATATCCATCATACCGCCAAAGCTGCCATCCGATTTCATGAGGAACACGCCGGCAGTGTGGTCCATCGTGTACTCGCCGGCCTCCAAAGGGACCTTTTTCGCGTAGGCGGAAAAAGCCTTGAGCGCGGCATCTGTCTCGGCAGCCGTACCGCGAAGCGCCAGGATCCGGCTGTCGAACGATGTCATGTAACTTGCCAAGGCTTCTTGGGTATCGCGCTCCGGATCGACCGTGATGAATAGAACCTCGAAACCGTCGGCTACAGGTCCCAGTTCCGTCATAAGGTCCGTTAGCTCGAACAGCGTCGTCGGACAAATGTCGGGACAGTAGGTAAATCCGAAGAAGACTAGATAGGGTCGACCGACCAGCGACTGATTGTCGACGCGTTCGCCGGTATGCGACACCAAGGAGAAAGGCCCACCAACTTTCGCGGTGCCAGTTGAAGTCTCGCCGGTGGGACTGCCACCGGATAGTTGCGTCGACACGATCACGAACATGCCGAGCACCACGATGGCGGCCCACACCGTGAGCCGGAAGGCCCGCAGTCCGCTCACGGCGTATGACCGCCGTGCTCATTGCCGCTGCCCGTTTCCACCGTGGGGTTTCTCTGCACGACAAACTCGATCTCTACGGTTCCGGCCCGGGCGAACTCCAATGTCGCCTTGAAGCTGCTCCCTTCGATCAGCTGCTGGTTGGGTTTGATGAGCATAAGGTGGATGCCGCCTGGCGCCAGCTCGACCGAGGCTCCTGCAGCGATCTCGATTCCATCGGGAAGTGGACGCATCCGGGCTATGCCGTCATCCATGGTCATCTGATGGACTTCGATCCGATCAGCTATCGGTGTCGAACCGCCGGTCAGTCTGTCGGGCTGTGAACCTGAATTTGTCACCGTCAGATAGGCTCCGGCGACCGGGGCAGCGGACGGCGTGACCCGTGACCACGGATGGCCAATCTTGATATCACCTTGCGAGAATTGGTGCGCAAAAGCTGACGTAGAAAGCAGCATCGCGGCCAACATGCAAATGGGCTTTACTGTCAGCTTGAACCCGGAAGACAATGGGTTTCCTCCAACTATTTTTCTGTCGCAGCTTTGTCGCCCTTTCGTGTCACAGGGACCACTACGCACTTCGCCGCATAGGCCTGCCATCATGTTTCACGAAGCCCTTTCCAGGCGAGCAGGCGCATGGCATTGGCGGTGACCAATACCGTCGCGCCGGTATCGGCAAGAATGGCGGGCCACAGCCCGGTCACGCCAAGAACCGTGGTTACGAGGAACACGGCCTTCAGGCCAAGCGAGAGGGTGATATTCTGGAGGATGTTACGCATGGTGAGGCGAGACAACACCACCATATTGGCGACGTCCTTGACACGGCCATGCAAGACGGCCGCATCGGCTGTTTCCAGAGCAACGTCCGTGCCGCTGCCCATGGCAATGCCGATGTCAGCAGCTGCGAGCGCCGGGGCATCGTTGATCCCGTCACCGACCTTGGCCACGAACTTGCCCTTCGCGCGCATCTCGCCGACGATCTTCTGTTTGTCCTGCGGCATCAGTTCAGCGCGTGTTTCCATGCCGAGCGACGAGGCTATGGCTTTCGCTGTCCGCTCATTGTCGCCCGTCAGCATGACGGTTTCGGCTCCAAGAGCGCGTAGTGCGGCTATACCGGTCTTGGCGTCCTCTCGCGGCTCGTCGCGTATTGCGAGGAGGCCCGCCACCTCCGTTCCGGCAAGCAGCACCGAGACAGTCTTGCCTTCGTCGTTCAGGGCGGCGATTTGCGATAGCAGCCCTTGGTCCAATGTGACCTTTTCGGCCGCAGCGCGCGGTGAAGCCAGAAAGAGCTTCACCGCATCCACTGTCCCCACCACACCCTTGCCGCCAACAGCGCCGGCATCGGTAGCGGCGACGACACGAACCTTGTCAGCCTCCGCCCTTGCCAGGATGGCCACAGCCAGCGGATGGCTCGATCCGGCCTCGAGGGCCGCTGCGAGCCGCAATACCTCACGCTCGTCGCGTGCCACACCGATGATGTCGGTGACCTTCGGCTTGCCTTCGGTAAGCGTCCCCGTTTTGTCGAGCGCGACGTAGTTGACTTTGCCCAGATTCTCCAGCACCGCTCCGCCCTTCATCAGGAGACCACGGCGTGCGCCGGCGGATAGCGCCGCGGCGATCGCCGCAGGCGTGGAGATGACCAGCGCGCAGGGGCATCCGATCAGCAGAACTGCGAGGCCACGATAGATCCAGGTGTTCCATTCCGCGCCGGCCAGCAGCGGCGGCAAGATCGCGATCAGTGCAGCCACCACCATGACGCCCGGGGTATAATATTTCGAGAAGCGATCAATAAAGCGTTCGGTCGGCGCCTTGGACTCCTGGGCCTCCTCGACCAATGCGATGATGCGGGAAATGGTGTTGTCGGCCGCTGCTGCCGTTACGCGCACCCGGAGCACGCCTTCCTGGTTCACAGTGCCCGCGAAGACCTTGTCATCGGGTTCCTTGCGCTTCGGCACGGACTCGCCGGTCACCGGCGCCTCGTCGACCGCGCTTTCACCGGAGAGCACGACGCCGTCGGCCGGCACACGGTCGCCGGGCCGAACGAGCACCACAGCATCTACCGTCAGGCTTTCAGCGGGAACGGTCTGCGTGGTGCCGTCGCGCTCAAGGAGCGCAGTCTTCGGCATCAGTGTTGCGAGCGCCCGTATTGAGGCGCGAGCCCGGCCTGTCGCTATCCCTTCAAGTAGCTCACCGACAAGAAACAGGAAGACGACGACGGCGGCCTCTTCGGCCGCATTGATGATGACGGCTCCGACTGCCGCGACCGTCATCAACGTCTCGATTGTGAACGGGCTCCCGTTTGCAGCACCGAGCAAGGCGCGTCGCGCAATTGGTATGAGCCCGACGGCCATGGCAATGATGAAGCCCCACGGCTGGGTCTGCGGAAGAACCTGCGAAAGCCCAAAGGCGACGGCCAGCGCGATGCCGCAGATGATCGTCAATTGCGCTTTAGAGGTTTTCCACCAGGGTCCGTCCTGCGGCCCGTGATCGTGGCCGTGCATGCCTTCCAGGGCATCAGGCGCCTCGGTAGCGATCCCGCTTCCTGTCAGTGCTTGGTCATGCCTACCGTCCGGCCGATGGACATGGTTTGCGGGGACGGTGGCCGGCTTTTGTCCGGCAGGGCCTATCGGCGCGGCTTTGTAGCCAAGGCTGGTGACCTTGCGGGCAAGTCCGTCGAGGTCAGCCTTGCTCCCGTGCGTGACGGTCATGGTGCCAGCAACAACTGAAACCTTCACATCGGTGACATCCGGCATGCGGCGCACTGCCGTGTCGATCTTTGCCGCACAGCTCGCGCAATCCATGCCGGCGACGCGAAAGCGGGTCTGATGAGCGCCTGCCGACGTAGTCTCCTCGATGGAACCACTCGCAGCGCGATCTTCGCCTGAATGACTGTCCCCCGCGTGATAGCGATCAGCATGGTCGTGCTTGCAATCCGGCCCGTGAACATGCCCGGCATGGTCATGGTCAGAATGATCGTGATCGTGGTCGTGGTCCGAATGGTCGGACCTCCGGTCTTGACCGTGGGCGGGCTCCGCAGCCTTCGACTTTTTCACCGCACCAAGGCGTGTGGCCTTATAGCCTAGCCGGTTGACCTTTTGGGCCAGTGTGTCGAGATCGAGCTTGTCTCCGTGTTCAACGCTCATGGTGCCAGCAACAACCGACACGTTCACATCTCTGACATCCGGTATTCGTCGGACCGCTTTGTCGATCTTGGCGGCGCAACTTGCGCAATCCATGCCTTCAACCCGAAAGCGGGTGCGGCGTGCTGCAGCGGTCATCTCAATGTCTCCTGTCTCGCAGGGACTACGTCATAGGACCTATAGCAGCTAGAGGGTCAAGGGGCTTTGAGAGATTCTTCGCTACTGCGATGGCGGTTGGTCGCGAGAGGCCGAGCGCGTGAGATATTTTTCCAGAACCTGCGGATACAATTGCACCTTGGCTTCTTGGAGTTGCCGCCTCTGCAATTCCTCGGCCATAGAGCGATGCTGTTGGTTGGTCAGGTACTCTTCGATAAAGGGTTTTGCCTCGTCAAGAGTTAACTGCTGCGGCGAGGTTCGTTCCGTCACTTCCACGATGTAGATGCTGCCTCCCAACTCGAAAGGTTTGCCAACTTTTCCCGGCTCCATGTCTTGAATCGCTTCATGGAATGGGTGGCTCATCAGTTCGCCTAGTGGATCCCCGCTTTCGCCGATCCAATCAGGGAACTCGCCACCCTTTGAAGCTGTTTCGACATCCTCGGAATACTCTTGCGCCACCGAGGCAAAGTCCGCCCCCGGGACAGCTCCGGTCAGCTTCCGAAAGGCTTCGTCTGAACGTTCGCGTGCACGACTCGCGTCCGCCTCGCTCGATCCAAGACCGATACGGACATAACGGATTCTCGACTTCGGAGGACTCACAAGGCGATCGCGATTGTCGGAGTAGAATGCTTGAATTTGCTCGTCGGTGACGTCGATCCGGTCGTCCACCTCTTCCTGCTCCATCATTTGCCGCAGCAGACGAAGTCGCGTTTCGTCGGCAAGGGGTTTGTTTGCGACGTCGAGCAACCTGTCATAGGTGTCCGATACCAGGAGCATGCGATCAATCAGCGCGTCTGCCAAACGTTTGAGACCCTCTGCTCCTTCGAACTGGTCGCGAAGTGACGCTTCCTCGTATTCCTTGTAGAAATCGCGAAGGCTGTAGCGCTGTCCCTTGATCGTGAAGAGCGTCTTTTCGCCGTTATCCGCGAACCATCGCTGTTCCTTTTGCGTGCGTACGGTTGTCATGATCGTCGGGCGGACTTCGGCTAAGCTCTTTGCGCCCGCGGGCATGACCTCCTGAAGGTGGACGACGTAATACGATCCGCCTGCCTGAAACACGCTCGCCAGTTCCCCGGGAACCAGTGCAAAGACGTTTTTGTCCCAATCGGGGTTCTTGCTGCCTTCGGGCACCTCCGCCCGGGATGAAAAACGTGCCTTCGAGAATCGCTCTGCTGTCGCCTGGAATGTTGCACCGCCCTGGATGCTCAGTAAGGCGCTGGCCGCCTCTTGTTGGGCCTTCGGGCCGAATTGTGATGCACTAAACTCCAGTTCATCAACGATGGCGCGGCGTGGCAATTTGAATTGGTCGATGTTCTGTCGGTAGTAGGTCTCAAGCTCCTCCTCGCTCGGAGCAGGTACATCCAGGAGATCGAAACTGCGAGTGATCGATCCGCTCGTTCGCAGCTTCTCCAAATAATCTTCGACAAAAGCGGGTTCCTGCTCGGCAACCAGGGTCCGCCGTATCTCATCGCGCACTTCGGTAAAGCTACGTCCTTCATAGCGTGCTTTGTTCTTATCGTAGTATTCACGCATGCTGCTCTCGGAGATTGAGATGCGCTCGGTATGAAGCTGGTCCGCGAAGGATTCGAGATTGAGATTTTCATTTATGTGTTTGATCGCATGTTGGAAGCTCTCGTCGGCTTCCGGCTTTCGATTTGCCGCCCATCGGAGAATTAGTTGATCGGATACGAGATCTTCAACCGTCTCAAGAAGCGCTTCTTGCGACATGGGACCAGGGCTGCTGGTGGACGAGGAGAGCACATTCAGGTGAGATTCGATGTCTTCAAGGGTTATCTGTCCCCCCTCGAATGTCGCGACGACGTTGGGGGCCGGAGGAGATGGGAGCGCCATGTCGGCGAAATAGTCCGACGTGAAGAAGACGAGCGCGGCGGGAATGGTCGTGATCGCGAAAATGCTCGCCACATACTGACCCAGTGTCGGTCGCCGTGCTGGCGCCGGCTGAGCCTGATCTGAGTCTGCCGTCGATTCTGCCTCCGACGGTGGGCTTTCCGTGGGCTGGCGGGTGAGCTGCTCCGAGTCATCGGGCATGGAATCCGCTGCGGCCGGATCGGACGCAGGAGGTTCTGGCGAGGCAGTCGCAATTTGTGGACCGGGTGCGATGGTAGCGTGACTGTCAGCCGATTCTGGAGGTTCGACCGTGCGATCGCTGTCCGGATTCGATGGCTTTCCTCTGAGGCTATCGCGAAAATCGGACCAGATCTGACGCCAACCATCGGCCATGGCTAGCGCTCTGCCTCACCGTTTGTTGGTGCGCCATTCTGAGCGCCATAAAGTCTCAGGTTGAAGCTGCCGCCTTTCGCGGTATCCAGAGCATAAACCTGCACGCGAGGCATGATTTTCTCGATGGTCTCAAGATACATCCGATATCGGGTCACATCTTCGCCGTAAGCTTCCGCGTTCTTTCGATACTCGTCCCAAAGAAGATCGAACGCGCGTGCCGTTCCGCTTGCGCGCGCCAGAACGGCGGATCGATAAGCGGCAGCCTGCGCCTTCAGCTGCTGTGCCTGACCCCTGGCTTCCGGGACGAGGCTGTTCGCATATCCTCGTGCCTCATTGATCAGACGGGCCTTTTCCTCGCGCGCGGTATTGACGGCTGTGAAGGCATCCGCGACGTTGGCAGGAGGGAACGCTTTCTGCAGATCAACGCCGACGATAACGAGGCCGGTCCGATACTGATCCAGACGCGATTGCGTCTCCTCGCGGATCGCTTGTTGCAAGGACTGCCGTCCGCTGGTTAGCAATGCATCAACCGGCAGACGTGTTACCAGCCTGGTGACCGATGCCCGGAGGGCGTCTCGGACGATGCGATATGGAGCGTATTCGACGTTGAGTATGTAGTTGGCTGGCTCGCGCACCTGATACTGCACGATCACTTCTACATCGACAACATTGGTATCGCCGGAGAGCGCCTGAAGTTTCGCCGGAGGTTCAGGATGTATGTGCTCTTCCTCGGGAGCGCTTATGCCTACTTGCTCACGTCGGACACTGGTAACATCGACGATATCCACGCGGTCGACTGGCCACGGTAGCCGATAGTGGAGTCCCGGTTCAACACTGGGTTGGACAATCGCACCAAAGCGGCGCACAACCGCGGCTTCTCCAGGCGCGACCGAATAGACGCCGGTCAAAGCATAGCCGATAGCGATCAGCATCACCGCACCCGCAAGCAGAGGGCCGGGCCTTAGGTGGCCGAGAGCGACCTTGAAGTCTGCAAATGCGAACCGCCCACCCTCCGCAATGGCGCGAACAAGGAGCTTCGATTTGATCGCGACGTCGCGGGCAATTTTTCCGCTGCCATCGTCCGCCGTCGACGGGGACTTTGGTGATTCTGCCACATCCTCGTCCATCATCTGTCGCGCTCCGAATCCGCGGTCACCTTGGGCGATCCGGCCGGCGATCCGGCAGTCGCGGTCGACGATGGAGGAAGTTTCAGAGCGTTTCGTGGATCCAGATACTGAAGCAGTTCGGAATCGGCGGGCAAAATCAACGTCGTGCCTTCATCAATGAACTTGTCGTAGGCTTCTAGCGTTCTGGAGAAGCGGTAAAAATCCTTGTCCCTGCCGAAGGAGCCCGCATAGATCGCAATCGCTTCCGCATCGGCTGTCCCACGGATCTCGGCGGATTCGCGGCTCGCGGTGGCGAGAATCTTCGCCTTCTCGGTATCGGCTTCCGCTCGTATGCTGGCTGCTTCTTCCGCGCCTTCCGAGCGAAACTGGCGTGCGATCGCCTCGCGCTCCGAGCGCATGCGCTGGAAAACGCTTGTGAGGTTGGCCTCCGGGAACGTGAGCTCCTTGAGCTGGATATCTGTGACCGTGAAGCCATAAGCACCCGTGCGGGCTGCAGCCCGCTCCTTAACGGCGTTCAAGGTGTCTGGAAGGCTCGCCTGTGAGGTATCGACTGTGACGAGATTTCCGAGCTCGACCTGGCCCAATGCCGCTCCGAGCTCAGCTTTAATAATATCGTTGAGCTGTGTGCTGGCGCCGCGCAGGCTGTTGACGTTCTTCAGAAACGCCAGCGCGTCCGTTACTTGCCAGGTGGCGTAGGCCTCCACCATAATGTTCTTCTTGTCGCTACTTAGGAATTCCGTTTTCGGTAGGTTGTAGACTTGAATTTGCTTGCTGATTTTTAGAACGCTTTGAATGGGGTCGGGCGCTTTGATATAGAGACCAGGGTCACTGAGCACGCGGACGGGCCGTCCAAACTGCGTCACGATCGCGTACTCGGTGGTGTCGACCTGATAGAGGGTCAATGTTGCTCCCAGGAAGCCAAGGCCCAAGACGCCAAGAGCGGCAATTCGAACTGGTTTCATGTCGTAGTGGTCCTCGCCCGTCCCTATTGCATTGGGGGCAGCAGTTGAGCCTTGCCCGGTTGCGTTATCCAAAGATCCGTCGATTGCGGAATGATCGTCGGGTCCATCACGAATTTCTTGGCGCCGGCTAGCGATTTCTCCACGGCCTCGAGGTAAAGGCGCTGGCGGGTGATCTCCGGCGCCGCCGCGTAGGCTTGTCGCCGCGATTCGAAGTTCGCGGCATCTCCAGCGGATGTGGCGAGCTTTTCAGCGGCATAGGCTCGCGCGGCCTGCCGCGCGGTGTCGGCATCGCCGCGTGCGGTCGGAAGAACCTCGTTGCGGTAGGCGAGCGCCTCGTTGACGAAGGTGTTGCGATCTTCCCGCGCGCTCGCGACGTCGCGAAATGCATCAGCCACTTCGGGAGGCGGCGCACTCTCGAGCAATTGCACGCCGACGATCCGGATCCCCGCAGCACTCCGGTCGAGCGACGCCTGGGCAGCCTTCGCGGCTTTGTCCTGTATGGCGGTCTTGTCGACCGTGAGGACAGCGTCAACCGCGTCCTCACCAACGCTCTGGCGCAGGGCTCCCACGCCGGCCTGGAGGACGAGGTCGTCCGGCGCGGATACATTGAGAACGAATGCCGAAGCGTCGCCAACTGAGAAGTGAACGCTCGCCCGGACAGAGATGAGGTTCTCGTCGCCCGTCAGCATCTGGAGAGGGCCGGTCTCGATTCGTCTCACCAGATCGAGCGCAACCACGTCGACGGTCTCCATCGGGCTTGGCCAGCGATAGTGCATTCCAGGCCCGGCCTCTTCGATCACCTTTCCGAAGCGCCTCACCACCGCCACTTCCCCGGGCTGGACCGTGTAGATGCCGGTCAAGAAATAGAGAGCTATCAAGGCGAGCGATGCGATAGGAGCATAAATGCGAAACCAGCCGCGGCTATGGAGGTGACCGTGTGCGTCCTCGGCTTCCACTTGCAGCTGCTCACGATGGCGCAGCGCAGTGATCGCAGCAGCGGCGATCTCGAATCCAGAGAGAAAAATCATGACGACGACGATGGCCGCTGCAGCCGTGTCCAGGTTCTCCAGGCCGAGAGCGGCGCCTCCCAAGCCGGCGACAACGACAATCGACGCATATATGTCGACTTGAGAGTGGTAGCCGCTGGCAATCAATGCCGGGGAATCTGTCTGGCGGCCCACATAGAGCTTGTAGCGGGCAATGACGTAGGCGACCACGACGGTAACGAGAGAGGCCAGGGTGATAGGCCCAAGGTTCCTCAAATCGGGAGGCTCGCCTGCAAGGACCTCCCCGACAATGTCCAGCCCGACATAGAAGATCGCTGCCGAAACAAGGAGCGCCACCCAATTTTCCACGGCGCGAGCCCCGTTTTGCGCGGCTGCCGCCAGCTTCGTACGGCTCAGGAACAGACCAATCAGAACGAATACGCCGATCGCAAGATCCGCGAGGGAATGAATGGCGCTGGACCGGAGCGCCAGGCTTCCGGAAGCTGCTGACAACCAGAACTTGAAAAGGATCAGAAGTCCGTTGATGAGGATCGTAACGAATACGGTGCGCTCTTTACGATCCATCGGCTGTCGACTCTCGCGAAATGGAAACAGCTTCGGCGGCCGCGACGCTCCTTCGGGGGAAACGGCGAGACAAAGGGGGCTGGGTCAACAGCGGCGGCGAGCGGCTGACGACATCTCCCTCTGTTCACAACCGAACGGAGAGCCACGGTGCTACGCTGCACATACACGACAGAATTTACAGGAGTTCGTCGCAACCTCGCCCGGACATGGCGGAATTCGTCAGCACAGGACTTCTGACACATTCTGCAACACTTTTCTGAAGCGTCGCCCTCAGCTGACGTGGAAGCGATCATTCCGGTCCGTCGGTCACCGGCGCATTGACGCCGGCTACTTGCGTGGCTGGCGAGATCAATGCCTTGGGGCGGCCCCGCGATTGGCGACGTTTGTCCCTACTGGCATCAGGACCCGTACGCAAAGACCGCCAGCTTCGCCGCGGTTTTCCAGTTGGATAGATCCGCCGTGCATATCCAGAGCCATCTGGGCGATGGCCAGTCCAAGGCCGGCGCCACCGGTGTTGCGGTTCCTTGAGCTTTCAATGCGGTAGAACGGTTGGAATATGCGCTCCAACTCTTCATTCGGGACTCCGGGACCTTGATCGGTGATGCTGATGTCGATCATCCCTTCCCTGATCTTGGCAACCACATGAGCGCGCTCCCCATATTTGACCGCGTTGTCGATGAGATTGGACAATGCTCGCTTCAAAGCCAGTGGGCGGCATGCAGCGACTATTGTGCCGCAAGGCACAAAGCTGACGTCGTGCCCGATGTCCGAAAAATCGCTGCAGATCGCCTCCAACAGCGATCCGATATCCGTTGCCTGCGGCTCCTCCTGCGCGGTGCCCTCCCTGGCAAAAGCTAGCGTGGAAGCAAGCATCGCGTCCATCTCCTCGATCGCCGCGAGGATCCGCTGCCGGACCTCGGAATCGCCCAAACTCTCCGCCCGAAGACGAATTGTCGTCAGCGGCGTACGCAAATCGTGTGAGATGGCCGCGAGCATTTGGGCACGCCCTTCGATCGTCTGAAGGACCCGCTTCTGCATGTTGTTGAACGCCCGGGCGGCTTCCCGGACTTCACTCGGACCTGTCTCGGGCAAGGACGGCGCATAGACATTCCGAGCGAAAGTGGTGGCGGCGTGCGCAAACAGTGCCAAAGGGCTCGACATCTTCCTGATGGCCCACAGGGAAAGCGCCAATACGATGACCAAGAACGTCCCGGTAACCGCCAGCTGTCGCTCCCATCCAGGCGCCGAAGCCAGCGGCATCGATGTCGAGAAATTGAGCCTTTGACCCTCTGACAGCGGAACCGAGACCAGCACAGCCTGGTCGCGGTCGTGCCCATAGGCGAGGCGACTGATCCGCGAACCCAGCCACCGGCGCCAGCTATCTGGCGCAAGCGGCGTATTGCCGGGGTTAGCGTCGCTTATGTCCACCGATATCGGTTCGCCCGTGCCCGGTCGAACCTGTCGTAACAACAGGTCGGCCAGCGTGCTGTTGCTGGTGCCAATAGGTTGAAGCGTGTTGTTGGTGTCGTCCTGCGTTATTCTGACGTTGAACAGGTGGCCATCAGAGGAACGAACGATCCGATCCCTCCATTCGCTTGGAACGTTTGAAACAATATTCGCAATAGACGCAATATGCTGGGCGATGTGTTGCTCTTCTGTGCGCGTCAACGACTCAACTCGATCTTCTGACAGTACGAGCAGGGTGACGATATGCGTCGCAATAAGGCCCGTCACAAGAATGACAACTGTCCGGCCGCTCAGGCTTTTCGGGAGCAAACCGATCATCCACGCGACACGTCGGCTGCAAATACATAGCCGTCGCCCCACACGGTCTTGAGGATTTGTGGGTTTTGGGGATCCTCCTCGATCTTCCGCCGCAACCTGCTGATCCGGGTGTCGATGCTGCGATCAATGAATTCGGACTCACGGCCCCGGGTCAAATCGAGGAGTTGATCCCGCGTGAGCACGATCTGCGGCCGCTCAACGAATACTTTCAGCAGGTTAAATTCGGCAGTGCTCAAGGAAAGCAACGCATCATCTATCGACTTCAGAGAGCGTGTCGCCGTGTCGAATGTCCAGCGGTCGAACCGCCACAAGCACGCAGTTTTGCTTCGCGTTCCTGCGGGAACGGATCGCGTCCTTCTGAGAACCGCGCGGATTCGGGCCACGAGTTCCCTGCCGCCGAAAGGCTTTGTCAGATAGTCGTCAGCGCCCATCTCGAGACCGAGGACACGATCAAATTCGTCGCCTTTCGCGGTGAGCATGACAACTGGAATGTTGGTCGTGGCTCTGAGATCGCGACAAAGGGTGAGCCCGTCCTCTCCTGGCAACATGAGATCGAGAACGACAAGGTCGACGCTGCTTTCGATGAGCTGCCGACGCATTTGTCGTCCATCCGCGGCTGCGCTGACACGGTATCCTTCTTTGGCGAGCAGCCCGGCGACCAGGTCTCGAATGTCCTGATGGTCATCAACCACCAGGATATGTCCGTTCAAAACATCCACTGACACACAGGTCACTCCCTGATCGCTACCACAGGGTGAGCGACGTTTGCGGGCTTCCTGTCTCAGCCGATCGATAAGTCTCGCTCCAGCCTAGCGTACAATCTCAAGCTGCTAGAGATTCAAGAGGGTTCTGACGTAGGTCGCCGCGTTAGTTTGACTCACTGGCAAGAGCGAGGAGGAGGGACTATTCGTTCATGCGTCCCGACCGTCTTGCGGCTGCAGAATGCTCGATACGCTTTCACCAAGTAGTCTACATAGGGCGGGCATCGTCGCGATGGCAGCCCTGTGCATAGGGTTTTCCGCAGCATCGTTGGGATCGATGGTTCTCGCGACCACCATCTGGATTGCTGATCTCGCTAACTTCCTGCGCCCGCATCTTCTGCTCACTGCGACGTGCCTGTTTGTTCTTGGCCTGGCCTTCCGCCACCTCGTCGCGGCACTTTTCGGGACACTAGCGCTGCTGAGCGGTGTATTCCCGTTCTTTTTCCTACCACCGCCTGCTTCTTCGCAGATCGGCGCGCCGCTTACGGTGGTGACCGCCAATGTCTATGTCGATAACCCCGATCCGGCGGACTTTCTCTCGCTTCCATCAATCGCGGCCGCCGACATCCTGGTGCTCCAGGAGATGACGCCGCGATGGCAGGACGCGTTGGCAGCCAGCGGCATCTGGCCATTCGAAAGCAGTCGCGACCTACACGCCAACACGGACATGAAGCTGTTCAGCCGATTTCCGATCCTGACCGCGAGAACCGTGTCTCCCGAAAGCGCCGACACGGGCGGCAGGTTTGCCGTCCGTTATGAACTGCGTGTGGGAGGCCGGACCCTCATCGTCTATGCGGTTCATCCGCAGACGCCGAGAAGTCCGCGCATGTGGCGCGAGCGGTCGGCCTATCTGCGTGATCTTGCACGGGCGCTCATGTCCGAACGCCAGGACACTCCCGTTGTCGTCGCGGGTGACTGGAACACCGGCTCGTGGTCTCCCTTCTTCAAAGACCTGTTGTCCTCCACGGGTTACAGGACGACTGAATCCCGATGGTGGCCCCTGCCGACCCGATTCAGCATAAGGTTCGGATCGTGGACGCAGCTCGGGACACCAATTGATCGCATCGTGCTGTCGCCAGCGGTGGGATTGGACAGTTTGGCGACGGGGCCAAAATTCGGCTCAAATCACCTTCCAGTCATTGCGAGGCTCACACTTCCATAGGTCAGGCCATCGATCCCAACTTCAGGCACGGTGAACGGATGCATCAAGACGCGCGGATCGGAAGGCGAGCATGCGGCTAAGGCAGACAATCGGCGTTTTGCTTGCGGCATCGCTTGCCGGCGTTCTACCGGCTTTGGCAGAACCGCCGACGGGCGCGTTCCTGTGGTTCCCAGAGCAAGGAGCAGTACCTTCCTCCGCGGACTGTGATGCGCTCGTGCGGCGCATCAGGCCGTCCCGTGAGAAGGCCGACGCATTGCTTTGGGGCCGAGTGCCGTTCGGTTCGGACATGGAATACTATCTGTTCCTGGATCAAAGGAGGATGGAGACGACCTATGCCGCGGAGGGCGACTACGATACGGGGTCGGTCCGTTTCGGCCAGACCCGCGGGGACGAGACCGCCTTCGAGCTCATCCCCGATGACCATCCGACGGTGACGATTGCCGGGAATATCATTGCGCCTGCGGGCAGCTCGGTCGTCAAGGTCATTCTGCGCAACGTTCCTTCATCCAATGGCGCCGCCGATAGGGTGACCTATTTCTGCCGGTTCGAGGACAACACGGAGGCGTGAGGACGCCGGGATCAAGCCGCAGACGCAAGAAAGTCGAAGAGCAGCTTGACGTTCAGGGCAGCGATGGCAAAGGCGATAAAGAAGGCGATGGCGACCAGCGCACGGGGCGCCACCAGTTCACCCATCTTTTTCCGGTCGGCCGTGAACATCACCAGGGGAAACACCGCGAAAGACAGCTGAAGGCTGAGGATCACCTGGGTCAAGATCAGGAGCTGGGCGGTGCCGCTCTCTCCGTACCAGATGGTGATCGCCGCGGCCGGAATGATGGCGATCGCCCGCGTGATGAGCCGGCGAAGCCAGGGTGGCAGCTTGATATCGAGGAACCCTTCCATGACGATCTGTCCCGCCAGGGTCGCCGTCACCGTCGAGTTTATGCCACAGCACAGGAGCGCGATTCCGAACAAGGTCGGCGCGATGGCCGCGCCCAGCATCGGTGCCAGCAAGCTGTGGGCCTCGCCCAATTCGGCGATTTCCGTCCTCCCGGTCGTGTTGAACGTGGCGGCAGCAAGGATGAGGATCGACGCATTCACGCAGAGCGCGAACATCAGTGCGACCGTGGAGTCGATCGTGGCGAACTTCAGCGCTTCGCGCTTTTCCGGCAGGCTGTCGCCATAATTCCTCGTCTGCACGATCCCGGAGTGGAGATAGAGGTTATGCGGCATCACCGTCGCGCCGAGGATGCCAAGGGCGAGGTAGAGCATTTCGGGATTGGTGACGATCTCGGTGGTCGGGGCGAACCCGCGGATGACGTCGCCCCAGTTCGGATCCGCCAGGGCAATCTGAAGCACGAAGCAGACGGCAATTACGGCCAGCAGCGCGATCACCAATGCTTCGACCCAGCGGAAGCCAAGTCTTTGCAGATAGAGAATGAGGAAGACGTCAAGCGCGGTGATCACGACGCCAATTTCCAGCGGGATGCCGAAGAGCAGGTTCAAGCCGATGGCCGTTCCGATGACCTCGGCGATGTCGGTCGCGATGATCGCGATCTCGGCCAGCACCCACAGGGTACGCGACACGGACTTTGGATACGCATCCTTGCAAGCCTGCGCCAAGTCCCTACCGGACGCGATGGCGAGCCGCGCGCAAAGGGATTGGAGGATGATCGCCATGATGTTTGAGATCAGGGCCACCACGAGCAGGGTGTATCCGAAGCGCGATCCGCCTGCGATCGACGTCGCCCAGTTGCCCGGGTCCATGTAGCCGACAGCGACAAGATAGCCCGGGCCGATGAAGGCGGCGGCCCGGCGCCAAGACGAGTGCATGCCCTGCACGGGCACTGACCGGTGCACATCGGACATCGAAGGGGCGCTCGACCTGCCCTTCCAGCCGTTGGCGACGTCCGACGTCGGATCGGTCATATTGATCTCATGTCTTGCAGTTGCGACTTATTTGCATTTAAAGCTAGGAAAGCGCTTTTTGCAAGAGGCGCTGGCTGACGTCGCGCCGCAATTCAGAAATCTTTCTGGGATCGTGCGAGAAGCCGACGTTTGGATTCTCGCTAAGGTCGCTAGTGTTCGCTCACGCACATGTCGTGGTTGGCGAGAGACCGCAGGACGTAGCAGTGTTTGATCTGGTCGTCGTGGTTGCGGGACGTCATGCGATCAAGCTCCTTCTCGAGAAGACGGAGCTTGGCGATCTTGTTGCGAACGGCTTGAAGCTGCCGAACGGCGATTTCATCGGCATCCACGCAAGGACGGTCGGGATGGGCGCTTAGTTCCAGGAGCTCCCTGATGGCCTCGATTGTGAACCCCAGATCCCGAGCATGCTTGATAAACGACAGGCGCTCTCGATCATGTGATTCATATCGCCGCTGGTTGCCCCCGGAGCGTTCGGCAGCAGCCATCAATCCCATCTGTTCATAGTACCGTATCGTAGGAATTTTGACGCCGGTTGCCCGCGACAGTTCTCCAATCGTCAGCATGTGTTCCTCCAGTATCTATAGTTATTATGGCTTAGGATTTCTCCCTGCAAACGCGTTCAATTGCCGCATTGTCCGGCAGCATTGAACACAGGTTTGCCCAGATTGTGCTCAACTAAGGGGCAGGCACTGGAGAGGGAACAATTGCTTGTGAATAGAGCACTTTTGACAGCGGCGCTGGCAATCTTCGTCTTGGCCACGCAGCTGGACGCATCCAACGCCGTACAAGATCATGGCAAGCCGCCGCCGATTTTGACGGTCGAGCACGCGGAGATTCTAGTGGCAGACAACGAGGACGACAGCGCTGAAGGCTATCTCACAATCTGGAATGGCACCAATCAGCAGATCAGCCTGGAGGCGATCCGAAGCGATGCATTCGGCAAAATCTCCATCTTGCGAACCGAAATGAGTTCGGGCCGGACCAGCACCGGGCCAGTGGAAGGAATTGTTCCTGTGCCGGGTCACGCCGAATTGACGATGCGCCCTAGCGGCATTCGCTTGCTCCTGGAGGATCCCCTGCCCCGAACTGACTGGTTGGCCGACAGCCGCCTTACGCTGGTCTTCGAAGGTGGCCAGGAACTGGAAGTTACCGCCAATGTCGTCCAATCTCGCGATCAGTTGACGGTACATCATCACGGCCAGGGAGACGTCGCCGTTGACTGATCGCGTATGCGGTCCCCATCGGTGAATCAAACATTGAAGCGGCGCATAAAATTTTCGGATAGTTCTCCCTTAATTTAACTCACTGATTTTCCATCGTTTTGAGGCTTGTATTGTATCTGTTTCCCAACACTACGGGGAGACGGTTCAATGATACGCTTTGTTGTTTGCGCCCTGGCTCTCGGGTTGTCCTGCGTCGTAGCTTCGGCCAACGCCTTTCATTTCAATCCGACCCAACCGACCAATGCGCGCAATATGCTCACGTACGGCGCGACAACCATGCCGGTGGGATACTACGAATATTGTCGTCGCTACCGAAAGGAGTGCGCGCGCGGACCGGAGGGGATGATGATCAAGCTTACCGAGCCTCGGTGGCGCGAAATCGTCTCGGTCAACGCTGAGGTCAATGCCGCGGTTGCGCCGTTGACCGATATGGAGATTTTCGGAGTTGAGGAGCGATGGGAGTACCCGACGACGGTGGGGGACTGCGAGGACTACGCCCTTGAGAAACGCAAGCGCCTGAACGAGAGGGGCTATCCCTTGGGAGCCCTCTTGTTGACGGTCGCCCGTGATGCCAAGGGCGGTGGACACGCCGTTCTGACGGTGGTCACTGACCTCGGCGACTTCATCCTGGACAATCTGGAGCAGAAGGTCCTCCTGTGGAAGGACACGGAAATCTACTATCTGAAGCGTCAGTCAGGAGATGACCTGAATCGCTGGGTCAGCCTGGTGAATGAGGAAGACCTTCTAATCTCGTCGGGCAGGAGCCAAGCGCCTTCCACAGCGGCGGCGAGTGTCAAAAGATAGACAGCGGTCCCGCCGTACAGCATCTCAATGGTGTTGTGCCCGAGCCCGACGCACACCATCCCGAACAACGTGGCCAATGCTAGGTAGGCTATCGGTGCTGACCTGCTCCCCTGAGATGTTCCCGATTTTGGGTTAGCCTGTTCCTCGACAAAGGAGACAGGCAATGAAGCGATCACGGTTCTCGGAAGAACAGATCATCGGGGTTTTGAAGGAGCATCAGGCCGGCATGACGGCCAGCGAGTTGTGCCGCAAGCATGGCATCTCGGATGCGACCTTCTACACCTGGCGCAAGAAGTATGGCGGCATGGAGGTGTCGGAGGCCAAGCGGCTGAAGGCGCTGGAGGAGGAGAATGCGCGCCTGAAGAAGCTTCTGGCGGAGTCGATGATGGATGTATCGACGCTGCGCGAGATGCTGACAAAAAACTTCTGACGCCCGGCTCGAGGAGGAATGCCGTGAGTTGGGCAGTCGAAAAGAAGAAGTACTCGCAACGGCGGGCCTGCGCCCTGGTTGGCATTGCGCCGCGCGTCTACCGCTATCGCTCATCGCGGCCGGACGATGTCGGCCTGCGCCAGCGGCTGCGCGAGCTGGCGGCGGAGCGCCGGCGCTTCGGCTACCGCCGCCTGCACCTGCTCTTGAGGCGGGAGGGCATGGCGGTGAACTGGAAGAAGCTGTATCGCCTCTACAAGGAAGAGCGGCTGACGGTTCGAAAACGCGGTGGTCGCAAACGGGCTCTGGGCACAAGAGCACCGATGGCCATCCCGCAGGATCCGAACCAGAGATGGAGCCTCGACTTCGTGTCGGACACGTTGGTCGACGGCCGCCGCTTCCGCATCCTGTGCGTGATCGACGACTTCAGCCGGGAATGCCTGGCGACCGTCGTCGACAACTCGATCTCGGGCGAGCGGGTTGCCCGCGAACTCGACCGGATCGCCGAACGGCGCGGCTTTCCCTGCATGATCGTCTCCGACAACGGCACGGAACTGACCTCGAATGCCATGCTCAAATGGCAGCAGGACAGGAGTGTCGAATGGCACTACATCGCGCCTGGCAAGCCGATGCAGAACGGCTTCGTGGAAAGCTTCAACGGTCGGCTCAGGGACGAATGCCTCAACGAGCATCTGTTCCGCAGCTACCGCCATGCCCGTGAGGTCATCGAGAGATGGAGGATCGACTACAATCTGAACCGACCCCACACGAGCCTCGACGGGCTCACCCCGAACGAGTTTGCAACCCGGTCGAGAATGGACCACAACGTGAACAGGGCTAGCCTATGAATGGGTACATCAAGGGGAGCAGGTCAGTGCGACCAACGCAAAGCAGGCCAAGCGCAAAATCATCGAGAGATGGACCGAACTGGACTTAGGTCGGTCCACTTTCTCACCGACAAGGGCGATCGGCCACTCAAGCGTGGGTGATTGGACCGTTATCCAGTTCGGAGGATGACTGAGTTTCGTTCGTCTCAGTCCGAACGTGGCTGAAACTTATCCAGTATACGGCAACGACGAAGGCCACCAGGAGCCCGCAGATCACCCAATTCATGCGTCGCCTGCGCCGTGCAAGTGTCTTGGACTCGTCTAGGGTGAGGTGTTCAGATCCTTCCGGCATGGCGTGGCTGGGTCTCTCTCCTGGGGCACTTGGTCCTGCTCTTACCTAGTTGATCTTCGGCACAGCGGCATAGTCTATTTGCTGCGGTTTTTTGACGCTCGCGAATTTGTGGGCGGAAACGTCATCTTAACTATGATACGCGAACTTTCGGACAAGCCGCCGGAAGGGGTGGGCGCCGACACATATGGTTCTAGATGATACTTACGGCCGTCAGGATGGGGGGAATTGCAGCGCTTGCGCTCTTTTTGAGCGCATGTGTTTCCACTGTTCTCGACGTTGACGGGAAGGCAACTCAGCCGATTCCCGCCGCCCTCGTGGCGGATATGTCGCGCAAATCCATGTCTCCCTCGGCACCTGTCCTCGTCCGGATCTTCAAGCAGGAAAGCGAGCTGGAGGTCTGGAAGCGCGATCGCAGCGGCAAGTTCGCCCTGCTCAAGACCTACCCGATGTGCCGCTGGTCCGGAAAGCTCGGCCCCAAGAGGCAGAATGGCGATCGTCAGGCTCCCGAGGGCTTCTACCATGTGTCCGCCGGGATGCTGAACGCCAACTCTCAATACTACCTGTCGTTCAACCTCGGCTATCCGAACAGGCTGGAAGCGGCTCTCGGCTACACGGGAGAGGCGCTTATGGTCCATGGCGCCTGCTCGTCGTCCGGCTGTTTCGCACTAACGGACGAAGGCGTTGCCGAGATCTATGCCGTCTCGCGCGAGGCCCTGAAGGGCGGCCAAGGGTCGTTCCAGGTCCAGGCGTTTCCGTTCCGGATGACGCCTCAGAACATGGCGAAGAACCGGAACGACCCGAACTTTGCATTCTGGTCGGACCTGAAGCTGGGCTACGACATTTTCGAGGTCACACGCCGGCAACCGAAGGTTTCCTATTGCGAAGGACGCTACGTCTTCGACAGGGAGTTCGAAGGTGGAGAGCCACGGGATCCTTTGGCGTCATGTCCGCCAGCACTGAACGCTGCTGATCCGTTGGTCGCCGGACGGCAGCAATCCGATCGCGTCGCTATGGACGATCTTCTTTCGACCGGCAGCGTGCTTTCGGCACATGCCTATGCCGACGGAGGCATGCATCCGAGCTTCCGCAAGTTGCTGGAACGCGGCGGTCAGTCCGCTCTCGCCAAGCGGACCTCGCTGACATCAGTGCCGATCAGCCGTCCCGACGCTGCACTGGCCGACCCTCACTCGCCAGATGAGTGACGCGATGGGACGGACACTGCTCGCTCTCCTGATGCTATGTTTCGTCAGCCTTCATGCTGCGCTGCCGACGGCTACGGCCGGCGAGCAGTCCGTCACGATCGTGTCGCTAGTCGCGGGGGATGCAGTGGAGGGCGACGATGACGCCGCCGCACCTGTTTCGCCCGACGCGGCAGCGAAGTGCCATGACGGGTGCAGCTGGCTTGCGGAGTGGCATGTACCTGCCGTCGGTGGAGTACCTCAATCGCTTCCCGAGAGGCGCACGCGAGCGATCCCTCCCGGCCTCATCTCCTTAGATTCCCCACCGCCCCGATAACGTCTCGAACCGAGAGCGCGCGAGCGTTGCGCCGAGCTGGACATGCGCCAGACCCGACAGCGTGATGCGTGTTTCTTGCCTTTCGGCTTCGCTTGCCCAGCAAGCGCTGGATTTTCGATGACCTATTGCGAGCGGAACAGTGACCTCAAAAGACGTTCGAACGACACCATCCCGGCGACAATTTCTAAGTTTGGCTGCGGCGGCCGCAGGCGGACTGGCCTTGCCCGCCTGCTCGACTACGGGGGACCCGACTGCGGTACCGGCACCGGAAAAGCCCGCCACCGACCCATCCTATGTCTCGATGTACCGGGCGATGCCGGAGGAAGATTTCCCGATACCGGCGGTCGACCTTACCAAGGTCGACAAGCGCTTCTACAGGCAGCTTGTCGACGATCCCACGGGTGAACGACCCGGCACAGTCGTTGTCGATACGAGATCGTACTTTCTGTACCTCGTCCGGCCAGGCGGCAAGGCAATGCGGTATGGGGTGGGGCTCGGTCGGCAGGGATTCACCTGGTCCGGCGAGGGTGTCATCCAATGGAAGCAGAGGTGGCCAAAATGGACGCCGCCGGCGGAAATGATTGCCCGGCAGCCCGAGCTTGAAAAGTGGAGCGCGGACAATGGAGGCCAGCCACCCGGACTCGACAACCCTCTCGGTGCCAGAGCCCTTTACATTTTCCAGAACGGTGAAGACACGCTTTATCGTCTTCACGGCACGCCCGAATACTGGACCATCGGCAAGGCCGTTTCCAGCGGCTGCGTCCGGTTGATGAACCAGGACATCATCGACTTGTACGACCGCGTCGCGACGCCGACCCCCATCATTGTGCGGGGTGGTACCCGCGCATTTGTATGAAAAAGCCCCCTTGCCTCTCAAGGGGCTAGAGCTTGCACAACCCTGTCCTCGCGAAAGGACCCAAGATGAAACGTCGCAGTTTGATTTTCGGCATGGCTGCCGTCGGTATGTCTGCCACATATCCAGCCCTGCTTTCGGCCCAGCCTACGCCGGAGGCCCTGCTGGCGCCGGGACCGCTGCCGGAGAAGAGTTTCGGGCCCGAGGACGCGCCTGTCACCATCATCGAATACGCGTCGCTGACCTGCCCCCATTGCCGCACTTTTCATGTGAACGTGTGGCCCGAGCTCAAGAAAAAGTATGTCGATACGGGTCAGGTCCGCTTCATCATGCGGGAGTTTCCCTTTGATCCCCGGTCCTCGGCCGGCTTCATGCTTGCGCGGTGCGTCAGCGACGACAAATGGTACCCCACCATCGACCTGCTCTATCGGACCCAGGACAATTGGGCGCGGGTGTCAGACGGCACGGCCGCGCTCAAATCCGTCATGGGCATGACCGGGATGGGCACCGCCGACTTCGAGAAATGCCTTCAAGACCAGGCTCTGCTCGAGAAAGTCACAGCCGTTGCCGAGGGGGGCCGATCCTTCGGCGTCGATTCCACGCCCACCTTCTTCATCAACGGCCAAATGCAAAAGGGCGCGCTCAGCATCGAGCGCTTCAGCGAGATCATCGATCCGCTGGTAGCCGCCGCCAGGCAATAGGGAGGTTCTCATGATGGGTTGGACCAAGAACAGGTACCGGGAGAGCGGGATTTTGATCGGCACGACGATCGTTTCGCTGTCGCTGTTGCTCGGCTCGGTCGCCGGGGCGCAGGACGCGAGTGTTGTCGGCCGCGTCAACGGCCAGGACATCACTGCAGATGATCTTGCCATTGCCGAGCAGATGTATTCCCAGCAGCTCGGACAGATGCCCGAAGATGCGAAGCGCTCGATGCTGGTGGACGCCCTGATCGAGCTCAGGATTGTCGCCGAAGCCGCGCTCAAGGCCAACGTCGCCGACCAGGAAGCCTACAAGCGGCAACTGGCCTTCTTCGAGGCGCAGAGTTTGCGCTCGCTCTTCCTCGAGCAGCGCGTCGCCGCGGCGGTGACGGATGAGGCGGTGAAGGCGGCCTATGACGACCAGGTTGGGAAAATCCCGCCCGTTCTTGAGCGCCGACTTCGTCACATATTGCTTCGAAGCGAGAGCGATGCCGTCGAGGTCATTGAGGCCCTGAAGGGGGGCAAGGCCTTCGCGGAGCTGGCGCAGGAACGCTCGGCCGACGAGGTCTCCAAGGTTAAGGGCGGAGACCTCGGCTTCGTGGCGGAAGGCCAGGTCGTACCCGAGGTCGACGCGGCGGCGGCGAAACTGCAGCCCGGAGAATTCACGCAGTCACCCGTTGCGAGCGCCTTCGGCTTCCACGTCGTTCTGGTTGAGGAGACACGCAATCGGCCTGCCCCAGCTTTCGAGGCCGTCGCAGCGCAGGTTCGGCAAGCACTCGAAGCCACGGAGGAAAGACGGATCATTTCCGAGCTTCGGGCGGCCGCGAAGGTGGAGAAGCTTGTTCCGGATGTCGCGCCGCCAGAGGGAGACGATGGCCATGAGCATTAGTTCCGAGGAAATCGGGGATGTTCGGTCGCCTCTCGGGATTGGTCGACGGACTTTTATCCTTGGCATGTTCACCTTGCTGGCGGCACCCGGGCAGGCCTTGGCGAACGGGGCGCAACGCAAGTTCGTCCTCGAGGAGCGCTTCCTTCCGCAGGTCGTAAGGACACCCTATGACTATCTGGCCGGAACGATCGTCGTGGTTCCGCGCGAGAGATTTCTCTATCTGGTCGACGGTGCGGGCTTTGCGCGTCGCTATGGCATCGGTGTCGGCAAGGCAGGCCTGGCGTTTTCGGGTTCGGCGATCATCGGCAGGAAGGCAAAATGGCCGTCATGGCGTCCGACCGACAACATGATCCGCCGCGATCCCAAGAAATATGCCCGCTATGCTGGCGGCGTGCCAGGGGGGCCGAACAACCCATTGGGGTCACGGGCTCTCTACCTTTATCGTAACGGCCGCGACACGCTCTACCGTATTCACGGAACGACCGAGCCTTGGACCATCGGCAAGGCTGTTTCCAACGGCTGCATCAGGATGGTGAACGAGCATGTTGAGGATCTTTACGAGCGTGTGCCCGTAGGAGCCCAAGTCGTCGTTGTCTGATGGAAAGACCTGTCTTGGTGATCGGAGCCGGACAGGGGGGGCTCGCAGCCGGGTATCACCTGAAGAATGCCCGCGTGCCGTTTGTCATCATCGACAGTCATCGTCGGGTGGGAGACAACTGGCGGGTGCGCTACGACTCGCTCACTCTGTTCACGCCACGCCAGTTCAGCGCCCTGCCGGGACTGGACCTGGCGGGCAACCGGGAACTTTATGCGAGCCGCGACGAGTTCGCCGACTATCTTGAAGCATATGCGACACGTTTCCGACTGCCGATCCAGCTTGGTCGACGTCTGATCCGCCTCTCGAAGGCTGGAGACGGTGAATTTGAAGCTGCGTTGGACGATGGATCGCGTATCAGAGCCAGCGAGGTGATCGTCGCGTCCGGAGCGTTCCAGGTCGCGCTTGTGCCGAAGGTCGCGGCGCAGTTCGGACACGAGGTGCTCCAGCTGACCACCGAAACCTACCGCAATCCGAACCAGCTGCCCGACGGTCCGGTCCTGGTGGTCGGAGATGGAGCAAGCGGGCGGGATATCGCTGTGGAAGTGCAACAAAGGCAGCCCGCCATGCTGGCGACGGGCAAGCCTCGCAAGCTCTTTCCCGAGCGAGTGCTTGGCAAGTCGATCTGGTGGTGGCTCAACCTGTTTGGCGTACTGAGAGCCCCCGCGGAGTCGCGGATTGGCAGAAAGCTTAGACAATCCGATGCGTTTCCTGACCGTGACCGGAGCATCGAGAGCCTCGCGAAGCGCGGCATCCGGGTGCTGCCACGTCTCATTGAAGCAAGCGGCGAAGCGGCCCGGTTTGCCGACGGCGCGACGGCGGACGTCCGGACTGTTATATGGGCTGTCGGCTATCGGGACGACACAACCTGGCTCGATATCGAAGATGCGAAGGGGCCTGACGGAGCTTTCCTGTACGAAGCCGGTATCTCGGCGGTGAAAGGCATCTACTTTGTCGGCCGGCCATGGCAACGCAATCGAGCATCGGCGTTGATCATGGGAGCCGGGTCGGACGGAGAAATTATTGTCCAACGATTGCTGTCGGACAGGGCAAAGCCATAGTCATCAAGCGTCGAAACACCGCTTTCAAGGTGCTTCGACGCTTTTCTTCCTAGAGATGGGAGCTTGCAAGTCGTCTCCGGATGGTCGCCTGCTGCCAGGCACAGTTGCCTGGCGCAATCCGGAATGGATCAAGCCGCAGGAACGTCGGCAAGCAGCTCGTCAAACAGCTTTTTTGCTTTTGGCGGATGCTTGACTGCCCTGGCTTCATCCAGGTTGCTTGGCGCCCCGACGGCGATAAGCATCACCATCCCCATTCCGTAGTGCGGCACACATTTTACGCCATAGACGCCTTCTTTCTCTATGGTGATGGTGATCTGTTCATTCAGCTTGCCTTTGAAAGGGAGCGCGTTTTCAGGCAGCATCCCTTTTATGCTCTCTGCGTTGTGGGACTTGTCGGTTGGAATGAAGGTTATGGTATCGCCGGGGGAAGCAGCCACGAAGTCCGGCTCGTACACCATTGCGCCCTTCTTCCCTTTGTTCAGCATCTGGACCTTATGGTTGACCCCGGTCTGTGCTCGCGCGGGCAGTGCCGCCAGGGCTGCAAAAGCCGTTGTGCCGGCCAGCATCTCGCGTCTCGTGAACATATCGAGCTCCTTGCTCTTTCTATTGACTGGAAACCCGTTCCCCTTCCCAGCACATAGCGGCCGGGTTTTGCCTATGGATGAGAGCTGTATGGGCGTGGGCGTCTGCCACCACATGCGGTTCGGAGGCTGATGCCACCTTCGGATCAACCCGCGTATGTGAAATCCGATAGACCGACGCCGGCGGCAGGTTCCACATGACGGTCCCAAGCAAACTCGCTTCCAGGCCCAGCCTCTCAAGTATGGCGTGCGCAACGGGGCACCGAGCGCCATAGGTGAATTGATAGAGATTGCCGCTGGGCCCGAGCCTGCGCGCTACGCCCTCGACGATGCGAAATACCGTGCGGGAGGGCATCGAAAGGAGTGGCAACCCGCTGATAACCGCACCGTATGCGACATCTCTCCCGACGCCCGCCCCTGACAAGCGAGCCGCACTGCCCTGGACAATTCGAGCGCCCGGAAACCGGCGCGAGAGCAAATAGGCAAATCTCTCGTCCAGTTCGACCAGAGTCAGTTGTTCCGACACCAAGCCACGTTTGAGGAGAGCCTCGGTGAAGACGCCGGTGCCGGGTCCAAGTTCGAGAACTGACCCCGTGTTGCGGTCGATTGCCTTTGTCATCAAGTGGGCAAGAGACGTACCTGAGGGGAGCACCGCCCCTACCCTCAGGGGGTTGGCGAGCCACTGGCGCAGGAATGTCAAACGCTGCGGCATCTGAGGCATCCAGCGCCAACCTTTCTTGCCAAGCGATGTGGCATGGCGTGCCGGTTGCCGCTGATCGTCGGGCGCGACAGTGAGGCTGGGTTGGCGAGATGCTTCAATCCAAGGTACCGAAATCGGATGCTAGGTTTGCTGTCCAAAGAGGCAGAGGATTGGTCTCCAGAGGGCTCATTTCTGGCGGACCGCTTCGATTGCATCGGCAAGCGGTTCCTTTCCAACGGCGCCCTCGATGATTTGATCTCCAACGACGAACGAGGGCGTTCCTGTCAGGCCGAGCCGCTGCGCCAGCGCGAGGTTTGCCGCGATGATGGCCTCGACCGCGGGAGTAGCCATTTCATCCGACAGCTTTTTGCGGTCGAGTCCCATCTCTTCGGTCAGGTCCAAGGCCCGGCTAGCGTTTATCTGCCCTTGCATTTCCATCAATCTGACATGGAAATCACGCGCAGCGGCGGCGCCAGCAACGCGCCTCACGGACAGGGCCACTTTCGCGGCCTCGACCGAGCCCGGCCCAAGAATGGGAAACTCCTTCAGCACGATCCGCAGCTTGGGATCCTCGGCGACAAGTGCCTTGACGTCAGGCGCCGCCCGCTTGCAATAGCCGCAGTTGAAGTCGAAGAATTCAACGAGCGTAGCATCCCCGTCCGGATTTCCCAGGATCACATCGTCGCTCGATCGGAGCAACGCATCAGTCTCGGCCGCTATCGCTTGTGACCTGGCCTCGGCCTGAGCTGTTTGGTTCCGCTTCTCAAGCTCCGCAAGTGCTTCCTCGATGATCTCCGGGTTTTGCATGATGTATTCGCGGACGATCTTCTCGACCTCCGCCCGATCGATCGATTGGGCATAGGTCGGCGAGGCCGTTGTCAACACGGCAATGGCGTACCACCCTAGCCGACCAATGCGCGCAGCCTTCATGGTTCCGCTCCTGGTGGGGTGTCAGTCGAACAATCGGCCGAGGAACGAACCGTGCCTTCGACCATGGTGTCCGCCATGACGATCATGGTCGCTATAATCGCGGCGGTGATCTTCGCGGCAGTCGTTCGATGTATTGCGTGAGGCTGCTTGCGCACGGCCGCGACCGGCTTGCCCCTGGGCGTACTGGGCCTCCTCCGCCGCGCTCCGTTCGATAATCTTGTCGAGTTCGCCGCGATCCAGCCACACGCCGCGACATTTCGGGCAGTAGTCGATTTCGATACCCTGACGCTCGCTCATAACGAGGTCGACCCTGCAATGTGGACAAAGAGCCCCGGTGGCTTTGTCGCCTGGTCCTAGCGAGTTGAGAAGCGTTCCTGACATCGCGATATCCAACCTATTTGAGTGCACCAAAGCACCCCGCTAACGGAAAGGTAGGACCTCGAGCAGGCTGAGGTTCAAGTGTTCAAATGTCGCAGCTCCCTTTTGGAAAGCGACGCCGCTAAACTGTTGCGCGGCCACGATTTCAAACGTCTTTTCACATCGGCGACAGGTGTTCGAGCAGGATCATCGTCCCCAAGCCGCAAAGTGCAAGACCTGCAATCAGTTCGGCTAGTCTGCCGAGGCGATGGCCAACCAGCCTCCCGACAAGCAGGCCGCCCGAGGACATCACGAAGGTGGCAAGCCCTATTGCTACCGCGACGATGACGATGTTGACCTGAAGAAATGCGAGAGAGATACCCACTGCCATGGCGTCGATGCTGGTTCCGACAGCGGTCGCCATCAGGGCGGCGAGCGATCTTCCCTTGGACGGGTTATCAATAGAACCCCAGATTGCCGCGCAGAGCATATGAATGCCGACGCCCGCGAGGAGGGCGAAGGCGATCCAATGATCGACAGCTTGGACAAAGCGGCTGGCTGCAACGCCGGCGATCCAACCGAGAATGGGTGTTGTCGCCTCGACAATACCGAAGATCAAACCTGTCCGTAACGCATCTCTCAGGGGCGGCGAGCCGATGGCGGCCCCTCGTCCGACAGAGACAGCAAAGGCATCGATCGACATGCTCAGGGCGAGCACGGCAGTGGTGTAGGGCGACATTGGACAGCGATCCCGACGGACATCTACCGGGGCGCCAACCTCTGCTCGTCCGCATAGGAGAAGTGGCGCCACAGTCTTGTCGGGCCGTTGAATCGGCTGACCGCGCCATGCGCATGCGCGCAAGCCTGTTGACACGGTCCCGCGCGGGCGCGGTGACTACTCCCTGATTGGCCGGGAGATAGGAACGTGAATCCAAAAAGTCAAATTAATTCAGCTAGATGAGCACTTGATACTCATTTGCATCTGGCCGGACTTCGCGTGAAGCGTGGCGTCGCCGACGCAGCACTACACGGAGCGGGCCAGCCTACAAGGGGAGTTGCCAGCCAGAGATCACCGCCGCTTGGCGCAGTTCTTCAAGCACTTCAATTCCGACGATGGCGACAAGGAACCACATGACTTCCGTCAACGACCGTACAAATGCCCGAGAGTGGACAATGACGGTGTCTTCGCTTTCCGGCAAATCGAGGCGAGGAAAGAAGCGAGGAACTCTCGCCATGTATAGCAGGTAATCCGGCCCAAAGAGGGACAGCAACCGCTTTTCCTCATTTCTGATTACCGGTCGATAGTAAACCAGGAATGCGACCGCGCTTATGATCATCAAGACAATGTTCTGAGCCGCAAGGCAGACGCCGACGAGCCCGAGAAAGGAGAAGAAATAGAGAGGATTGCGGGTAAGGGAATACGGACCGCTTTGGCAGAGATCCAGATCCTTCCGACCTCCGATATACAGAGTGCACCAGAGCCTTCCGAGAACGGCAGCAAACACCAGGAAGAATCCGAGAAACTCGATCAGGCTGTAGCCCAACGTTTCGAAGCCTTCCGGCTGCGTAGCGACAAGCATCGCAAGCCAGGCTGGGGCCAACAGCCAGGTTACAAAAGTCCTCCTGCGTTCGACCGGGGATTTCGTACCAATAGTCCCTAACAACGATCTAACTCCACCCCCCGCCGAATGTGCGGTAGAATATATGGGAACCGATCTGGGTCATGCGCTCCATGGAGCGAGCCCAACGCGGGCTGACGTAGGTGGCATTGTAATGGGTCGATGACGCGACTTCGGGTAAGAATATCTTCCCGCCGGTGACTGCCATGGCCACGTCCTTTGCCAGACGATACGCGCGCCGATCTGCAATGACATCCGGAATGCCGTCGCAGGCAAAGGAAAACTGGCATTTGTTGATCCAGCTGTCATTTTGATAAACTACGTCGCAGACGCTTGCTGGATATGCAGGGTTGCGCACCCGATTGAGAATGACCTGCGCGACCGCGGCCTGCCCCCTCACCTCCTCGCCCCGAGCCTCGAAATAAATTGCGGTGGCAAGGCACTTTTGCTCGGCTGTCGAGAAGACGGATTCCGGTAGAGGCTGCTTCATCCAATCGTGGTCACCTTCCATCGTGGGCGGAACGAAGCGACCGGCTGTCTCGTCGGTGCCGAGCAAAGCCGCGAAGGCATTGGAGGAGGCGTGGAACTCATCCTTTGGGGCGTAGGCCGTGGCCAGGATGTCGGCGCCATCGTTGCTGACCAGGTCGGCGAGCGCCGCCGGCACACCGGCCAGACGGTCGTCCGCCGGGCTATGAAACGTAGACAGGCCCGCCACCATTTCGGGATCTGCCTGTTTTGAAAAGCCCCGCAGAAAGTATGACGCGTCGGTCCCCGACGAAAGTAGCCGCGAAGTCAACGCCTGCTCTCCAACGGGGGTCTCCAGGTTTTTCCGATACGCCACGCTGACCAGACGTGGTTTCTTCGCTTCTTCAACCACCCGCTGGGACGTGGAAGAAACCTCTCGATCCGCCCGCAAATTGACCCGTTGACCGCCGAGCACCAGATCCAGGTTTTCGTCATCGCCAGGAATAGCGGCACTGGGCAGCCGGAGCTCCTTCAGATGAGAGCAGGTGTCGGCCTGCTCGACATATACCGCCCAGCGATCCGGCCCGGGAGCGATTCCCAACTCGGATTTGGTGCCCTGGATCCCCGTGGGCGATGCGAAGCCGAACACGAACCAACTTGCGCCGAGAATCGCGAGCACACGCCGATGGCCGTTCGATGATCGTCGCTCGAAAGCGGCTTTCGGTTTGGACCGCAATATCTCATTCTCCGGATGCCCCACGCAGAAGGAGAATCGATTGTTAACCTTGATGGAAAGTTAACACTACTGCGACTGCGCGTCGCAATGTCACGGCAGGCTTATCCAGGCTCCCATTGAACCTCATGTCGCTTGAGCATTTAGACCGACACACAAATGGGGTGAATCGGGGATTGCAGTCGACAGAGGAAGGACGACAGCCTTGGCGATCGATGTCTCAGCCGTCGGACTTCTCACGGCCATTGTGGCGGGTGCCATATCATTCGTTTCCCCATGCGTTCTCCCGCTTGTGCCGGGCTATCTTTCGTTCGTGTCCAGCGGCGTCGATCCTGCGTCCAGGCAGCTTGCCGATCGTATCAGGGTCGTCTGGTCAGCGCTTTTTTTCATAGCCGGGTTCTCTACCGTCTTCGTGATTCTTGGGCTTGGCGCGCAGGCGTTCGGCGGCATTCTCCTGCGGTACAATGTCGAGGCAAATCTCCTTGGCGGGGCGCTGCTCGTTTGTTTCGGCCTTGTGATGACAGGACTGATCAAGATACCGGCGCTGCTCAGAGATTTCAGACTGCCTGGGCCGCAGACCATATCGGGACCAGCCGGAGCGTATACGCTTGGACTTACATTCGCTTTTGGATGGACGCCGTGCATTGGCCCGGTGCTCGGCTCGATCCTCACCCTTGCGGCGGTGTCTGCCGGAAGCGGTGCGGTTCTCCTTGCAGCCTATAGCGTCGGGTTGGGAATCCCCTTTCTGATAGTTGCGGTCGCCTTCAGCAGCATCGCGGCCGGGTTCAAGCGCATGCGATATGCCGGCCATATCCTCAACGTCCTTGCCGGCTGCATCATGATCGCCATGGGAATATTGATGATGACAGGCCGTCTTACGCTGATCGCATTCTGGCTGCTCGAGCGCTTTCCGGGACTGGGCTACATCGGCTAGCGCGGTGCGGCGTGATCCACGAAGAACGGGGGCCGATTCAATTTCGCGGATCAAGTCGCGCCAACGCTATCGTCACTGCGTCCCCATTGCAGTCACGATGGGCGGCCTGAGCGGCCTGGGGTTCGCACCCTATTTCGTCTTTCCTCTCGCATATTTGGGCCTTGCCGCGTTCGCCTCTCTGACACGTCATAGCCAAAGCGTCCTGGCTGCATTCGTCGCCGGATGGGCCTTCGGCCTGGGTCAGTTCATCGTTGGCCTGAGCTGGATAACCGAAAGCTTTGCGGTCGAAGCCGAACGATTTGGAATGCTGGCCTGGCCCGCGGTGACCGCTCTTTCGGCATTGCTGGCCTTGTTCCCGGCATCCGCGGCGATGGCTGCTCGTTGTCTCGGCGGATCGGGGCCGGGTGCGCTCATCGTCCTCCCGGCCACGTGGTCCATCGCGGAGATGGCCCGCGGCGCCATACTGACGGGATTCCCCTGGAACCTCACTGGATACGCCTGGGGATTCAGCGATGAAGTTCTTCAGGCCATTTCGGTCACGGGCATCTATGGCCTCGGGCTTCTGACAGTTCTCCTGGCGGTCTTGCCACTCCTGATCACCGAGAAGTGCAAGCTGGGCCGTCGGTCCGCGGCACTCCTTCTGATCCTGGTGCCAACGATCGCTTTCGCCGCTCTATGGACTGGCGGGGCGATACGCCTGGCCGCAGCCGACATCGGGGAAAATGGACAGCGCGTTCGGATCGTCCAGCCGAACATCCCGCAAAACCAGAAATGGGAGGCCGGCCAAGCGAACGCAATCCTCGACAAACTTCTGGCGCTCAGTACGTCCGGTGAAAGCGATCGGCCACGCTACGTAGTCTGGCCCGAGACGGCGTATCCTGTCCTGTTTGAAGCTGGTCGCAACATCCATCCAGCCCTCACCGCCAGCGTACCGACTGGGGGCCTGCTTCTCTTCGGGGCGGTCAGGGAAGCTCCTGCGCGTCGCGCTGATGATCCTGCCCTACTGAACAGCGTTCTCGCACTCGATGAGATGGGAGGCGTCGTTGCAGCCTACGACAAGAGGCGATTGGTGCCCTTCGGTGAGTTCACCCCATTCAAGTGGGTTCTCGGCGCCATGAAAATGACTGTCGGCGATATCGACTACATTCCGGGTGAGAGCAGCGCGCCGATTCAGCTTGTCGGATTGCCCGCCGCGAGGGTCTTAATCTGCTATGAGGCGATATTTCCACGTTCGGGCGACGACCAAGCAGGGTGGATCCTGAACATCACGAATGACGCGTGGTTTGGCATGTCCGCGGGACCCTACCAGCATTTCCTTGCCGCGCGAGCGAGAACGCTTGAGGCGGGTCTGCCGCTCATCCGGGCGGCCAACAGCGGTGTCAGCGCGATCGTCGACAGCTATGGTCGGGTGACGGAGATACTTCCCCTGAACGTCAGCGGGGTCATTGATGGTCCATTGCCCGCACCAGCGCCTACTGAGACATTGTTCCGCCGGGCCGGAAACATTCCGGTCGTGGTGTCCATAGCGCTGCTCATTGCCGCTGGCGCGGTCACCCGACGACGATCACGGCAAACCCCAGGAGTTGCTGTGGCCCCTAGTGGACGGAGCTGACCAGCGGCGTGTCCCCGTCTCGTATCGAAACCCATCGACCGGTATGATCGATCGCTTGTCGCTTCAGGTAGGTGTATCCGGTTTCATCCCAGTTCAAAACCGTGTCCGTGAGATTGTCGAGAACAATGTCTCCCCCATCGGTTCGAACGGTCAGCACCGCATGCCCATCGCCGTTCGGGCGTCGCAGCACAGTCAGGAGCAGGTTGGATGCTGAGATGCCGTCTTCCATCAGGACGCGGCGCTTCGCCAGCGCATAGTCCTCGCAGTCCCCCGCATCTACGGGATAGGTCCAGTATTCTTCCTTGCCATACAGCTCGAGGTCGCTTTTCGGCTGAATGGCCTGATTCACGGTGACCGTGAGCTTCTCCAGACGCCCGAGGAGCTCCGTCGACATCTTCAGCGGCGTCACGTCGCGGGTGCGAATTGAGCATTCTGAAGCGTTGCGCTTGCAGAACTCATAGTGTCCGATCGGTTGCGATGTGAGGCTTCCTGTCATCATCGCGGACGGATGGGCCCATGCACTGCCGGCGCCAAACGTCCAAGCGGCCACCGCACACAAAGCAGCGATCGACTTTCGAGTGGTCACTCCCCGATCCCCCGTCGATTTTAACCGATATTACCGATCCCTTAACGGCTCGTGCGGTCCGCGTCCATTACGGGCGGGCCACGACTTCGTGAAGTGTCGATCCATGCCCCTAGCTTTCCACAGGAAGCTGCCGGCCGGCGATTGAAGCTCAAGCAGCTAGAGCGACGAAGCTCTCATCCCCGAACGTGACGGAGGATGACCGTGAAGCGATCCGCAAATTCAACTCGAGTGCTCCTCGGTCTCGCTTGCGTGGCGTTCGCGTTTTCGATCGATCAACTGTCCAAGTTTGCAGTCGTCGAGATTATCATGCAACCGCCAAGAGATATTTATATAACTGCATTTCTCAATATTGCGCTTTCTTACAATACGGGGATCAGCTTCGGAATCCTTTCCGATTATTTTTCCAGCGCCCCTTCTTCGCTGTCATTCATGACGTCAGTCGTAGTCGGATTTTTGTTTGTTTGGATGCTTAATACAAAGACCAGTGGCCAAGCAATGGCGCTGGGACTGATAGCGGGAGGTGCGAGCGGGAATATCTACGACCGAATGCGGCAAGGCGCTGTTACTGATTTCATCGACTTTCATTTAGGTGCCTGGCATTGGCCGACATTCAATATTGCTGATATAGCTATTGTCGTTGGAGCGGCAATCTTGATTGCTGATTCTTTCCGCTCCAAGCCTGGGCACCCTGCTGGATGATGCCGTTGCGCACTACGATCCGGATCGAGCGCTTGTTCGATAGCTCACACCATCCTCGATGGTCAGTGAACGCAAAGTCAGTGCGCCATGAACCAGCCGATTTCGGTGCTCTTCAGCATTTCTGTGGTTACGCCCCCAAAGATGCGTTCGGCGAGTGAATTGCGTCCGAAAACGCCAGTCACAATCAGGTCGGATCCCTCCCGACCGGCCTGCTCAAGCAAGCTCGAGCTGGCGTCTCCTGCGGTGTTTGGAACGTGCAAATACTGCGCTTTTGCGCCATGGGAACGCAGGTGCGTCGCAACAGCATCGAGCCGTTCGCTCGAAACCTCATCGCCGACCCCGACGACGGAAACACTTTCGGCGCGGACAAGCAGAGGGAGGGCATCATGAGCCGCGCGTCGGGCTTGCGCGGTGTCCTTCCAAGCGACCAGAATGCGGGGGAAGCGAGCGTTTGCAACCGAGCGCCCTAGGCGCAGCACGGGCACGCCGGAACCAAGGGCGACGTGAGCCGGATTTGGCAACACGCTTTCGTCTTCATCGGATGAATCCGTGATCAGCAAGTCTGCGGTCAGGAGGTGCGCCCGCATTGCAGCGGTTGGTTCGCCAATTCCCGAACACCAGTGGACCTTGTCAGAATCGGCGCCAAAGACCTTGTCGACGATGCTCCGACTGGACGCCAACGCGCGTTCCATCAATCTGGTCTGCTCTTCGGCCCAGAAAACGTTCGGAGCTAAGACGTCCTTCATCGACGTTTTCGGCCATGCGTAGGAAGCGACGGAGATTCTTGCGTCGAACGCCTTGGCCATCTCGCGGGCGAATTCGAGGGTCCTGGTTAGGTTGCTCCGCGGACATGCATCGACAACGATTTAGCGGAAGTCAGTCACGGTAGAACTCCTATGGCCTGTTCAAACAATATACTTATTGTTCTGCGGACTTGCGTTCCCCACCCTGCCTGGAAGTGCCGCCACGGTTCCGCGCAGCGGCGGACAACACCGCTTCGGTTATCGAGTTGGGCAACCGTCGAGGCGTCTCGACCAAGCCCAGCACAGGCATCGCCACCAAAAAGAAAGCGAAATAGATGACCGTCGAGATCTGCATCAGCACCACATAAATGCCATCCGCCGGTTTGGCCCCGAGCCATCCCAGGAAAAGAGCGTTTGCGGCAAACAACCAAAAGAACACTTTATACCACGGGCGATACACTGCGGATCGCACTTTCGATGTATCGAGCCATGGCACGAAGAAGAGCACCGCGATCGCGCCAAACATTGCCAGGACGCCCCCCAGCTTCGAGTCGATCGGTCCGATGTTGAACGTCACGGCGCGGAGGATCGCATAGAATGGAAGAAAGTACCATTCCGGGACGATCTTCGCCGGCGTCTTAAGAGAGTCAGCCTCAACGTAGTTGTCTGGGTGGCCCAAGTAATTCGGTATGTAAAAGACGAAGTATGCGAATACGAGTAGGAACACTATGGCTCCAAATGCGTCCTTCACGGTTGCGTATGGTGTAAATGGCAGGGTGTCTGTCTCGTGCTTGACTTCGATGCCTGTCGGGTTGGTTTGACCCGTGACGTGCAATGCCCAGACATGGAGCACCACAACACCTGCAATCATAAATGGAAGCAGATAATGCAGTGCGAAAAATCGGTTCAGTGTGGGATTGTCGACGGCAAAACCGCCGAGAAGCAGCTGCTGTATCCACTCCCCCACAAGGGGTATCGCCGTGAAGAAGCCGGTGATGACGGTCGCGCCCCAGAAACTCATCTGGCCCCATGGAAGCACGTACCCCATGAACGCCGCCGCCATCATCAGCAGGTAAATAATGCATCCCAATATCCAGAGAAGCTCACGGGGGGCTTTGTATGACCCGTAGTATAGCCCTCGGAATATGTGGATGTAGACTGCGATAAAGAAGAACGATGCGCCATTTGAATGGAGATACCGGAGCAGCCACCCCGAATTGACGTCGCGCATGATCTTCTCAACGGAGTTGAATGCGGTCGCCGTATTCGTGCTGTAGTGCATGGCGAGCACGACTCCAGTGAGGATCTGGAGGCCGAGCATCAGCGTCAGGATGCCACCAAACGTGTAGAGATAATTGAGATTGCGGGGAACTGGATAGGAGACAAAGGAATCGTGGACCAACCGGGGAAGTGGCATCCGCGCATCGATCCATCGTCCGAGGCGCGTTTTGGGGCTATACGCTGACGGCGATCGCGACATCTACTTCCCTCTCGACGGTCAGATGGCGTAGGTTTTCTTCGTCGGTAACATCTCAGGTTGCTTGAGGTTCAAGCGCCGACATTCCCGTTTCGATGCGACAAAAGGACATGCAGAAGTGTCGATGTCCGACGCATTCATGGTCGCTGAGCGTAGCCCGTTCGACCCGCTAGGCGCCTTGTCAT
The DNA here is from genome assembly GCF_003015025.1 of Nitratireductor sp. StC3. Lineage (NCBI taxonomy): Bacteria > Pseudomonadati > Pseudomonadota > Alphaproteobacteria > Hyphomicrobiales > Phyllobacteriaceae > Nitratireductor > Nitratireductor sp. StC3. Next base: position 3,679 of record NZ_PYBP01000018.1, on the reverse strand, counting down.
CGGCGAGGGCGACGATTTCAACCAGATAAGGAAGCCGCAGCGTCGATCAGGCCATGCGTTGGCAGATGAGTCTGAACTTGTGCTATTTTGGAACGATCGACATCACGGGGCGGGGAAATGAGGGGTTTGGGAGCTGGTGTATAGAATGATATCCGGCAGGATTGGCTGATTGCGATGCAGATCGATCCAATTGATATCGTCAAGATCTGCAAAGAATGCGGTCTTCGCTTGACAGGCCAGCGGCGCGTGATCGTCGAGGTTCTTCAGCAAGCGAGGGACCATCCCGACGCTTTGGAACTTCATCGGCGTGCGACGAAAGTCGATCCACGGATAGCGCTTTCAACGATATACCGAACACTCAGCCTTCTCGAGGAGAAAGGAATCCTTGAGAGGCACACTTTCGGCAGCGGGCCTGCTCGCTTCGAGCGTGCCGACGCTGAACACCATGACCATTTCATCGATGTCGAGTCAGGCCGGGTGGTCGAGTTTCGTTCTGATCAGATTGAGCAGCTTCAGCAACAAATTGCGCAGGAGCACGGTTTTGAGATCATCAGCCACAGGCTGGAAATCTATGTAAAACCGGCGAAAGCGCGAAAGCGGAAACCTGAAGAGGCGCCGCGAGGTCGCGACCGGAGCAAATAAGCGTTCGACACTCTCGCAATCTTCAGTATTGGTTGGGCTACGCAAAGGCCCCTCAACAAGCAGGTTTCAGTGTTAGGGGCGAAGCTACGACTACTGAACAGTCTGGGGATGTCATCGGCTGGCCGGACACGGAATATTTTACATGGGAGCATTTCTAGATGACAAGCAAGCTTCGTCTGGACATTCCGGTCCTGCTCCCTGAGATCGACGACGTTGCAGATGCTTGCGTCAAGCGTCTGACTGATGACCTTGAGGTTCGACCGGGTGTCGAGAGAGTCCACATCGTGGCAGGTGAAGGCGCGGAGCCTGCGAAACTATGCCTCCATTACGACCCGGAGATCCTGCCGCTGGCCCGGATCCGCGAGATCGCTCGGACGGCCGGAGTGCAGATTTCGGCTCGCTTCGGGCATCTGACCTGGAATGTCTCCGGGATCGGTCACGAACGTCGGGCCCGCACCGTCACTGAAAAGCTGCGGTCTTTGGACGGAATTCTCGAAGCCGAGGCGAGTGCTGCCGGCATTGTGCATATCGAATTCGATCGCAGCACGATCTCTGAAGACAGAATCGCGTCTTCAATGCGCGACTTGGGCGTCAAGCGGGTGGGCGACGCCTCGCCGGCGTTGGCGAGAAAACAGGATCCACATGCCGGCCATGATCATGGGCCTGGGGAGCGACACTCCGAAGGTAATGGCCATGATCATTCGCACGGTGAATTCCTCGGGCCCAACACGGAACTGATCTTTGCGCTCACATGCGGTGCGCTGTTGGGGATCGGTTACGCGATCGAGAAGTTGGTGTCAGGCGCGCCAGGGTGGCTCCCCACCGCCTGCTACATCGCGGCCTACTTCTTCGGCGGCTTCTTCACCTTGCGCGAGGCTATCGACAATCTCCGCCTCAAGCGATTTGAGATCGACACGTTGATGCTGGTCGCGGCCGCTGGCGCGGCCGCGCTCGGCGCGTTCGCAGAAGGCGCTCTACTGCTTTTCCTGTTCAGCCTAGGCCATGCGCTTGAACACTACGCCATGGGCCGCGCCAAGCGCGCCATCGAGGCTTTGGCGGAGCTTGCTCCATCGGTCGCGACCGTCAGGCGCGAGGGCGAGACGGCAGAAATTCCGGTTGAGGAGCTCGTGGTCGGCGACATCGTCGTTGTTCGCCCGAATGAGCGTCTTCCCGCCGACGGCTTCCTTAGCAAGGGTACGACCAGCGTCAATCAGGCGCCGGTGACAGGGGAGAGTATCCCGGTCGACAAGCGTCCGGTTGCCGATGTCGCAGCGGCGCGTGCGCGGCCTGATTCCGTTGACGGCGCTTCGCGCGTCTTTGCCGGCACGATCAATGGTGCGGGTGCGATCGAGATCGAGGTGACGCGAAAATCGACCGAAAGTGCGCTTGCCAAGGTCGTCAAGATGGTGAGCGAAGCGGAAGCGCAGAAGTCGCCGACGCAGCGTTTCACCGAGAAGTTCGAGCGAATCTTCGTGCCAGCGGTCCTGGTGCTCGCGATCCTGATGCTGTTCGGTTGGGTCGTCATAGACGAGCCGTTCCGCGACAGCTTCTATCGGGCGATGGCCGTGCTGGTGGCTGCCAGCCCCTGCGCGCTCGCGATCGCGACGCCAAGCGCCGTCCTGTCGGGTGTCGCTCGTGCGGCACGCGGCGGTGTCTTGGTCAAAGGTGGCGGACCGCTCGAGAACCTGGGCTCGCTGACGGCGATTGCCTTCGACAAGACCGGGACGCTGACGGAGGGCAGGCCCCGCATCACCGATATCGTCGCCGCCGACGGCGTCACCGAGCAGGAACTGCTGGAGGTGGCTATCGCCGTGGAGAGCCTGAGCGACCATCCGCTGGCCGAGGCGATCGTGCGCGACGGCAGGGAAAAGTTGAGCGGAAAGGTCGTCGACGACGCGTCCGATCTCAAAAGCCTCACCGGAAAGGGCGTGACGGCGACGCTCGACGGGCAGACGGTGTGGATCGGCAAAGCCGAGATGTTCGGAAGCGACGGCGTCCCGGCTCTCAGCGCCGCCATGACCGGGGCCGTCGCGCGTCTGAGGGACGGCGGCCGGACGACGATGGTGGTCCGCCAGGGCGACCGCGATCTCGGCGCGATCGGCCTGATGGACACGCCGCGCGCCGCGGCGCGCGAGACGCTGAAGAAGCTGCACGAGATCGGCATCACGCGCATGATCATGATCTCGGGGGACAATCAGAAGGTCGCCGACGCGATCGCGAAGGACGTCGGGCTCGACGAGGCCTGGGGCGACCTGATGCCCGAAGACAAGGTGGAGGCGATCAAGAAGCTCAGGTCTGAAGGCAAGGTCGCCATGGTCGGCGACGGCGTCAACGACGCACCGGCGATGGCGAGCGCCACGGTCGGCATTGCCATGGGCGCGGCCGGCTCCGATGTGGCGCTGGAGACAGCCGATGTGGCGCTGATGGCTGATGACCTGTCGCACCTGCCCTTCGCAGTCGGGCTCAGCCGCCAGACCCGCTCGATCATCCTCCAGAACGTCGTCGTCAGCCTGGGCATCGTCGCCGTGCTCGTACCAGCGACGATTTTCGGATTGAGCATTGGCGCGGCCGTTGCGGTGCACGAAGGCTCAACCCTTCTCGTGGTCTTCAACGCCTTGCGGCTGCTCGCTTATCGTGATCCCTATCGAGCGGCGGCTTAGACCCCAAAGATGCGGCGCACCTCTTTCGACGGCCGGTGATGCCGGTAGTCAGTGCGGGGCTGGAACGCTCGCGGGTGCCGCCGGACACGTGGAAGAAGGCGTATGACACGGAGGGCTTGGGGTAGCCTGGTGTTTCGGCTTGCCATTCTCGTGATCGTCATTGCCGGTCTGCTTCCGGGCGGATCGTACTGTGAGATGGTCCGGAAAGGTCAAGTTTGTCTCATCTCCCCAGCAGGTAACGATCAAATGAAGGGATGTTGATTTCCGCTGAGAGCTGACCCGGGATTTTCGTCGAGAAGTGACCCGCCTTCATGTATGGTTTGGGTCTCAGGTTGTGGTCAAGGGCGCGGCTTTCTCCTTCTTTTTGCCTGTGGCCT
>NZ_PYBP01000017.1:45000-49051 GCF_003015025.1 Nitratireductor sp. StC3 | reverse complement strand
CCTGATGCTCCTTCAAAACCCCGATGATCTGTTCTTCCGAGAACCGTGATCGCTTCATTGCCTGTCTCCTTTGTCGAGGAACAGGCTAACCCAAAATCGGGAACATCTCAGGGGAGCAGGTCAAGACCTATTGGCCACCTGTCGCGACTAAGGCTGCACGCATAAACGCTCCCGCGCCTGCCTGTATAACGTAGCTGCGCGCTACTTTGATCTTTTGACGAGCGCGCTTCTGTTCGCGCGCTCACTGCGCGTTCGAAAGGTCCCAAAGTGGCTTTGGATGGGAATGCAGCGAACCGGCAGGCCCGAATTCTGTTCGCAAGGACTTACGACATATCAGCCATAGCCGGCGCGTGCGGTAGGTCTTCGAACTCTTCCCTCACGATTTGCTCTATCGTCGTAACTTCGTCGTCAGTGAGCGCATTGAAGTATTCCGACTGGCGTCGCCGCTTCGACAATTGGCCGTCGTTCTCTTGGATGGCCCGAATGAGTACGGTGACCATCGTATCCGGCATCTCCAAAACCTGGTTGATACGGACCAGCGCGCGATCATGGCAAGTCAGGTACTCGATTTCGTAGGGAAGGTCGATCTGGACGGTCGCCTTCACGCAAGCGTAGAGGAATTCTGCCTCGGCGGTACAATCGGGATAGCGATAGAGATCCGCAGTATCGTTTAGAACCTCGACGTTGCCTTTTGGCGTTGGCCGCCACTGGATGAATGCCATGAGGGGCGCTGTGGCGCCCTGTACCGTTGTCCGATAGCGGTCGATGTTGCGCTCCATCACCGATGATACCGGGAATATGATACCGGCCGGGGAAAATTGCCGGCGTGCGAGAATTTTGTGAATGAGGCAGCGATGGAGACGGCCGTTTCCGTCTTCAACCGGATGGATATAGACAAACGGGAATGAAGTGGCTGCGGCATGGAGCACAGGGTCGAGCTGGGCTTCGGTCATGCGAGCGCTTGCATCAACAAGGCCGGAAAGCAGGTTTTCGACATCCTGAGCCCGCGCGCCGATGAACTCCGGCAACGGATTATCATCAATGTCGCGGTCGCCGAGAAAGACGCCCTCGTCGCGTAGACCGATCTTAACAAAACGGTCGTCCTCAATAAGGAGACGGTGGAGACGCTCGACCTCCGCAATCGAGAGATCATTTCGTGCCGATTGAACAACCGCGTCGGCCCAACGAGCGATTTTGTTCCGTGTCGGCCGCTCCCCCTCAATTTTGAAGCTCGCCTGGCTATCCGCGAGTGCAATGAAGCTCGCAGCTCGGGCCACCACTCTTTTGCCCGCACCCCCAATGAGCGCCCGTGCCTGCTCGCCAAGCGCTTCTTTAGAGAATGCATGAAGAGCGGATGTCTTCCTGATGACCGGGCAGAAGTCAGGTGTGCCAAGCAGATTCACGCGAACGCGGTGCCGGCTGGAAATCTCACCTTTTATCGTGATGTACTGCTTGTCATCCAACGCCCCAACCGCTGTCACGCTCTCGGCATCCGGAAGATCAACGGCTTTCGTGGTCAGCCACTCATAGAAGAACCAGATGCGTCGAGCGTGGGTACCTGTTGGGGTTGCTTGGACGATTTGCTTGATGGTTTCAGGGGTTATGGCCTGGAGGATGCGCTTCAGCACCAAGAGGTCGAGCTTCTCGTGGCGCAGAATAAAAATGAGGTCGTCTGCATCCGATGTACCGGACCGGTACCGACGATCAAACAACAGTATCTCGCCATGCCGGCGTACACTTCCCGATACGTGTCGGTCTGACACGGCGCAGACCTCACGGACAGGAGCATCGATTCCGTACCGATCGACAAGTGCTGCTGACCCTACCAGTTCCGCGTCGGCGGGAATGATGTGATCCTGAAAAGCCCTATCACGGGGGAGTCGAATGTCGTTCACGAGAGTCGTACATGCCTCATTTTTGGTTCTGTCGTCGAAAAACTATCAACAACAATAAACCTCAATAAGCGTCGATTGGCAATCACAAACGTCGCCAAACTTTCAACATCGGCCCCGCGCGTCGAATTATCGTCACTACCCTTGAAACCAAATGCATTGGCTCCAACACCTCCAAAAACCAATATCTATTACCTTTCCCCACTCGGAGATGCGAGATGCCCAGCCCGACCTCGACCGATTACGAGAATCGGATTGTCGAAGCCATTCGAAACAACCCTGGCGACATCGTTCACCGGCTCCGCCGGCTCCACATGATGACACCATGGGAAACCACGAGAGGCACCATTGAAGACGCTATCCAGGAGATCATTGATCTGCGAACGGCAGACCTGAAAAACGATGAAGAGCCCCGTTGAGGGGCTTTTCCATTTCAGGACCAACATGGCCGACCGGTGTTGAGGGCTATTGAGAACGGTTGGAAGGCACTGCCCCTAAACTGCCCCTAAGACGCAAAACCGCCCCGGAGGCTTTCCGAGGCGGTTTGATAAGATGCTGTTTTTAATGGTATTTTTGGTTGCGGGGGTAGGATTTGAACCTACGACCTTCAGGTTATGAGCCTGACGAGCTACCGGGCTGCTCCACCCCGCGTCAACCGAACCGCAGACCAAACCTGCGACCCGTAAGCATGAATCGAAAAAGCCGCCCAAGGGCGGATCGTTCGCTGCAGCGATCGAAAAGAGAAGATTTATGTGCGTTTTGCAGACCTGGCAGCGACTTACTCTCCCGCGTCTTGAGACGAAGTACCATCAGCGCTGGAGCGTTTCACGGCCGAGTTCGGAATGGGATCGGGTGCAGCCGCTCCGCCATAACCACCAGGTCGGCGAAACGCACATATCGAGAAGCTGTCTTTTCCGCGCCATCGCGTTCAGCGATGAGCACAAGCAATGAGAACGATCAAGCCAATCGAGCTATTAGTACCGGTAAGCTTCACACATTGCTGCGCTTCCACACCCGGCCTATCAACGTGGTCGTCTTCCACGACTCTCAGGGAATACTCGTTTTGAGGTCGGTTTCCCGCTTAGATGCCTTCAGCGGTTATCCGTTCCGTATATAGCTACCCTGCTATGCGGCTGGCGCCACAACAGGTCCACCAGAGATACGTCCATCCCGGTCCTCTCGTACTAGGGACAGATCCTCTCAATATTCCTACACCCACGGCAGATAGGGACCGAACTGTCTCACGACGTTCTGAACCCAACTCACGTACCGCTTTAAATGGCGAACAGCCATACCCTTGGGACCTGCTCCAGCCCCAGGATGCGATGAGTCGACATCGAGGTGCCAAACAACCCCGTCGATATGGACTCTTGGGGGTCATCAGCCTGTTATCCCCGGCGTACCTTTTATCCGTTGAGCGATGGCCCTTCCACACGGGACCACCGGATCACTATGACCGACTTTCGTCTCTGCTCGACTTGTCAGTCTCGCAGTCAGGCAGGCTTATGCCATTGCACTCAGCGAACGATTTCCGACCGTTCTGAGCCCACCATCGCGCGCCTCCGTTACTCTTTAGGAGGCGACCGCCCCAGTCAAACTACCCACCATACACTGTCCCGGACCCGGATAACGGGTCGCGGTTAGACATCCATGACGATAAGGGTGGTATTTCAAGGGTGACTCCACGCAGGCTGGCGCCCGCGCTTCAAAGTCTACCACCTATCCTACACATGCCGACACGAATGCCAGTGTAAAGTTATAGTAAAGGTGCACGGGGTCTTTCCGTCTAACCGCAGGAACCCCGCATCTTCACGGGGAATTCAATTTCACTGAGTCTCTGCTGGAGACAGCGGGGAAGTCGTTACGCCATTCGTGCAGGTCGGAACTTACCCGACAAGGAATTTCGCTACCTTAGGACCGTTATAGTTACGGCCGCCGTTTACCGGGGCTTCGATTCAAAGCTTGCACCTCTCCTCTTAACCTTCCGGCACCGGGCAGGCGTCAGACCCTATACGTCGTCTTGCGACTTCGCAGAGCCCTGTGTTTTTGATAAACAGTCGCTACCCCCTGGTCTGTGCCACCCCCATGAGGTTGCCCTCAAAGGGGTCACGCTTATCCCGAAGTTACGCGTGTATTTTGCCGAGTTCCTTCAGCAGAGT
>NZ_PYBP01000017.1:0-40000 GCF_003015025.1 Nitratireductor sp. StC3 | reverse complement strand
GGAAACGGCCACGACCGGGCTGATCTACGGCGCCAAGGTGGAGAGCGAGGTCAGCCTCAAGACCGTCGAGTTCCCGATCGAAACGGCGGCGTTCGACGAAAAGAGTGGCCTTTCGGCCGAGGAGGTGGAAACGGTCGTGCGCAACACCGGCGCGATCCTCACCGACGGCGACATCCAGGTCGCGGCGCTGCACTATGTCGACCCGCAACGCTTCGGCGAATCGCTCGCCACCGCCACGCTGTCGGCATCCTACGGCGTGCGCATCGTTCAGGAGAACGTGTCGGTCGCCTTCCAGGACTCGCAGGTCGACGCGCCGGTCTTCAACGAGGAGATCGTAGCCGTACGCCAGGAAAAGCCGATCGCCGAGATCTTGGCCGACGCCGGCTACGGCGACGACGGCGGCGCGGCGATGGCGGATGCGATCGGCCGCATCCTCAACGCGTCGAAGCTGAAGGCCGGCGCGGTAGTGCGGCTGGGGATCGAATCGACGCCGCAAAAAAGCCGGATCATGCGCGCCAGCGTCTATGAGAGCGCGAACCATATTCTGACGATCGCGGTCGACGACAACGACCAGTTCGTCCCCGCCGACGCCCCGGAAGACAACCCGGAAGTCGCGGCCGCCTTCGACGACAACCGACCGGTGGTGCGCGCGCGCGGCGACCTGCCGCGCGTTTACGACGGCATCTACCGCGCCGCCTATTCCTACGGCATGTCGCGCGACATGACCCAGCGCCTCGTCAAGCTGCTCGCCGCCGACGTGGATTTCCAGTCGCGGGTTTCGCCCAACGACCGGCTCGAGGTGTTTTTCTCCCAGCCCGACGAGGACAACACCGCTTCCGAGGAATCCGCCCTGCTTTATGTCAAGGCGACCTTCGGCGACACGACGCGAACCTTTTATCGCTTCACGATGAGCGACGGCACCGTCGATTATTTCGATGCCGAAGGCCGCAGCGCGCGCCAGTTCCTGCTGCGCAATCCCGTGCCCAATGGCCGTTTCCGCTCCGGCTTCGGCAGCCGCCGCCACCCGATCCTTGGCTACCGCAAGATGCATACCGGCGTCGACTGGTCCGCCCCGCGCGGAACCCCGATCATCGCGGCCGGCAACGGCAAGGTCGAAAAGGCCGGCTGGGCCGGCGGCTACGGCCGCCAGACCATCATCCGCCATGCCAATGGCTACAAGACCTCCTACAATCACCAGAATGCGATCGCCAAGGGCGTGCGGGCGGGCGCGCGCGTGCGCCAGGGCCAGGTGATCGGCTATGTCGGCTCCACCGGCCTGTCGACCGGTCCCCATCTGCACTACGAATTGATCGTCAACGGCACCAAGGTGGATCCGATGCGCGTGCGCCTGCCGACCGGGCGGGTGCTGAAAAAGGAAGAACTCGCCGCCTTCAACAGCGAGCGCGAGCGCATCGACGCGCTTCTGGCCGACGAAACCGGCGACGCCCTGAAACTGGCGAGCCGCTGATTCGCGGTAACCCCGGTAATTTTATCCGGCTTGGTCTGGCGCCGCCTCCCCGTCGAGGACGGCTCCTTCCCCCGCGGCCCAGTGCGGCTGCGTCAACCAGGCGATGATCGCGGCGACGAGGCACAGCCCGGCCGCCGTTACGGCGACCGCTTGAAAGGCCCGGTCGCTCGCCGCGACGCGCCGTTGTTCGGCCGCCGCGTCGAGCGGCATGGACGGCAGCGCGCCGAAAGCGACATCGACCCCCTGCGGCGCCAGGGCCGCGAACACCAACCCCGCCATCGCCCCCAGTGCGGCGACCGACATCAGCCCGGCGGCGCGGGCAACGGCGTTGTTGATGCCCGACGCAAGCCCGGTATCCTCGTCGGGCGTGGCCAGCATGACGGCGGCAGAAAGCGGCGAGACCAGTATCGACATGCCGAGCCCCATCAAGGTCAGCATCGGCAGGGTAACCAGCCACATCTGGCGCAACGGCATGGTCGCGGCGAGACCGCCAAAGGCCAGCGCCACCATCAGCCCGCCGACCGTCAGCGGCAGGCGCGGCCCGATCCGGTCGGCCAGGCGCCCGGCACGCCCCGACAGAAAAGCGATCAGCAGCGACAGGGGCAGGAACATCAGGCTCGCCTCCCATTCCTGCGCGTTCCAGGCCGAGACCAGCGTCATCGGCAGGAAGAACAGGACCGCGCCGAAGCCGAAAAAAAGCGCCAGCGTGTACAGATTCGCGCCCGAAAAGGCTTTTGAGCGAAACAGCTCAAGCTTGACCATCGGCGCGCGCGCCCGGCCCTCCCAGACGATGAAGGCGACGAACACCGCGCCCCCGACCCCGATCCATGCCAGCGGCGGTGCGGCGCGCGTCTCCGGCGGCAGGCCGAGTGCCGTCAGCCCCCAGGCCATCAGGCCGAGCCCGCCGGTGGCCAGAACCGCGCCGGCAATGTCGAGCGCGCGGCGCTCGGACGGCCGGTCGCGCGGCACCCGCAGAACGATCATGCCGATGGTGAGCAGGCCGATCGGCACGTTGATGGCGAAGATCAGCCGCCACATCCAGTCCTGGCCGAAGGACAAAAGCATGCCGCCGAGGAAAGGGCCGGCGGCCGTCGTCAGCGACGAATAGGCCGCCCATATGCCGATCGCGGCCCCGCGTTCGCGGGCCGGATAGGATTTCGCGATGATCGCCAGGCTGCCGGGCACCATCAGCGCGGCGCCGATGCCCTGCAGGGCGCGCATCAGGATCAGCGTGTCGGCGTCGGGCGATAGCGCGCACAGCAGCGAGGTCGCCATGAACAGGCCAATCCCGGCAAGAAAGATGTTGCGCACGCCGAACACGTCGCCGGCCGCGCCGCCGATCAGCACCAGCGCCGACAGAAACAGCATGTAGGCATTGCTGATCCACTGCGCGTCGACCAGCGTCCCGCCGAGGTCGGCACGGATCGCCGGCATGGCCAGCGACACCACCGAACCGTCGATGAACCCCATCGACGAAGCGAGAATGGCGGAGACGAGAACGAATTTGCGCGCATGCGGCGGGCAGAACACACGCCGCGTCGTGCCTGTCTCCTCAGGCGAGAGCTCGGGTACAGGCGCCTCCATCGGCGGGATCCTCCCAACCCGCTCTATCGGAATTGGAGGTCCACGACCAGCCCTTGGCCGCGACACGGCGCGCACGCCGCGCCCTCGCAAGGCCGGCGGCGCGCTGGCTCATTCCACGAAACTCACCCACACGCCCTTGGAGACCATCTTGGCCAGTTCGTGCGCGTCCCAGTTGGTCAGGCGCACGCAGCCATGGCTGTTGGTCTTGCCGATGCGCGCCGGCTCCGGTGTGCCGTGAATACCGTAGGTCGGCTTGGACAGCGCGATCCAGATCGTGCCGACCGGCCCGTTCGGTCCCGGCGGAATGGTCAACACGCGGTCGTTGTTGCCCTGCTTGAAATTGATCTTGGGATTGTAGGTGTATTCGGGATCGAAGGCGATGCGTTCCACCTTCACCGTACCGGACGGCGAGGGCGTGTCGGCCGAGCCGATCGTCGCCGGATAGGCGGCGACCAGATTGCCCGCCGCGTCGTAGGCCCTGACCTGCTCGCGTCCCTTGTCGGCGACGATGCGGGTGACCGCGCCGGCGCGCGGCTTGCCCGGGTCGGCAACCTTGATACGGGTGCCCGGTCGCGAAAAGTCGGCGCCGGGATTGAGCCCGCGCAGATAGGTTTCGTCCATGTGGAAACGTTCGGCGAGCATTTCGACCGTCGACGTGAAGCCGAGCCGCTCCATGCGGGCCTTTTCGCCGTAGTCGGCGGGGATCGACGCCACGAACGGGCCGGCCGCGTCGGCGGCGGTAATCGTGTAGGTCGAAAAGGCCGGCCCCCCGGTATCGGCGAGCGCGGCCTCGATCAGCGCCGTGTCGTCCGGGTTGAGCCGTTCGCCGGTCATCTCGGCAAGCGCATCCAGCGCCTTGCGCACATTGCTGCCCATCCGGCCGTCGATGACGCCGGGCGACACGCCCGCCCGGTCGAGAAGCACCTGCAGCCTGGCCACGTTCTCGCTCGCGCCGGTCGGGCCGCGCGGCCGTGCGGTCGCGCCCTCGTCCTCGCGCGGGGTCGACCCGGTCACCGGATCGTCCGACAGGCGATCACGGGGAAGCGGCTCACGGCGCGCGAGATCGCCGTCCTCGTCGATGGCGGGCAGCCGGCGCCGGGCGATGAAATCGTCCTCTTCGGCAAAGGGCTGCCGATAGTCGCGCGCCGGCTCGTCCGGCAACGGCGCCAGCGGCCGCCCGAGCTGGCGCTCGCGATAGCGCCGGTAGCGCTCGAGCGCGTCGGGATCGTTGAGGCTCGGCCCGGCGCGTCGCGGCAGGGGCCGTTCGCGCAACGGCAGCCGGCGCGGCCGCTCGATCGCGATCACCTCGCCAGTATAGGCGTCGACGATGACGCGGTTGCCGGCCCGGTCGTAAAAAATCTCCACATCGCCGCCTTGCGCCAATCGCAGAGCGGGCACGGCAGAAGAGCGCGCTTCCTCTTCGGCAAACCCCGTCACAGGCATCGCGGCGACCGCCGCGGACGCAGGCGCAAGAACGACAAGGGCGAGAGCTGCGAGAAGCGGGATCGTTCCGGGTTTTGGCAAAGACAGTCTCCGAGAAAAAAGCGCTGCTCGTTATGCGCAGGCGCGGCGTCCAGCCGCCAGTGTGGTTTCTTCCAGATGAACCGGACATGAAAATGGCGAAAGACCGCGCCGTTCACGCCTCGAGGCCGAGCGCCCGCTGCGTCTTTTTCGGCAGTTTGCACGCCACCAGGCGATGGCTTTCGGCGAGATAGTCCATAAGCGCGGCATCATCGACGCTCTGCGACGAAACCCGCTGGATCCACGTCATGCCGCGCGAGGCGAGATAGGGCGCCGGACGGCAGCCGGGCTGCTCGCGCAGGATCTCGTAGGCGAGCTCGGACACCTTGAAGCTGACGGCAAGGTGCTCCCCTTCCGTCCAGCCGGCAATCGCGAACACCTTGCCGCCGACCTTCCACACATGCGCGCCGCCCCACTGCACGACATGGGTGGTCGCGGGCAGCCCCGCGCAAAAGCGGTTGTATTCATCGAGTGTCAGGGCCGGCCTCCTCTCGGTCGGCCGCACGGCCACCGTCGTCTGCGACGGACTATGGAGAGGCGCGCGCCGGCGCGCAAGCCAGGCGCCCGTCAGTCCGCGGTCCGGGCGCCGGCCCGCCTGGCCGCGTGGCCCGGCTCGCCGGTTTCGATGAAGCCGATCGTGGTCTGAAGGCCCTGGCGCATATGGTCGGCGAGATGATCCAGCATCGCGTCGAGATCGTCACCCGAGGCAAGGCGAATATAGGTGTCGTGCGCCTGGCGCGAAGGGCCGCGGCGCGCATGCGCCTGCTGGTGCATGGCGAAATAGAATTGCAGATTCGGCTTCAGCCGGTTCCAGCTTTGCAACAGAAGCTGATGGTTCGACATTTCGTAACACCAGCTGTGCAGATGGAGTTCGTCCTCGATCGCGCCGAGCGGATTGGTCCCCTCCTCTATGGTGGCGGCGAGCGCTTCGTTGCGCCTGCGCAGATCGGCGAGGGCGGCCGGGGTGCGTTTGCTCCAGCATTCCTTGAACGCGAACTGCTCCAGCGCGGTGCGCAGCGAGTAGATTTCTTCGAGATCGCCGCGCGTCACCTCGCGCACGAACAGCCCCTTATAGGGCTTGCTGACCAGAAGGCCGATATCGACCAGTTCGCGGATCGCCTCGCGCAGCGGCCCGCGGCTTATGCCCAGCGCCGAAGCGAGCCGCGTTTCGGTAAGCCGGCTTCCCGCCGGCAGCTCGCCCGAGACGATCAGCAGCTTCATCTGGTCGACCGTGCGGCTGCGCAGGGTGCTGTCGGAAACCGGCTTGATCAGCGTGTTGTCAATCATGCGATTGATCCGCGATGTTGCGCTCGACCAGTTGCTTGTAGAGCTGGCGGATGCGCGCCATGACGGGCCGGTTGCCGTCGCCGATCGGCTTGCCGTCGATCGAGGCGACCGGTGTCTGCGCGCCGAACGTTCCGGTCAAAAACGCCTCCTCGGCCCCGTAGGTCTCGTAGAGCGAAAAATTCTTCTCCAAGACCGGGATTCCGTTTTCGCGACACACCTCGATCACCTTGGCCCGGGTGACGCCGTTCATGCAGTAATCCCCGGTCGAGGTCCACACCGCGCCGCGGCGGACGATGAAGAAGTTGCAGGCATTGGTGGTGTTCACGAACCCGTGCGGGTCGAGCATCAGCGCCTCGTCGGCGCCGGCCTGTTCGGCCTGTAGGGCCGCAATCACGCAATTCAGCTTGGAATGGCTGTTATATTTGGCGTCCTGCGACATCGGCAGGCCGCGCACCTGGGGAACGGTGGCCAGCCGGATGCCCTGGCCCTGCAGGCTGTCGACGGGTTTCGAGTGCTCCATGATGATCACCAGCGTGGGCCCCGAGCGCGACAGGCGCGGATGCTGGAACGGCCGCGCCTTGACGCCGCGCGTCAGCATCAGCCGGCAATGAACGTCGTCCGTCATCCCGTTCGCTTGCGCCGTCCGCGTCAAGGCGTCCAGAATGCCGGCCCTGTCGGTGCCGACATCGAGCGAGACCGCTTTGCAGGAATCGAAGAAGCGGTCCATGTGTTCGTCGAAAAACGCCCATTTGCCTTTGTAGAGGCGCATGCCTTCCCACATTCCGTCGCCGAGCATGAACCCGGAATCATAGACCGAGACCTTGGCCTCGTCGCGCGGAACGATCTCGCCGTTGACGTAGATCTTGATATCGCGATTGCGGATGTCCTCGTCGGCATCGTGGGTGGTGCGGCTGTCGATTCGATCGATGGTGTTCATGGTCAGGGTCAGTCAATCTGGGGTTCGGGCAAGCGGAACATATTGTGGCCGCGGAGGAAATTTTTGGTGGCGTCCTGGCGGGGATAGGTCAGCACCTCGGCCGGCGTGCCCTGCTCGAGGATGCTGCCCTCGGACAGAAACAGCACCTTGTCGGCAACGGTGTAGGCAAACCCCAATTCGTGCGTGACGATCAGCATCGTCATGCCTTCCTCGGCCAGTTCCTTCATCGTTTCGAGAACCTCGCCGACGAGTTCGGGATCGAGCGCCGAGGTGGCCTCGTCGAACAGCATGATTTCGGGCTCCATGGCCAGTGCGCGCGCGATCGCGATACGCTGCTGCTGTCCGCCCGAAAGCTGGGACGGATAGGCGTCGGCCTTCCAGCCGAGCCCCACCTTGTCGAGATATTTTTCCCCGCGGCGGCGGCATTCGGACGAATCGCATTTCAGCACCGTGCGCGGCCCTTCCATGACGTTTTCGAGCGCGGTCATGTGGGGGAACAGATTGAAATGCTGGAACACCATGCCGACGCGCGACCGGAGCTGCGTCAATTCCCGCTCCGCGTAGGCGACGCGGCCGTTGCGGGCGCTGCCGATGGCCTTGCCTTCCAGGTGGATGCGGCCGCTGGTGGGGATTTCCATGAAATTGACGCAGCGCAGCAAGGTCGACTTGCCGGAGCCGGACGCCCCCAAGAGCACCACGGTCTCGCCCTTGTTCACCGACAGGTCGATCCCCTTGAGAACCTCCAGTTCGGCGAAGGATTTGTGCAAGCCCTCGATTCGTAGAACCTCTGTCATCGCGTTCACCGTCGGAATGTGTCGCGCGCCTCGAAGCGGCGCACCAGGATCGTTGCGGGGAAAAGCACCAGGAAGAAGATCAGCGCCACGCTGGTATACATCTCGATCGGATTGAACGAGATCGTCGACACCACCTTGGCCTGGTACATCAATTCGCCATAGGCGATGACCGAGGCGAGCGAGGTCATCTTGAACAGTTCGACCGCCCGGTTCATGAAGGCCGGCAGCATCCGGCGCACGGCCTGCGGCAGCACCACCCGGCGCATCTGCTGCCAGTAGCTCATTCCCAGCGCCTTTCCGGCTTCCCATTGTCCCTTGTGGATCGATTGCAGCCCGGCGCGATAGATCTCGGAGGAAAACGCCACCGTGTTGAGGGTCAGGCCCAGCGTGGCGGCGGTGAAGGCGTCGATCTTGAACGGCGCGATGATCGGAAACGCGAAAAAGAACCACATGATCTGGACGAGAACGGGCGTGTTGCGGAACAGTTCGACGAAGGCCGTGGCCGGATAATAAAGCCAGCTCTTTCCCGAAAACCGCGCCGCGCCGACGAACAGACCGAAGAACAGGCCGAGCGCGAGGCAGACCGACCCCAGGACCAGGGTGTTCTTCAGCCCGATCAAAAGCAGCGTCTTGTTGGCCAGGACGGAGGCGAAATCCCAATTGTGGTCCATGGCGTCCTCCCTCAGTTCACGACCGTCTCGCCGCTGCGCGCGAGACGTTTTTCCAGCCGCCGGACCGCGATCGAACAGGCCAGGATGACGACGAAATACATCGCCGCGGCAACCGTGAAGACCTCGATCGTGCGGTAGGTCGACTGGGCAATGCTGTTGGCCTGGTAGAGCAGGTCGGCATAGGAGATCGTGCTGACCAGGGTGGTCGTTTTCATCAGTTCGATGGCGCGTTCCAGGAATGCCGGGATCATGCGTTTGACCGCCTGCGGCAGGATGATCCGGCCGAGTGTTTGGTTGCGGTTCATGCCGATGGCCTTGGCCGCCTCCCACTGGCCCGAATCGATCGACTGGATACCGCCGCGGAAAACTTCGGCGAAAAACGCCGAGGATTGCAGCGAAAACGTCAAGACCGAGGCCCGAAACGGGTCGATTTCGACGCCGATCAGGATCGGCATCGCGAAAAAGAACCAGAACAATTGCGCAATTGGCGGGGTCGTGCGCAGAAATTCGATGACGAATCCGACGGGAAGCCGCACCGCCCGGTTTCCGTAGAGGCGCAGCAAGGCGAGCAGCAGGCCGAGCGGCACGCCGAACAGCAAGGCCAGGCCCGTGACCTTGAGCGTGTTGACAAGCCCAAGCAGCAAGAGGTCGTAATTGCGGAAAACCACCGCAAAGTCCCACTCATACCCCATCGTCACCTCCTGCCCGTGGCGACGGGGCGCCGCGGCGCCCCGTCCTTGGCCGCGCTACCAGTCCTCGCGACGGATCGCCGGCACCGTTTCGGGGTCGACGCCGTATTCGCTCAGGAACTGCTCGTACCATTCCTGGGTCTGGCCGGTCTGGTAGTAGTAGGAGATGGCCGTGTTCACCCAATCGCGGAAGCGTGTATCGGCTTCCAGGCGCACGCCGGCCGACGAGGTCGACTGGCGGATCGGCTTGGGCAAAACGATCTGTCCGCGCCCGATCTTCTGGCGCATGGCGATCAGCGGCGGATGGAACAGCGACACGGCGTTGACACGCTTCGACTGGAAGGCGGCGACCGCTTCGCCATTGGAGGGGAAACGCAGGATTTCCGCCTTGTCCAGACGCCCGGAGACGTAGTTGTCCATCGTTGTGCCCTGCGTCACGGCGATCTTGATGTCGGGCTTGTTGAGATCGTCCCAGGTCTCGATCGTCAACTCGTCGTCGGCCAGTACCGCCAGCGCGTAATAAAGCAGCGGCTGGGCCGGAAAGCCGACCGCGACCGCGCGCTGGGGCGTGGCGTCCAGCACGAACATGATGTCGATCTGGTTTGCCTGCAGGGCCGACACCGCCGTGCCCCAGGTCACTTCGACGGGCTCGAGTTTCACGTTCAGCGCTTCGGCCATCGCGTTGCCGACGGATACGCCGAGACCCGTCCATTCGTTGGTGGCGGGATTCTTGAAGAACCACGGCGGCGCCTGGGTGACGCCGATGCGCAGCGCCCCACTGTCCTGGATCGTGTCCCAGGTCGATTTTTCCTGGGAAAAGGCCCCGGTCGAAACGGCCAGCATGGCAACGATCGCCAAGGCGACGGCCGCCAGCCGGGATTGAAGATGGTGGATCATGATCGTTGCTCCCATTGACGGTTTTCAGATTTTACCGATTTTGTATGATTGTCAACAATCAATCAGTACAACAATACTCCGGCGCCACCCGCCTCGCCCTACGCCCCGGCAAACGAAAAACGCCCCTCCCCGGCGGGGAGGAGCGTCATTGGCGCGCGCCGGCACCGGGCCGGAGCGGATATAAGGTCGACGGGCGTTCAGGCGGCGGCTTCCGCCGCCTCGGCTCCGGCCTCGTCGTCAATCGACGCGACCCCTGGACGGAAGGTCAGCCGGTCGGAGCCCGCCGTCACCACCACGTCCTGACCGTCGCGGACCTCGCCAAGCAGGATCTTCTCGGCCAGCGGGTCCTGCAGATCCTTCTGGATGACGCGCTTGAGCGGGCGCGCGCCATAGGCGGGATCGTAGCCTTTGTCGGCCAGCCAGGCGATCGCGCCCTCGTCGAGATCGAGCGTGATCTTGCGGTCGGCGAGCAGCTTTTCGAGCCGGGCGAGCTGGATTTCCACGATCTGGCCCATGTCCTGCCGGCGCAGCCGGTGGAACAGGATCACCTCGTCGACGCGATTGAGGAATTCCGGCCGGAACGAAGCCCGCACCACCGCCATCACCTCGTCGCGAACCTTGTCGACATCCTCGTTCTCGCCGAGCGAGACCAGGAATTCCGACCCCAGGTTGGAGGTCATGATGATCAGCGTGTTGCGGAAATCGACCGTGCGGCCCTGCCCGTCCGTCAGGCGGCCGTCGTCGAGCACCTGCAACAAGACGTTGAAGACGTCGGGATGCGCCTTCTCGATCTCGTCGAACAGCACGACCTGATAGGGCCGGCGGCGCACCGCCTCGGTCAAAACACCGCCTTCCTCGTAGCCGACATAGCCGGGCGGTGCGCCGATCAGCCGGGATACGGCATGTTTTTCCATGAACTCCGACATGTCGACCCGAACCATGGCCGTCTCGTCGTCGAACAGGAAATCGGCCAGCGCCTTGGTCAGTTCGGTCTTGCCGACGCCGGTTGGGCCGAGGAACATGAACGAGCCGATCGGCCGGTTCGGATCCTGCAACCCGGCGCGCGCGCGCCGCACGGCCTGCGACACGGCCTTGACCGCCTCGCCCTGGCCGACGACCCGCCTGGCGAGTTCGTCTTCCATGCGCAGCAGCTTGTCGCGTTCGCCTTCCAGCATCTTGTCGACGGGGATGCCCGTCCAGCGCGACACGATATGCGCGACGTGGTCCGGGGTGACGATCTCTTCCACCATCGAGCCGGCGTCGTCGCGCGCCTCGGCCTCGGCCAGCTTTCGCTCCAGCTCCGGGATCACGCCATAGGCCAGTTCGCCGGCCTGCTGGAATTCGCCCTTGCGCTGGGCGCCGGCGAGCGCGTTGCGCGCCTCGTCGAGCTGGCGCTTGAGGTCGGCCGCCAATCCGAGCTTTTCCTTTTCCGACGCCCAGGTCGCCGTCAGCCCGGCCGATTCCTCCTCCAGCTTGGCCAGTTCGGCGTCGAGCCGCTCGAGCCGGTCCTTGGAGGCATCGTCCTTTTCCAGCTTCAGCGCCTCGCGCTCGATCTTGAGCTGCATGATGCGCCGGTCGATCTCGTCGAGCGCCTCGGGTTTGGAATCGACCTGCATTCTGAGCCGCGAGGAGGCCTCGTCGACCAGATCGATCGCCTTGTCCGGCAGGAAGCGGTCGGTGATGTAGCGGTTCGACAGCGTCGCCGCCGCGACCAGCGCGGAATCGGAGATGCGCACCTTGTGGTGCTGCTCGTATTTCTCCTTCAGCCCGCGCAGGATCGACACCGTATCCTCGACCGCCGGCTCGTTGACGAACACCGGCTGGAAGCGGCGCGCCAGCGCGGCATCCTTTTCGACATGCTTGCGGTATTCGTCGAGCGTGGTGGCGCCGACACAGTGCAATTCGCCGCGCGCCAGGGCCGGCTTCAACAGGTTGGAGGCGTCCATCGCCCCGTCGGCCTTGCCGGCGCCGACCAGCGTGTGCATCTCGTCGATGAACAGGATGATCTCGCCTTCGGCGGCGGTGACTTCCGACAACACCGCCTTCAGCCGCTCCTCGAATTCGCCGCGATATTTCGCGCCGGCGATCAGTGCGCCCATGTCGAGCGCCATCAGGCGCTTGTCCTTGAGCGATTCGGGCACGTCGCCATTGACGATCCTGAGCGCCAGGCCTTCGGCGATCGCCGTCTTGCCGACGCCGGGCTCGCCGATCAGAACGGGATTGTTCTTGGTGCGCCGCGACAGGACCTGGATCGTACGGCGAATCTCGTCGTCGCGCCCGATCACCGGATCGAGCCGGCCGGAGCGCGCGTCCGCCGTCAGGTCGCGCGCATATTTCTTCAGCGCATCGAAGCCCTGCTCGGCATTGGCCGAATCGGCGGTGCGTCCCTTGCGGATATCGTTGATGACCTGGTTCAGCGCCTGCGCGCTCACACCCGCCTTGGCCAGGATATCCGCGCTCTTGGCGGTCTTTTCGATCGCCAGCGCGGTCAAGAGCCGTTCGACGGTGACAAAACTGTCGCCGGCCTTCTTCGCCAGGTCCTCGGCCGTCGAAAAGACCTTCGCAAGCGGCTGGGCGAGATAGAGCTGGCCGTTTCCGCCCTCCACGCGCGGCAAGGCTTCGAGCGCGGCGTCGACGGCAAGCCGCACGTCCTGCACCCGGCCGCCGGCCCGCTCGATCAGCGACGCGGCCAGTCCCTCCTCGTCGTCGACGAGGACCTTGAGCATGTGTTCGGGGGTGAATTGCTGGTGATTGCGCGACAGCGCCATCGTTTGAGCGGACTGGATGAAGCCACGCACCCGCTCGGAATATTTTTCCACGTTCATCGACGTCTCCGTTTCCTTGCCGGCCCGCCTGCGCGGCGCCGGATCGGTTGAGGTGACGGGTCCCTTCTTGAGAAGCGAACCCCTTCGCTTCCGATATGGGTATGCGATCCGTCGCACTCAAGCGGCGACGCGTGGACTTCGCTGCGAAATCGATTCGGGCACCGGCGCGCCAACGAAAAAGGCGGCGCGAACGCCGCCTTCTGACCCTGGAGCCGTCGCCGCGGCCGGTTACTGCGCCGCGGCAGGCAGCGGCAGGTCGCCTTGTCCGTCTTCCGACGAGGTCTGCGACTCGCCTTCGGCGCTCGCCGGAGCTGGCGCGGCCGCCTCGGCGGTTTCGGCATCGCTGGCACGCGGGCGGCGCGGCCGCCGCGCGCGACGCGGCGCCGCCGCCTCGCCATCCTTGCCGTCTTTGCCGTCTTCCTCGGCAGGGGGCGAACCGTTGGCGCGCCGCGACCGCTTGGGCTTCTCGGCGGCCGTCTTGATCGTTTCCTGTTCGATCGCGACCTCGACCGGCGTGCCCTCGATCACCGGCTGCGGGCCCGAGCCGTCATCCTTGGCGCCACCGCGCGGCGTCTGCGGCCGCTCGTCCTGCTGGCCGTCCTGCGCCGCCTTTGGCTGGCTGTCGGAGGTCGTCTGTGCCGGAGCGTTGTTCTGGTTGCCCTGGCGCTCGTCCGCGTCGTCCTCGTCGAAATCGTCGCGCTGGTCGCGGGGCGCGTTGTTTTGAGCCGACTGGCTCTGAGCGGCCGCGATGATGCGGTTGTAGTGTTCGGCATGCTGCAGATAGTTCTCGGCCATCACCCGATCGCCGGCGCTTTGCGCGTCCCGCGCCAGCGCCGTGTATTTGTCGGCAACCTGTTGCGCGGATCCCCTGATTTTCACGTCCGGGCCGTTGCTTTCGTAGGACCGGGTCAGAGGATTGGGGCCCTTGCGGTTGTTGTTGCGACCGCGCATACGCCTGTTCTGCTGTTGTGGCCTCATCCGATTCTCTTTTTTGCAATCATCGTGAACACAGGGGAACGCGGTTTCGCTCTTTGTCGCGACCGCCTTACCATCGAGCATGGGCGAGCTACCGCCGTTCGGCCGCTGGCTGCCAACTCGCTTTCGGTTGCGCTACCTGGCCGAACGATCCCCACACGAAGCGCTTTCGCGTCACGCGATTGGCAGCTTGTTTCCATTGGAACCGAATCGATACAGCACTGCCTGCTTCGTCTCATCCGGTGGCCGGAAACTAGCGATATTCATCACCCTTGCCAAGTATTTTTTCGCACGGCACAAACCGCGCCCTATAAGCCGAACACCAGAGCCCGGTCATGGCCGGCAAGATCGCGGGCCGCCGAACGCAGGCTAAAGCCGTGCGCGGCGAAGACGGCGACCACATCCGTTTTTTGCCGGCTGCCGATTTCCACCCCGACCACGCCATCGCGATCGAGATGGGCACCAGCGCCGGCGGCGATCACGCGATAGGCGTCGAGACCGTCGGCACCGCCATCGAGCGCCAGATGGGGATCGTGCCCGGCCACTTCCACCGGCAGCTCACGCATCTCCCAGGACGTAATGTAGGGTGGGTTGGACACGATTGCATCAAAAACGCCGGTCACGTCGCGAAACCAGTTTGAAACATGGGCCGTAAACCGCCCATCCATGCCAAGACGGGTGGCATTGCCGATCGCGGTCCTCGCAGCCTCCGCCGACAGGTCCACGCCGCACGCGCGCGCCTGCGGCAGCGCGGCCAGCAGCGCAAGCGCGATCGCGCCCGTACCCGTGCCGAGGTCGAGAATGGCGCAGTCCCGCTTGCGCGCCACGACCCCGGCGAGCTCCGCCAGCACCGCCTCGACCAGCGTCTCGGTATCCGGTCGCGGTTCCAGCGTCTCCGGCGACAAGGCGAGCCGCAATCCGTAGAAGTCGCGATAGCCGAGAATGCGGTGCACCGGCGTTCCCGCAAGCCGCCGTTCGACAGCCGCCATGATCGCCGCGACGGTGCGCGCGTCGAGCAGCAAGGCGGGATCGCGCAGCGCGTCGATGCGCTGTGTCATGGAAAAATGCTCGACGATCAGCCTGGCATCGAGGGCCGCCTCGCCGAGTCCCGCCGCGTTCAGGCGGCGGCGGGTTTCGGCCAGGACCGTGCCGAGATCGCGCGCGGACGCCGGCAAAGCGTCTTCAGTCATCCTGCGCCATGTCGGCCAGAAGCGCGGACTGATGGTCCGATATCAGCGCGTCGATGATCTCGTCGAGATCGCCCTCCATCACCCGGTCGAGCTTGTAGAGCGTCAGGTTGATGCGGTGATCGCTCACCCGTCCCTGCGGAAAATTATAGGTTCGGATCCGCTCCGAACGGTCGCCCGAGCCGACCTGCGAGCGCCGCGATTCGGAGCGCTCCTCCGCCGCCTTGGTGCGCTGGATGTCGAACAGCTTGGCGCGCAGCAACTGCATGGCGCGAGCGCGGTTCTGGTGCTGCGACTTTTCCGCCTGCACGACGGTGATCCCGGTCGGCAGATGCGTGATCCGCACCGCCGAATCGGTGGTGTTGACATGCTGGCCGCCAGCGCCGGAGGCGCGCATCGTGTCGATGCGGATGTCCTCGTTGCGAATCTCGACGTCGATCTCCTCGGCCTCGGGAAGCACGGCCACGGTGGCAGCCGAGGTGTGGATGCGGCCGCTGGCCTCGGTTTCCGGCACCCGCTGCACGCGGTGCACGCCGGATTCGAATTTGAGACGCGAAAACACGCCCTTGCCAGACACGGTGGCGATGATCTCCTTGTAGCCGCCGGCATCGCCCTCGCTCGCCGAGACGAGTTCGACCCGCCAGCCGCGGCCGGCGGCGTAGCGTTCGTACATGCGAAACAGATCGCCGGCGAAGATCGCCGCCTCGTCGCCGCCCGTCCCGGCACGGATCTCCAGGATCGCGTTCTTGTCGTCGGCATCGTCCTTGGGCAGAAGCAGGATCCGGATGCTTTGCTGCAACGCCTTGATGCGCTCCTCGATCTCCGGCAGTTCGGCTTCGGCCAGCGCGCGCATCTCCGCGTCCGTCGACGGATCGGAAAGCATCGTTTCCAGCCCCTCGCGCTCGGCCTCCGCGCCGCGCAGTGCGCGGATCTCGCCGGCGAGCTTTTCCAGCTCGGCATATTCCGAAGCCAGCCGCACATAGGCCTCGGGCTCGGGGCCGGCGGCCATCTGCGCCTCGATCATCTCGAAGCGTTTCAGGACCTGATCCATTCTCTCGGACGCAACAAAGCTCATCGGTCAGGTCTCGCAGGAAATGTCGAATTCGGCGGCGAAGGCGCGAAGCCGGGCCGGCACGTCCATGTCGACGGCGCTCGCCTCGATCATCTGCACCATCAGCCCTTCGAGCGCGCCGACCGGCAGATCGGCCAGCATCGCCTTGACCGGCCCGATCGCGGCCGGCGACATCGAAATCGACCGGAAACCGAGCCCCACCAGCGCCATCGCCGAAATCGGCCGGCTGGCGAGCTCGCCACACAGTGTCACCGGCTTGCCGGCCTCCCGGCCGGCGTCGATTACGGATTTCAAGACCCGCAGAAACGGCACCGAGAGCGGGTCGAAACGCCCCGCCAGCAGGCCGTTGCCGCGATCGGTCGCGGTCATGAACTGGAACAAATCGTTGGAGCCGATCGAGACGAAGTCGACCGTCCGCATCAATTCGGGAAGCTGGAACAGGAGCGACGGCACCTCGATCATGGCACCGAGCTTCAGGCTGGTCGGCAGCGCGTAGCCGAACCGCGCCAGCTGCTGCACCTCGCGCTCGATCAGGCCGCGCGCCTTGGCGATTTCGCCGATTTCCGTCACCATCGGCAGCATCACCCGCAACTCGCGGCCCGACGCCGCCTTGAGCAGCGCCCGGAACTGGGTGCGCAACAACCCCGGGCGGTCGAGCGTCAGACGGATCGCCCGCCAGCCGAGCGCCGGGTTCTCCTCTTTTTCCGCGCCGCGAAAATAGGGCAGAACCTTGTCGCCGCCGATATCGATCGTGCGGAAGGTCACAGGCTTCGTGCCCGCCGCCTCGAGCACCTCGCGGTAGAGTTTTTCCTGCTCCTGGGCGCGGGGAAAGGTCGCCGCCACCATGAACTGCAGTTCGGACCGGAAAAGCCCGATTCCGGCGGCGCCTGCTTCGGCGAGCTGCGGCAGGTCGACCGCCAGGCCGGCATTCATCATCAGCTCGACCGCGATCCCGTCCTTCGACACCGATGGCCGGTCGCGCAACTCGCGATAAAGCTGCTGTTTCTTGGCCCGGAAACGAACCTTTTCGGCATAGGCCGCCTCGACGTCGGGCTGCGGCCGCAGGTGAACCTTGCCGTCATCGCCGTCGACGATCAGCGCGTCGCCGTTCTCGGCCATCGACACCGCGCCCTTGGCCTGGCCGACGACCGGAATGTCCATCGCCTTGCCGACGATCACCACGTGGCTGGTGACCGCGCCTTCCTCAAGCACCAGGCCGCGCAGCTTGTCGCGCGGATAGTCGAGCAGTTCGGCCGCCCCCATCGAGCGGGCGACGATGATGGCGTCCTTGGGCAGCGAGGCCGCGATTTCCTCCGGTCCGCGACCCATGAGCTGGCGCAGCAGCCGGTAGCCGAGATCGTCGAAATCGTTCATCCGCTCGCGCAGATAGGGGTCCGTCATGTGCAGCATGCGCGCGCGCATGTCCGACTGCACCTTCTCCACCGCCGCTTCCGCCGTCAGGCCGTTGCGGATCGCCTCTTCGAGCCGCCGCACCCAGCCGCGGTCATGCGCGAACATGCGATAGGCTTCCAGCACGGCGCGATGCTCGCCCTCGAAGGCGATCTCGCGGCGCGAAAGCATGTCGTCGATCGACAGCCGCAGCGATCCGAGCGCGGTTTCCAGGCGCTTCAGTTCCTGGTCGACATCCTCGTTGAACAGTTCGGTGACGACGATGCGCGGCTCGTGCAGCACGACATGGCCAAGCCCGACGCCCTCGTTGAAGGCGGCTCCGGTCAGGCTGACCGGCCGGCTGAGGTCGAGTTCCATGCCCGGCCGCGTCAGCCGCCGCAGATCGCCGGTGGCGATCATTTCGGCGATCACCATCGCCGTCGTCTCCAGCGCCTCGGCCTCGTCGTCGCCATAGTGCCGGTTGGTCTTGTTCTGGACCACGAGCACGCCGAGCGTGCGGCCGGCCCGCAGCACCGGCACGCCGAGGAAGGAATTGTAGATCTCCTCGCCCGTTTCGGGGAGGTAGGTGAAGGCGGGGTGGTTGCGCGCGTCCGAAAGGTTGAGCGGGCGCGCGCTCGCCGCGATCGTGCCGACCAGGCCCTGCCCGAGGCGCAATTGCGCCAGATGCACCGAACCGGGATTGAGGCCTTCCGTGGCGTAGAGTTCCAGCACCGCGTCGGCGCGCAGCACATAGAGCGAACACACCTCGGCGACCATGTTGGCGGCGATTTCGCGCACGATCCGGTCGAGCCGCTCCTGCGGCTCCACGGCTTCGGCCATGATCTCGCGCAGCCGCTTCAGCAATATGCGCGGGCTGCCGGCGATTTCGCGCATCGGCGTTTCTCCAACGACCGCGTCCCCGCCGGGCGGACATCGCCGCAGCGGCCGCGTCGCGCTCAAATCATTGGTCTACTGCTTATCCAGCCCGTAGACGGAATGCAAAGTACGCACGGCGAGTTCGGCATAGGGGCCGTCGATCAGGATCGAAATCTTGATCTCCGACGTCGTGATCGCGCGGATATTGATTCCCTTTTCCGAAAGCGCCTTGAAGGCGGTGGCCGCCACGCCGGCATGGCTGCGCATGCCGATGCCGATCACCGACACCTTGACCATGCCCGTCTCGTGCTGGACCGCGTCGAAGCCGATCGTCTCGCGTACCTTGTTCAGCACCCCCAGCGCCTTGTCGACGTCGCTCGACGGCACGGTAAACGTCATGTCGGTGCGCGAACCGTCCTCGGAAATATTCTGGACGATCATGTCGACATTGATGCTGGCTTCGGCGAGCGGACCGAATATCCCGGCGGCGACGCCGGGCCGGTCGGCAACGCGCCGCAGCGAAATCTGGGCCTCGTCCTTGGCATAGGCGATGCCGGTGACGACCTGCTGTTCCACGATTTCATCCTCTTCGCAAATGAGCGTGCCGGGCGGATTGTCGAAATCCCCCATGCCGGGCGCCTCCGGATCGGCGAACGACGACCTGACGAATGTCCTGACCTTGTGCACCATGGCGAGTTCCACCGAGCGCACCTGCAGCACCTTGGCGCCGAGCGAGGCCATTTCCAGCATTTCCTCGAACGAGATGCGCGCCAGCCGGCGCGCCTTGGGCTCGATGCGCGGATCGGTGGTGTAGACGCCGTCGACGTCGGTATAGATGTCGCAGCGGTCGGCGCCCACCGCCGCGGCGATCGCGACCGCCGACGTGTCGGAGCCGCCGCGGCCGAGCGTGGCGATGCGGTTGTCGGGCCCGATGCCCTGGAAACCGGCGATCACCGCCACCTGGCCCTCGCCGAAGCGCTTGATCAGGAACGAGCCGTCGATGTCGGTGATGCGGGCGGCGCCGTGGGCGTTGTCGGTGCGGATCGGAATCTGCCAGCCGAGCCAGGAGCGCGCATGCACGCCCATCGCCTGCAGGGTGATCGCCAGCAATCCCGCCGTCACCTGTTCGCCCGACGCCACCACCGCGTCATACTCGCGCGCGTCGTGCAGCGGCGAGGCCTCGCGCGTCCAGGCGACGAGTTCGTTGGTCTTGCCGGCCATCGCCGACACCACCACCGCGACCTCGTGACCGGCATCGACCTCGCGTTTGACATGGCGGGCCACGATGCGGATGCGATCGATGTCGGCGACGGACGTTCCGCCGAATTTCATCACGATACGCGCCATGAAACGGTCGAACCCTGTAGCGGAATGCGCCCGGCAGTCTGCGGACGGATTTGAAAGAGGCACGCCGCCGTGGCACGGGGCGCGATGCGCGGTTTCCATAATGCAAAGGGGGTGGGTCCGCAAGCCGACGCCGCGCCCCGCCGTCCTGTTCGCCGGCGAACACGCTTTGTCTCTGTGACAATTTTGGCGTCTTGACTTTGGCGGCGTCGGACCCGACTTGATGTCCGGCGTAGAGGAGACCGCCGGATGCCCGAGACGCAACCAACGACGATCGACGCCGACGAGGTCGCACGCTTTTCCGCCCTGGCCGCGGAATGGTGGGACCCGAAGGGCAAATTTCGTCCGCTGCACAAGTTCAACCCGGTTCGCCTGGCCTATATCCGCGACCAGATCGCAACCCGTTTCGGCCGCGATCCGCGCTCGTCACGGCCGTTCCAGGGCCTGCGCATCCTCGATATCGGGTGCGGCGGCGGCCTGTTGTGCGAGCCGATGGCACGGCTTGGGGCCGAAGTCGTGGGCGCCGACGCCTCCGAAACCAATATCGAGGTCGCCAAGCTGCATGCCGCCGAGGGCAAGCTGAAGATCGACTACCGCGCGACCACCGCCGAGGCACTGGCCGAGGCGGGCGAGGAGTTCGACGTCGTCCTCAATATGGAGGTGGTCGAGCATGTGTCCGACATGAACCTGTTCCTCGCCAAATGCAGCCAGATGGTCAGGCCCGGCGGGATCATGGTGGTCGCCACCATCAACCGCACGCTGAAAGCGCTCGGCCTGGCGATCTTCGGCGCGGAATACGTGCTGCGCTGGCTTCCGCGCGGCACGCACCAGTTCAACAAGCTGGTGCGGCCCGCCGAGCTGGAAGCCGCGCTTGACGCGGCCGGCATGAGGGTCGTCGACCGCACCGGCGTCGTCTACAACCCGCTCGGCGACCGCTGGCAGCGTTCGCGCGACATGGATGTCAACTACATGGTCCTGGCCGAAAAGAAGCCCGCGGACGGCTGAGGCCGGACAGGCCCCGCGGCCGGCCGATTCCCGATCGGTTGGGTGTGCGGCAGCCGCCCGCGGCGGGCGGTTCAGTTCTTGTCGTCGGGAAAATCCGGGATCGGGATGAACTCGACCCCGTCCTCGACCAGCCCTTTGGCCTCCTCGGCCGTCGCCTCGCCGTAGATGCCGCGCGCCTCGGTCTCGCCGAAATGGATCTTGCGCGCTTCCTCGGCGAATTTGTCGCCGACATAATCGGCGTTCTCGCGCATCTTGTGCGCCAGTTCCTTCAGTTTGGCCATCGCCTTCTTCTGCTCGGCATTGGCCGCCAGCGCCAGCTTCTCCTTGCGCCGGCCAGTCGACAGGGCCGGCGCCATCAGCGTCTTTTCCACCTTCGTCGAGCCGCACTGCGGACAGGCAACCAGATGCCTCGCGGCCTGGGCGTCGTAATCGTCGTTGCCGCGAAACCAGGCTTCGAAGTCGTGACCGGCGTCGCAATGGAGCGAAAACCGGATCAAGACGCCACCCTCCGCGCCGAAAGGCCGTCATCGGCGAGCATATCGAGATCGAAATCGCGCGCGTTCTGCAGATTGGGTATTTTCGCGCGCGCGGCGGCGCTGGCGTGCGGATCGATTTCGGCAAGGGCGATGCCCGGCTCGTCGCCAGGCATCTCGGCCGCCACCGTGCCCCACGGATCGACGATCACCGAATGGCCGAACGTCTCGCGGCCGTCCTCGTGGCGCCCGCCCTGGGCCGCGGCGATCAGCCAGGCGCCGTTCTCGATCGCCCGCGCCCGCGTCAGCACGTGCCAGTGGGCCTTGCCGGTCTGGCGCGTGAAGGCCGCCGGCGCGCTCAGCACCGCCGCGCCCGCCAGCGCCTGGGCGCGGAAAAGGTGCGGAAAACGCAGATCGTAGCAGATGGCCAGTCCGAACGGGACGCCGGCCAGCGGCGCCACGACCGCGCGCGCGCCCGGCTGATAGGTCGCCGATTCGCGCCAGCTCTCGCCATTGTCGAGGTCGACGTCGAACATGTGGATCTTGTCGTAGGTCGCCACCAGCGCGCCGGTTCTATCAAACAGGAACGCCCGGTTGGCGACCTTGCCGTCGGGCAACGCGATCGCCGTCGAACCGACGTGGATCGCGATCCCAAGCTCCGCGGCAAGCCGTCTGGCCGCGTCAACCACCAGGTCGCCGGCCTCGTCCTTGACGATCCGCCGCAGCGTCTGCCTGTCGCGCACCAGCGCGCCGGTCATCTCCGGAGACTGCACGTAGGCGGCGCCCCGGCCGGCGGCCTCGCGAACCAGCGCTTCGAAATCAGCGGCGTTGCGCGCCGGGTCCATGCCCGATCGCATCTGCACAACCGCGGCCTTGAAAGCGTTCATCGCCATCCTCAGACGAACGAGCCGTTTGCGATGAGCGTGTCGAGCTTGCCGCGCTCCTCGAGCGCGTAAAGCTCGTCGCAGCCGCCGACATGAACCGCGCCGACGAAGATCTGCGGAAAGGTCGCGCGTCCCGAACGCGTCATCATCTCATTGCGCAGTTCCGGCGAAAAACTCGCATCGTGCTCGACATAGGCGACGCCCTTCTGGTCCAGAAGCCGTTTCGCCGCCGTACAGTATCCGCACATGGCGCGGGTATAGATCGTCACATCAACCATGACCAATTCCGGTTTTCCGTCCCCTATATAGGGGCAGCCGCATCGTCCCGGAAGTCCTGCGACAAAACCCGCGCGAATGTGAGCACATCGACCGCGTCCGCCCCGGCCCGCACCAGCGCGCGGGCGACCGCGCTGACCGTGGCCCCGGTGGTGTAGACATCGTCGACGACCAGCACCCGCCGGCCCTTGACCATGGCCCGCCGCGCCGCCGGCACCGCGAACGCGCCCCTGACGTTGGAGTGGCGTTCGGCGAGTCCGAGGCCGACCTGCTGGCGCGTGCTGCGCGCGCGCTGGACGAGTTCCGGCTCGAAGGCGATCCCCGCCCGAACGGCGATGGCGCGCCCGAGTTCGGCCGCCTGGTTGAACCGCCTGAGGAGGAAACGCCGCCGATGCAGCGGAACCGGCACGATCATGTCGGCGTCGCCGAGAAGCTCGGCCCCGGCGCGCGCCATCCACCGCGCCATCCAGGGCGCGAGGTCGGTTCGGTCGCGGAATTTCAGCCCCTGCACCAGCCGGCGCGCCACGCCGTCATAGGCAACGGCCGCACGCGCACGCGAAAACGGCGGCGGTTCCGCGATCGCCGCCAGACAAACCGCCTTGTCGCCCATCTCGCAGCCAAACGGGATGCCCAGCACCTCGCAATAGGGACGCTCGATCAGGGCCAGTTCGCGCCAGCATTCGCCACACAGCGTACCGGGCTCCACCACCAGCTTGCGGCAGCCCGCGCATGTCGGCGGAAAGGCGAGCGTGCCGATCAGCGCGGCGCCGCCACGCACCGCACGCTTGATCTCGTCGAGCCGATGGTTCACCACGCTGGTCCCATGACCGGCAAATTACCAGAACCAGGCGGCATCAGCCATTCCTTCGACCGGCGAGGATTGATGTCACAGGCGGGCCTCGATGGAAAACATCCTTGACCTCGAGCTGGCGATCGCGCGCAAGAAGCGGCTTCTGGCCGGAGGGCGGCCGATCGCGACCTTCTTGATGGAGCGCACCGCCGACGAGCTCGGCGAGCGGCTGGCGACGGTGGAGCGGCGCTTTGCCGACTGCGCCGCCATCCACTGCCTGACACCGCACGCCGCGCTGGCCATGCGCGCCTCGGGCCGCGCCGGCAATGTGAGCCGCATCGAGCCCGATCCGGTGTTTCTGGAAGGCGGCGCCGGGTTCGTCTCCGACGGCGAGCACCTGCCGCTCAAGCCCGAAAGCCTGGATCTCGCCGTGTCCCTGCTCGCGCTGCACGAGCTCAACGATCTGCCTGGCGCGCTGATCCAGATCCGCCGCGCCCTGCGCCCGGACGGCCTGTTTCTGGCCGCCTTCGCCGGCGCCGGCACGCTGGAGGAGTTGCGCCACTGCCTGCTGGTGGCCGAGACCGAAATCACCGGCGGCGCCAGCCCCCGGGTCCTGCCCTTCGCCGACGTCCGCGCGGCGGGCGCCTTGCTGCAGCGGGCTGGCTTCGCCCTGCCGGTCGCCGATATCGAAACCATCACCGTGCGTTATGCCGACATGTTCGCGCTGCTGCGCGACCTGCGGCAGATGGGTGCCACCAACACGCTGTTCGGCCGGCTGAAACGGCCGACCGGCAAGCAGGTGTTCCTGCGCGCGGCCGACCTCTATGCCGAGCGCTTTGCCGATCCGGACGGACGGCTGCGCGCCACCTTTTCGTTGATCTGGCTGTCGGGCTGGGCACCGGACGCCTCGCAGCCGAAACCGGCCAGGCCGGGGTCGGCGACGATGTCGCTCGCCCAGGCACTGAAGGACCAGGACGGGAAATAGAAGCCGGCGCGCCCTTCCGCCGCAAGCCCGATCTCCAGGCGCCCGAACCGTTTCTTAAAGGTTGTCCTTTATGCAGCGGAGGACGGAAAACGGAGAGTAAAGCGTGCGATTTTCCGCCGCCACAACTGCGGAACGGCTTTTGCCGGAGCGCCTGGCGCTCCGCGCGCGCCCGCTGCTGGGCCTCGTGGACTCCGTTCTTTCAGGCGCCGACGGGCGTGGCGAAGCCGGGCGCATGTCGCTGATCGCCTTCTTCATCCGCATCGTCAACGCCGTCATCGCCTTTGTCAGCCAGGTCCTGCTGGCGCGCTGGATGGGCAGTTTCGAATACGGGATCTTCGTCCTCGTCTGGGTCACGATGGTGATCGTCGGCAATCTCTCCTGCCTCGGCTTCCACACCTCGGTGATCCGTTTCATTCCCGAATATCGCGAAAAGGGACGTCTGGCCGAATTGCGCGGCATCCTCTTGGCCAGCCGGCTTTTCGTCCTGATCGCCTCCACGATCGTCGCCGCGATCGGCGCGATCGGCATCTGGCTGTTTGCCCCCTCGCTCGAATCCTACTACATCGTCCCCTTCTATCTCGGCATCGTCTGCCTGCCGATGATCTCGCTGTCCGACGCGCTCCAGGGCGTGTCGCGCGCCAATGCCTGGGCGATCTCCGCGCTTTCGCCGACCTATCTGATCCGGCCCGTGCTGATCCTGGCCTTCATGGGCGGCTCGCTCCTGGCCGGGTTCCAGCCCTCTGCAATCACGGCGATCATCGCGGCGATCATGGCCACCTACACCACCACCATCATCCAGCTCGTCTCGGTGACCGGACGGGTCGACCGACACATGGAGCCTGGTCCGCGCAAATTCCTGCTGCGCGAGTGGGTCCTGGTTTCGATGCCGATCTTCCTGGTCGAGAGCTTCTTCTTCCTGCTCACCAATGCCGACGTGCTGATGGTCGGCCGTTTCATGCCGCCGGACCAGGTCGCCGTCTATTTCGCGACGGTAAAGACCCTGGCGCTGGTGCATTTCGTCTATTTCGCCGTCAAGGCCGGCGTGGCCCAGCGTTACGCCAGCATCACCCATGCAGGCGACACCGAACTGCTGAGCGCCTTTGCGCGCGAGACCGCCTCGTGGACCTTCTGGCCGTCGCTGGCGATGGCGCTCGCCGTCCTCCTGCTCGGCAAGCCGATGCTGTCGCTGTTCGGGCCCGAATTCGTCGCCGGCTATCCGCTTTTGTTCGTGCTCGTCGGCGGCGTCGTGGCGCGCGCGGCGGTCGGTCCGGCCGAAAGCCTGCTCACCATGACCGGCAACCAGAATGTGTGCGCCCTGGTCTACGCCCTGGCGCTGTCGCTCAACATCGCGCTCAATTTCATGCTCATCCCCGAATTCGGGCTGTGGGGCGCGGCGATCGCGACGGCGATCGCGATGGCGTTCGAGGCGCTCGCCCTGTCCTTCACCGTATGGCGCCGCCTCGGCATCGTCATGCTGGTGTTTCTGCCGTCATCGCACGAAGCGCGAGGTTGATATGGCCGCCATTCCCCTGATCGAGGAAACCAGCGCCAGCGCGTCGAGCCCGCTGATCGCCAACCTTGCCGGCGTCAGCGGCGAAGCGCAGCAGCAGCTCGAGATCGAGACCCAGGGGCCCGGCGCGGCACCGCGCCGCCTGGCGATCTATCCGGCCTCGGCCGGTTTCGATCTCGTCGAGGAGCTGGACTTTCTGTGCGTGCGCACGGTCGAGCCCAATATTTTCTTCAATCCGCGCTTCCTGGCGCCGGCCATGCCCAGGCTGGAAGACCGCGAGGTGCGGCTGGCCGTCATTCGCGACGGCGACAGGGACAAGAACCGGCTACGCCTGCTGGTGCCCTTTTCCGTGGAGAAACCCGCGGTCCCGTTGAGCGTGCCGGTGATGCGCACCTGGTCGAGCCCGTTCGGCCCGCTCGGCACGCCGCTGGTCGATCGGGACGACCCCGTCGGGGTGCTCGAGGACTTTTTCTCGATGCTGGGCCGCAAGCACCTGAACCTGCCCAGGGTGCTGATCCTGCCCGATCTGCGCATGGACGGTCCGGTCGCCCGGCTGATCCGCACCGCCGCCATGGGGCTCGACCTGCCGGTGGTGACCACGTCGCGCAGCATGCGCCCCTTCCTCGACAGCGATCTCGATGCCGAGACCTATCTGCGCACAGCGCTCAAACCGCATCATTTCCGTGAATTCCGCCGCCTGAAACGCCGGCTCGCCGAAACCGGCGACCTCGTCTACTCGGTGGCGCGCCAGCCCGACGAGATCCGCAACGCGCTCGAGACCTTTCTGGCGCTGGAGGCTTCGGGCTGGAAGGGCCGCGAGCGCACCGCAATGGTGATCGACCGCTATCGCGCCGCCTTCGCGCGCGAGGCGATAAACCGGCTCGCGCAGCGCGACCTGTGCCGGATTCACACGCTCAGCCTCGACGGCACCGCGATCGCCAGCCTGATCGTGTTCGTCGAGGCGGGCCAGGCCTATACGTGGAAGACGGCCTATGACGAAAACCAAGCCGCCTTTTCTCCCGGCACGCTGCTGATGATCGAGGTCACGCGCCAGCACCTGGACGATCCCAATATCGAGGCGACCGATTCCTGTGCCGTGCCCGACCACCCGATCATGAGCCGCCTGTGGAGCGAACGGCGCGAAATGGGCACCATGGTCGTCGGCCTTGCGCCCGACACCGACCGCCTCGTGCGCCAGGCCGCCGGACAGATCCATTTGAACCGCGAGACCCGCAATCTGGCGCGCATCCTGCGCCGGCGCATCAAAGGACTGATCGGCAGGCGCTGAGCGCCCCTGGCGCGGGTCAGCCCGGATCGGATCGGGCCTCGCGGCGGGCGCGATCGCGAAAAATGCGCCGGATCACCTTGCCGGTGGTCGTCAGCGGCATCGAATCGACAAATTCGACCTCGCGCGGATATTCGTGCGCGGAAAGCCGTTCGCGCACCCACAGGCTGATCTCGGATTTGAGCGCCTCGGAAGGCACGTGCCCGTCCTTCAGCACCACGTAGGCCTTGACGATTTCGGTCCTGATCGGGTCCGGCTTGCCGACCGCCGCCGCCAGCGCCACCGCGGGATGGCCGGTCAGGCAGTCCTCGATCTCGCCCGGGCCGATCCGATAGCCGGCCGAGGTGATGACGTCGTCGTCGCGGCCGAAGAAGTGAACGTAGCCGTCCGCGTCGGCGATTCCCTGGTCGCCGGTCAGCATCCAGTCGCCGACGAATTTCTGCGCGGTCGCCTTCGGGTTCTGCCAATATTCCAGAAACATCACCGGGTCCGGACGCCGCACCGCGATCTGGCCTGCCTCGCCCACCGGGCGGGCATGGCCGTCATGGTCGACGATGGCGACCCGGTGACCGGGCACCGGCTTGCCGATCGCCCCGGCGCGGCTGACGCCGAGTGCCGCACAGGACGACAGCACCAGGTTGCATTCCGTCTGGCCGTAGAACTCGTTGATCGTCAGGCCGAGCGCGCCGCGCGCCCAGTCATAGGTTTCCCGTCCGAGCGCCTCGCCGCCCGAACCGACCGTACGCAGGCTGAGCGCGAACCGCTCGCGCACGCCGGACACCGTCTTCATCATCCTGAGCGCGGTCGGCGGAATGAAGGCGTTGCGCACCTGTCGGCGCGCCATCAGCGCGAACGCCGCCTCGGGATCGAATTTTTCCGCGCGCGACGACACGACCGGCACGCCGAGCAGCAGCCCCGGCAGGAGCACGTTGAGCAGGCCGCCGGCCCACGCCCAGTCGGCCGGCGTCCACAGCCGGTCGCCGGGTTGGGGCAGGAATTCGTGCGGCATCTGCACGCCCGGCACATGGCCGAGCAGCACCCGGTGGCCATGCAGCGCGCCCTTGGGCGGGCCGGTGGTGCCGGAAGTGAAGATCATCATCGCCGGATCGTCGGGGCCGGTCTCCTCGGCCTCGAAACGCGTCGATCCGCCCGCCACCAGGGTGGCGAAGGACCGGGCTCCTTCGCCGGCTTCGCCGGTCACGATCACGGTGTGCAGCGACGGCAGGCGCGCGCGCAGCGGCGCCAGCTTGGCCAGGCCGGCATGGTTGGTCACCACCGCCGACACCCCGGCCGTCTGCAGTCGGTACTCCAGCGCCTCGACGCCAAAAAGCAGCGCCAGCGGCACGGCGATGGCCCCGAGCTTGTAGATCGCGACATGGCTGATCGCGGTCTCGAAACTTTGCGGCAGGAGCAGCGCCACCCGGTCGCCGCGGGAAACGCCGAGCGCGCGCATGGCGTTGGCGAGCGCGTTCGAGCGCTCCGCGAGCCCGCGATAGCTCATCGTCGCCGCTTCGCCGCCGATGTCGTCGATCAGCGCGATCCGGTCCGGCGCCTGCGCCGCCCACGCATCGGCGACCGCCACGCCGATATTGAACCGGGCCGGGATGGACCAGCCGAACCCGGCGTAAAGCCGGTCGTACCCTTCGCCGCGTTCAAGCATCGTCCTCGGCATGCCCCGTTCGACATCGCAACACCCGCCCCGCAACGGAGCGGGACGGTCGGTTTTCGCAAACCTTGTCGACCCGGGGCAAGTTTAAAACGGCCAGCCGGTGGGGCATTACCGGCTGACCGTGCGGTTTTTTCCGCCAGCGCCGCACACTGGACGGTCACCGAGCGAAAATCACCGCAACCATCGTCGCCAGACCGCCCGCCACGCTGGCGACGGCTTCATGCGTCAACAGATCTGGCGACCGTCCTTGTAGATTTTGTAGCTGTATTTCTTCGAGCTGGCCGTGTTGTAGAGATTGCTGGAGCTTGAACAACCGTAGAATTTGACCGGCGGACTGCACTGGCGGCGGAAATTATAGATTACCGTGCAGCTTCCGATCATGACGTCATTACCAGCCATATCTCCCTTCCACTGGCCGTTCTGAAAAAACGACACTTTGTAGGAAGCCGCCTGGGCAACCGTGAGGCCGGAAAAAAGAGCCGCCACGGCCAACAGGAACATCTTGGATTTCATGCTCTTCCTCCATTGTGAGGAATCGCATCTTAAGTTCTTCAAGAAAACGGTAAATTAGTACGGATGTGCTAACGCCTGTCGAGGATCGTTGCGAAACGCCGAAGGCCGTCGGGCAGCCGTGTTCGCCGATGCAAAATGGTGCCCCTGGCCGAAACCGGCGAACCGTATCGAATTCTCGGAACAAGGGACGGCTATCTAGCAAAAGCAGCTATTTATACGCTTGCTCACTCCCGATACGGTGACAACTCGGTACACCTGGTGAGGTAGCCGAGCATGTACCGCCAGTCAAACCGCATCACGCCGTCATGGCAAGGAAGGCTTGGAAAGATTGGGAGGGCTGTGAGTGCCACGGCACCAACTGCGGGAGATCGGGCGCATGACGGCAAAGGCCATCCGCATTGCCTGTTGGAACGCTCAATGGCATCGCGCTTCATCACCGAAGGGCAGGGAAATACAGCAGCAATTGCTTGCGATTGGCGCAGATGTCATCTGTTGCCCCGAAGCGCACGTGAATTTTCTTCCGAGAAGTTGGCATGGCGCCTTCAGTGATCCAGACACAGGGTATCCGATCTGGGCGGGTCGGCGGAAGGTCACGCTGTGGAGCCGACATCCGTGGGTGGCGGTCGATGATCTCGGCTCTCCCGACCTCCCGAGCGGTAGGTTTGTGCGCGCTACTACGATGACCAGCCTAGGTGCACTTCAGGTGATCGGAATTTGCGTACCTTGGTCAGCTGCGCACGTGTCGGGTGGACGACGCGATCGCAAGAGGTGGGAGGACCATACCCGTTACCTTCGCGCCTTGAGATCGGTTCTCAGAGCATCTGAGGAGCGCGTCCCATCGATCCTGCTCGGCGACTTCAACCAGCGCATACCGCGCCATAGAGCCCCCATTTATGCCTACGAAGAACTGACCTCCGCTTTAGGCAGCTTTACGATCTGGACAACTGGTGAAGTCCGCGAACTCGACAGACAACCCCTCTGCCACATCGGCAGCTCGAAACATCTGTCAGCCGTTGGCGTCAAGGGGCTGTCCCGCCGGTCGAACGGGACGGAGCTTAGCGATCACGATGGGCTGGTTGTGGAACTCGTTCCCACCGGAGGCCCGGCACTCGAGAGCTGATGAGACTCGACCACAAGTCGACTGCAGTCTCTATGTCCGTTCCAAGGTGCCGAAGGCAACGGTCCGCCATCGCCCTCAGCGCAGAAGCGGAGGAGACTCGGGTCACATACGCTGGGTCCCTTGCCGGAACAATTCCAGCGCACTTGGGTTGGTTCCCTTCCTCTCGATCATGTTCACTTCGTCCCATGCCGCCGCAAAGATAGCTTCCGCCTCGGTATTCACCCGACCATAGTTGCGCCGGATCTTCGGGTCGGTCTTTCTCGGTCACAAAATAAACTCACCCTTTCCAAGAACGAGCGCAAATCCTTCGCAGGAACTGACCGTCGGTCGACCCTCCGATTGCCCTGGGTTTGCACGTGTGTCAGTTTCATTACCATCCCGGAGGCTCCCTGATGTACCCTCTTGGTGTATCTCGGGGAGCGTTCAAAACCTTGATGATCAAGGATTCCAAAGCTTCTTAGGCGGATGGTGGTGCCCCTGGCCGGGATCGAACCAGCACTCCTTGCGGAACGCGATTTTGAGTCGCGCGCGTCTACCAATTCCGCCACAGGGGCCCTCAGGCCGGCCGACCAAGGGCCGGACGGCTGCGGACTATACGGCCGAGGCCCCGTCCGTCAACTGCCCCGTGCCGGAAACCTTGTTTTCAAAAGGTGACGCCGACGGCGCGCAAACCGCTTCCATTTGCCGATGAAGGGCTCTAGAGCCTTTGCGGGTTGGATCGAACCATTCTGGCTCACAGGATTTTTCCATGCTTCGCCG
Organism: Nitratireductor sp. StC3; assembly: GCF_003015025.1. NCBI lineage: Bacteria > Pseudomonadati > Pseudomonadota > Alphaproteobacteria > Hyphomicrobiales > Phyllobacteriaceae > Nitratireductor > Nitratireductor sp. StC3. Next base: position 9,215 of record NZ_PYBP01000017.1, on the reverse strand, counting down.
CCTCTACGACTGGACCATGTCGCTGGCCGCCACGCGCGACGCCGAAAAGGCGCTTGCCGGCGTTTCCTTCATCGAAAGTTCGGTGTTTCCGATCCCGCCGGACGTTTTGCTGATACCGATGGTGCTTGCCGAACGCGCGAAATGGCTGCGCTACGCCGCGCTGTGCACGGTGGCCTCGGTGGCCGGCGCCTTGCTTGGCTACCTGATCGGCGCGTTCGTGTTCGAACTTCTCGGACAGCCGATCCTGGCCTTCTACGGCGCCGAGGATTCCTTTGCCAAGGTCCAGGGCTGGTATGACCGCTGGGGCGGCTGGGGGGTGCTGTTTGCCGCCGTCACGCCGTTCCCCTACAAGGTGCTGACGATCTTTTCCGGCTTCACCGGGCTGAATCTCGTGACCTTCCTGGTCGTGTCGATCATCGGACGCGGCCTGCGTTTCACTCTCGTCGCCTGGCTGCTCTACCGTTTCGGCGAACCGATCCGCACCTTCATCGAACGCAATCTCGGCCTTCTTTTCACCCTTTTCATGGTGCTCCTGATCGGCGGTTTCGTCGCCGTGAAATATGTCTTCTGATCCCATGGCCCGCACAAACACCAACGGCTCCGGCGCGCTTGCCGCCACGGCGTTTTTTCTGTTCGCCGCGATGGCTGCCGTCGTCGGCGGTGCGCTCGGCTTCGAGCATCTGGGCGGTTACATTCCCTGCAAGCTGTGCCTGGAACAGCGCATGCCCTACTATATCGGCGTGCCGTTGATGGCCGGCGCCGGCGCCGCCGCGCTGATGCGCGCGCCTGGCTGGATCGTAAGGCTGCTGATCGCGGCCGGCGGTCTCCTGATGCTCTACGGGCTCTATCTCGCCATCTACCATTCCGGCGTCGAATGGGGCTGGTGGGCCGGCCCGGCCGATTGCGGCGTGGTCGCCGCCCCGCCCTCGAGCGAAGGCGGCATTCTCGACGCAATCAACACCGTTATCCCGCCCTCCTGCGACAAGGCCGCGCTCCGGGTGCTGGGCCTGTCCTTCGCGGGATGGAACGCGATCGCCAGCCTGGCGCTCGCCATTGTCGCGCTGCGCGCCGCGGCAAGGGGCACAAGCCGCCAAGCGTGATTGGCCGGCCGGCTTGCGTCTTGCCGCCCGGGCAATGGCGTGCTTGCATCACCTGGGCGAAATCTTATATCGGCCTTCGAAGCGAGGACGACCTCCCCCATCCGGGATTTATGTTCGGGACGGCCCGAAACACGAAATGGGGGCATGATGCGCACCACCGGGGACCGTATTCGTCACGCGATCAGCTTCGAGATTGTCGGTCTGATCATCGTCACGCCGCTTGGCGGCTGGTTTTTTAACTTGCCGATCCACGACATCGGCATCGTCGCGCTTGTCAGCGCCACGATCGCCACCTTGTGGAACTACGCCTACAATCTCTTGTTCGACCACGCGATGCTGCGCCTCGCGGGCGATGTTCGCAAATCGCCGGCGATACGGGTCGTGCATGCGGTATTTTTCGAGATCGGGCTTCTTTTGGTGCTGCTGCCGTTCATTGCCTGGTATCTCGGCGTCGGCGTGCTGCAGGCCTTGATGATGGACGTCTCGTTCGCCCTTTTCTACATGGTCTACGCGTTCGTCTTCAACTGGGTGTATGATCTGGTGTTTCCGCTGCCGGCCGCGACGCCTGCTCCGCAAGAAACGGGCGCACGGCGCTGAGACCGCCGGCGACGACACTGCGGCTGCAAACCTACGGTTCCAACTCGACGTCCCAATAGAGATAGTCCATCCAGCTTTCGTGCAGATGGTTGGGCGGAAACAGGCGACCGTTATTGTGCAGATCGTGGACCGTCGGCTGAAAAGGGGTCTGGGTCGGCCACATGCGCGCCTGGGCCGGCATCATGCCGCCTTTCTTCAGGTTGCAGGGCGAGCATGCCGCGACCACGTTTTCCCAGGTCGTGGCCCCGCCGCAACGGCGCGGCACGACATGATCGAAGGTCAGGTCCTCGCGCGCGCCGCAATATTGGCACTGGAAACGATCGCGCAGGAAGACGTTGAACCGGGTAAAGGCGGGATGGCGCGACGGCTTCACGTAGGCCTTCAGGCAAACCACGCTGGGCACCCGCATCGAGAACGACGGCGATGACACGGCATGGTCGTACTCGGCGACGATGTTGACCCGGTCGAGGAACACCGCCTTGATAGCGTCCTGCCACGACCACAGCGACAGGGGAAAGTAGCTGAGCGGGCGGTAGTCGGCGTTGAGCACCAGGGCCGGCAGACTGTCCGGCGACACCGAAATCGTCACGTCCGTCGTCTCCTTTCCTGAGGACCTGAACGGCGCGGATAATCTAAGCGACACATGTCAGGAATGTGAAGCGGCTATATGCGGCAACTGTTGCCGGAATGCCGCGCAAAGCCCCTAACGTGCCGTTGTCGCGGGTTTGACGGCCGCCGGCAGCGCGTCGCGCCCCTTCATTTCTCGATAATAGGCCCAAAACAGGCGTGCCGCGACACCGCGCCAGGGACGCCATGATTCGGCGATTTCGGCCAGGGCCCGCGCGCTCGGCCGCGGATCGATCGCCAAAGCGTGCCCGACGGCACTTTGCAGCGCCACGTCGCCGGACGGAAAGACATCGGGATGGCCCGACGCGAACAGCAGATAGACCTCGGCCGTCCACGGGCCGATGCCGTGCAGCGCCGTCATCCGCGCGATCGCCTGTTCGGCGTCAAGCCGGCAAGCCGCGTCGAGATCGAACCCGTTTTCCGCGAACGCGCCGGCAACGGCGCGCAGCGTTTTCTGCTTCGGCCGGGACAGGCCCGCCTGGCGAAAAAGATCGTCGCCCGCCGCCGCCAGGGCCTGCGGCGTCATCGGCTGCACGAGGCCGGCAAGACGTGCGAAGATCGCGTCGGCGCTGGCGCGCGAGACCTGTTGCGACACGATGATCGACACCAGGCTTTCAAAGCCCGGCTCGACCCGGCGCAGCGGCACCTCTCCGGCAACGGCCCGCACCCCCCGCAAGCGCGGATCGCGCGCGCACAGTGCCTCCAGGCCCGCCTCGACGTCGTCCAGAACGTTGATGCGGCGCACGGCTTTTCCTTCCGCCAAAGCCGGAGCCCGCCGACGACCCGCATTGGCCACGGGTCCGGCTTCAAGGCCTTTGCGGCTCGATTGACCCTTGCGGCACGCGGAAAACGCCCGTCGCGCCCATTCCGGTTTGTCGTGCGATAGTCTAGCAATCACCCTCATGTCCGTCCAACCGCCGCCGACAGGTTCATGACAGGTCCCGTCTTCCGCTTCGCGCCGAGCCCGAATGGCGCGCTGCATCTGGGCCACGCCTATTCGGCGCTGCTCAACGCCGATCTGTGCGCGGCGGCCGGCGGACGCATGCTGTTGCGCATGGAAGACATCGACACCGAACGCTGCCGGCCCGAATACGAGGCCGCTATCCTGGCGGATCTCGACTGGCTCGGCCTGTCATGGGAAGAGCCGGTGCGCCGGCAATCGGACCATTTTTGCGACTATCGCGACGCGCTCGACCGGCTGATCGACGCGGAACTGGTCTATCCCGCCTTCATGAGCCGGGGCGAGGTCCGCGCCTTCATCGCCGAGACCGAAACCGGGCACGAACCCTGGCCGCGCGATCCCGACGGCGCACCCCTCTATCCGCCGGGCGACAGGTCGCTGTCGTCGAAAGAGCGGGCAAGGCGCATGGCCGACGGACAGGCCTTTTCCTGGCGCCTCGACATGCAGGCTGCGCTGGACCGGGTTGCCGGGCCGCTCGAATGGAGCGAGGCCGGCGGAGGACCGGCCGGCGAAACCGGGCGCGTGCGCGCCGAGCCGGGCGCCTGGGGCGATGTCGTGCTGGCGCGCCGGGACAGTCCGGCAAGCTACAATCTGTGCGTGGTCGTCGACGACGCCATCCAGGGCGTCGGCCAAGTCGTGCGCGGGCGCGACCTGTTTTACGCGACCGCCGTGCACCGCCTGTTGCAGGACCTGCTCGGCCTGCCCGTCCCGGCCTATCTGCATCACGACCTCGTCCTCGACGCCGACGGGCGCAAACTGTCGAAAAGCCGGGGCGACACGGCCTTGGGGGCGCTGCGCGCCGGTGGCGCGCGGCCCGGCGATATCAGGCGGATGGTCGGCTTGCCGCGCGCGGCCGGCGCTTCCGCGCTCAGATCCGGCGAATGACGCCCTTGACCAGGAGAAGAAACAGCAGGATGACAAAGGCTCCGCCCAATCCGGCAAAGGCCGCGTCCTGCACCTGGCGCAGGCTGACGCCGTAGGCATTGACCGCATAGATCGACGCGAAGAAGCCGCCGGTCAGGACCGCCATCGTGCCGAACGGGCCGAAACCGTCGCGGCCGATGATGGCGTTGAGCGCCAGCGCGAAAATGAAGGACAGGATGCACACCGTGCCAACGGCCATGAACAGCCAGCCGAAACTGAGATTCCAGATCATCTTTTGATCTCCGTATCCGCGCACCGCCACACTGGATCGGTGGAAAGCGGCGTCTGGAGCCTAGTCGAAATTGCTTTCCAATTGCTTAGGCTCGGGTTCTTGACGCGACGCCCGCGATCAGATCAAGCCGGACGGATCCCCGACCGGCTTCGCCGACAAGGACAAACAAGACCATGCCCATGTCACGCCTCGCGCCCGCCCTGTTCGTCGTCCTGTGGGCGACCGGATTCATCGGCGCGCGTTACGCCATGCCCTGGTCGGAGCCGTTCGGCTTCCTGGCGGTGCGCTCGGCGATCACCTTCCTGCTTCTGGCCGCCATGCTGCCGCTGCTCGGGGCCGCCCGGCTGCGCGCCGGGGCCCAGGCCTGGCATTCCATGGTCGCCGGCATGCTGATGCACGGCATCTATCTCGGCGGGGTGTTCTGGGCCATCCGCAACGGCCTGCCGGCGGGGTTGACGGCCCTGATCGTCGGCCTCCAGCCGCTGATCACCGCCATCATGGCCGGCGTTTTCCTGGGAGAACGGATCATGCCCCGCCACTGGCTCGGGCTCGCCATCGGCTTTGCCGGCGTGGCGATCGTGCTCGCCCCCAAGCTCGGCTCGATCGGCGGCGGCGTCACGCCGGTCAATCTCGCGGCCGCGTTCCTCGCCGTCATCGGCATGGCCGCGGGCACGGTCTGGCAAAAGCGCTTCGTCACCGATCTCGATCTGGCCACCGGCGCGCTCTACCAATATCTCGGCGCCACCCTGTTGACGGCCCTGGTCGCGTTTGCCTTCGAAACCGGGACCTTCGTCGTCACCGGCGAGTTGATCTTCGCCTTCGCCTGGCTGGTGCTGGTGTTGTCGATCGGCGCGATCTTCCTGCTGATGTATCTGTTGCGCCAGGGCGAGGTGTCGAAAGTGGCGTCGCTGTTCTACCTGGTTCCGGCGGTCACCGCCCTGTTGGCCTGGGCGCTGTTCGGCGAGGAACTCTCCCCGGTGCAGATCGCGGGCATGGCGATCGCGGCCGCCGGCGTCGGGCTGGCGACCGCTCAGCCGCGAATGCGCGCCCGGGCCTCGCGATAGCGTCGAATGGCGGCGTTGAACTCGCCGCCCAGGATGAAGATCACCGACACGATATAAAGGAAGATCACCGCGATCATGATCGAGGCAAGCCCGGCATAGGTCGACACATAGGTCGAAAACCGCTCCAGATAGGCCGCAAACAGCGTCGAGCCGATCAGCCAGCCGATCAGGGTGAGCACGATGCCCGGGATCACGTCCTGGAAACGCCGCTTGCTGGCCGGCAGCCAGAAATGCACCGCCACCAGGCCGACGACGATCACCGACGAGGCGATGACGTAGCGCCACAGCGTGATGGTGCCCATATAGGGGCCGATCCAGGAAAATTGCCGCTCGGCGATGCGCGCGGCCAGCGGCGCCAGCACCAGGAGCACGCTGATCGCCAGGAAGCCCATCGTCGCGATCAGCACGAAGGCGAAGCTTTGCAGCCGCCGGTAGATGAACGAGCGCGTCTCCGTCACGCGATAGGCCCGGTTGAGCGAAACGCGCAGCGCCTCGATGCCGTTGGAGGCAAACAGCGCCGCCGCGATCACGCTGACGGTCAGGAAATCGCCGCGCTGGACGGTCAAGACGTTGAAGACTTCGCGCGCGATCGGTTCGGCGATCTCCTGCGGCCAGGTATCGAAGACCAGGTGGACCGCCGTCTCGGCAAACGCGCTCGCGCCCAGAAAGCTCGCCAGCGCGGTGGCGAAGATCAGGAAGGGAAACAGCGCCATCAGCGCCGACAGCGCGAGATGGCTGGCCATCGACCAGCCGTCATCGGCGTCGAAATGGCCAACGGCGTCGTTCAGGATGCGTCGCGCGGCGACGATTCTGCGCATAAATCCTTCCCACGATTGTTTCCCGCCCCCGAATATGTGAAGCCTCCGGCGCTATTGGCAAGCCGTGTTTGTCGCCGCAAGAGGATTTGGGCCGGATGGAGGACGCACGCACGATCGTCGTGACCGGAGCCTCGAGCGGCATCGGCGCCCATTGCGCGCACGCCCTTTCCGGGCGCGGATGGCGGGTTTTCGCGACCGCGCGCAAGCCGGCCGACATCGCCGCGCTCGAGGCCGCCGGCATCGAGAGTTTTTACCTCGATTACCGCCAGCCCGACTCGATCGCCGCCCTGGCCGACGCCGTCCTCGGCAGGACGGGCGGGCGCATCGACGCCCTGTTCAACAACGGCGCCTACGCCCAGCCCGGCGCCGTCGAGGACCTCCCCGTCGCGGCGCTGCGCAAGCAGTTCGAGGCCAATTTCTTCGGCTGGCACGATCTCACGCGCCGTCTGGTGCCGGCGATGCGTCGGCAGGGCCGGGGCCGGGTCGTCCATTGCTCGTCGATCCTCGGCCTGGTTCCCGCCTCCTATCGCGGCGCCTATGTCGCGTCGAAATACGCGCTCGAGGGGCTGATGCTGTGCCTGCGCGCCGAATTGGCCGGCTCCGGCATCCACGTCGCGCTGATCGAGCCCGGCCCGATCCGCTCGCGCTTCGCCAGCACCGCGCTGGGCTGGTTCGAGAAGACCGTGATCGTGGAAAATTCGCCGCACCGCGACGCCTACCGCGCCCAGCTCGCCCGCATGCGCGCCGGTGGCACCCAGTCCCGGTTCAAGCTGGGGCCCGAGGCGGTGATGGCCGTCTTGGCGCACGCGCTCGACAGCCCGCGCCCGAAACCGCATTATCCCGTCACCCTGCCGGCCAGGACGGGGCTGCTGTTGAAGCGGCTCCTGCCCGCCTCCTTGTTCTACCGCGTCGTGGCGCGCCAATCCTAGGCGCGCCACGGCCGCACCGCCTTTTTCGGAGAAACGCCCATGTCTTCCGTCTTCAACGTCCTTGCCATCGTCTTCATGGTCGCGGTCGCCTTCGTGCTCGTGCGCGGGCTGATCAACATGATGCGCGGCGGGTCGGGCAGCACCTCCAACAAGCTGATGCAGGCACGGGTTATCCTGCAGTTCATAGCGCTCGTGTTCATCGTGCTGGCGCTTTATTTCAGCCGCGGCTGAGCCCGGCGCCGATCACGAAACCCCGTTGTCCGACGACAAGGAAAGGGCGCAACGAACATGGTCAAGCTCAACAAGATCTACACCCGCACCGGCGACGACGGCACCACCGGCCTGGTAAGCGGGGCGCGCCGGCCGAAATCCGACCCGCGCATCGAGGCCTTCGGCGCGGTCGACGAGGCCAATGCCTGCGTCGGCCTCGCCCGGCTCCATACCGGGCGCGATCACGCCGAAATCGACGCCATGCTGGCCCGCGTGCAGAACGATCTGTTCGATCTCGGCGCCGATCTGGCCACCCCCGACACCGGCGCCAAGGTCGAATTCGAGCCGCTGCGCATCGTCGCCTCCCAGGTGACGCGCCTCGAAGGCGAGATCGACGAGCTCAACGCCGCGCTTGCGCCGTTGCGCTCCTTCATCCTGCCCGGCGGCGCGCCGGCGGCCGCGCATCTGCACCTGGCCCGCACCGTCACCCGGCGCGCCGAGCGGTTGATGGTCGCGCTGTCGTCGATGCCGGACGAAACCGTCGGCCCGCAGGCACTGCGCTACATCAACCGGTTGTCCGATTTTCTGTTCGTGGCCGCCCGCGCGGTCAATGACAACGGCGCGACCGACGTGTTATGGGTGCCGGGGGCAAATCGTTGACGGTGGGGGGCCGGCGATGTTCATTCCGCTGCACGACGCCAACAGCCTGAAACATATCAAGCTTCAATATGTCACGATCGCGCTGATCGCGATAAACGTGCTGGTCTATTTCCTCACCGCCCTGTCCGACACCACCATGCACGCAGCCGCCTACGGCCTGGGTTATGTGCCGGCGGTGGTCAACGATGTCGCCGAATTGCCGCCGCAACTGGTGCTGGTGCCGGAGGACCTGACCTATCTCACCTACGCCTTCCTGCACGGCAATATCTTCCATCTCGGCGGCAACATGCTGTTCTTGTGGGTGTTCGGCGACAATGTCGAGGACGCGCTCGGCCATTGGCGTTTCCTGATCTTCTATCTCGCCTGCGCCGTCGCCGGCGCCTGGCTGCACGGCGCGATCGCGCCGTCCTCCGAAGCGCCGCTGATCGGCGCGTCGGGCGCGGTCGCAGGCATCGTCGCCGCCTATCTGATCCTGCATCCGCGCGTCAAATTGTGGGTGCTGGCCTTCGGCCGCATCCCGCTGCGCATTCCTGCCTTCATCCCGCTCATCCTGTGGGTGCTGTTCCAGTTCGCCATGCTGGTGATCGGCGGCGATTCCCAGGTCTCGTGGGGCGCCCATGTCGGCGGCATCGTCGCCGGTGCCGGGCTGGTGCTGATCATGCGCCGCCGCGGCGTCCCGCTGTTCGACCGCGCGATCGTACCCCCAGAAGCCGTCAAGACCGCCGAAACCACGGCGCCCGATGGTCCCGCCGTCACCGACAAGCCACGCTGGGGCCGGCAATAGCGGGCTCGTCTCGCGATAATATTGACGTGAACGTCAATCGCCACTAGACCCCATGGCGGCCGGTCGCCGCGCGATCCCATCCCGGACCACGCCGGTTTTTCGGGATGCATGTCGGCATCGGACTAGCCGAAACGGCCGCGCAAATGGTAAAGGCCGCGAAATCCGATCCATCAGAAAGGTTTTGAGCGCATGAAAGTCCTCGTCCCGGTCAAGCGTGTGATCGACGCGAATGTTAAGCCGCGTGTTAAGGCCGACGGCTCGGGCGTCGAGCTTTCGAACGTGAAGATGTCGATGAACCCTTTTGACGAG
>NZ_PYBP01000016.1:0-50186 GCF_003015025.1 Nitratireductor sp. StC3 | reverse complement strand
AAACTCAAGGACTGGCGGCGTATCGCAACACGCTATGACCGGTGTGCCCACACCTTCTTCTCCGCCATCTGCATCGCAGCCACCGTCATCTTCTGGCTTTGATCAATGAGTCCTGAGCCTAGTCGACGCAGAAACGGCCCCGCCTTCTCGGCGGAGCCGTTTGGGACCTCGTCAGTCCCGATTGCCGTTGGGGCGGGACCAGATGAGCTGCACGCCTTCCTGGCCTTCCACCTCGATCAGGGTGGCGTAGATCGGAGCCGGGAAGCTCGGGTCGTCCAGCTTGACCGAAAGGTAGTCGCGTTCGGTCTGCTTGGCCTGTTTCTGCCACGCCGCACCTAGCTCAACTGCATTCGAGTAGATACGAAAGTGCGGTCCGTTCTCGGAGGGGTTTTCGACGCGCTCGAAGCGGGCCTTGACGTTGAGTGCGAGGGTCTTGATCTGGCCGGTGAAGCCGGTCTTGGTCGTGGTGAAGGTGCCGATGTTAGCCATTGTCGTGTTCCTTTCGAAGTTCCGAGCCGCGCCCATCGCGGTCTCGATGGCTGTCGAAAAGATCGGGAACGACCGGCGCGCACCTGGAAGGCCGAAATGAAATGGAGGACGGCCGGGAGGAACTTTCTTGGTTCGCGAGGAATGCGAACGTCAGTTCGCAGGGGAAGAAAGTTCTGGACGGGCGTTGCGAAACGCCGGGCGAGGTGGAGCCGTTTCCCGGTCAGACATGCCCCATCGAGACCGCGCCGGGCGAGCTCCCAGACATCGAGGTGAAGGGAACACGACCATGGCGCCCGGGCCCGGAGCCATTGCGCTTTCGCGACATCCGTCGGTGGGATCAATCGCGCGCTTGACGCTGGCCTCCTTCACGGCAGGCTGCCACGCCTTCAAACAGGCTCTATTCGCTCGTTCCCGCGCGCACGACGAGGGGTGCCCGTGAGCAGTCGGCCCAAGAACATAACCATCGCCCTTACCGTCCTTCGCTGATCAGCCAGCTTCGGCAGAGTCCGCTTCTGGCATCCGCTCGAAGCCGCCAGCCCGAAGCCCACGACATCCCGCGACCGGACTGCAATCGGAAGGATCGAAGGCTGCCTAGACACCGCACATGCCCTCGCACTCGTTCGGCCACAGGTCGAGTTGCCCGTGGTCGGACAGCGTCGACAGATCGGCTTCGTCAAGTGGGACGGCGGACCGATGGAGAAAGACCTCTCCCCGAATTCCACGCAAACCCGTCCGGATGGCTCGATCGACCTCGACCGCATCGAACCAGGCATCGGCATCATGATCGCGCATGGCGCGCCAGCGTGCGTTGTCGTGAAATGGACACCCCATGCAGGCAGATTTCGGCGGTTGAGGGTAATCGTGGCGGCGCAGCCAGGCGAGGCAGTCCCGCCGGCTCATGCACATCTCGATCAACGGCCAGCGGTTGACCTGCCAGGTTTCGCGGCTCGGCTTCACGCGCATGATCTCATCGCACGAGATTCCGATCCATTGCTCGACAACGGCATGGCCGGGCGAGCGCTTCCGGGTCAGCCCCGCAAGCTCCCTGACTTTCCGCCGGATCGGCACGATCTTGAAATCCGTGGTGCATTGACGCCGGATCATGCCGATGGAAACCGTGTCGCGTGTTGTGCGCCGTGTGGAGACCTCGACGAGCGCACCGGCCGCATCCTCGTCGAATACCGGCACGGCGGATCCCACCGGGGTGACGGTTTTGGCGAACGCTGGAATCGACGCCCAGCGTTTACCCTTTGCGGCTCGCATGAGCTGATCACGTATGTTGCCCGCCGAAACGACATGGACGGGAAACGGCAGGACGTTGGGCGATCGCAGCCAGTTGAGATGGTCATAGACCGCCTTCGGTTCCCAGCCAGTATCGGCGAATATGGCGCAATCGGGCATCGGGCTGATCTCGCCATGGGCGGCCATCAGCGCCAGGGTGGTCGATTGGACGCCGGCGCCGAGCGATAGCACGCGCAGCCGGATGGTGGAGGGCTCGATGCCCTCCGCAGCAGCATTCGAAAAGGAAAGCATCAGGCCGCCTCCAACTGTCCCGTGCCGGTGGCGGAGGGCTGCAGACCGTGCAGGTAGGTCACGGCCCGTTGCGCATGGGCGGCGGCCTGAAAGATTGCCTTTCGGTCGTCGGAAAGGACCCGCAACCAGCTCGCCACATACGACGCATGGTCCGGCCGCGGTTCAAGCTCGGGAACGATGCCGAGGTCGGCACAAACCAGCGCCGAACCAATCTCCGCGACGAGCTCTTCACGCGCGCGCTCGGACTTGTCCCTGGCGTAGCGGCTCAGATCGCGGCCAACCCGCTCGGGCCTCGAGGTCCAATGGACTGTTTCGTGACTGAGCACCGCGACGTAGGATTCAGCATCCCGGAAGGCCTCGAAGGGCGGCATCTGGATGTGATCGCTTGCCGGCGCGTAGAAGGCCCGGGCGCCGCCATGCCGGATCACGGCCCCGGTACTGGCGAAGAACCGGTCGGCATGTTCGATCCGCTCGACAGGATCGATGACCTTCTCGGGTCGGTGGTAATAGTGATCGGGAAGCCCGTCGATCTGATCGCAATTGAAGACGGTGTACGTTTTGAGGAACGGAATATCGCGCTCCAATTCCTCGCCCTGCGCGTCAGTCTCGGTTTTCGTGAACCGGCTCGCATAGACGACCGTCGCGCCGGTTTCGCCCTTGCGGACTTGTGCGCCGATCTGAGCCGCCTGCCGATAGGTCATCCAGAGCGGCGCGGTGAACCCGCGCGCCAGGCTCTCCGACCACAGCAACAGGACGTTGATGCCGGTGTATGGTTCACCGGTGTGGCGCAGCGGCCGGGTGATCCGGCCGTCGACATGGCCGACGCTCCAGGGTTTCACCCACGGCCGCACGCCCTTCTCCAGATCGGCAACGATCTTTTGCGTTATGCGCGCGTAGATATCGGTCTTCGCGCCCTTTTCTTTCCTGCTCATTACAACCTCCGTTTCTGGAGGCCGCGCCGATCGCGGCCCCGTCACGGGGCCGGTTCAGGCGGAGCTTCAGGGCGCGCCTGCACCCGCAGGGCCGGACCGAAGGGGAGGACGGCGCAAGCCGTTGCCGGCGCGGCCGGCTCTGCCCAGGCCACCGACCGGGACGGGCTGCGGGAGGACGAGACAAGCGCGGCGACGCCTGGCGCCGCCGCTGCGGAAAGTGAACCGAGAGCCGGTTCAGTGAACCGCGTGTCCACCGGTGTAGGGATCGTATTCGAAGAGGATGTCGACCTCGGCGTCGTCGACTTCGTCGGCGGGCAGCACCCCATATGCGTCGTCGGACTGGAAGAGGACCACCGGGGTCATCAGGGTGCGGGCGAGTCTCCAAGCGTGTTTCTGAGCGAGTGAAAGATCGTGCGACATCCGAGGCTCCATCGTTGGAGCGGGCCAATTCCCGCTCTGATGGCTCCGTCAGTGTGCGGCACGCGGACGCGATCACCGTGCAGGCGTCAGCCAAACGGCCGCAGCCTTGCTAGCGGACCCTTTACGGGTTGATCGTGGAAGTTCCGCGGCCGCACCAGGAATGCCATCCCTGAAGAGCGGGATTGACCCTCCCCGGGACTTGAAGCCCGTGTTGCGCGTTCTCGAGGGGGAAGCCGGGCTTGCTTTTCGTCTGATACAACATTATTGTTGTAACGATGATTCCTGCCCTCGTCCAATTGCCCGGCTCTCCGTGGCCTACACTGCCCGCCGGGATGCACGCGGCGAGTTTGGAGGACGTGGCGACTGCTTTCGCAACGAACGTTTGGCGGCGGGAGCTTTTCGAGGGGCTCGTTCTCGCCTCCGGCAAGCTGCGATTGGCGGGATGTGCGATGATATATCTCGACGGGAGCTATGTGACAGGCAAGCCGAGGCCTGGCGACTTCGATGCATGCTGGGACCCTATCGGGGTCAATCCGGCCAAGCTTGATCCCGTGTTCCTGGAATTTTCGAACGGTCGGGCAGGGCAGAAAGCGGCATTCAAGGGCGAGTTCTTTCCGTCCTCGATGATGTGCGCGGATGTCGGGCGGGCATTCGTCGATTTTTTCCAACTGGATCGTTTCACAGGAAAACACAAAGGGATCATCGCCATTTCGCTTTCGGCCGATCCGCTTCTCTCCGGGAAGGTGCAGCCATGATTTACAGCGACAAACAGTATGGCGTATCGAGTGCCCAACTAGCCAAGTTGCAAGACGCCCTTGCTGCTGCGAAAGCGCGCGCATCGGATCAGCATTGGCTCAAGCAGGCGGAAATTGATGGGCTCGAAAGCCAAATCGCCGATATAGAGGCGGAGCTTGCTGAATACGATCTGCTGAAATCCGGCCAGGTCTCGTTCTCGAAAACCTATGCGCTTGAAGAATTGCCGCATGTGCTGGTGCAGGCACGAATTGCCTCCGGAATGAGTCAAACGGACCTCGCCCAGAGACTTGGCATGAAGCCGCAACAGGTGCAGCGCTACGAGGCGACCGACTACATGGGCGCAAGCCTTGGGCGGCTGATCGAGATTTCGAAGACGCTCGGTGTGAAGGCGTCGGGAAGTTTTGAGGGACCGAGGCAGGCTGGCGGATCCGTGTTCGCGTGGGGTGATGCCGATGATATCGTCTGGGGGCAGTTTCCCAACAAGGAGATGATCAAACGCAGGTGGTTTGATCTGCCCCGCGGCGCAAACCCGATCGAGCGCGTCAAGGAGTACTTCCTGCACGCGGCCGGACCGCAATTCGCGACAGTCTTCCATCGCAAGAAGATGCGCAGCGGAAACGTGCCGAACGAATACGCCCTACTCGCGTGGCAGGCGCGCATTCTTGAGCGCGCGCGTAGCAAGATCGAAGCAGAAGAGATCGGGACGTTCGAACTCGATGACCGGTGGCTGCCGGAACTGGTGCATCTCACGAAAAGGAAGGACGGGCCGAAGCGTGCCCGCGATCTGTTGGCAGAGAAAGGCATCGTTCTCGTCGTCGAGCGTCACCTGCCAGGGTCGTATTTGGACGGCGCTGCCATGCTCGCTGATGGTGAGACACCAGTTGTGGGCCTTACGCTACGCTATGATCGACTGGATAATTTCTGGTTTGTGCTGTTGCATGAGCTCGGTCATGTCTTCCTGCACCTCTTCGACGGTTTGCGGTTCGACTTCTTCGACGAAGAGGACGGCAATGACGGTGATGCGATCGAGGCGCAGGCTGACAAATTCGCACTCGACGCGCTGATACCGGAAGCATTGTGGGATCAGTGTCTGTCCCGCTTCGCCCTTTCGGAAGAGGCGGTGAGGATCGACGCGGAGACGATCGGGATCGATCCGAGCATCATCGCGGGGCGCATCAGGAAGGAGCGCGGCAACTACACCATCCTGAACAATCTGGTTGGTCGGGACCAGGTGCGCTCGCAGCTAGAGGAGGCGAGCGATGATCTTGACTGAGGATATGTATGTTCCGGCGTTGCGGTGGCGTCAGGGCGAATACCAGGCGCTCGCCCGCCTTGCCGCCGTCGCCAAGGACCGTATCGTGCCCTATGTCACGATTCCAGAAGTCGAATTCGATTTCGAGTTGTGGCAGCCGAAGAAGACGGTTCAGGAGCATGTGCATCCGTTCGCCGCTCGCTTCAAGGCCAAGTGGGGGCAACGGCCAGCGTGGGTAGGCGTGCATCCCAGTATTTCCGGCAACCCCATGGGCGACGGCCGCGACATCTTCACATACGTGTTCGAAGCCATGCGGACATTCCAGGCAAATGCGATGCCCGCCGTTCCTCTCGATGCCTCCTCAGCCATGGTCGCATCGGTTGCAGGAATCGTTGCGACCGATGACCTTGGAGCGGCTATCACAGTTCGGCTGGAGGATCTGATGAAGCCCCATGCGCGAATGCGCATCGAGGCTTTGACCGCAGCGCTTGGTGTATCGCTCGACGAAGTTGACCTCATTATCGATCTCGGCGCACCGAATTTTGAGCCCTACAATGCTTTTGCTGGCGCGCTCATTGCGGCAATGCAAAAGCTTGGGGATCTGCATGCCTTCCGCAATTTCGTCGTGATCGGCACGGCGATACCGGAAACGTTCAAGGATGTTGCCAAGGGCGCCGACCAGCTCCCGCGTCACGACTGGCTCTTCTATCGGGCGCTGCTCGGCAAGATGCCAGCCGGCGTTCGCCAGCCGAACTACGGCGACTACACGATCGTCCATCCAGAATTCAAGGCGTTGGATATGCGCATGATCAAGGCGGCCGGAAAGCTCGTCTATACGACGTCGTCGGCTTGGGAGGTGCGCAAGGGCGGGGCATTCAACGACAATCGTGCACAGATGCATGGTCACTGCGCGTCAATCGTAGCGTCGGGAAAGTTCGACGGTGCCGGCTATTCAAGCGGCGATGAATATATCGCAAGATGCGCGGTTCATAAGGAAGGACCGAGCAATCAGACGCGGTGGAAGGAGGTGGCGATCAACCACCACATCACGCGTGTGCTGGACGATCTCGCCACGCTTGGCGCTGCGCCATGAAAGTGCGAATGGAGGCGGTGATCTCGCGCAAGCTCATGGCTTCACATAGCATCTCGTAAAGCTGCCTTCTCGGCCGCCGGAGGTCCTTCGGCGCATATCCTGCCTGGCCCAAGAGTTCGATGACTTCATCGCGCCAGAGAAGATGCGCCATCATGACCGGATCGATCTCGGGATTGGCGATGGCGTTTCGCAATACATGAAAGCTGATACCGCCTCGTGGTCCCTGCTCCGCCACGATCACGCCGCACCATTCGGGGGCGTGACGCATGATGCTTGCGACATGCTTCGGCGCAGCGACGAGTGAGAGCTTTTGTAGCGTCTGGCGGTAGATGTCGATCTGCGTCGCGAACCGGTCCAGGTTGTCCTTGGCGCTCTTGATTTCATAGCCGTGGATACAGCCGTTGATGACGGCCACGTCGATACGACTTCGGGCGTGCGCAAGGCCCAGTTCGTCGATCACGAGCGTATCGGGATGAGATTTGGCGCGCCGCAATCGTTTGGCATGTAGCGCAGTGCGAATGTCTGCGTCTGTCGTTCCCAACTTTGTCATGGCCGCCATCGTCATCCCCCCAGCCCACTTTCTGCCGGAAGTTCTGCTTTGTGCCAAGGTGGCATTCTAACTCACCTGACATTTCTCGGGGGCGTCACCAGCGATGTGCACGCCGATCGAGCTCGACCCTGAAGACCGCTGTTCTGGCCGAATGCTTATTGTCGTAGCAATCTCTCGCGGGAAGGCAGCTATCGAACCGAACGGGCGGAGCCGGAGCTCCGCCCGAGCCGTTCAGCCAAGGGCGGCCATCTGCATTTCGGCCGCCTTGCGATCGACGGTCTGGCCGGGATTTTCGACATGGCGTTCGAAGGGCTTCCAGGCTTCGCCGACGACCTCTTCGTAGGCAGCCACCACGCCTTCGGCGGCGCAGCGGAGCGCGTGGGCCTGAATACCCATGTCGGCCGCGAACTCGCGCTTGCGCTGGGCGGCGCTGTCGAAACCAACAGGACCGTCGAGGTCCGCGTCGCGGTCGTCGTTGGCGTTTCTGGCCGTGGCGTCGCGGGCTTCCGAGACCGACCGGGAATAGAACTGCCCGGCGCCGTGGGCTGAACCGACATAGGAGCCTACGATCCGCTGGAGATGGATCTGCATGGCCCGTTCGCCGAGGCCTTCGTTCAAGGAGTCGGCCGTGTCGATGATGATCTTGCGATGGAGTTCGCGGATACCGTCGCTGTCGATGACGGGGAGGCCGAAGCTTTCGGAGATGAGCGATGCCTGGGCGCTGTCGGGACAGGCGAGGCGGACCATTTCGAGGGAGGCGCCCTTGCGGAGCTGGACCACCTTGCTGGATTGACGGCTGGAACGAGCGGTTCTGGTCATGTGAGATTCCTTTCCTTCACGGTCTGGCCGAAGGCTCGAGCCGGCCCCTGCCGGCCCTCCCTTCGGGCGCGGTCCAGAAAAACCGGCGGAAGGAGGAGGCTTCAGGGTCCGTGCGGACCAGAGCCGAGCGGACCAGCCTTGCGGGCAAGCAGGGCTCACTGCCCTCGCGCGGTCCCGCGAGGCTGGTTTGCCGAGGCTGGTGCGCATGGCCGCTCCGCGGCGCGCCAGCGGCCTTGAAGGCTCCGGCCGCCGGTTTAGGACCGAAGCCAAAACCGACGGGAGGCCGGCAGGGGGTGGCGTTCCACCGAAGCTGCCCCATGAAGGAAATGATGATGACCGGACAGCACGCCCGTCATCCCGACAGGCTGGACATCCCGGCATCTTGCGGCCGAACACTGCTGTCCTCACAATTCCTCCTGAGGATGGCGGTCGCACACGCCCGACGAGCGAGCTTCCGTCACAATGCATCGATCGAGTCAGTTCCTTCGACGTATGGAAGGTATCAGCTGACCGGCGCCTTGCATGCGGGATCGGGGCCTGGACGGGCAGATCCGAATCGTTTGTCCGCGCTTGGCTCTCGCGCGGTGCTCCATTCGGGAAACGGTGTTGCTCCCGGCGTGTAGTCGGCCGGAATCACGACAGGTACCATCGATGCGGCGAGGTCTTCGCCGGCGACGGCCCAATCGACTATCGTGCCGGCCGCCGGAACAGCTTCTGCACAACGGTCGAACTGGTTCTCCAAAGCCGCTGCGACGGCCGAACGGGGACTGGCGGCCTGCGTGTCGACGAGGATGTGTACCGCGACGAGAAAGGTGGTCATCGGTTGGGTCTCCGTGCTGGATGATTGAAGCGTGGCGCTCGGATCGAGTCGAGCACCGCGCGCTTCCAGGCATCGGCGCCTGTGAAGCGATGGCGATGGCGCGTGTGTCGGACGACAAGACGGGGATGTGGGCCTTCCATCCCGAACGCAGCCCGCCAGCCGAAGCGGACCGCGATCGCTTTCCATGGGATGGACATCACCTCCCCCCGGCGACAAAGCTCGACGGCCCGCCATAGGATGCGTGGCGCGCCGGATCGACGACGAAGCCGAAACGTCCAACCTCGTACTCGCCGGCCGGGACCAGAAAGCGCTGGCGCTCGATACCCTCGCCACGGCCTCCACCCAATGTGGCGACCACCTCAACGAAACCATCGTGGTGCTCTGAGCTGATTGCCGAGACGACAACCCAGTCCCCCCTATGCCGCGCCTCAAATGCCCGGCGATCCTTCTCACGGGATTCGCCGGGCCGCAGAACGGTTCCGAAGATCGCCTCCCAGGCGTCCGGCCAGGAGTCCTTCAGGGTTTGCTCGGCACACCGCCGTTCGAACCCGGTGAACAGATGCGGGTAGGTGATCGCAACGATCGCCCATTCGGCGTCTTCCTCGTACCAGCCGTCCCTTTTTTGGAGCCGGAAGTCGACACTGGCATTGCGGTCGGCGGAGAGATGGAAACCGCCGTGTCCGGCCGTCGAATGGCAGACGATGCCCTCGGCAAAGACCGTCGCGCCCTGCGAGGGTCCCCATGGCGTATGGGCGCGGGAGCGGATTTCCCGGCGACCGAGCGCGCGCTTTTCGCGATTGTGCTCGGCCTGCTCGAGCACCTTTGCCCTGAATTCCGCCTCGTCCGCGAGTTGGCCACCATGCCCGTAGAAGTCATTGCGGGTGAGTTCCGCCAGCGGCCGGCGCGCGCACCAGCATGTGGCGAGAAAATACTGGCCGACGCGCCCCGGCAGCATGGCAAAGACAGTGTCATCGACGCGCGCCACGGGAAATCCTTCAGCACTGATGCCGAAATGAGCCCCCGACTGGCCCGGCGTTCCACCCGGCCGAGGGTGCGATGGCTGATCACGGGTCATGCCGCCCTCCCCTCGACCTGATCGGCCGCAGCCATGTCCGCGGTTACCTCACGGAGCACGGCATTTGGATAGCCGTGCCGCGACAACCATTCATCGGCGGCCTGACGGTTGGCCGCGACATGGACGAGCTCGGCCTCATCGCCGGGGCGGTCGAGCACGAGGACGGAGCCGATGGCGGGCCGTTCGACTACCGTGAAGGCGAGGTCGCTATCGACCGAAAAGGTCTTGAAGACCCTGAGCACGATCACCGCCTTGCTGCCGAAATCGCCCTCATGAAGCGTGATCGCGGCCGGTATTGTGGTCTCGCCGACGCGCGTGCCGGCCTGTTTCCTGACGAGCCGGCCGGTGTTGTTGCGACTTTCCCAGGCCCGAAGCTTGCGCCGATGGCGTTCGGGGGGGTTTGGGGTGCCGTCGGAATAGCGGATGATCGCGCCCAGCGGCACGTGGTCAAAAATCAATTGCGCGGACATGGATGTCCTCCTGTTCTGGATGGTGAAAACGAAAGCGCCGCCGGGGTGAACCGGCGGCGGATCAGGCATTCGAAAGAGAAGTGTGGTGGGGCTATTCGGCGGCCTCGCGGAACCCTTCGCTGGCGTCCTGGTCCGGGTCGACGGGTTCGGCATCCGTGCCGCCCGGCTCCTCGTCCTCCTCGGTAACCGCGTTGGAGGCGAGCCATGCGCCAAGCGCTTCGCGGTCGGGCGCGAAGAACGCCGAGGGATGAACGAAGCTCTGCTCGTTGAACGCCTCGACCAGCGCCGCCCGCGTATCCTTGACCCGGGCCCGGGGCAGGACGGATGTGCCTTCGCACGAGGCTTCGAGGGCGGAGCGCGACAGGCAGGACAGAAATTCCTCCGTGCCCATGTTCGGCAGAAAGCCGTCGGCGCCGATCACATCGCCGGCAGCGCGGGCCACGATGCCGCTATTGGTCCGGTTCTCCCGGCAGGAGAGCACCTCGATCAGCATGGAGCGAACCGCGACGCGCAGGGTCTCCATGTCGAAGGAGAGATTGCCCTCGGTGTCGAAAAGTGCCGCCGCGTGACGCGCGATCCGTCGATTGCCACAGTAATAATCGTCTCCACCTCCATTGGCGGAGTCGACCCTGACATTCTGGCCGGCGAAGGCGAGGACCAGCAGGGCCATCAGCGTGTCGTCCTCGATCGGGGCGCGGCCGAGCGCCTCATGAAGGGCGTCCGTGCGGAAGTCGCCGATCATCTCGATGCCCTTGCGGGTGACGTCAGGCCGCGTCTTGGGCATCACGACGGCATCCTCGCCCGAAGATCCCGTGCCCTTGGCTGCTTTCGGCTCCGGCATGCGGAAGTGAACGGTCTGCACCTTGCCGTCGCGATCGAGATACATGGCGGAGTGATCGGACTTCTTCGGCTTGCCGTAGACCCGCTCGGCCTTCTTGGGCAGCTCCGGCTGGCCCCATGTATTGGCCTCGGTGATGACGCCCTTCTTGGGCAGGTTCCGCGTCATCCACTCCTGCTGGGCACCGAGATAGGCCTCGACATCGGTGGTGTAGCGGCTGTCCTCGTCGGCGGGGGCGAACAGGTCCTCGACCCAGGAAATGCCATAGGCCCGAGCGAGTTCGTCATCGAAACTCGCGTCGCGCGCATACATGCGGGTCTTGGAAAGGCCGTTGGCCACGCTCCACCAGGAAACCTGGGGATCGCCCTTACTGGGCTTGTGCGCCTTCCAGACCTCCTTCTGCTCCTCGAGCGAGGTGGCCGCGATCGTGCGGAGCTGGCTTTCGTTGGGCATGTCGCCCTTGGCCATATGATCGAGCATGGCCGGCAACACATTGGCGAGCAACCGCAGCTTTCGGATCTGGCGGACCGAAAGCGCGAGCGCCACGGCGATCGCCTCCTCGGTCCAGCCGATGGCGACGAGGCGCTCGATCGCGCGCCACTGGTCGACCGGATTGAGCCCTTCATGGGCGAGCGTTTCAACGAGCGAACGCATGGCGCCACCATCCTCGGCGGCTTCTCCGACGATGACCGCGATCTCTTCGAGACCGGCGGCGATCGCCTGTTTGACGCGGCGATGCCCGGCCTGGATGACAAAACCGTTGCCGCCATCGGCCTGAGGCGCCACGACGGGCGGCTGCACGATGCCGACCGCCTTGATCGTTGCGAGCAGCAGCGCATCGGCCTGGGGATTGGATTTCGAGCGGCGGGCCTTGTCGGGGTTTTCGACGAGCGCGCGCGGATCGACGAGCTTGATTTCCATCGGGATGCTCCTTTCGGGGTTCGGGAACCCGGCACCGCGCCGGTCCCTTTTTCGTCTTCTTCCCGAAGACATCCCCCGGCCCGCGGAGCGGACGGGCCGGTGCAACTGCGGCCGAGCATCCCTGTCCGGCAGGGCGAGCATGGCTCGTGAGCCATCGCGACGACCGACGGGCCGGGATCGCGAGCGGCGCGGTTGAGGTGAAACCGCCAGCGGGCTGGCCGCTCTGCGAGGGACTCTTTCCCCCTGCCTTTCCCTGCTATCCTGTTTTACCCGTCACCGCTTGGCGCACGACACATCACCAACTCGCCGGCATGCAGAGCGTGACACTTGAACGCCGTTGATATTGACGCTATACTGCGCCAGAAACACTGGCAATGGATAAGGCGACAGAATGAATCTCGCACAATACTCAGATCACGGGATGTTCGCGCCGAACAAGATCGCAACCGTCTTTCGCACGACGAGCGAAGAGATTGCGCGCACGGTCGGCCTTGGCAAGGACGCGATCCAGCGCAAGGATCGGGTACGCTCGGACAAGACACAGCGCCGCCTGCGCGAAATGGTGGAGATCGTCAACAAGGTCGAACCGCGTTTCGGCTCCGCACTGATGGCCTACGCCTGGTATCGGTCCGAGCCGTTGCCGGGATTTTCCGGGCAGACGGCCATGCAGCTGGTTCGCGACGGTCGGGCCGAAGAGGTTCTCGATTTCATCGATGCCGTCGACGCCGGCGTTCACGCCTGATCGTGGCGTTCACTTATTCCGGAAAGCTCTACCGGGCAATCAATCCGGTCTTCGCGCGCGAACCGATGTCGGGGCGCGGCGCGGAACGCTATGGCGGCCGCTTCAATCCGAAGGGTGTTCCGGCCCTTTACACCTCGACATCTGTGCTGACCGCTCTGAGGGAGTCCAATCAAGTAGGCGATCTGCAGCCGACGACGTTGGTCTGTTACCGCGCCGAGATCGAAATGGTCTTCGACGCCGCAGATACGGCGGCCCTTAAGGCGGCAGGTCTTGACGAAGGCTCACTGGCAGATCCGACCTGGCGTGATCAGATGATCAAGACAGGTGAGGCACGCACACAGCGTTTCGCGCGCAACCTGATTTCGGAAGGCTACAACGGACTGCTCGTTCGCAGTTTCGCCAAGGGAGCCGGTCCGGACGACAAAAATCTGGTGCTCTGGAAATGGAGTGCGAGTGGCCCGTCCCGCCTGGAGCTGATCGATGATGAGGATCGGTTGGGCTGAGCGCAACGCGCGTCATGCAGCCTTATCGACACCTGGCGCGTTGGCGACAACATCGTCGGCCAGATCCTTTTCGATCTCGGCCAGTTGCCGGCGCTTGTCTTTAAGCTCTCCCGCAAAGGCGAAGGCTTCGCCCTGGCGAGCGCGGTAGGAGGCGAGCCTGCGCTCGGCGTCCGCCAGACGCTGGCGATACCGGAGCCGCTCGTCCTCGAATCCCGAAAGCGCGTGATCGAGCCTGGAGACCGCGCCGAGCGGTGTCGTCGTGACTGGAAGTTCGATTTCGTGTTCGGCACCGGTGCGCATCAGCATGGTCGTATAGCGATATCCATCCGCACCGACCCGCTCGCCGGAGAATTCGACGTCGAAGCCGCCGATCGAGGCGATTGCGGTATCACCGTCCTGCTGGAGCTGGACCATGGTGAGGATCTCCTTCATCAGCGCCCTGCCGGCGGGTTTGCGCTCGGAAAAGGAACTGCCGGCGACCGTCATGGCGAAGGCCTCGCCCACGGTCGGGAGACGCCGGTCGATGTCTATGCCGATGTCGGCGATGCGGCGGGTCGCAACCTCGATGTCGCGTTCGGCCTCGCGGATCTGACGGCGGACCGCATGCTGATCGTCCATATGGGCGGCGCGCAAGCGCTCCAGCCGGGCGATATCGGCTTCGAGCCCGGCCTTCTGCATCAGGCGCGGGTCGCCCGACGCGATCGCCTTGGCCATCGCGAACTGGTTGGCCTGGCCCTCGCCCATGTCCTCGAGCCTGCGGATCGAGGTGTCGCCGGAAAGTGCCGCGGCGATGAAGCGGGCCTTGCGCTCGTTGTTCTGCCACATGGTGGCATCGAGCGAGCCCTCCGTCGCATAGGCGAAGATATCGATCTCGTCATGCTGATTGCCCTGCCGGCCGATGCGTCCCTCACGCTGCTCGATCTGCGAGGGCAGCCACGGCACGTCAAGGTGATGCAGCGCCTTGAGGCGCAGCTGAGCGTTGACGCCGGTGCCCATGGTTTCCGACGAGCCGATCAGGAACCGGACCTTGCCGGCATTGACGTCACCGAACAGGCGCTGCTTGGCCTGCGCGCGTCGGTAATCCTGCATGAAGGCGATCTCCGACGCCGGTACGCCCCTGCGCAGAAGCTCGTCCCGGATCCAGCGATAGGCAGAGAATCCCCTGCTCTTTTCCACGCTGATCGTGCCGAGATCGGAGAAGATCATCTGCGCAGCACCGGGCAGCTCAAAGCAATCGCCATCGGGCTTGCGATAGGTGTTCTGTGAGGTTTCCGCCCAGATGCGGAAGGCGTTGCCGATCAAGTCGTTGAGCTTGTTGTCGGGCTCGTCTCCATTGTCGGGGTCGACCAGGCGCAGATCGATCGCGGCGTGGCGGCCGTCGGTGATCACCGACAACAGGATGTCGTCTCCGGGCTGCGCCGGTCCCTCCCGTTCCTCGATCGCCTTGATGCGGGCGTCGAGCACGGTCTGGTAGCGTTTGAAGGCGGCGGACGGCCTGGAGGTCCTGATCTGCCGCTTGCCGGTCGAGACCGCCGGCACCTTCACATACTGGCGCAAGTCCTCGGGCAGCACGACGTCCGCAAAGGAACGGAACATGGCGATGAGCTCGGGCACGTTGACGAAGGTGGCAAAGCGCGTGACCGGCTTGTATTTGCCCGAGGGCTGAAGCTCGAGTTCGGTCGTCACATCGCCGAAGGTCGAGGCCCAGGCGTCGAACTCGTGCAGACCACGCTCCTTCAGCGCCTCGATGCCGAGAAAGCGCTGCACCGAGAACATCTCGCCGAGCGTGTTGGTGATCGGGGTGCCCGAGGCCAGCACCAGCGCACTGCCGGGGTTCTTGGTTTCAACGAAGCGGGACTTGACGTAGAGGTCCCACGCCCGCTGCGAGCCGTTCGGATCGACTCCCTTCAAGCTCGACATGTTGGTGGCAAAGGAGAGCTTGCGGAACTCCTGGGCCTCGTCGACGATGATCTGATCGATGCCGAGTTCGGATATGGTCAGAAGATCGTCCTTGCGTGTCGCGGGCGCTTCGAGCCGTTCCTTGAGCCCCTCCTTCAGCCGCTCAAGCCGCTTGCGCGACACGCGGTCGTCGCCGTCGACCTTGGTCAGCAGGTCTTCGTAAAGCTCCAACTCGTCCTGGATCATCTGCTGCTCGAAGGCGGACGGAATGGAGATGAACCTGAACGCCGAATGGGTGATGATGATCGCATCCCAATTGGCCGTGGCGGCGCGGGCGAGGAAGAGATGTCGCTTGTCCTTGGTGAAGTTGGTTTCGTCGGCAACGAGGATGCGGGCGGTCGGGTAGAGCGCCAGGAACTCGCGCGCCGCCTGCGCGAGGCAGTGACCGGGAACGACCAGCATCGCCTTGGCGATCAGCCCGAGCCGCTTCTGCTCCATGACTGCCGCCGCCATCGTCATGGTCTTGCCAGCGCCGACGGCGTGGGCGAGATAGGTCGAACCCGCCGAGATGATGCGCCAGATGCCGCGTTTCTGGTGCCCATAAAGAGAAAAGGCGCCCGAGGCGCCTGGAAGCTGAAGGTGATCGCCGTTGAATTTTCGCGGGGCGATGTTGTTGAACTGCTCGTTGTAGTCCCGGGCAAGCCGGTCGGTCCGTTCGGGATCGGACCAGATCCAGGTTTGGAAGGCCGTCTTGATCTTTGTGAGCTTCTCCTTGGCCGCCTCGGTGTCGACCACATTGAGGACGCGCTTTTCGCTGTCGCTCTCCCTCACCGTATCGAAGATCTGCGGCACCCGGCTGTTGAGCGCATCGGCGAGAAGTTCGCCGGCGTGCCGCCGATCCGTGCCCCATTCCGAGGTCCCGGCGGCGGCATACCCAAGCTGGCGCGCCTCGACCGTCCAGGAGGCAAGCTCGGGCATGTGGCGGATCTTGATTTCCACGCCCATCATCTCCTTGACGAAGGCGACAATGTCGGTGGCGGGAATCCAGGGGCCACCCAGTCGCGCCGTGATATCGGACGGGCTCAGGTCGGCGGGCTGGACATCACGCAGCGCCCTGACATTGCGTTCAAACACCGGGTCGAGGGCGGAAGCGGCTTCCGCCGCCCTGAGCTTGTCGCGCACCTTCCCCGAGAGATAGGCGTCGGCGGTCTGCCAGGACCCGGTCTCGGGTTCGCGGAAAACGGCGTCACCCAGCTCGGCGATGACGGTGTCCACGTCGGTATGCATGAGCTCGGCAATGTGATCGATATCGACATGACCGCGCTCGTTGAGCACCACGGCCAGCGCATCGGCGGCTGAAGCGATGACCGGCGCCGAGGGCGGAGCGATCACCCGCTCGGTGAAGATGGGACCCGGGCGCGCCGTGTTCGTCTCGAGGTCGTAATCCTCGATCGAGGCAACGAGCCAGCAATCGGGGTCGTCGAGGAAGGGCTGGAGATTGGGACGACGGTGCGTTTCGCGGACTTCGCCGGTCTCAAGATCCTCCTTCACCGACACGGTGGTGGAATTGACCGGACCGAAGGTGCGCACGAAATTCGACCACGCAATGCGCAGCCTGACCTGGTGCTGCTTGAAGGGCTGATCGAGCTCCTGAGCCTTAAGGACCTCCCGCACGGCGTCGCGGATCGGGATCAGTTTTCGGATGACCCTGGCCTGTTTGTCGGAGACGCCTTCTGCGGTACGGCCCTTGCGCACCGTGATGGTGACGGGTTCACCGTCGCGCATCTGCATCAGTGCCTGGTTCTTGCGGATAAAGAAGCTGCCCTCGCGGATGCCCTGCCCTTCAGGCTTATCGAATTCGTGGGCATCGCCGGCGTCGGTTTCCGCCTCGCCGTCATAGATCGCTTCCGCAAGAAGATGGATGGCGGCGCCAAGGGCCTGCTCCAGATCAACATGGGGCTGCGGCAGGCAGGTATAGGTTTCGCCGTATGGTCCGGACGTCGTGGCATGGATTCCCAACACGTGATCGGGATGCTGCGCGAACCAGCGATTGACCCGGATAGGGCCCTCATCCTCGGTTGCAGGCCGGACCTCTTCTGTTTCCAGCCAGGACATGTCGCCCTCGGCGTCGTCAGGCCCGCGCTTCCGGAAAAAGAGGATGTCGACCACCACGTTCGTGCCGGCTTCGGCCCGGAAACTGCCCTCCGGTAGGCGGATGGCAGCGACAAGATCGGCCTGACTGGCGATCGTATCCCGGGCGGCTGCATCGGCCTTGTCCATGGTGCCGCTGGAGGTGACGAAAGCCGCAAGCCCGCCGGGCTTCAGCCGGTCGATCGCCTTGACGATGAAATAGTCGTGCAGCCGCAGACCAAAGCCGCGATACGCCCGGTCCGAACGCACCGTGCGATCGGAAAAGGGCGGATTGCCGATCGCCAGATCGAAATGCGCCGGCAGGTCCGTATGGGCGAAATCGCCATTGACGATCCGGGCGCGGGGCTGGAGCAGACGGGCGATGCGCGCCGTGACCGGATCGAGCTCGATGCCGGTGACATGGGTGACCGGGCGCAGGTCCTCGGGCATCAGGGCAGGAAACAGTCCCGTGCCGATGCCAGGTTCGAGCACCCGGCCGCCGCGCCAGCCAAGCCGCAGCAAGCCCAACCAGATGGCGCGGACGATGAACTCCGGCGTAAAATGCGCATATTGCGTGCAGCGGGCGAGCGAAGCGTATTCCTGCTCAGAGGTGACATCCTGCAGATCGGCGCCGATCTCCTGCCAGTCCTTTCGAAACGCCTCCTCGCCCGGGCGCCGGAACACCGAGTTGGCCAGCTCCGAGGCGCCGAACCCGGTGAACCTGATGAGCGCCGCCTGTTCCTCGACCGTTGCCGGACGGGCTTCGGATTCGATCGTCTGGGCGAGCGCGATGGCGGCGATATTGTCCTTGGCGCGTTGTCTCCAGCCACGGGCCAGACCGCGATCGCCGGCGAGAAGGAAATTCTCGCCGCGTTCATTGTCCGCGGTCTTGCCGGGGCGTTGTGAAGCCACGGGCAGCGGCACTTCCGACGCGTCGTCCTCGTGTTCCTCCGGCGGTTCGATCGTCGTGCCGAACGCGGTGACGCCAAGACCGAGGCCGGATGAACGGGAGGTGTTGCCAAAAAGATCGAGCGTGAAGGGGTCGTCATTGGGCATGGATTGTTCTCCGTGTGTTGGGGTGCACGCCCGCCCGCCGCCGGGATGACCGGTGACGCGACGCTCGCGACAGATTCGGGATGGGATCAGCAGGTGATCAGCGCGAACGAGATGTCGTGCTCGGTGAGCTGCACCCTCAGATGGGTGGCGCCGAAGTTCCGGTTGAAGCTCGGGATCAGCAGGTCGGCGTCGATGAATTCGATGCCGTCATCGCCACCGAAATGCCGGCGCTTGTAGTCCCACCAGTCCGGATTGCCCTTCGGATGGCATTCGGCGGAATAGAGGACGAGCGGCCTCTGCCCATCGGCGAGCTTGCCGTTGGAGATGATGTAGACGCCCTCGTCGCCAACGAGCCACAGGCCGGGCTTTTCGCCCTGGCCGGGTTTCAAGCCGTAATAGGGGTCGCGGAAGCCGCCATTGGCGGCCGCGTCGGCTTCCCCGCGCGCGATGACCTTGCGCACGGCCATGATCGGGAAGGTGAACATGGCGGCCTCACGCGGCCTCGGCGAACGGCAGGTGGCGCAGATGAACCGGGAGCTTCTCCGAGATTTGCGCGTCGGTCAGATGATCCAGCAGCGCTAAGCTGCTTCCATGCCTGCCATAGACGATGACGGTGCGCTTGCCCCGATGCTCGGGCGGATAACCCGCCCCGGCATAGCCGCGATACCGGTCCTCGGTGGCGCTCCAGATATGCTCGATCCGCTCCTCGCGGGTCATCGCCTTGACCGAGCGGCGCTCCCGCTCGACGATGGCGTCGCGCATCTCGACCGGCGAACCCGGCCGGGCGAGATCGCAATATGCATGGAAGTAGCGGTCCGCCCCATTGATGCGCAGCGCGTAGAACACGCTGGTGATGCTGCCGGTCAGGAATTCGCCCAGGGCGAACATCTCACCACCCATCCAGAGCGGCGGCAGGATATCGAGCATGTAATCGTGCTCGGGCCGGGCGATCTCGAACCATTCGCCCGCGTACAGGGCGCCATCGTCGTTCTGCCAGCGGTTCGGGCGCTGGGCGTGGCGATCGAACAGACGGAACATCTGCCGGCGATCGGCTATCCCGAAATAGATCTTGCGGATGGGAGAGAGGGTCATGGGTGGGCTCCTTGGCCTCCGGGGCTGGAGCGCGGCTCATCCTCTCGACGTCGCCATCGTCTTCAGCCCTTCCGGACCCCACTCAAGCGGCCGCCTCTCCGTTCGGCCGGGTCAAGGGCCGGCGTCAGCCGGGCGAAGCGTCACCCTTGAGGCGGCCGGCGGGCATGCGGCAGCCGTCCTTCCTATCCTTCCCACTCGATTCCTGGTTCCTCCCCAATTCCGAGTTCCAGTCTTCCGCCAGCGGACACATCCGCTCGAAACCGCATCCTGCCTCCGCAGCGAGGTCTCGCAGACGGCTGGCGTATATCTCGCCCTGCGCGTTGTTGTCGGTGGCCGCCACAAGATGGGCGCCCGTCCGGTGGGAGTATGTTCGAAGGGCTTCCGCCGTGGCCGGCGCCCAGCCGCCGCCGGTGCTCAGATATAGTGTGTCTGATCGAATGTCCTCGATCGCGGCCAGGCTCATGGCGTCGATCGCCGCCTCTGTCACACAGAGCCGGAGCGCATCGGGCCGGCCAAGACGGAACAGCGTCTTGGCGCCGCCGGTCGCGAAGCCGCGCCAATCGGGACCGCGCTCCTCCCAGCCGGTCACCTCACCGGCGGAATCGGTGTGGCCGGCCCACATGCTACCCTTCGGGCCTTCGCGCAGGAGGTTCCCGGCAATGGCCTTCCGGATAACACGCTCAGGGATGTGGCGCGTGTCGCGGAGATAACGCCATGTCGCCGAGCCGGGCCATGGTTGGCGCCGGACCCGCCAGCGTTCCATGATCGTCAAGTCGGGCGCGCGGTCCCTGGCCTCGCGTGTCCAGACCGGTTCGGTCGGGACAAAGCCGACCAGTTCGGCAACGACATGGAGCGCGGCGGCAAAAGGAACGCCGTCGAGATGTTCCACCAGGGAGAAGATGTCGCCCTTCGCATCGGACAAGGGATCGAACCAGCCCTTGCCGTCATGGATCACGATGATGATCTCGCTGGCGCGGCGATACTTCATCGCCTTGCGGCTGCTCTCCTTGAGATCGAGCGCGAACCCCGCGTCCTCCAGCACGGCGCTGCAGGGCACCTTTCTTCTCAGCTCTTCCAGGTCTGCTTTTTCCATGTCTCGCCTGCGCCTTCGCGCGCTCCTCTTATCCGATTCCCGCTCCCAGTCTCTGCCGGAACGAGGATCGGCATGCCGCGAAGAGCAAGACGGGCAAGGGCGCGGCGGGCAACCCGGCAGATTTGCAGGGGCGGACCGATCTGGCCTGCCGCGGCGAAGCCTCCCTTGCCGGGCGCAGCGCGCAAGCGGCACCTAGACCCGCACGTCAACCGCTGCGTCTCTCTTCCTCTGCGCTGCATCTCCGAATGGTCCTGGAATTCCGGGCAAAGTGCGATTCTGAACCTTCAAGCAGCTTGAGAATGCAAGAGCCGTCGAGTTCAGGAAGCCGTTCGCGGTCCGAACAGGATTACTGTTGCGCCGACCAGACAGATGGCGGCGCCTAACGTATCCCATCGGTCAGGTCGCACTCCTTCGATCGTCCATAGCCAGAGAAGCGACGCGCAGATATAGACACCGCCATAGGCGGCGTAAGCTCGACCGGCAGCGCTTGTGTCGACCAGCGTCAACAGCCAGCCGAACAACAGGAGCGATATCGCACCGGGCGCTATCCACAATGGGGTCTTTCCCTCGCGCAGCCACAGCCAGAGGCTGAAACACCCGGCGATCTCGAAGAAGGCGGCGGCTGCATAGACGACGGCGGTCTTGCTCACTGGCGTTGCTCCCGCTCCGGCGACCGCGAGGCACCGGCGACAGGTTCGGCCATGTCGTGAAGGATGGTGCAATCAGGTCCGGGGCCGCCGGCGCAGGCGGCGTCGCAGCGGCGCACGAAATCCGCGAGATTGCTCTGCAGCTTCCTCAATTCCGCGATCTTGTCCCGCACCGCGCCCAGATGGTCGACAGCGATGGCGCGCGCTTCCATGCAGGAGCGGTCGCTGTCCTGCGTGAGCGCCACTAGCGAGCGGACCTGGTCGATCGGGAAGCCGAACTCGCGGCATTGACGGATGAAGGTCAGGCGACGGCGATCCTCTTCCCCGTAGCACCGCTGGCCGCCATCACGCCGGTCGGCCGGCGGCAACAGGCCGATCTCCTCGTAATAGCGAATGGTGGGCGGATTGGTGCGGGTGCAGCGGGCAAGGTCGCCAATTCTGAATGTCATCGGGATGATCCCAAAGGGTTGAACTTAAAGTCACTTGAAGGACTAGGTTATGGATGGCGAATGTGAATTGAAAGGGATCGTCATGGAAAATACCGACATTTCGGCGGAGGCTCCAATAGCCTGCTCGCTGGAGAGCGGCGCGTTCAGGGAGCGTCTCGCATGGATTGCTGACCTCAACCGAGCGGCCTTGCTGGACGCGCAACGCGAAGGCTTGCGATTGATCCTGACCTACCGACGCGACCATGCTGATCAGGTGCGCGAGATGGTACGGCGGGAGCAGCAATGCTGCGCCTTTCTCGGATTCGAGCTCCACGTGGGGGATGACAGCGTGACACTCGCCATCGCGGCGCCCGAGAGCGCCGCCGACGCGCTGGACGCGGTCTTTGAACCATTCCTGCCGAGCGAAACCGGCAGCGCAGGTTGCGGTTGCACGGCAACGCGTGACACATAGGAGACTCGATCATGGCTGCAACTGAACACGCCGGACGTTCCTGGCTGAGAGCTATCGGGATCGGCATCCTCGTTTCCGCTCTCACCGCCGCGGTGATGCTCGCACTGACAGCCGCCGGTGTATCGCCGTTCCCGAAGCCGCCCTCGCTAGCTTTTGCGGAGACCGCGCTCGGACGGACCTTGCCCCTGCCGATCGGGCTGCTGTTTCACACAGCATACGTGACCTTCTGGTCGGTGATGTTTGTACGGTATCTTCCCCGTCGGGATGTCTGGGCCGCGTTGGGTCTCGCCGCCGTGCTTTGGATCGTGATCCTGGTGGTGTTCTTCCCTATCGTCGGATGGGGCCTTGCCGGCCTGGCCATCAGCCCGAAACTGATCGTCGCATCCTTCGTGCCTCATTTGCTCTTCGGATTGCTGCTTTGGGGGCTGCACATGTATCTGCCGGGAAAAGATGCTCGTGGCGCCCGCGGAACGTGACAATATAAGTCGTGAGCCGACATGGGTCGGACCCGCCTCCCCGTCACTCAAGTTGCCTGACCACCCAGCGTGCCGGCTCAAATTGCCGGTCCGCTCGCCGGAAAACGGCAATAGTAGGTCATTCGTTCGACGACTGTACCCCGATCCGCCGGAATGCCATTGAGGGTCAGCGTTGTAACCTGAGTGGACGGCGGCGAAACGATCGTTCCCGCTATTTTCGTTTCGGGATGCTCATCCGGAACGAGCGTGAACCGGTATGCCCCTCCTTCGCTGTCTGTCCAGGTCACACTCCCGCGATCGTAATCACCTTCGGCGGAATAGGTCGTCTCGATCCGAGTTGGCGTAACGATGAGATACAGTTCGAGCTCGTCCGTCTCGAAGTTCGGAACTCTCCCCCACAGCCAATCCTCCGCCTTGGCAACGGAAGGTTTGACCTCGGCCACCAGGTCGCGACAATCTGCGTCCATGGGAACGCCAGGTCCGGGATACCAGAGATAGACACCGAAGGGTCCCGGTGCAGCGAAGGCACCGGGCGGTGCCAAACACAGCATCACAAGAAGTCCGCCAATTCGGAAGCTTCGTTCGGACATGGGCGTCACTTGTACCCTTACTGCGACCTACTACCTGGCGAACCCCGTGAAGGAGACAGTAACCAAGCTAGTGCTCGTCGTCGCACAGATCATGGCTGGCGAGCGCGCGGAACACGTAGCAGTCCTTGATCTGCTCGCCTTCGCAACCGGCGGCGATTCGCGCCAGTTCGCGTTCCAATCGGCGAAGCCTGTTGATCTTGTCGCGCACCGCCTGCAACTGCTCTGCTGCTATCCGATCCGCATCGGCGCACGGCCGGTTCGGGTGTGCACTGAGTTCAATCAACTCGCGTATTGCCTCGATCTTCAGCCCGAGATCGCGGGCGTGCTTGATGAATGCGAGGCGGTCGCGTTCCTCTGGAGTGTACCGGCGCTGGTTCCCTTCCGAGCGCTCGGGTGGAGCCAGAAGGCCCATCTGCTCGTAATAACGTATGGTCGGTATCTTGACGCCCGTGCGCCGGGACAGGACTCCAATCGTCAGCATGGCAGGTCTCACAGCAGTTCCATGATTTCTATAGAGTCTAGAGGTATTGCAGGCATCCAGCAATGGGAACATTTGCCGCAACAGATGACGCGCTTATCAAGCCGCAGAGTTCGTGATGAACCTTGACCCTCTAGCAGCTTGAGGTCACATCATTACCCCAATCACGCAGAGGGAGGGCTGTCATGATACGTCTGTTGCCAACACTCGTCCTTGGGCTCCTGATACAGATCGCGGCGGCGCACGCGACCGAAGGAGCTCCATCGCATAAGGCTGCTGACCTGAGCCCTGACGTCCCTCCAGTTGTTTGGAGAGTCCTGGGTTTCATTTCTGGCCTTATGCGGCCTGCATTTCCAGCCTGATTTTCGTGGCGAACTCGGCCGGCGGGACGTTGCCGAGAGCTGAGTGTGGTCTGTGGTTGTTGTAATCCTCCCTCCAGTTGGCGATGGCGGTCCGGGCTTCGGCAAGTGACGAGAACAGCGTCTCGTTCAGCAGTTCATCGCGAAAGCGGCCGTTGAAGCTCTCGACAAAGGCATTTTGCGTGGGCTTGCCCGGGGCGATGTAGTGCCATTCGATGCCGGTCTGCTGGCACCATTTGAGTATGGCCATACTGGTCAGCTCGGTGCCGTTGTCGCTGACGATCGTGTTCGGCCGGCCGCGACGGGCGATGACCGGATCGAGTTCGCGAACCACGCGCCGGCCGGAAAGCGAGGTGTCTGCAATCAGCGTCAGGCATTCGCGGGTGAAGTCGTCGCTGAGAAAGTCCAGGCTCCAGCGTTCATTCGCCTGTTCCGGCACAAGCATGGGGCGGCGCGTTCCCAGGGCCCGCTTGCGACCGCTGCGCTTACGGACCTGCAGCTTCTCTTCCTGGTAAAGGCGTCTGAGCTTCTTCAGGTTCATCGCGATCCCCTGTCGTTGCAGCATCACGTGAATGCGCCGATAGCCGAAGCGCCGGCGCTCCGCGGCGACCTGCTTCATTGCAGCTCTCACCGCCGCATCGTCCGGACGCACGCTGCGATAACGCACGCTCGACCGGTCGACCGCGAGCACATCACACGCCCGACGCTGGCTCACACCGTGCACTGCGCACAGGTGAGCCACCGCATCCCGCCTGGCATCGGGCGTCACCATTTTTTTGTGGCGACATCCTTCAGCATAGCGTTGTCGAGCATCGCTTCGGCCAGCAACCGCTTCAGCTTGGCATTCTCGTCTTCCAGAGCCTTCAGCCGCCGGGCGTCCGACACCTCCATGCCGCCGAACTTGGCTTTGTATTTGTAGAAGGTCGCTTCCGAGATGCCGTGCTTGCGGCAAACATCGGCGGTCTTCACCCCCGATTCCTGCTCCTTCAGGATCGCTATGATCTGCTCTTCCGTGAACCGTGAACGCTTCATTCGTCCGTCTCCGTGATCGACGGACTCTACCAAAATCTGGAGGAGATTCAGGGGCTCAGGTCACTGCATCCGACGAGCTCTCGGTCGAACACGCTGAGATCGTTTTGCCAACTATCGGACGGGCGAGTGCAACGGGCTATTTGGCCGTCTGGAACGGGAAGCGTTCGCAGGCAAACCTCGTGTCTGTCGAAAGCCCTGCATTCGAGTCTGTCACCATCTACAAGATGGAGCAAGACGGCGGTATCGCGAGAAAGCGCCGGGTGGAAGGTATATTACCCATTCCCGGTAACGCGGAGCTTTTGATGCGGCCCGGCGGCGTGCATCTATTGCTCACCCAGCCGAAAGAAACGCTCTCGTCCGGAGATGCTGTCGAATTGACGCTGGTATTCGATAGCGGAAAACGTATTGCGGCAACCGCCACACTGCTGGCTGTCGGCACGTCCGTGACAGATCATCACCATGGCGACGGGGATGTCACGCTTTGACGTGCGGGCAGTGCCGCCAGTCCAAATAGACGGAATTCGAGGACGCCTCATCGTGGTTAACGACGGGTTTAGATAGCCGTCGGACTTTGATTCTAATTTGCATAAACTCTAACTTATTGTTTTCGCGTGATTTTTAGCTCCAGCAGCTAACGTCTCTCCCGCAAACTTGGGGAGAGTGTCACAATGCATCGACTTGTTCTGGGCGCGATTGCGCTCGCAATCTCGTGCGCTTCGGCTGGAGCCAACGCACTGCATCTCAATCCGTCGCAGTCGGCGCTGGCGAAGAACATGGAAACCTTCGGCAACACGTCAATTCCGATCGGTTACTACGAATACTGCCAGCGCTATGGTGAGCGCTGCAACCGTCCGCCGGAGAAAGCCAGTGTCGAGCTGACACGGGAACTCTGGAAAACAATCATCGAGGTGAATAACGAGGTAAACACCACCGTGGAGCCTCTGACGGACAGGGAGATTTTCGGCGTCGAGGAGCGCTGGGACTATCCGGACCAGGTCGGCGACTGTGAAGATTTCGCGTTGGAGAAACGGAAGATCCTGAACGAGAAAGGCGTTCCGCTGGGGGCGCTGCTGATGACGGTGGGCCGGGATGCCGACGGCGGCGGCCACGCAGTCCTGACAGTGGTGACCGATCACGGCGACTTCGTCCTCGACAACGTCGAGCCGCGTGTACTTCTGTGGAAGGAAGCAGAGCTGTACTATCTCAAGCGGCAGTCGCCAGACGATCCAAACAGGTGGGTCAGTCTCGCCTCCAACTGACTCAGTCCGATCCGATCGGTCTGAGCCACGCGAATTCGAACGCCGCAGCTACGGAAAGCACAAAGGCTGCGGCGTTTCCATAAACCATTTCCATGATGTTGTGTCCGCCGAGTAGGCAGTAGAGCCAGAATATGGTCGCCAGGACAGGGTAGAGGGCCACGCCGGCAACCAGAAAGGTGGCGATGCGTGCGAGCATGGTCGCTCCGACGATTTGGGTTCACGCCGTCAACAACTAAGGTCCATCGCGCTCCCGCGCCATTCACTGGTCGGTGATCGCGTCCGGCGTCCCTACATGCTCGTGCTAAGCTCCGCTTCCATGTGCCAAAAACTAAGCCCGAAAGCGGCTGCCACGAATGCAACCAACGCCAGCATAACCACGACGTTACGGGACCGGCGACTGCTTGCCAGGGCAGCACTCTCGCGGATAGTGAGACGTTCGGGTGCTTCAGTCACTGTGATGTATCTCCCTTTGTGCGACCTGTGTTAAGGAGATCGGATGCGGCGGTGAAGAGGGTAGTCGGTTCACGGTGCTGCGGCGGTTTGCCGCCGCTTGGATGAGTCACGTAAACGCGCCATTAATCGTCATTGGCGAGTCTCTGGTCTCTTCACCAACGCCGAATGCACCTCCGGGGATCACATTCTAAATTATGGTTCGATTGATCATTGCATTCGCGCTGGTTTCGGTCATGGGCCTAGCCACGTCTGCGTGCGTTTCAACGGTGCTCGACGTGGACGGGAGGTCAGTTCAGCCGGTCCCGGCGACGCTTATCGCGGAAATGAATCGCAAATCAATGTCGCGGTCAGCACCGATTCTGATTCGGATCTTCAAGCAAGAGAGCGAGCTGGAGATTTGGAAGCGCGACAAAAGCGGCAAGTTCGCGCTTCTCAAGACCTATCCAATGTGCCGTTGGTCGGGAAAGCTTGGGCCGAAGACGCGCGAAGGCGACCGTCAGGCACCCGAAGGCTTCTATCATGTCAGCGCGGGCATGCTTAACCCGAACTCGCAATACTACCTTTCCTTCAATCTCGGATATCCGAACAGGCTCGAATCCGCACTCGGCCATACCGGGGAAGCGTTGATGGTACACGGCGCATGCTCCTCGTCCGGCTGCTTCGCAATGACGGATGAGGGTGTGGCCGAGATCTACGCGGTGGCGCGCGAAGCGCTGAAGGGCGGCCAGACGGCATTCCAGGTTCAGGCTTTTCCATTCCGCATGACACCTGAAAACATGGCGAAGAACCGAAACCATCCGAGTTTCGAGTACTGGATGAACCTGAAGAAGGGTTACGATATTTTCGAA
Source organism: Nitratireductor sp. StC3 (assembly GCF_003015025.1). NCBI lineage: Bacteria > Pseudomonadati > Pseudomonadota > Alphaproteobacteria > Hyphomicrobiales > Phyllobacteriaceae > Nitratireductor > Nitratireductor sp. StC3. The sequence goes on along the minus strand of NZ_PYBP01000016.1, from coordinate 22,661 downwards.
GTTACACGCCAGCAGCCTCGCGTCTCCCACTGCGCAGGCCGCTACGCATTCAACACCGAGTTTGAAGGCGGCGAGCCGAGGGATCCCCTCGCCGCATGTCCTCCGGCCATCTCCATTCCAAATTCCGTCGTCGCGGCGCGCTCGCAATCGGATCTGCGGGAAATGAACAGGATAGTCGAGGAAGGCTCGGCTGTGCGGGCGCACGCCTATTCGGACGGGGGAATGCACCCGAAATTCCGTGAGCTGCTGGAGCGCCTTGGCGACAAGGCGCTTGCCGAACGGGTTTCCGTGGACGCGGTGCCGATCAGCCGTCCCGATGCCGCTCTTGCCGATCCTCACACCCCGAACGAATAGACATTCGCCGGGTCAAATCAATAGCCGGGAAACCGGTACGATGACAGCCAGAAGAACGGGCTGGTGCACGAGGTAGATCACGAGGCTTCTGCGCCCGCACCACGCAAGGAACCGTGCGGTCTGACCCTGCGGCGCCGCGCTTGACAGATGTCCTTCCAGATCAGTGGTCAGCAGCCATTTCGTCGCTGCCATGCCAAAAAGCGTGAGACCGACCCAGGGAAATATCGGCACGAAATCATTGCTCGGCGGGGGCTGCGTAAAAAAGCCGATCCAGGCCAGCAATCTGGTGTCGAAAGCTGTCGACTCGTAGAAAAACGGAAGCGCAAAAATTGCAATCCCGGCCGCCAAACATAGTGACGCGGGAGCGCGAATGAACAAGGCCCCTATCAGCGTCGCCGTTGCGATTGCATGAAGGATGCCGAAATAGACGAAATTGGCCGGGAAAACCAGATATGTCATCACTGTGACAGCCGCCGCTGCGAGGGCGATGATACTCAGACGCCGCATGAATGGCGACCATCTGATTTGCGTTCGATGTGCAAGAACGAGGCTGACGCCGACGAGGATCATGAAGGTGCCGGCCAGACTGCGACCGAACATCAGCCAAGCGGGATGCTGCGCGACACCTGAGATGATGCCGGTGAACTCAAAATCCCAGACGAGATGGAACAGGACCACGCCCGCAATCGCGAGGCCACGAACGATGTCGACAGCAATGAGGCGTTGCGTCCCTGCCAAGGAGCGATCTCCTGTTTGCATTTCAGGTTCGTGTAAAAGCTCATCCCGCTGGAGGTTCAACCCCATATTCCGGCTCGGCCACCAAATCTCACATTGATTTGGCTTTTCTTAATTATCCCGTTGCTCTAATTGGAGACATGCTCCGGGTACTGTCCACTATCCTGTTCGTTCTGTTCGTACTCATTCACGCGGCGACCGCACCGGTCGTTGCCGCGGGGTCAACTGTCGAAACTGGCGAGGCTAGCCGGAAAGCGCCGCTTGTCTCCGAAAATTGCGGCACAGCAGGCAACTCCGGAATTTGGCAGCAGCAAAAGAATGTTGCGCCGGATGCAGATCTCCCGCGGCTTTCGACATGTCCGGATCATTGTGTGTGGTTGGTACAAGCTCTTGAGCCCCCATCTCGCGCGGTCAGCAGCCTGCGCGCTCACACCGGATCACCCTCTGCCGCGCCCGTTACCTTCGAGGTTTCCCTTCCGCCGCCGCAATAAACGCGATAACGGCGGGCGAGGCTTACTTGCCCAAATCACAACGAGCGTCCCGTCTCGCGGCCCTCCGGAGCGCCGCAGGCTGGTCATCATCCGGGATAACAGTTCCCGCTTGCGGCAAGCCGCAGTGCATCGTGAGCAAAAAAATCGTGAAAAGCAGCAAAGACATCCACTTTGACCCGAAGCGACGCGCCTTCCTTGCCGGTATGACAAGTACCGCAGGTGCATTCGTCGTTTCAGGCTGTACGACAACGAACGGCGAGAAAACGGCTGAGCCGGAGCCACAGCCGGACCGGTCCTATGTTTCAATGTATGCGGCAATGCCGGACGAGAGGTTTCCGATACCCGCGGTCGATATTTCGAAGGTCAACAGGCGGTTTTACCGCCAGCTCGTCGATGACCCCACGGGCGAACGTCCGGGTACCATCGTTGTCGATACGCGACGCTTCTATCTTTACCTGATCCAGCCCCGAGGCAAGGCCATGCGCTATGGCGTTGGCCTGGGTCGTGCCGGGTTCGAATGGTCGGGTCGCGGCGTGATCCAATGGAAGCAGGAATGGCCAACTTGGACGCCGCCCGCTGAAATGATCGCGCGTGAGCCTGAACTGGAGAAGTACAGCGCGGAGAACGGCGGAATGGCGCCGGGGCTCAACAACCCGCTCGGCGCGCGCGCGCTCTATATTTTCCAGGACGGTGAAGACACGCTCTACCGCCTCCACGGCACGCCCGAATACTGGACGATCGGGAAAGCGGTGTCGAGTGGCTGCGTGCGACTGATGAACCAGGACATCATAGACCTCTACAAGCGTGTCTCAACCCCGTCCCCGATTATCGTGCGCAGCGGTGCCCTCACGAGCGTCTAGACGAAAAACGGTCTTGCACCTCTAGCAGCTAGAGGTCCCACCGTCCGCTGAGCAGTTATTGGAGAAGCCATGAAACGCCGTCATTTTCTTGCAGGAGTGTCCATATTTGCCGTCGCCGGCATATGTCCGCTTCCGCTATTCGCTCAGTCCACGCAACAGCAGTTGCTGGCACCCGGTCCGCTTCCAGAGAAAAGTTTCGGAGATGCGGACGCACCCGTGACCGTCATTGAATACGCGTCGCTGACCTGCGGTCATTGCCGCAATTTCCATATGACGGTCTGGCCCGATTTCAAGGCCAAGTACGTCGATACAGGCAAGGTCCGTTTCATCATACGTGAATTCCCGTTCGACCCGCGCGCCTCGGCCGGTTTCATGCTGGCACGGTGCGCCGGCGAGGACAAATGGTACCCGACGCTCGACCTGCTCTATCGCTCGCAGGACCGTTGGGCCCGGGTTTCCGACGCGACCTCGGCTCTGAAGTCGATCATGGGCATGACGGGCATGGAGGGTGAGCAGGTTGAAGCCTGTCTCCAGGATCAAGACCTGCTGGACAAGATCACGGCTATCGCTGACACGGGGAAGTCGTACGGCGTCGACTCGACGCCAACCTTCTTCGTCAACGGCGAAATGTACAAAGGCGTGCTCAGCCTCGAGCGATTTAGTGAAATCATCGACCCTCTCTTGGTTGCCGAATAAGGAGCGGACAAATGCACGAGACGACGATCATTTCCGGATTCGGCTCCGCATGGCGCGGCATCATTGCTGCAACAATCGCATTCGCTGCAGCCATGACGGCCAGTCCCTCCGTCCTTGCTCAGCAGGAGGAGATTGTCGCGCGTGTCGACGGCCAGGACATCACAGCGTCGGAACTGGCGGTTGCCGAAGAGATGTACGCGCAGCAACTGGGCTCCATGCCGGAAGATGCGAAGCGCTCGGTTCTCGTCGACGCGCTGATAGACCTGCGCATCGTCGCAAACGAAGCGCGAGAAAAGGGAATTGCCGGGGACGAATCCTTCAAGCGCAGAATGGCGTTCCTCGAACAGCAAACGCTACGTTCCGTTTTCATCAGCGATCAGATCTTCGCGTCTGTAACGGAAGAGGCGGTGAGGACCGCCTACGAGGCGCAAGTCGCGCGCATGCCCCGCGTTGAGGAAACGCGGATTCGGCACATCCTGCTGGATACCAAAGAGGCTGCGGCCGCGGTCATCGAGGCGCTGAACACCGGCGAGGACTTCGCCGTTCTCGCGCGCGCAAGATCCGGGGACACGGTCTCGAAGCCGAAAGGGGGTGATCTGGGTTTCGTCGCGGCCGGCCAGTCGCTTCCGGAGATCGACGCCGCCGCCGCGAAACTGCAGGTCGATGAATACACCGCCGAGCCGGTCCGCAGTTCCTTCGGCTACCATGTGCTGAAGGTGGAAGAGAGGCGGCAGCAGCCGGCGCCGGAGTTCGAAACCGTCGCACCTCAGATTCGTCAATCGCTTCAGGCGGCGGAGCAGCAGCGCATCATCGGGGAGCTTCGGGCAGAAGCCGAAGTCGAAAAGCTGGTGCCAGACGTGACGCCGCCAGCCGCGGACGACGGTCACGACCACTAACCACATTTCATTGGCGGTTCCAGGGGGACATCATGCTCAATCGAAGGCAATTCCTGCTCACCTCTTTCGCGCTGTTCGCCGCCGTGCAGGGCGCGGCAGCGCATCCGGAAACAGGGCCTGCGCTTGACCCGCAATTCCTGCCACAACAGGTCGATTTCACACGGGAATATCCTGTCGGTACGATCGTGGTCGATACGGCGAACCGCTTCCTCTATCTGATCGAGTCGAAGAATATCGCTCGACGCTACGGGATAGGGGTCGGCCGGGCGGGTCTCGCCTTTTCCGGCACTGCCGAGATCGGCCGCAAGGCGAAGTGGCCCAGTTGGCGTCCGACCGACAACATGATCAGACGCAATCCCGGAAAATATGCGCGATTTGCGGATGGTGTACCGGGCGGCCCGAACAATCCGCTCGGCTCACGTGCACTGTACCTCTATCGCGACGGCCAGGACACTTTGTACCGCATCCATGGCACGACCGAACCGTCGTCGATCGGTAAAGCCGTGTCAAACGGGTGTTTCCGAATGCTGAACGAACATGTCGAAGACCTGTTCGAGCGCGTCCCGGTTGGAGCAAAGGTTGTTGTCGATTGACAAAGCCTCCTTTCGTGCTGGTTGTAGGTGCCGGTCAGGCGGGGCTCGCTGCTGGCTACCACTTGCGCAGGGCAGGCATTCCGTTCGTTATCGTCGACGGCAACGACCGCGTCGGAGACAGCTGGCGCAGGAGATATGCGTCGCTGACGCTGTTCACGCCGCGGCAGTTCAGCGAGCTGCCGGGAGCGACTATTCCAGGCAACCGCGAACTCTATCCGACCCGCGACGAGTTCGCCGACTACCTTGAAGCGTATGCGGGTCTGTTCAATCTGCCGTTGCGGCTGAATTCACGCGTCGTCAGGCTGCAGCGGTCGCGTGATGGAGAGTTCAAGGCCACATTGGAGAGCGGTGAGGACTTGGCGGCTACGCATGTCGTCATCGCGACGGGCGGATTTCAGATCCCGGTGATTCCCAAGATCGCCGCAGGCTTCGGGAGTGCGGTGACGCAGTTGACTGTCGAGACCTATCGCGATCCGTCCTCGGTGCCCGACGGGGTGGTCCTGATCGTTGGTGACGGCGCAAGCGGGCGTGACATTGCCGCCGAGCTTGCCTCCAAACGCCCAACCTTGCTTGCGGCAGGGAAGCCGCGCAAACTGTTCCCGGAGCGCTTTCTGGGAAAGAGCATCTGGTGGTGGCTCCATTGGTCCGGCCTCATGCGTGCGCCAGCGGACTCGGCTGTCGGGCGGCTGATGCGCCGGACCGATCCGTTTCCCGATCGCGAGCGCAACATCGACAGCCTCGCTCGCAAGGGCGTTCGACTGATGCCCCGTCTCACGGAAGCTGCGGGAACGAGCGCGAGATTTTCTGACGCAGGCGAGGCTGAAATTGGCTCCGTCATCTGGGCGGTAGGCTACCGCGACGATAGCGACTGGGTGCAGATTCCGGCCGCCAAGAACCCGGACGGCTCCTTCGCCCACACGAACGGCGTGTCGCCAGTTCCGAACTTGTTCTTCGTGGGCAGACCATGGCAGCAAAATCGCGCTTCGGCCCTCATCATGGGCGCCGGTCCCGGTGCTGGCGCCATCGTGAAACTGATTTCCGAACGGATATAGTCGCCAGATTTCCGGCGGACCGCGGTTATGCGTGAACAGCTCTCACTAATTTAATGTCCACCCTCTTCTTCAATGATAACTTTGACCGGCAGCTTACCGGCATCCCCGAAATCCAGGATCAACTCGAAGCTGTCGCCTTGCTCGATGGAGTCGCGGATTCCGGACAACCAGATGTGTTCTCGCCACGCGGCAAGTGACACGGGCTTGTTTGGACGCAATTCGATGAATTCGAGCCAGTTTATTTCACCGTCCTTTGAAATGCGAAAGCCAACATCCTCAGCCAGTGGGCTCGAGGCCCCGACGAGCCGCGCGCTCTTGCCGCCACGATTGAGGACTGGGCCGTACACCGCGATACCCCCGGCACCCTCCTCGGATGGGGATGCCCAGACATGACCGACCGCGATATCGTCTANACTCCATCGCCGTCATCTAATCGTCCTCCGGTCCTCTGGCGCCTGGCCCGAAAACCGGCACAGAAACCGTGATCGGAGATGCATTCGCAAAACGCAGCGTAAGCGTGAATGTCTCTCCCTTCTCAATCGGCCGCTCCAGATCCATGAGCATGACATGATACCCGCCCGGCTCCATTCGAACGCTCCCACCGGCGGGCACCTCGATTGGTCCGGCCGGCACCATCTTCATGACATCGCCTTGCTTGACCGTGCGGTGAACCTCCGCGCGGCCTGCCACGGGAGTCTCCAGCGCAACGAGAGTGGCGGGGCGATCATCCTTGTTCAGGATGGTCACGTAGGCAGCGGCAGGTCGCGAGGCCAGGATGGAGGCGCGCGCCCACGGCTGCTGGACGGAGATGGTGGCTCCATCCTGCCCCCAGGCCGGAATCACAAACACGAGCACAAACAAGCTCATCAACCCGATAGGATACGTGCGCACAGTCAGGTCTCCCCACCCACACCGCCGAATCTGGCAATGGCCTCGCGGATCGTCTCGGCCATCTCCTCCGGAGCGGTGCCGTAGCTGAAATGGGTGAGATACTCGCCCGATTTCGACATCAGATATGTATTGCCTTGATGGCTCACCAGGTATTCGCCGCTGCCCTGATAGGCTTCGCCCTCCATACCGACCTTCTCGTACGCCACCCGGTACGTCTCCGCCATGGCGTCGACCTGATCAATCGTCCCGGTCAGTCCGGTAATCCGTTCATCGAATGCCTTTACATACTCAGCCATGACCGCCGGCGTGTCGCGCTCCGGATCGAGGCTTACGAAAAGATATGTCACGGCATCGGCATCGTTCTTCAACAGTTCGATCGTGCGGGCGATTTCGGCCAGCGTCGTCGGACATATGTCGGGACAGTTCGTGAAGCCAAAGAAGACAAGCCGCAGCTTTCCAGCGAAGTCGTCGTTGGTGACGGTCTCACCCGTGTGATCGACGAGCGAAAACTTTCCGCCTATGGGGACAGAACCCGGCTCGGCAAAGGTTTCCTGTTTCGGCTGGTTAGCCATCAAACCCTGCGACGTGCCGCGCATGACGTATGCGGCACCGAGGGCAACCGCCAGCACCAAAGCGACCGCGGCCAGAAAACCCGAGAGGACTCTCAAACCCCTGCTGTTCATCGTCTTGGCGCGTCGTTCTCGAATTCCACCGACCTGGCGCCATCCAGCCTTGCATCGGTTGCTTCCGAGCCAGCCTTCAGATCGCGAGCCGCGTCGATTTCCTCGCTCGACAAATCCTTTTGCCTGAAGAAGGTGTAGGAGAGCGTGACCTCACGGAACATTTTCGCGTTCTCGTCCTTCAGCATCTGCTCGTCGAGGTAGAGGACAAGCGGCATCCTCGCGCTCTCGCCCGGCCCGAGTTTCTCCTCCGTGAAGCAGAAGCACTCAATCTTGAAGAAGTACGGCGCCGTTGGGTACGGGGTGACATTGAACGTCGCACGCGCGACGATCGTTTCGTCGGACTTGTTCTCGGCGTAGTAGTAGACCTTTGTCGGCTCCCCAAAGCGAGTTTCGACGCTTCGCTGCTCCGGTCGAAACTCCCAGGGCAGACCTGGCGCAACATTGGCGTCGAAACGAACTGTGACCGTTTTATCCCTGATTGCCGCAGTCGGCTGCTTCGCAACAGCGCGCTGCACGGTTCCACCGTAGCCTGTCAGGTCGCAGAACATCCGATAGAGGGTTGGGGAATAGGCTACCAGAGTGGTCATGGCCGCAAGTACCGTCCCAGTGAGGAGGAGCACGCGCATATTCTTGAGGCGTAGGCTGTTCATCGTTTCTGTTTGCCGATCCGATCGTTCGGGATCATCTCGTGCCTCGCCATTCCTGACAACGCGACACCGCATCGCGTGCGGGATTGACGCAGCTGATTTGCGGTTCCACTCGCCGCTACGGGCCCGAAGAGGTGACTGTACAACCTCTAGCGGCTTCAGGTTCAAGGAATAACTGCAGCTCGTACCAAACTCGGCGATAGCCAATGGGTCCTTCGCGCGCACCCTGTCCGGCTGGCACTCTCGCAGCATCATATGTTTGCTATCGAGAATTCGCCGGGCGAGATGCGCCAATTCTGGTCTATGGGGCAAAGAGCTGATTTTGGCGACGTCAGAATTACAGGCCAGCTTGCCGAACGTGATCCGGTAGTGATTTTTGAGATCCCAGATCGCCGAGATAAGCGATGCTCAGCTCCAACCGCCGTTGTATGTCCGGTAAAAGATGTGGCTACCGATTTGCGTCATCTCTTCCATCCCATCAGCCCATTCAGGACTGACGTAGGTCGCATTGTAGTGCGTCGATGAGCCAACTTCCTGCAGGAATATCTTTCCCCCCGTCACGGCCATCGCCACTTCGCGGGCCGCACGATAGGCACGGCGGTTGATGATTCGCTCGGGAAGGCCGTCACAGGCGAACGAGAATTGGCATCGTTTATACCATCCAGCGTTCTGATAGACGACATTGCACACTTCATTGGGATATGTGGGGTTGCGCACTCTATTCAGGATCACTTGGGCTACCGCCGCCTGCCCTTTCAGGCTCTCTCCCCGGGCCTCGAAATATATGGCGGTCGACAGGCATTTTTGTTCTTCAGAAGTGAAGACGTTCGGCGGTAAAGGGTTCTTCATCCATTCGTGGTCCCCCTCAACAACGGGAGGCACGAACCGCCCATTCCGCTTAGTTCCGAGTAGAGCATCAAAGGGGGATGAAGGGTCGTGGAAGGGATCTGTTGGCGCGTACGCCGTCGCTAGGATATCCGCGCCATCATTGGTCACCAGATCGGCTAGCTTTGCCGGGACGCCTGCAAGCCGATCCATTTCCGCGTTGTGAAAAAGCATTCGCTTCGTAGGTCGCTTCGCGTCGCCCACATCAAACGGTGCGAGACGCTGCGCGTTGACCGCCAAGGGACGCAATCCTAAGCGAAGGCCCAATGCAACTTCGGCCAATTGGCGCTTACGTGCTCCAGCAGAGACCCTGTCCTGCTTATCGCCTCGTACCACGTGCGGCTCGTCGGAAACATGCCGAGCATGTGTCGGCTCTTTCTGCAAGGCGATTTCGTTCGGCATGATATGAGGAGAGCGCCCTTGCGGATTTCCCGCGGGATCAATGCCCGCCATGCTGATGACGAGCCAGATCAGGGCGAATAGGAATTTGGTGAGGATTCCCGAGGGGAAGCGTCGTTTTCGGCTGCGTCCCTGCATATTGCCCCTTCGAATGTGTCCCGAGCAGCCTGGATCGTTAACCTTAATGAGCCGTTAAATCAAAGTTCCCTTTCGCCGCAAGATAGGCAATTTATTTGGCCGCCGCCGCTCCTAGTGACCATGAGTGATACGGCCGACAACCATGGAATCGACGGCGCCTTCCAGACGTTCCTTCGTGAACATCGTCCCGGCGCGTGGCCGCAGCAGACGCAGCGCGTTGGCAACGACGAGCAACGACACGCCGACATCCGCTGCGATCGCGCCCCACATCGAGGCCATGCCGAAGGCGGTCAGGCCGACGAAGACGGCCTTGGTCGCCAGCGAGACACCGATGTTTTGGTGGATGATGGACATGGTGCGCCGCGAATGGCCGATTAGCCATGGCACTTTTCCGATGTCGTCAGTCATCAGCGCGATATCCGCCGTCTCGATCGCCGCGTCCGAACCAACCGCGCCCATAGCAATTCCGTAGTGCGCGCGGGCCATGGCCGGGGCGTCGTTCACCCCGTCACCGATCATCGCGACCATGTCGTGGCTCGCCACCAGTTCCGTAATGGCGGCAACCTTGTCTTCGGGCAGCAATTCGGCGCGAACCTCGTCGATGTCAACTTCGGCGGCGACGGCGCGGGCGGTGCGGTCGTTGTCGCCGGTAAGCATGACGATTTTCTTCACGCCCTGTTTGTGCAGTTGTGCAACGATGCCGCGTGCATCCGGCCGGATCCTGTCACGCAGTTCCAGCAGGCCCAGAACGCCGGAGTCGTCGCCGACGGCGACCATGGTGGCGCCCGCCCCTTCGATGCGGTCGCGCAGGTCGGCGGGGATTGCGGCGCCAAAGCTCTTTTCGGCGGCGAACCTGTCAGACCCGAGCCAGACGGTGCGGCCGTCGAATCGGCCTTCGATGCCACGGCCTGGCACGGTGCGGGTATCCTCGGCGGCGGTCACGTCCTTGCCTGCATGGGCGAGGATCGCCTGCGCGAGCGGATGCGACGACCTGGCCTCGAGCGACGCGGCAACGGCCACTAGGTCGGCTTCCGACGTGCCGCCCAGCGGATGCACGGCGGCCACTTCGGGCTTGCCTTCGGTGATCGTGCCGGTCTTGTCGAGCGCCAGCGCAGTGGTGCGTCCCGGCGCCTCGACGTAGGCGCCGCCCTTGATCAACACGCCCGCCCGTGCCGAGGCGGTGAGCGCCGCCACGATGGAGACCGGCGTCGAGATCACCAGCGCGCACGGGCAGGCGATGACCAGCAGCACGAGCGCGTTGTAGAACCAGTAGTTCCAGGCGCCGCCGAGAAGGAGCGGCGGCAGCAGCGCGATGGCGACGGCGGCCACCATCACTATCGGCGTATAGATGCGAGCAAATTTCGACACCCACTGCTCCACCGGCGCCCGGCGCGAATGCGCGTCGCCGACCATGCGGATGATCTTTGCCAGCGTGCTGTCCGATGCGGGTTTGGTAGCGCGCACCGTCAGCGTGCCCTCGCCGTTGATGGTACCGGCATAGACCTCGTCGCCTGCCTCCTTGGGGACCAGAGCGCTTTCGCCAGTGATCGGGGCCTGATCGACCGCACCCGCCCCTTCCGTCACCTCGCCGTCGAGCGGGATGCGGTCGCCGCCGCGCACTATGAATCGGTCACCCACGACGACCTCGGCCGCGGGCACGTCCGCCTCGGAGCCGTCGCTGCGGATCACCCGCGCCGTGGCTGGCGCCAGATCGAGAAGCGCCGCGACTGCGTTGCGCGCGCGCCCCACGCTCCAACTTTCGAGATAGAGCGACAGCGCAAAGAAGAAGGCGACGGTCGCGGCCTCGAAATATTCGCCCAGGCCGACGGCACCGGCGACGGCGACGACCATCAACAGGTTCATGTCGGGCGACAGGCGTCGGGCCGAAGACCATGCCTTGGGCGCGACCAGCCACACGCCGAAGATGATTGCCAAGCCGAACAGATCAGCTTCGGCCAGCGGCATCGGCGCCTCGCCATGGCTCGCAAAGAGGCCAAGCGCTCCACCCATGCCGGTCTCGACGATGTGCCAGAGAAAACCCGCCGCCCAGAACCCGCAACTTGCGGCCGTGAACCGCGCCTGCCGTTTCAGGTGAACTGCGCGATCGGCCTCCGCCCTGTCTGCGTTCCAGGGCCGCGCGCCCATGCCGGTGCCGACGACCGCCTTTATGATCTTGTCGTCGGAGGCGGGATTTGCCGTCTCCAGCACCGTCATCCGGCCGTTGATCACGTCGAAGGCCAAATGCTCGGCGCCGCCGACCACCGGTCCGACAACGCGGTTCAGGATCGCCACTTCTTCGGCGCAATCGAGACCATTGACCTGAAAGCTACGCCCGGCGGTACCCACCGGGCCCGTTGGCACATCGGCACCGCAGCACGCGACGCCATTCTCACGATCGTGGGAATGCACATGACCTTGCGGGTGAGAATGCCCACACTCGTGCCCCTGAGAACGTTCGTGGTCGTGTTGTTTTTCGGTCGGCATCGTTGTCTCCTGTCCCGCGTCGGCTGAGGTTGCGTTTCACCGTTCCGCGGTCGACTCTGATTGGTCCTTCCAAGATAGGACCTCTAGCAACTGTAGGTTCAAGACCCGATGCGAAGTTTTCAAGCGGTCTCAGATGAAGCGTCGAACGCGCCGCTTGTAGTCGCGGTAGGCGTCGCCGAGCCGCGCCTCAAGCCACGGTTCCTCGGAAAATGGGGCGATGAACGCGCTGATAATCGCCAAAAGCGCCGGCCATAATGCGAGCCAGGAATTGGCAGCAAGCACAAAGCCGGCGAAGACGAGGATGTCGCCGATGTATTGGGGATTGCGCGTGAACCGGTAGGGGCCGCCAGTCGCAAGATCGCCGGCGAGTCCGGTCGTCGGCCTTGAGCCGAGGGCGGCAACGCCCCACCAGGCCAGCGCATTGCCCAGAACCAGAAGGACGCCGCCGACGACCCGCCAAGGCCAGGCATCCAGGTCGAGGCTGCCGTAATCAGCGATACCAATGTAAAGCGTTGCGAAGATCAGCAGGCCGACCACCACCCACACCAGCCAGAACTGCCATCCCACCTGCGCGGAAGGAGGCGGCCACACACGCTGGGCCGGTTTCGCAATGGACCAGAACAGCAGCGCAACCAGTAGCGCCGCTGATGTGACAGCGATGAAGAAGACAATGGTGAGCATTTCGAGCCCCGCAAGAAATCATGCATGAGAATACGCTGCACCTGGAAGCCAGAACCGGGGCAGCCTTATGCATCGGTGCCGACTGTAGTTCCTATAGGGACTAGAAGATTCAAGAGTTGGAAGGCACGGCGGATTTTCAGTGGAAAGCGACCGACTGCCAGCAATCGCATCTGCGAAAGAGTACACCGCAACGAGCTATAGCTTCATGAAGGCTACACAGCGCAGCTTGGCGTGCAAATGTCACACGACTCCCGGCTGCGACGTACGGCCGGCATGCAGCGGCGGATCAATGCAGTGCGCCCACCAGTGGCGCATCGCCGTCGCGGATGCTCACCCACCGTCCAGTGTGATAGGTCGCCTGTCTCTTCAAAAACAGGTAGCCGGTCTCGTCCCAGGGGAGAATGTCATCAGTAAGATTGTCGAGTATGTAGTCGCCGACTTCCGTTCTGACGGTGAGGACGGCATGCCCCTCTCCGTTGGATTTCTTGAGAACTGTGAGCAGTAGGTTTGCGGGCGCAACGCCCTCATTCATCAGGACGCGGCGCTTTTGGAGCGCATAGTCCTCACAATCACCCCTGTCCGTCGGATAGGTCCAGAATTCGTCCTTGCCGTAGACGTCGCTGTCATACATCGGCTTGATCGCCTTGTTGATCGACCCTGATAGGTCGGCGAGACGTCGCCGAAAATCATTGCTCCACGCTACAGGACTGACGTCATTCGATCGTACTGAGCACTCCTTCGGCATGCGCTTGCACAGTTCATAGTGTCCGATCGGCTGAGAGGTCTGGCCTCCAGTCACCATTTGGCTCGGATGCGCCGAAGCCGGCCCCGATGAGGCTATACCGAACAATGCAACGAGGATCCCCAGCAATCTCTTGCTCGGCATCGTTTCCACCCCTTCGCCCGATTCGTTACCAATAAGTTAACAACGCAACGGGCGGCTGACCATTGCAGATAGGCCACAGTTCGGGATGCAATTTGCCTCGTCGGTGCAGCGGCAGGATTGCCCCTAATCTCCGGCTGATCGGCGCTTGCAAGGGGTCAAATGTGCATCCACTCACTGCACCGCAAAGTCAATTCGCCTCGCGGTATTCCGCGAATACCTGCACAGAGAATTTGGCTCGGGGAACAGCAATATTGCGCTCGGCGTTGGATGCGCTAGGCAAGCTACGGCGGCATCGGCTTCATGTGATGCCTCCAACAAATATGGAAAAGTCATTTCCAAGGGAGCGAGAGTGAACGATCTGTGGCTGGTCATCGGTCTTGCGCTGCTTCCGGGGCTGGGCAACCTAGCCGGGGGAATGGTGGCTGAGTTCGTCCGCACGACGCCGCGTCTTCTCAATCTCGCTCTGCACGCGGCGTCGGGCATCGTCATCGGCGTGGTCGCCATCGAGCTGATGCCCGAGGCGCTCGACAATCTTGCCGGCTGGTGGATCGCCGCCTCCTTCGCTGCAGGCGGCGCAGCCTATGTTGGAGCCGAGACATTGATCGAGCGGGTGACGTCGGGAGACGGCGGCAGCCCAATGTGGATGATCTATGTCGCCGTCGCGGTCGACCTTTCGGGAGACGGGTTGATGATTGGATCGGGCTCGGCGGTTGCGACGTCGCTCGCCATCGTCCTGGCCGCCGGGCAGGTGCTGGCGGATTTTCCCGAGGGCTATTCGGTGGTGGCGAATCTACGGGAGAAGAAGGTGTCGCGGGGCAGGCGAATTGCCGTCTCGTTCTCTTTCCCCGTCTATTGCCTCGGGGCGGCGCTGATCGCGTGGTTGCTTCTGCAGAACGCGCCGGACGCCGCCAAGTACGTCGCCCTGAGCTTCGTCGCCGGCCTTCTGACGGTCGCCGCCGTGGAAGATATGCTGGAGGAAGCGCATGAGGCCACAGGAGACACACGAAGTTCTACGCTTGCCTTCGTCTGCGGCTTTGCGCTTTTCGCGCTCGTCTCCGCCGGACTCGGCTCCCTCATCGGCAAGGACGGCTCGCAGGGGGAAAACACATCAGGAGTTTATACGTTGAAGGATCACATGATCCATGCCTCATGATCACAGCCACGCCCACATAGATCCGAAATCGGGGGACCGGCGGGTCTCCGTCGCCATTTGGGCGAATGGCCTCCTGACCGTCGCGCAGATCGTCGGCGGCATCATGGCTGGCAGTCTCGCGCTGATCGCCGACGCGCTGCATAACTTCTCCGACATGGCATCCCTCGTCATTGCCTTCGCAGCGCGCAAGATTGCGCGCCGCCCGGCCGACAAACGCATGACCTTCGGATATGGCCGCATCGAGATTGTCGCCGCCCTGATCAACTATACCACGCTCATACTCGTCGGCTTCTACCTGATCTATGAGGGCGGCATGCGGATGATCGAGCCTTCTGAGGTCCAGGGTTGGACCGTGGTGATCCTCGGCAGCATCGCTCTCGCAGTGGATACGCTGACAGCGCTGCTTACCTACTCGATGCAGAAAGGCAGCGTGAACATACGCGCGCTCTTCCTGCACAACCTGTCTGACGCGCTTGCATCGGTCGCCGTGATTATCGGCGGCTCCCTCATTATCCTTTACGACATGCGCTGGGTTGACCCCGCGATCACGATCGGTATCGCGCTCTACATCTTGTATCTTGCCTTCACCGAAATCGGTGGCCCAATCCGGACGCTGATGCTGGGGAGCCCGCCTGATATCGATAGCGACGCCGTGATCAACGCGGTGCGGAACGTCGCCGGGGTCCAGGACGTTCACCACGTGCATCTCTGGCAGATGCAGGAGCATGAGGCGGCGCTTGACTGCCACGTGGTCCTGACAGCGAAGGGCTGGAAGCGCATCGAATCTGTCAAGGCCGACATCAAGGAGCGCCTGAAGGGCCGCTTCGGCATCACCCATTCCAGCTTGGAATTCGAACGCGTCGATTCCGCCCACGATGACGCCGATCTCTACGGCCATGGCGGGGCGGCGGGAAAAGAGAACGACCATGTTCACCGAAACACTGACAACGCAGGATGACGTCGTGGGGATTGCCTGCGAAGGCAAGCTGACAGAAGACGACCTGAAACGGATGCACGCGCTGCTGCACGAACGGTTGCGATCGGAAGACAAGCCCGGCCTTGTCATCGACCTCACAGGAACCGAAGGTTACGAGGGGCTCGCCGCTCTACGCGAAGACCTGAAGATGGATGCGACGCACCGCAACGACTTTCGCCGTATCGCCGTCGTCGGCGACAGCAAGTGGATGGATTGGGGAACATCGCTGGCCGGGCTTCTGACGCGTTCCGAGATGCGCTGGTTCGGGCCCGGCGAGAAGGATGAGGCCGCCGAGTGGGCGCGCAGCGGCTGATTCAATCTGACATCAGTCGGCCCCGCCGGGCGGTCGCGGTCGATCCGGGTGCTCCTTGTTCTGCCTGATCACCCGATATCCGGCTGCCTGTTGTTGTCGGCGCGTCTGAGGATCGACTGGTTGCACGCGGCAGCGGAAACCGCGTCGGCATGACCGTCAAAAGTCGAACACCTCGTTCAGGAACGATTCCTTCTTCTTGCGGTACGGCTTACCGCCGTGCCCGTGACCTTGTTGGTGGGGCGCCTCTCGGCTTGGCAAAGGAGCCGACTGTGTCGCCGATCGCTCCATGAACTTGTCCAACTCGCCACGGTCAAGCCACACGCCGCGGCACTTCGGGCAATAATCGATCTCGACACCGCTGCGTTCGGGCATGACCAGTGTTTCATTGTCAACGGGACATTGCATGCGCTCGTATCTCCTGTTCTCGTTTCCGCTCTGAGGTCAATTCCGTTCCGAAACAACTTCTCGATCTCCCGATTCAACCAGGGTCTTTTCCGGGCCGTGCCCCGCGCTTGCACTGGGACAACTGCGATGCTAACTTGCAAATCGTTTGCATTTGCAGGAATGAAAGATGGGCGAGATCACCGATTGGTTCAGGGTAAAATTGAGCAGGCGCGGCGTGCTGGGCGCTGGTATCCTCGCGGCTGGGGGATCGGCCATTGCCGCCGCAGGCGCCGCGCAGCAGCCCGCCCCAGCGGAGCGTTCCAGCGGCTCGGGGCACGACGGATTGGGCTCAGCCGGTCACGGCCCGAGCCACGGCGCGATGATGACCGTCGGCGAGGTCGATGAGGAGCGCAACGGCTTCGACACCAGGAAGATGCTGACCGACTGGGAGACCGGCACCGTCTCGCGCCTGCCCGGCGGGCGGGTTCTGCGCACCTTCGAGATCGATGCCGTCGACAAGGAGATCGAGATCGCCCCCGGCGTCATGTTCCCGGCCTGGACCTATAACGGCCGGGTACCGGGGCCTGCGCTGCGCGCCACAGAAGGCGAGAGGCTGAAGATCGTCTTTCGTAACTTCGGCTCTCACCCACATTCGATCCACTGTCACAATATCCATTCCGCGCGCATGGACGGCATTCCGGGCGCCGGCGTGATCGCGCCGGGCGAGGAGTTCGTCTACGAGTTCGACGCCGTACCCTTCGGCTGCCACCTCTATCATTGCCATGCGCTGCCGCTAAAACGGCACATCCACAAGGGGCTCTACGGGCTCTTCGTCATCGACCCCGACCCCGCGCTTCACCCGGAACACACCGATGTCGCCCGGTCTCGCCTGCTCGGCACGCCGGAGAATGCGGAGTGGCAGGAACTGGCGATGGTGATGAACGCCTTCGACACCAATTTCGACGACGAGAATGAGGTCTATGCCGTCAACACGGTCGCGCATACCTACATGAAGCGGCCGATCCCGATACGGCGCGACAAGCCGGTGCGGGTCTACCTCGTGAACGCCGTCGAATTCGACCCGATCAACTCGCTCCACCTGCATGCCAACTTCTTCGACTACTACGATCACGGTACGACGCTGACGCCGACGCTTCGAACGGTCGATACGGTCATGCAGTGCCAGGCCCAGCGCGGCATTCTCGAGTTCTCCTTCAAGGACCACGAGCCGGGGCTCTATATGTTCCATGCGCACCAGTCGGAGTTTGCCGAGCTCGGCTGGATGAGCTTCTTCGATGTTCAGGAGGCCGTGGCATGAATGAAGCGCACCCCGTCACCGAAGCAGGATCGACTCCGGCCGAAGAAGCGCCGCGCTCCCGCGCGCCCCTCGTCTGGCTCGTTTTGCCGCTCGCCGTGCTGGCGCTTGCGGTTGCATGGCTTGTCGCGGCTGACCCGTTGAGAAGTTTCGACAACGGTGCGCCCCCCGTGGAGAACCTGACATTCGAGCGAACGGTCCTGTCGTCGGGCGGCATCGACTTACTCGTCCGCGCCGGCGGCTCGGAACCGATGACCATCGCCCAGGTCCTTGTCGACGATGCCTATTGGGAGTTTTCCCAGGATCCGTCAGGACCGCTCGCGCGCGGGGAGACCGCCTGGATCCATCTGCCCTATCCCTGGGTTCAGGGTGAAGCGCACGCGGTGAAGATCATCACCAATACCGGTGCAACCTTCGAGCACGAAATCCCGGTCGCCGTGCCGACGCCGGTGCCCACCACGGGAAGCCTCGTCAATCAGGCGCTCCTGGGCGCCTTTGTCGGCATCGTTCCCGTTGCGATCGGGCTTATGTTCTATCCGGCGCTGCGCGGCATCGGGCGCGGCGGCATGAACTTCCTTCTCGCCATGACCGTGGGCCTGCTGGTCTTCCTGATGATAGACGCCGGAGGGGAGGCATTCGAGCTTGCGGACGAAGCCGCGGCCATCTTCCAGGGCCAGGTGATGGTTGTTCTGGCGGCCGCGGCAAGCTTTCTGCTACTCATGGCGATCGGCCGCCGCGACGGCAGACCGGCCGGGCTGGCGCTCGCGACATTCATCGCCCTCGGCATCGGCCTGCACAATCTCGGCGAGGGCCTCGCCATTGGCGCGGCCTTCGCGTCTGGGGCGGCGGGTCTCGGTACCTTCCTGGTGCTCGGCTTCACGCTTCACAATATCACCGAGGGGATCGGGATTGCCGCCCCGATGCTAAAGGGGCGACCCGCTCTGTGGATATTTCCGGCGCTGACGCTGCTTGCCGGCGGCCCGGCGGTACTCGGGCTCTGGATCGGAAGCCTCGCCCATGCGCCGCAATGGTCGGCGCTGGCGCTGGCGATTGGGGCGGGCGCCATCCTTCAGGTCGTCATTGAGGTTGCCGCCTATCTCATGAAATCCGACGGGCGTGGCGTCGCGGCCCTGTCCTCGTGGCCTGTCCTGTCCGGAGCCGCCTTCGGGGTGGCGTTCATGTACGCCACGGCCATGCTGGTGAAGATTTGACTTGATCTAATTCCGGGTGTTCGGGGAAGCGGGAAAGTGGCAGTCGGGATCGACATGCCGTCATGAATCGTCCCATCCCCCGCTCAGGGCTCGCGCGGCCATTGCGGATGCAGATCGTCGATAACGAAAGCATGGGCGTGGCGCAGGCCGCCGCTGGGTATGCCCTCTTTCCAATGCGGGTCATCGGCAGGCAGTTCGGGATGTCTGTGCGGGATCGTCTCCTTGTCGGTCGCCGGCCAGAGAAGCAGCGCCGCCGCCAATGCTGCAGCGGCGATGACGGCAAGAACCAGGAATGTCGGGACCAGTCCAATTGTGGCGCCCAGCCAACCCGCCAACGGATAGGTAGCAAGCCAACAGGCATGCGACAGGGCAAATTGCGCGGCAAAAAGGGCCGGTCGATCCTCGGGATGCGAGGAGCGCCGCAGCAATCGGCCGGAAGGCGTTTGCGCGGTGGAATAGCCGATCCCGATCACGAACCAGAGCGGCAGAAGGACAGCAAAGCCTGGCACAACGGTTCCCGCAATGAGGCCTGCGATCATGACCGCGACGCCAGCGAGCATCGCTACACGGTCGGAGATGGTTTCGAGCAGCTTCGGCAGGGCAAGCGCCGCCAGCATCGACCCGCCACCGAAAGCCGCAAGCGCCAAGGCTGTCGATTGCTGAGAAAGACCGAATGCGCCTTGTACAATGACCACAGTGTTGACGATCACCATCGCACCGGCCGCGGCGACGGCCATGTTAATTGCCAGCAGGCCGCGCAACCGCGGTGTTGCCAGATAGATGCGCATCCCACGCGTGGTTCGTTCGTATATCGGCCGCGGCGTGGTCGGTTTCGGGCTGGGCAGCAAGACCGAGACAACCAGGGCGGCCGATGCGAGGAAGCCGATGACGGTGCCTGCAAACAACGTATGAAAGCTCATCAGCGTGAGCAGCAGCGCGGCCAGTATCGGACTCACGAGGCTTTCGAGATCGTAGGCCAGCCGCGAGAGGGACAAGGCGCGTGTATAGTCCTTCTCCTCGGGCAGAACATCGGGGATCGTCGCCTGAAATGTCGGGGTAAACGCCGCCGATGCCGATTGCAGCAGGAAAATCAGCACATAGATCTGCCAGACCTCGGTGACGAATGGCAATAACACCGCGATTGCCGCGCGCACCAGATCGAGGCTGACCAGCATGGCGCGCCGGGGAAGGCGTTCGGCGAACGCTGCCGCAACCGGCGCAACGCCGACATAAGCGATCATCTTGATGGCGAGCGCGGTACCCAGGACCGCCCCGGCATCGGCTCCTGCCAGATCGAATGCCAGCAACCCAAGCGCAACGGTTGCCAGTCCCGTGCCGATCAGGGCGATGACCTGTGCGCTGAAGAGATGCCGATAAGTGCGGTTCGCCAGGATTTCGAGCATCGGCGTTTCACAGATATTTCGTGATCGTCTTGAATTCGGCGATCGAGCGCTTCTGCACTTCCGGCAAGCCCTCCGCGGCTTCGCCGAGACAATGGTCGAGATGATCCCGGATCAGCGTTTTCTTGGCTTCGGCAATCGCTTTTTCGACGGCGTGAAGTTGCTGCGCGAGATCGAGGCATGGTCGACCGTCCTCAATCATGCCGATCACACTTTGCAGGTGACCACCGGCGCGTTTGAGACGCTTGACGATGGCCGGATGCGTGGAATGGAGAGCTGCTGACATGTTCAGACCATATCCTCCCTAGGGGGATATGGTCAAAGGCCACGGTAAGTCACTGGCCTCGACCGTTCAAGCCGTGTTGGCCGGCCAACAAGACACAACAAGCCAGTACCTCATGCCTCGCGACAATCAGTCTTGATTGGCGCAGCAATCGACACCGTTCTCCGAGCTCTGGACCGGCGGACAGGGAACATCACCATAGGAGCAGAACACGCAACAATCCCCGGGTCTGGGTTTGATCGTGTTTCCACAATTGTTGCATTCATAGAAATACTGACAGGCATCCGTCGGCATCGTCTCCGTCGCACGGTGCCCGCAAACCGGGCAGGTAATTATCGATACTGTCTTGAGAGCGCTGGTCACGGCCGTCACAAGATATGCTTTGCCGGATAACCGGCATTGGCTGAGGCGGCGGCAATGGCTTCAATGGTCGTCACGGACGGATCGAACACCACGGTCGCCGTCCTGGCATCGAAGTCGACCTCGACTTGTCTCACGCCTTCGACACCCTCCATCGCCTTTCTCACCGTGACGGGGCAGAGCGCGCAGGTCATGCCCGGCACGTCGAAGGTGGCGGTCTGTTGGGTCGCACCCGCTTGCGCGGCCGAAACGAGAATCGGCGAGGGGATCGAACCAATAAGGGGAAGACCGGACACACCGATAACCAGCAATCCCGCCGTAGCGATGAGAAGTCGTTTCATGTCAGTTCTCCTAATAGAAAAGCGGCGCCCACCAGTTGATGGTCAGCGCGACGACGACCAGAACCGTCGAAAGCCACAGGGCCGATTTGGTGATGAGGGCGGATTCGGGACGGGCGCAGTAGGATCCGTCCGCGCAGGCGGGCTTGGCCTTCAAATAGACCTGCCGGAACCCGAGCACGATGAAGACAAGCGCCACGCCGGCAAAGATCGGCTTGTAGGGCTCGAGCGCGGTCAGATTGCCGATCCAGGCACCCGACACGCCGAGCAACAACAGGACGAGCGGCGCGATACAGCAGGTTGACGCCAGAATCGCGCCGACGACACCGCCGGCGGCAAACCATTCCTTCTTTCGATCCGCCACGTGCGTCGGCGCATCCAGTGTCACGGTTTCAATTCCAGTCTCGATCATGCGGTTCATCCTCGAATTTCATTCCAGAGCAAGCTAAGGTCTGTAGCAACTACAGACTCAAGGAAGAATCCGAACAATGGCCGATCACGTTTCCGGGAAGCGATTACAGCGCGCCGAACTGGCAAGGCGCACGGGCTGCAATCTCGAAACCATCCGTTACTACGAGAAGACGGGCATGATACCCGATCCGCCGCGCACGGTGTCGGGTTACCGCGTCTACGACGAAGCCCACGTCGCGCGGCTGCGATTCATCCTGCGCGCCCGCGAGCTCGGCTTTTCCATCGACGAGATCCGCGGCCTGCTCGACCTCGTCGATGGCGGTACGCAGACCTGCGCCGAAGTGAAGGAACGGACAGAGCGACACCTCGCCGATATCCGGGCCAAGATCGCCGACCTGAAACGGATCGAGCAGGTGCTGGCGGCGACCGCCGCGCAGTGTTCCGGAGAGGATGTGCCGGAATGTCCCGTTCTGGAGGCGTTGGCATCGTGACGATGACGTTGGCGGTTTATGTCGGCGCGGCACTTGCGGAGATCGCCGGCTGTTTCACTTTCTGGGCCTGGCTGCGCCTGGATCGCTCGCCGCTCTGGCTCATTCCGGGCATGGCAAGTCTTGCCGTCTTCGCCTGGCTTCTGACGCGCATCGACAGCGACTTCGCCGGTCGTGCCTATGCAGCCTATGGCGGCGTCTACATTGCCGCATCGCTTGTCTGGCTCTGGGTAATCGAGTCCCAACGACCGGACCGCTGGGACGTCACAGGTGCTGCGGTATGTCTTCTGGGCGCCGCAATCATTCTGTGGGGCCCTCGATCCATTTGACGCTTGGAACCCAAATCGATGGCCAGCGCCGCCGGCCCAAGGAATTTAGGACTTCCTATAACCGCAGGTCCCGATCACATCGCGATAGGCATCGATCAGCGGACGATCGCTCGCGACAGAGCTCCCCCATTCATCGTCCAGTTTCTCCAGTGCTATGAGCATGGATTCGGCGATGTCCGGCCGGTTTTTCCGGCAGGCACATCTGAATGTTGATTTCCGCTGAGAGCTGACCCGGGATTTTCGTCGAGAAGTGACCCGCCTTCATGTATGGTTTGGGTCTCAGGTTGTGGTCAAGGGCGCGGCTTTCTCCTTCTTTTTGCCTGTGGCCT
>NZ_PYBP01000015.1:0-77497 GCF_003015025.1 Nitratireductor sp. StC3 | reverse complement strand
TCGACGGCGGCAACGGCTTCTTCGCCGCGATCTCGCTCGAAGACGATGCGCTGTCGGGTGAAGGCTACATGCCCGACGTCGTCGCCAAGATCGGCATCTCGCAGGGCTGGGGCGCTGTCTGGGTGAAGGTCGCTTACGACGAGAGCTTCGACGGTACGGTTCCGACCCTTTCGGGCCTGGCTCCGTTCGCCGGTTTCAACAGCGGCGGCTTCGGCGCTCAGCTTGGCGCGCAGATCAACATTCCGAACATGCCGGGCTCCTCGCTCCGCGCGTTCGTGTTCTACGCTGACGGCGCGCACGCCTACAATGTCGGCTCGCCGAGCGCGATCTTCGGCCCCACCGGCGAAAGCTACTACGGCGGTTCCGAGTGGAGCGTGCTGGTTTCCTACAACCACCAGTTCTCCTCGACCCTCGGCGCCTCGGTGGCGTTCCAGTGGTGGAACGACCTGTACTACGCGGGTTCGGACCTGCTCTCCGGTGCTGATGCCTGGGGTGCTGAGTTCTCGCTGGTCTGGTTCCCGGTTTCGGACTTCGAAGTCCGCGCCGAGATCCACTACGACGACGTTGGTGCTTTCAACTTCCCGGCCACCCCGGCTCCGCTGGATCCGGACGGCACGGTTTCGGGCTACCTGCGCTTCACGCGCTACTTCTAATCGGCTGATCGGCTGATTTGAGGAAAACCCGGCGGGCAACCGCCGGGTTTTTCGCGTTCGGGTCGGAGAAAACGACAGCGGTCGGGCATCGTCGGCGGGCCCATCCGCCGGTAACGGGCAGGCAACGGGCCGCAGCGTTGACACCCGGGCACAACCGCCGCGCGTGACTGAAGACTTCGGACGGAAGACCCGTCCGCCGGCTTGCACCGACCGACTTCCGCCTCCCGTCCCTTATCCCCCCCCTTAACCCCTGTCTCATCAGCCCGGGCGGCTTGCGCCGCGACCCCTGCCTTGTCCCGCATTTCCGGCCGGATCGCGCCCTCGCGGCGCGCAAGCGGGTCCGCCCGAAGAACGTCCGGGACGGTTGCCGTCTCACGCCGCGTGGATGCAAAAAACGGGAGCCGGCCTCACGCCAGGATCGCCCCGGACCGCGAAATCTGGTCGCGACGGCGACGAGCCGAAGCGCTCTCCTGACCTACCGACGGTCGGCCTTGGCAAGGAACGCGGCGATGCGCCGGGGCAGGTCGCCGGTCTCCAGAAGCGGCGCATGGCCTTGGCCGGCCACGGTGAGGGTCTCGATGTCGGGATGGCGCTGCGCCATCTCGGCCAGCGTTGCGGCCGAAAGCAGGGTCGAATTGGCGCCGCGAATGGCAAGCACCGGGATCGCGCCGAGCCCGGCGAATTGCCGCCACAACTCCGGTAGCGGCCGGTTCAGGTCGACGCCCGTCACCGTCTTCAAAAGCGCCGGGTCGTAGGCGGGCACCGGCGGCATGCTGTCTTCGACGTAAAGCGCGTCGACCATGCGTTCCCAGTCTCGCTCCGACAGCGCCTCGAACGACGCGCCGGCCGCCGCGCGCTGGATGGCGAGCGCGTCGGCGCGCGTTTTGGGCCGCGGCGCGCGTTCCAGATAGGCGCGGATCTGGGCCAGCCCCGCGCCGTCGATGCGCGGGCCGATATCGTTGAGGATCGCCGCTTTCATCAGGCCGGGACGCAGCGCCGCGAGCGCATGGATAATTAGTCCGCCGCGCGAGGTGCCGACGAAGGCGCCGTGCTCGATCCCGGCCGCCACCAGGCCGGCGACGACATCCTCGGCCTCCACCAGCACGTCGTAGCGGCGCCAGTCCTTGTCCCAGGCCGACAGGCCGCGGCCGCGATAGTCGAAGGCGACGATCGGGCGGGCGCGGCCGGTTTCGCCTGCCAGGGCGAGGGCGAGCGCGTGGAAATCGCGGGCATTGCGCGTCAGTCCCGGCAGGCAGATCAGCGGCAGGAGAGCCCCGTCGCCCGGATAAAGCCGCGCATGCAGCCGCAATCCGTCCGAAGCGGTGAAGAAAAAGCTCCGCCAGGCGGCGTCCTGCGTCACGAATGGCTCCTCTGGCGTCCGCATCGCGCTTGCGCGGCTGTTGACCGACGGGCCGTTCCGCCGACTTGGCGTCGCGATCCATCTCTTTGTTGAAACACGGTCTTTTTCGCAAAAGGCCGATCTAAATGTGCCCTGTCACGCTCTACCGGGCGCCGCCGGCAAGGTCAAACGCACAACCTATTCTTCGCCCGTGCGCAATCAGGGCGATTGCCGCGGTCTGCGCCCGGTTCGTGCTCAGCGCCCGCGTGTCAGGTCCTTTTCGATATCGACACGGCCGGTCAGCTGCATCTTGTAGACCTGATAGTTTTCCATCACGCGCTGCACATAGTTGCGCGTCTCCGTGTAGGGGATGCGCTCGATCCAGTCGATCACGGTCTCGATGTCGGCGCCGCGCGGGTCGCCATAGCGCGTCGCCCATTCGGCAGCCCGGCGCGGCCCGGCATTGTAACCGGCGAAGGTCAGCACGTAGGACCCGTCGAACCGCGCGAGCTGCTCGCCGAGAAAGGCCGCGCCCAGCGTGGCGTTGTAGCCGGCGTCGCTGGTCAGCCGCGTGGCCGAGTAGGCAAGCCCGGTCTTGCGCGCCATGTCCTTGGCGGTCCCGGGCAAAAGCTGCAGCAGCCCGCGCGCGCCGGCGCCCGAGATCGCGGCGACGTTGAATTCGCTTTCCTGGCGCGCCACGGCATAGGCCAGCGCCTTGCCGGCCGCCGCGACATCGGCCGAAGCCGGGATCGCCCCGAGCGGATAGGCGAGCGCGCCGATATCGATGCCGCGCGCGGCCGCACGCTTGCTGATCTTCAGGGCCAGGAAATGGTTGCCGCGGCCCTGCGCCCTGGCCGCCAGCAGCGCGATCTCGCCGGGGCTGGTCAAGTCGTCGGCCAGGCCGCGATACAAAATCTCCGCGCGCCGGCCCTGGCCGATGCGTTCCAGCCTGTCGATCGCGGCCACGATGTCGCGGCCCGCGAAACGGCCGCGGTCGGCCGCATTCGGCTCCGGATAGCCGGCCGCGATCGTGGTTTGCCCCAGCCTGGCGGCGGCGAGCTGGCCATAAAAGGCGGTGCCGTGGACGGCCGCGCGCCGGTATTCCTGCGTCGCCTCGCCCGGACCGCCGGCCTCCGCCGTGCGCGCGAGCCAGTAATGCGCGCGCGCCAGCGAGATCGGTCCCGACGAAACCGCGGCGATGCGCGCGAAATGGGCCGCCGCCTTTTTGGCGTCGCCGAGCCCGCGCAGCGCGTACCAGCCGGCGTGAAACTCCGCATCGGCGATCGCCGCCGCGCTCTCGGCGCTGTGGTCGGCGGCGACCTTGTAGGCAGTTTCGGCCGCGCCGCTATCCAGCAATTCCCGCGACAAGACCCGCCGCTCGACCCACCAGGCGTCGGGGTCGATCCGTTGCTCGCCCGCTCTCGGCGCGTCGGCGAGCACGTGCGCGGCCTCGACGAACCGACCCTGTCGCCTGAGATATTTCGCTTTGGCGTGGTGATAGCCGGCCTCGCGCTGCGCTGCCGGCACGGCCTCGAGCAGGGCGCCGGCATTGTCGCGGTTGCGGATTACCGCTCCCCAGGCCGCAACGAGCGCCTCGACGCCGGCCAGCGCGGCCACGCGCTCGGCCGAGCGGATGCGGTCCTCATAGAGCATGCGCTCGGCGCGGTAGCGGTGGTCGGCGGCCGGCAGGAATGATCCGAAGGCGCGCAGGAAGGCCGTTTCCTGGCGCGCATTGAGCTTGGTGCGGCGCCAGAACGGGCTCAGCAAAGCGCGCGCCTCCTGGTCGCGGCCGAGCGCGCGCAGCGCCTTGCCGAGCAGCATCGTGCCCTCGAAGGTCTGCGGCGGGGTGGCGGAAAAGGCGTCGGCCACCACCTGCGGTTCGGGATCGTCGGCGGCAAGGCGGCGTTCGCTGTTGCGGCGCAGCGCCTCCAGCCCCGGCCAGTCGGGCGGGGTTTGGGCTGTCGCGGCACTCTCGCCGCCGGCAAGCGCGATCGCCCAGGCCAGGATCTTGCGGTCGAGCGCGTCGGCCGGCAGCGCGTCGCGCCGCGCCCGCGCCCCGTCGATATCGCCGGCGGAAAGCGCATCGAGGCCGTCCTTGAGCAGGGCCAGGCTTTCGCTGTCAGCCGCCGGTTCGCGGTCGCGCCCCGGCACCCGCGCCGCGACCGAGCCCGTCGTCAGCTCTTTGTCGACATCGACGGCCGGGCCGGGGGCGTCCACCAGCGCCACCACGAGCAGCGCCGGCAGCACGATCAACAGCGCCGCCAACCCGATCCTGCCCGCCGTCGTCTTCGTCTTCATTGCTGTTGTCCGCCTCCGTGGGAGCCCGTGTCCATCGCCCTGTCGCCGTCACTATGGCGTGTGCCGGTGAAAACGGCGTAAACGACCGGTTAACGCGCGGTACGGGCCTGATCGGCCTGAATCTTGTCGGCTGCTCGTGGCAAGACTATGGTGCGCGGCTGCGCAATCGGTTATTGAGCGGGGCGGGCGCGTGCCGTGCCCCTTTTCGTCAGGATTTTGGGAAGAAAACATGTTCAGAGGCTCGCTTACCGCGCTCGTCACCCCGTTCGCATCCGACGGGAGTTTTGACGAGAAAGCGTTCCGCGCCTTTGTCGAGTGGCAGATCGCCGAGGGCTCCAACGGGCTTGTCCCGGTCGGCACGACCGGTGAATCGCCCACGCTCACCCATGACGAGCATCGCCAAGTGATCAAGGTCTGCGTCGAGGTCGCCGCCGGTCGCGTGCCGGTGATTGCCGGTGCCGGCTCCAACAACACCGCCGAGGCCGTCGGCCTGGTCGACTATGCCGAAAGCGTGGGCGCCGACGGCGTGCTTGTGGTGACACCGTATTACAACAAGCCCAACCAGCGCGGGCTTTACGGGCATTTCGCCGCCGTGGCGCGCGCCACCAAGCTGCCGGTCTTTATCTACAACATCCCGCCGCGCTCGGTCATCGACATGCTGCCGGAGACCATGGGGCGGCTGGCGCGGGATTTTGCCAACATCGCCGGCGTCAAGGATGCGACCGGCAAGGTCGAGCGCGTGAGCGAGCAGCGCGCGACCTGCGGCGCCGATTTCATCCAGCTTTCGGGCGAGGACGCCTCCGCGCTCGGCTTCAACGCCCATGGCGGGGTTGGTTGCATCTCCGTCACCTCCAACGTCGCGCCGCGCCTGTGCGCGGAGTTCCAGGAAGCCTCGCTGAACGGCGACCGGGACCGGGCGATCGACCTGCAAGACCGGCTGATGCCGCTGCACCGGGCGCTGTTCGTGGAGCCCAACCCGGCCGGCGCGAAATACGCGCTGTCGCGTCTCGGGCGCATCGGCGGCGGCGTGCGGCTGCCGATGATGGCGGTCGAAGCCGCCACCGCCGAACGCATCGACGCGGCCATGAAACATGCCGGGCTGATGAACTGACGCGCGTCGCGCGCAGCGTAAACGATGGCCCAGGACAAGAAATCCAACTCCAAGACGGTTGCCGAAAACCGTAAGGCCCGCTTCTCCTACGAGGTGCTGGACACGATCGAGGCCGGCCTGGTGCTGACCGGCACCGAGGTCAAGTCGTTGCGCGAGGGCCACGCCAATATCGCCGAAGCCTATGCCTCGGCCGAGGACGGCGAAATCTGGCTGATCAATGCGCACGTGCCTGAATATCTGCAGGGCAACCGCTTCAATCACGAGCCGCGCCGGCGCCGCAAGCTTTTGCTCAACAAGCGCGAAATGGCCCGGCTTGCGCGGGCGGTCGAACGCGAGGGCATGACCATGGTGCCGTTGAAGATCTACTTCAACGAGCGCGGTCGCGCCAAGCTGCTGCTGGCGATCGCGCGCGGCAAGAAGCTGCACGACAAGCGCGAGACGTCCAAGGCGCGTGACTGGAACCGCGAAAAGGCGCGGCTTTTGAAGGAGCGCGGCTGACCGGCAATCCCCGCGCCCAGGCAAGGCCGGCGCTTATTCGGCGGCGTGTCGCCGCGCGCGCACATGCTCCGCAAGCTTGGCGAACACGTCGACGAACATCGCTTCCGTCAGCCGGCCGGTATTGGTGTTGTAGCGTGAGCAGTGGTAGCTGGAAAAAAGCCTGATCCGGCCGGCGTCGAACGCCGCGCCATGGGCAAAGGGGGCATCCTTGATCTTCAGGCCGAGCGCGCGCACCGTCGACTGGTGCGCGATCGAGCCCAGAGTGAGGATGGCCTCGAGCCGGGGCAGGGCCTCGATGGTCGGCACCAGAAAACGCCGGCAGGTGTTGATCTCGGCGCCGACCGGCTTGTTTTCCGGCGGTACGCATCGCACCGCGTTGGTGATCGCGGTTTCCACCAGTTCCAGACTGTCGTCGGGGCGCGCCTCGAATGTGCCGCGCGCCAGCCCGAACCGCTTCAGCGTGGCGTAGAGCAGGTCGCCGGCATAGTCGCCGGTGAAGGGGCGGCCGGTGCGGTTGGCGCCGCGCAGTCCCGGGGCCAGCCCGACGATCAGCACGCGCACGGTTTCACCGCCTCGCGGCGGCAGGAAGGACGGCACCGGCGCATTGTGCCAGTCGGGCTCGCGCGTCCGCCAATCGGCGATAAAGCCGTGCAGGCGAGGGCACAGCGCGCAATCGCTGGGCGGCTCGACCGCCCGCACGGGGTCGGACATCATGGCGGGCTTCAATCGTCGTCGCCGTGGTCGTCGTCGTCATCGTCGACGTCGGTATTTTCGACGCGGCGCGCCGGGCGCTCGCTGGGGTCGCGGCCGACATCGCCCTTCAGCGTCATCAGATCGATGAAGTAATCGGCCTGGCGGCGCAAATCGTCCGAGATCATCGGCGGCTGCGAGGCCATGGTGGAGACCACGCTGACCTTGCGGCCGCGCCGTTGCAGGGCTTCGACGAGGGTGCGGAAATCGCCGTCGCCGGAGAAGATCACGTAATGGTCGACGACATCGGCGAGCTCGAGCGCGTCGATGGTCAGTTCGATGTCCATATTGCCCTTGATCTTGCGCCGCCCGCTGGAATCGGTGAACTCCTTGGCCGGTTTGGTGACCACCTTGTAGCCGTTGTAGTCGAGCCAGTCGATCAACGGCCTGATCGAGGAATATTCCTGGTCCTCCACCAGCGCGGTGTAGTAATAGGCGCGCAGCAGATAGCCGCGTTTGTGAAAGCTGGCGAGAAGCTTGCGATAATCGATGTCGAAGCCGAGCGCCCGCGATGTCGCGTAGAGGTTAGCGCCGTCTATGAACAGCGCGATCTTTTCGCGTGGATCGAACATGGCAAAGTCCTTTGTCGGTAACGGACAGGTCGGGCAATGGTCGCGACGTGCAAAATTCGGCGTCGGGCGGCAATGCGAATAGAATTGCCATAAAACGACCCAAAGGGAAACAGCGTCTGTTCGCGAAACTGCGGCGCCGCGCACCCGACGCCCGCGGCAGGCGGCGTGCGCAAAGGCAGCGTCCCGGTCGCGGCGCCGATGCCGTATCCGCCCGCGCCGAATACCGCCGGCACGGGGTCGTTACAGTATCGACATCACCTGCTCGGCGCTCATCAGATCGGCATATTTCTGGCCGATATCGAACAGATTGGCCGCGTGCGGTTCCAGCGCCCGGTCGCCGACGCAGTCCGACACCACGACCGCGCGGATATTGTTGCTCATCGCGTCGATCGCGCTGGCGCGCACGCAGCCGCTGGTGGTGCAGCCCACCATGACCAGCGAATCGATGCCGCGATAGGCAAGTTGCGCCGCAAGCGTCGTGTCGAAGAAGGCCGAGGCCTGGGTCTTGCGGATGATCGTTTCGCCCGTCCGCGGTGCGAGATCATCCACCACCTGGCTCGCCGCCGCGGTCTCCGTAAGCTCACGCAGTCGTGGAACCTTTTCGCACCACAAGCCGGCGTCGCTGCCGTCCTGGGCATAGACGATGCGGGTGAAGATGACCGGTACCGCGCGCGCCCTTGCATGGGTGAGCAGCGGAACGGTCGCCTTGACGGCGGCATCGATATTGCCGCCGCCGAGGATTTCGGGATCGTTGAAGCCGTTGACGAAGTCGATGACGAGCAGGGCCGGCCTGTCGCCGAGGCCCGTCGCCTGGCCGAAGCTCTGCTGGGCGTAGATATCGGTGTTGGTCATGGTCGCGATGTCCTGGCTTGCCGATCAGGTCGAGATCATCTTTTTCTCGATGCCGACGCCCTTTTCCATGGCGCGCTGATATTCGAGCGGTACGGTCGCCGAATCCTGCAGCGCGATGCCGGTCGAATCGAAAATCGTGATCTCGTCGTCGGACGTCCTTCCCGCCTTGCGTCCGGTGACCACCTCGCCGATTTCGCCGGCGATGTCGGCCTCGGTGATCAGACCTTCGGAAAGCGGCACGTTGATCTCGCCGTCGGTGCGGCACTGGCGGATGTCGTCGACGAAGATCCGCGCCTGGGTCAGCAGCCTGCCCTCGAGCTCCTGGTCGCCGGCCTTGTCGGCGCCGACCGCTGCGATGTGGGTGCCGGGCAACACCCAGTCGGCCTTGATGATCGGCGTACGCGCAGGCGTCAGCGTGACGATCACGTCGGCCCCGCGCACGACCTCTTCCGGATCGGTGGAGGTGCGGATGGTGAAGCCGTCATATTTGGGCTGCTGTTCGCGCACGAAGCGGTCCAGCGTCGCCTGGCTGCGGCTCCAAACTCGCACGTCCGACCAGTCGAACACCTCGTTGCAGGTGGCAAGCGCGCCTTCGGCCATATGCCCGGCGCCGACGATGGCGAGCGTCTTGGAGTCCGGGCGCGCCATCCATTTGGCCGACACCGCGCCGGCCGAGCCGGTGCGCATCACCGTATGGTAGGAGCCGTCGACGATCGCCAGCGGAAAGCCGGTTTCCGGTTCGGTATAGATCAGGATCGAAAACACCGTCGGCAGATTGTAGCGCTCGCGGTTCTGCTCGCGGATCGACACCCATTTGCAGGCCGCCGCGTGCGGTTCCTCGATATAGGACGGCATCGCCTCCCACTCGCCGGCGAACCGGTCGAGCACGATATGGCCCTTGGGATCCATGTAGAAGCGGCCTTCGCCATGCATGCGATAGGCCTGTTCCACGCATTGATTGTATTCGGCCGGGCTCAAAAGCCCGATCATTTCGCTGCGGCCCAAAATCAGCGTCTTGCGGTTGGCCCAATTTTCCATCTTCGCCTCCACGATCGTCACGATGTCACTCATGATCGCCGATGGGGCCGAAGCATCCGCGTCCGCTCCAATCAGGTCGCAAACTTGACGATGCGTCAATGGCCGGCGCGATTTTTGCGCCCGGCGCGCGCCGGCCGGGCGGTCTCCAGCGCGCAGTCGACGAAGCCGCGCACGCCGGCCGCGCGGTCGATGCGCCGCCGCACAAGCACCGTTTCGATGTGAAAGGCGGGATCGGCGATCGGCCGCGACACGATCGTCGTGCCGGTCAGTCCGGTCAGTTGGCGCGGATAGACGGTGATGCCGAATCCGGCCGCGACCAGGCCCAGCAGCGCCATCGTGCTGGAGGCTTCCTGGCGCGGCGCCACCGGAACGCCGGCGCGTGCGAATTTTTCGCCGAGATGGTGTCGGTAGGCCTCCCACTCGGCCATGTCGCCCAAAAGCAGGTCCTCGCCGGCGAGGTCGCACGGCGCGACGGAACGTCTGGCCGACAGCGGGTGGCCCCGCGGCATGAACACATGCAGCGGGTCCGAGGCCAGTTGCCGGCTGTCGAAATCGGAGTGTTCGAACGGGCCGATCATGAAGCCGAGATCGATCTCGCCCTCCGACAGGGCGATCTTCTGTTCCTGCGTGGGCAGGTAGCGCAGGGCAAGCTCGACGGCGGGGTTCGCGGCGCGGAAGCGCGTGACCACACGCGGCATCAGCTCGATGGCGGCAAACGCCATATAGGCGACTCGCAACAGGCCGGTCTTGCCCTGCGCCACGCGCCGCGCCGTCGCCACGGCACGGTCGTATCCCGCCAGCAGCGGCGCGCCGGCTTCGTAGAAACTGCGGCCGGCCGGCGTCAGCACCACCTCGCGCGTGGTCCGCTCGAAAAGCTGGAAGCCGAGCTGGCGCTCCAGCTTGGCGATCCGCCGGCTGAGCGCCGACTGGTCGATACCCAGCCGTTCGGCCGTGCGCCGGAAGCTGAGTTCCTCCGCCGCGATCAGAAAGGAGTGTGCGAGCTCGAGCCCGGGATGCTGGTCCATCATGCCTGCCGGTAGGAATTATTGATGCACAATGTGCATCAATAATGGCATCATTGCCAATTCCGCATGCATAACGCTGCCGCGATACTCTCCCGAGCGGTTTTGGCCGCGATCGACCAAGGGAGCGCCATGATGGACCAGCTTGACGACAGGAAACTCGAAGAAATGCTGCGTGCCGCCTTCGAGGCGTCGACGCGCATCTACCAGGAGCGCGGTTTTCAACGCCGCATCGGCTTCGGCCGGCGCCCGGCGCTCGTCAGCGTCGACCTGGCCAACGCCTGGACCCGGCCCGGCAATCCCTTCACCTGCGACCAGCTTGCCATGGACGCGGAAATCATCCCCGGCATGCAAAAGCTGCTGGCGGCCTGCCGCGCCAACGGTCATCCGGTCATCCATGTGACGACGGCCTACGAGATCACCGACCGCGACGCCCCCTTCACCGATATGGGCTTGTGGCACTGCAAGATCCCGATCGAGGTGGTGTCGACGACCGACACGGAGCTGTGGGCGATCGATTCGCGCATCGCCCCGGTCGACGGCGAGCACACTTTGCTCAAGAAGCGCGCCAGCGCCTTCCACGGCACGCCGCTCGCCGGTATTTTGCGGGCGGCGGGCGTCGACACCATCCTGGTCACGGGCGTCACGGCCACGGCCTGCGTGCGCACCACCATCTGCGACGGGCTGGCGGAGGGGTTTCGCACCATCGCCGTGCGCGACTGCATCGGCGACCGCGTGCCCGGCGCGGTGGCGTGGAACCTCTACGACATCGACGCCAAGTTCGCCGACGTACACTCGGTCGACGAATGCGTGGCCTATCTGGAAACGGTCGATGGCGCCCGCGTGGCGGCCGAATGAGTTGTGTCGCCCGGCGTCCGCCTCACACGATGCTGCGGTAATTCGCGCCGACGCGCTGGCTGGTTTCCACGAACCGCTTCATGGCCGCCGTCAGATTGGAGCGTCGCCAGGCGAGGTGGGTTTCCACCTCGGTCGGCGTGTCGGTGGCGATCGGGCGCACCGTCAGCACCTCCGGGCCGCAAAAGCTCGGCATGCCGCAAAATACGGTCATGCCGACGCCGGCGGTGACCAGGCCGAGAATGCCGGTCAGGCTGGAGGCCTCTTGGCCGACCGTCAGCACCTGGCCGTGGTTCTGAAACATGTCGACGACGATGCGGCGGAAGGTCGGCCACTCGGCGTTGGTGCCCAGGATCAGCGCCTCGCGGGCGAGGTCGGCCACCGTCAACGCTTCCTTGGCGGCCAGAGGATGGCCGGGCGGCAGAAGCGCGACCAGCGAATGGCGCGCGACCGCGCGCGACTCGATCTCCGAACTCAAAAACGAGCCCTCGATAAAGCCCAGATCGATCTCGTCCTGCAAAATCCGGTCGCGCTGGACCGGCGAGGTCAGATAGGTGAGCTCGAGGCGCACTTCGGGGTTTTCGAGCCGGAACTCGCGGGCGATCTTCGGCACCAGCGAGTGGCCGGTAATCGTCGTGTAGCCGATGCGCAGGATCGCCTTGGTGCCGGAGGCAAGCAGCCGCACCGTGCTTTCGGCAACGTCCAGGCGGTCGAGAACATCCTGGGCTTCCTCGAGCAGATAACGCCCGGTTTCCGTCAGCATCACCTTGCGGGTGGTGCGTTCCAAAAGCTTCACGCCGAGCCGGTCTTCGAGCTCCTGAACCAGCCGGCTGACCGCGGGTTGCGCCATGCCCAGACGTTCCGCGGCACGGTGGAAATTCAGCTCTTCGGCCACGGCCACAAAGGTGGACAGATGCTTCAGATCATAGTGCACTTTGATAGCGCCATCGTATCAATCATTGCGAAATCATTATTTAACATGCAGATTTTCGATGTCTACTATCCGATCAATCAATCAAAGAGCGGCCGCAGAGGTCGCCGAGGCGAACAACTCAATGGGGGCGTTTTTTTCGAATGCCACGAATCCGTGCCGTATCGGGCGCCGCGATAATCGCAGCGCCCCGCCGCCGAGGCGGCGCCATCCGCTCCGCGCTGCCCGGTCATAAGCCGGTGGCGCCGTGCTTTGTCGGGCGCTGCGCCCGGCCGTATTCGAGCGCCGGGAGGTGGCTGTCATGATCCGAGTCGGTGTCGATGTTGGCGGGACCTTTACCGACATTATCCTGGAGCGTGCCGACGCCGGCGGCAAGCAGTCGGTCGTGGTCACCAAGGTGTCGAGCACGCCGCATGACCAGTCCGAAGGCGTCGTGCAGGGCATACTCAATGTCTGCGAGATGGCCGGCGTCGAGCCGGGCGCCATCGATGCGGTGTTTCACGGCACGACCGTCGCCACCAACCTCGTCATCGAGCGCGGCGGCGCCAGGGTCGGGATGATCACCACACGCGGTTTCCGCGACATCATGCATATGGGCCGCCACAAGCGCCCGCACAATTTCTCGCTCCAATTCGACGTGCCGTGGCAGTCCAAGCCCCTCGTCAAGCGGCGCGACCGCCTCGTTGTGACCGAGCGCATCCTCCCGCCCGACGGTCGCATCGAGGTGCCGCTTGCCGAGGACGAGGTGAAGCAGGCGGCCGAGCTCTTCGCCAAGCGCGGCATGGACGCCGTCATCATCGGCTTCCTGTTCTCCTTCCTCAACAACGAGCACGAGCAGCGCGCCAAGGAGATCGTGAGATCGGTCCTGCCGGAGACCTATGTGTGCTGCTCTTCTGAAGTCGTGAACTCGATCCGCGAATATGAGCGCTTCTCCTCGACGGCGATGAATGCCTATATCGGGCCGAAGACCTCTGCCTATCTGCGCAAGCTGGAAGGGCGGTTGCGGGCCGCGGGCGTCGGCGGCATCATTCGCATCATGCAGTCCAACGGCGGCATCACCACGGTCGAGAAATCGAGCGAACTGCCGATCGGCCTGTTGATGTCGGGGCCGGCCGGCGGCGTCATCGGCGGGCGCTGGACCGGCGACAATTGCGGCAAGTCCAACATCATCACCATCGATATCGGCGGCACGTCGGCCGATATCGGCGTTATCCAGGATGGCGATCTGCGGATCAAGAACCCGCGCGACACCGAAGTGGGTCTGCTGCCCGTGCTGGTGCCGATGATCGACATCGACGCGATCGGCGCCGGCGGCGGCTCGATCGCCTATCTCGATCCGGGCGGGGCGTTCCGCGTCGGGCCGCGCTCGGCCGGCGCCGTGCCGGGGCCGGCCTGCTACGGCAAGGGCGGCACCGAGCCCACGGTCACCGACGCCCAGGTCGTGCTGGGGCGGCTCGATCCCGAACAGTTCCTCGGCGGCGACATCAAGATCGATGCCGCGCTGTCTGAAACCGCGATCCGCAGCCACATCGCCGAGCCGCTCGGCCTGTCGCTCGACGAAGCCGCGCTCGGCATCCTGAAGATCGTCAACAACAACATGGCGCTCGCCATCAACGCCAATTCGATGGCCAAGGGGGTCGATCCGCGCAATTTCACCTTGATGGGCTTCGGCGGCGCCGGTCCGCTGCACGCCGTCTCGCTCGCCGAGGCGATCCACGCCAAGGACATCATCTCGCCGGTTCAGCCGGGCATCACCGCCGCCACCGGCCTGCTGGTCACCGATCTGCAGTACGAATACACCCATCCGCTGCTGATGGTGCTCGACAACGCCAACGACGCCGATTTCCAGACCGTCAACGATGCTCTCGACGGCCTGATGGACCAGGCGCACAAGCAGCTCGACGCCGACGGCATCCCGCGCGCGGCGCGGCGCTTCCAGCGTATCGCCGAATGCCGCTACGTGGGGCAGGGGTTCGAGTTGCGCGCCGCGATGCCCGACGGCGCGGTCGATGCCGTCAATGCCAAGGTGATCGTCGACAGCTTCTACGACGAACACAAGAAGATCTACGGCCACGCCTTCCGCGACCAGGCCTGCGAACTGATCACGTTGCGGCTGGTGGCGACCGTCGCGGTCGAAACGCTGGCCCTGCCGGAACTCAGCCATGGCGGGCGCGAAAACCCCGACGAGGCGCGTCTCTACAGCCGCCGCACCGTGTTCGACGACGGCCAGGCGCACGACACGCCCCGCTATCAGCGCGAGAAGCTGCTCGCCGGCGATCGCGTTTCGGGCCCCGCCGTCGTGATCCAGCACAATTCCACCACCATCGTGCCGCCGGGCTATGTTGCCCAGGTCATGCGCTTCGGCGACATTCTGATCGGCCGGAACTGAGGAGGCAGGGATGACACGGGAAGTCGATCCGATCACGCTCCAGGTCATTGGCGGCGCGCTGCACTCGATCGCCGAGCAGATGGGCACGGTTCTCTACCGGATGAGCTATTCGTCCATCATCCGCGAAAGCCAGGACCTTGGCGCCGGGCTGTTCGACCGCGACTACAACACGCTGTGCGAGTCCGATTCCACGCCGATGCATATCGGCTCGCTGCCCGGCTATCTGCGCGGCATCGAGAAATCGATCCCGCTCGACCAGTGGCAGCCCGGCGACGTCGTCATTCACAACCATCCCTATTTCGGCGCCAGCCATTCGCCCGACATCGCCATCGTGATGCCGGTTTTCTTCGAGGACGAACTGGTCGGTTTTTCCGCCAACACCGCCCATCACATCGACATCGGCGCCGCCACGCCGGGCCTGATCATGGACATTCCCGATGTCTATGCCGAAGGCATGCTGCTCAACGGCATCAAGCTGTTCGAGGCCGGCAAGCGCAACGACACGATGTGGAAATATATCCGCGACAACACCCGCGTTCCGAGCCAGGTGATGAACGATCTGGAGGCCCAGATCGCCTCGGCGGAGCTCGGCGTGGCGCGGTTCCAGCAATTGATGGAAAAATACGGCAAGGCGACCGTGCTCGGCGCCACGCGCCAGCTGATGGATTATACCGAAAACATGCTGCGCCGCGAGATCGCCAAAATCCCCGACGGCGAGTATGTCGCGGAAGGGTTTTTGGACGACGACGGCCGCAACCGCGGCATCACCCTGCCGCTCAAGGTGACGGTGCGGGTTGCCGGCGACGCGGTCGAGGTCGACCTGACCGGTTCCTCGGCCCAGGTGCCGACGGCCTACAACGTTCCCTTCGAGGGCTCGACCAAGGTCGCCTGTTTTTTCGCCTTCCGCGCCCTGCTGCTCGATACCTATACCCATTCCGAGTACATTCCCCAGAACGAGGGTTCGTTCCGTCCGGTCAAGGTAACCGCGCCGCCCGGTTCGATCTTCAACCCGATCGCGCCGGCCGCTGCCGAAGCGCGCTTCGCCCAGATCCAGCGCATCGTCGACCTGATCATCAAGGCGCTGGCCCCGGTGCTGCCGGACAAATGCACGGCCGGCAACGCGGCGGTCCTGTCGTTTGCGGCCTATTCCGGCGTGCGCGAGAGCGGCGACTACTGGGTCTTCCTCGAGGTCAACGAGGCGGCGATGGGCGGGCGCCCGCAATCCGACGGCCCCGACACGATCGAGGAACTGATGCGCAACACGCGCAACAACCCGCTCGAGGATCTGGGCATGCATTTGCCGCTGATCTGCGACCGCTACGAGGTTCGCGACGATGCGCCTCCCGGCGCCGGCAAGTTCCGCGGCGGCGCCGGGGTGGTCAAGTCGCAGCGCTTCCTCAGCCCGGGTTACATGACGCACGAGGCCGACCGGCACGAGGACGTGCCCTGGGGCGTGTTCGGCGGCAAGCCGGGCGCCGGCGGCAAGGTCGAGATCCGCAACGTCCACACCGGCGAGGTCAGCCTGGAGCCGGCGAAATTCTCCGGCAAGCTCACCCGCGCCGGCGATGTGGTATCCTATTTTTCGCCGTGCGGCGGCGGCTATGGCGATCCGCTCGAGCGCGATCCCGACAAGGTCCTCGACGACGTGCTGGACGGGTTCATCACCCGCGAGCACGCCCGCGACGATTACGGCGTGGTGCTGGAAGAGATTGACGATGGCTACGGTTGGAAGCTTGACTTGAACGAAACCCGCAAGCTGCGGGCGCAAATGGGCGCGCAGTAATCGGGTCTGGATGCGGCATGAGGCCCTGGTGAAAGGAGCGGAAAAACACATCGCATTCATGGGGCGGCGATGAAGGACTGCATAAGCAGTGACGATGGCGGCGAAGCGACAAAAACACGGCCAACGCAAGGTTTCGCCCGTCAAGCGCCATGGGAATGGCGCGGAGTATGTTTCATACTGACGAATGGGAGTAGGAAATGAAAAAATCAGCGAAATCGATCGGTAAGGGCCGCGTGTCGCGGCGCTCGATTTTGAAGGGTGGCGCCGCTGTTGCCGGCACGACGCTGGTCACCGGCTTCCCGACGGTCTGGGCACAGAACCTCAAGGACATCACGATCAACCATACCGGCATGTCCTATTCGACCCTGCCGGACATCGCCCGCCAGGCGAGCGAGGATCTCGGATTCAAGGTCGAGATGTCGGTCGTCGACCATCCCGGCCTGATCAACCGCATGATCAATGATCCCAAGTCGATCGACGTGGCCGACATGGAGATCTGGCAGACCAAGATCGCCGTTCCGCAAGGCGTGATCCAGGGCGTGGAGATCGCCAAGGTCAAGAACTGGGATCAGCTCACCACGCTTTACACGACCGGCGTGTTCAACGGCAAGGAAGTGTCGCGCGAAGGCGATGCGCCGATCGAATATATCTATCTCGACGCGGTCGACGCCAAGGCCTTCGCCAGCGGTCAGACCGAGTTCGCCACCTTCGTCCCGGGCGTCTACAATGCCGATACGCTCGGCATTCGCCCCGACCTGGTGGGCCGCGACATCACCTCGTGGGCCGATCTGATCTCGCCGGACTTCAAGGGCAAGGCGGCGATCCAGAACATTCCCACCAACGGCATCATGGACGCCATGATGGCGCTGGAGAGCGCCGGCGAGTTGACCTATGGCGACAAGGGCAACCCGACCCAGGACGAGATCCAAAAGACGATCGCCCGGCTGATCGAGCTGAAGCGCGGCGGTCACTGGCGCGCCCTGTGGAACACGTTCGACGAATCCGTCAATCTGATGGCCGGCGGCGAGGTGGTGATCCAGTCGATGTGGTCGCCCGCCGTCACCGCGGTCCAGACCCAGAACGTGCCTTGCGTCTACCAGCCGCTCAAGGAAGGCTATCGCGGTTGGGGCAACGGGCTGGCGATGATGGCCCATCTCGACGGTCTCAGGCGCGATGCCGCCTATGAATACATGACCTGGTACAATTCCGGCTGGGTCGGCGGCTTCATCGCCAAGCAGGGCTATTACAGCTCCAATCCGGAGACCGCCAAGGCGGCGCTCAGCGAAAACGAGCGCGGCTTCTTCTACGAGGGCAAGGCGGCCACGGCCGACATCACCAGCCCGACCGGCCAGAAGACCAACTCTGCCGGCGACGTGCGCGACGGCGGGTCCTACGAGGACCGTTTCTCCAGCGTTGCCGTGTGGAACAACCTCATGGACGAGGCCGAGTTCCTCTATTCCAAGTGGAACGAGTTCAGCGCCGCCTGACGGCCGCGAGAACCGGGCGGCGGCTCCGGCCGCCGTCCACCCCCGACATCCGGACACCTTCAAAGATGAACAGCAGATCCTCGGCCCTTCCCTATATCCAGGTCTCGCCGCTGGCGCTGGTCCTGATCCTGTTTTTCACCATCCCGGTGGCGCTGGTGCTTCTGGTGAGCTTCTTTCGCTACCAGATGCTGGTCGGCATCGTTCCCGATTTCACCTTCAAGAACTATGCCGACATCCTGACCAACCAGACCAACTGGCTGCTCTACTGGTCGACGCTCAAATTCGCCGTCATCGTGCTGGCGATCACCGGCTTCATCGGCTTCTGGATCTCCTATTTCCTCGTCTTCCACATCCGCAATCTGGTGACTGCGATCGCGCTGTTCCTGGTGTGCACGGTGCCGTTCTGGACGTCCAACATCATCCGCATGATCTCGTGGCGTCCGGTGCTCGGGCGCGAGGGGCTGGTCAACCAGGCCCTGGTCGGCAGCGGCCTGACGGACCAGCCGGTCGAATGGCTGCTTTTTTCCGATTTCGCGGTGGTGGTCGCCTATGTCCATCTGTTCACGTTGTTCATGATCGTGCCGATCTTCAATTCCATGGCACGCATCGACAAGTCGCTGCTCGAGGCGGCGATGGACGCCGGCGCCAGCCGCTGGGGTGTGATCTGGAACGTCGTGCTGCCCTTGTCCAAGACCGGTATCGCCCTCGGCACCCTGTTCGTCGTGACCCTGGTGATGGGCGACTTTTCGGTCGTCACCGTGATGAGCGGCGGGCTGTCGGGATCGGCCGCGTCGGCCATCTTCAACGATCTGCAATTCCTGAACTATCCGCGGGCCGCCGCCAACGCGGTCATCCTCTTGATCGTCGTTCTTTTGATCGCCTCCGCCATCTTCCGTCTGGTCGATGTGCGCAAGGAACTCGTCAGGTAACGCCATGCCGTCCTCCCAAGACCGCAGACCCTGGACCTTTTACGTCCTCGCCCTGTTGATGCTGCTCTTCGTGATGTTCCTGTACGGGCCGATGATTTCGGTGCTTGTGCTGTCCTTCCAGGGGCCGTCGGCATCGCTGAACTTCCCGTTGCGCGATCCCTCGCTGATCTGGTTCGACGAGTTGTTCAATCCGACTCGCGTCGGCGACGTTCCGGGTGCCTTCTCGCGCTCGCTGCCGCTGGCCCTGGTGGTCATGGTGCTGACGGTGCTGATCTCGGTGACGGCCGGCTTCGGCTTCCGCCATCGCTTTCGCGGCTCGGGACCGCTGTTTTACATGGCGATCGCCAGCCTGATCATTCCCGGCCTGGTGTTGTCGATCGGCATTCTGGTGACGGCCCAGTTTCTCGGCCTGTCGGCGAGCTGGTACGGCACCGCGCTGGGCGCCCATCTGACATGGACGCTGCCGTTCGGCCTGCTGATCATGTTCGCGATCCTCGGGCGGCTGAGCCCATCCTATGAGGAAGCCGCGTTCGACCTCGGCGCCAGCCGCTGGCAGTCGATCAAGGACGTGGTCGTGCCGATCGTGTTTCCCGGCATGATCGCGGTGGCGCTGTTCGGCTTCACGCTGTCTTACGACGAATTCCCGCGTAGCTGGCTGACGGTCGGCACCAAGAACACCTTGCCGCTGGAGATCTGGACGATGACGACCAACGTCACCTCGCCGGCGCTCTACGCCCTGGGCACTGTGACGACGGTGATCTCGTTCTTCGTGATCGCCGTGGCCCTGGGCTCGATCATCCTCATTCAACGCAGACGGTCGAAATAGATGAACTTCACACCCGTTACAGCCCCGTCAGGCGCCTCGGCGACCGACATGTCGAATTCCGGCGAGATCCGCCTGGTCGATCTGACCAAGAAATTCGGCGACACCCATGCGGTCAAGGACATCAACCTGACCATTCCGCACGGCTCCTATTGCTGTCTTCTCGGCC
Organism: Nitratireductor sp. StC3; assembly: GCF_003015025.1. Classification (NCBI taxonomy): domain Bacteria; kingdom Pseudomonadati; phylum Pseudomonadota; class Alphaproteobacteria; order Hyphomicrobiales; family Phyllobacteriaceae; genus Nitratireductor; species Nitratireductor sp. StC3. Next base: position 57,998 of record NZ_PYBP01000015.1, on the reverse strand, counting down.
CGTCGGGCTGCGGCAAGACCACGATCCTGCGCATGATCGCCGGGCACGAAACCCCGACATCGGGCGAGATCACCATCGGCGATACCTCGGTGATCGGCCTGCCGCCGGTGCAGCGCGGCACGGCAATGATGTTCCAGAGCTACGCGCTGTTTCCGCATCTGAGCATTCGCGACAACGTCGCCTTCTACCTGAAGATGCGCGGCGTGGGGAAGGACGAACGCCGCAAGCGCGCCGACGAGATGTTGGAGCGCGTCCAGCTTGCGCATCTGCGCGACCGCATGCCGGCGCAGCTTTCGGGCGGTCAGCAGCAGCGCGTCGCCCTGGCGCGCTCGCTGATCACCAATCCGCGCGTGCTGCTTCTCGACGAACCGCTTTCCGCGCTCGACGAGTTTCTGCGCCTGCAGATGCGGGTGGAGCTCAAGACGCTGCAGGCCGAGCTCGGCATCACCTTCGTGCACGTCACCCACACCCAGCCCGAGGCGATCGCGCTCGCCGACATGGTGGTGGTCATGGATACCGGCCGCATCGATCAGGCCGCCAGCGCGCGCGAGATCTACAACAGCCCCGCCACACCCTATGTGGCCCGCTTCATGGGCGCGCAAAACGTCCTCACCGGCAAGGTGGAAGGCATCGAAGGCGGCGTCGCCAGGCTGAAGAGCGCGCGCGGCGAGACGTTCGAACTCCCCCGGCAGTCTGTCGCGCCGGCGGTGGGCGAGGACATGTCCTTTTCCGTGCGCCGCGACTACATCGCCATCCGCAAGCGCACCGAAGCCGAAACGGAAGCGGCCACCAACGCCGTCCTCGGCACGGTCGATTCCATCGAATATCAGGGCAATTTCGTAAAGGTGAGCCTGCAGGTGCCGGGGATGGACACGTTTGTCGCCAACGTTCCCGACCACGACTATTTCGTCGAGCCGATCGGCCCCGGAGACGCGGTGGCGGCAAGCTGGGACAAGCAGCACGCCCATCTGCTCGACAGGGTCGACACCGGCGTGCCGGAACCCTACGCGGCCCGTTAGCGGGCGGCGCGAACCATGCAGACGCAACGGGAACGGGAGGAGATGGACCGACTGAACGGCTGATCCCATCCGCATAACCGCTTGGCGGTGTCGTCCGACACGATGTGGCGCGCTTGTTGGCGTGCCGCAAGGGAGGATTTTGTCCGGAAATCGCGTGTTTCGCCACGCTGCAAGGGCAGATCCCGACACGCTTGGCGGAAATCGCAGCGGCCGCATTGCGCCCGGAGACGGCGCGATGACTGCGCGCGGGCAGGCAGCAATCCTTTGACCCTACTCCACCGCGCACGGCTTGAGAAGCCCCGGCGGGTGACGATCGCGAAGGAGCGAAAGAGTGAAAGATATCGAGGCGATTGCCCGTCGCACGGCCGGCGAAATCGCATTGGCCTATCGCAACGGCGAGACCGATCCGGTCGCCGTGACCGAATATTTCCTGGAACGCATCGACGCTGCGAAGGCGGACCGCATCTTCATCGCGACCATGCACGAACGGGCGCGCAAGGAGGCGCGCGCGGCGGCCGAGCGTTTCCGCAAAGGCCTGCCGCTGTCGCCGCTCGACGGGGTGCCGATCGCCTGGAAGGACCTTTTCGACACGGCCGGGGTGGCGACGACGGCCGGTTCGGCGCTCTATCGAGACGCCGCGCCCAAACGGCGCGACGCCTTTTGCGTGGCCAACGCCGCGGCGGCGGGCATGGTGACGCTCGGCAAGGTCAACCTGACGGAATTCGCCTATTCCGGTCTTGGCCTCAATCCGCATTACGGCACGCCCGTCAATCCCAACGACCGCCGGGTCGCCCGCTCGCCGGGCGGGTCGTCCTCGGGCTCGGGGGCGGCGGTCGCGGCCGGGCTGGTGCCGTGTTCGGTCGGAACCGACACCGGCGGGTCGGTGCGCATTCCCGCATCGCTCAACGGGGTCGTGGGGCTGAAGACCAGCGAGGGGCGGATCGACAAGACCGGCATGGTGCCGCTCGCCCGCACGCTCGACACGATCGGGCCCCTGGGCCGCAGCGTGGCCGATTGCGTGATGCTCGACATGGTGTTGCGCGGCGCGCCGGCGACCGAGGCCCGGCGCGCCGATCTGTCCGCGACCCGCTTCGTCGCCGCCACGAACATCGTTCTGGACGAGGCCGAGCAGGCGGTTTTGGACAATTACGAAGCCGCGATCGGGCGATTGGAAAAGGCTGGAGCCACGGTGGAAAGGCGCCCCGTCGAGGCGCTGGAGATGGCCAGCCGCATGACGGCCAGCCACGGCTCGCTGGCGGCGGCCGAAGCCTATCACGAATATCACGAATTGGTGGACGGACCCGACGGCGGCAGGATCGACCGCCGGGTAACCCACCGCATCCTGCAGGGCAAGGCGATGTCGGCCCACGATCTGCAGTCGCTGCAGTCGGAACGCGCCGCGGCGATCGCGCATATCGAAGCGGAGCTGGAGGATGCGTTCTTGTTGATGCCGACGACGGCGACGACGGCGCCGGAAGTCGCGCCGCTGGAGGCCGACGACGAGCTCTTTCACCGGGTCAATCTGCGCACGCTGCGCAACACCATGTTCGGCAACATTCTGCGTCTGTGCGGTCTTGCATTGCCGACCGGGCGCGACGGCGACGGGCTTCCGACCAGCATCCTGATTTCGGGGCTTTACGGCCACGACACGCGGCTGATGAGCGCCGGACTGGAGATCGAGCGCCTGCTTGGCGGCCTGTTCGAACCGACCTGGATACGGACGTGAACACGACGAGGCGGCAAGGACGGATAGGATGAACGGACAAAAACCGAGATCGGACAAGTTCGAGCGCGGGCTCAAAACCCGCCGTGCCGTGCTGGGCGCGGACTATGTGGATACGTCGCTCGAACAGGCCGACGAGTTCAACTGGGCCATGCAGCAGCTCACCACCGAATGGTGCTGGGACGAGATCTGGAACCGCCCGGGACTTGAGCGCCGCGACCGCAGCCTGCTCAATCTCGGCATGACGGCGGCGCTCAACCGGCCGCAGGAGTTCAAGCTGCATCTGCGCGGCGCGCTCAACAACGGCCTGACCAAGGACGAACTGAAGGAAGTGTTTCTGCAAATCGGGGTCTATTGCGGCGTACCGGCGGCGCTCGACTGTTTCCGCATCGCCAGGGACGTGTTCAAGGAGATGGATGTGTGACGGCGGCAGCGTCCGACGGCACGGGCCCCGTCGCCTTCATCGGGCTCGGCATGATGGGGCGGCCGATGGCCGAGCGCCTGGTTGCGGCCGGCTTCGACCTGCGCGGCGTAGACACGGACGCCGCCGCGCGCCAGGCGCTCGCCGCCGCCGGCGCCCGTGTGTTCGAGAACGCGCGCACGGCGGTCGCGGATTGCGACATCGTCGTGACCATGCTGCCCGACGGTGCGGTGGTGCGCGACGCGCTCTTGGGCGCGGGCGGCGTCGCGGGATTCCTCAAGGAAGGAACCCTCGTCGTCGACATGAGCTCGTCGGCGCCGATGGGCACGCGTCTGCTCGGCGCCGGCCTTTTGGAGAAGGGCATCGCGCTCGTGGACGCGCCGGTGTCGGGCGGGGTGGCCCGGGCGCGCGACGGTTCGCTGTGCATCATGGCCGGCGGCCGCGAGGTCGATATCGCCCGCGCCAGGCCGCTTCTCGATGCCATGGGCACGACGGTCATCCATGCCGGGCCGCTCGGCTCGGGCCATGCCGCCAAGGCGCTCAACAATTACGTATCGGCGGCCGGCCTGGCGGCGGCCTGCGAGGCGACGCTGATCGGCGAGGCTTTCGGCGTCGATCCCGGCACGCTGGTCGACATTCTCAACGCCTCGACCGGCCGCAACAATTCCACCGAGGTGAAGCTGAAGCCGCACATCCTTTCGGGCAGCTTCGCCTCCGGTTTCGCCATGGCCCTGATGGCCAAGGACCTTCATACCGCCAGCGATCTGGCGACAGAGCTGGGCATGACCGCATGCGGGGCCGAGCAGGCGGCTGCCCTGTGGTCGGCTGCCCTGGCCGATCTCGGCCAGGGTGCCGACCACACCTTGATCCACGCATTTTTGAAGAAGCGGGCGCGGGCCCGCAAACCCGTGTGAGGCGGCCGGCCGCCGAACGAAGGAGACGCATCATGGCAAGATTGATCAACACCGCCTCGGCCCAGATGGGGCCGATCAGCCGTTCGGAGACCCGCCGCGACACGGTGCGCCGGCTGATCGAGATGATGCGCGAGGCCAAGGCGCGCGGCGCGGAACTGGTGGTGTTTCCCGAACTCGCCTTCACCACCTTCTTTCCGCGCTGGCTGATCGAGGACGAGGCCGAGCTCGACAGTTTCTACGAGACCGAGATGCCCGGCCCGGAGACCGCGCCGCTCTTCGAGGAGGCCAAGAAACTCGGCATCGGCTTTAATGTCGGTTATGCCGAACTCGTCCACGAAGACGGCAAGAAGCGCCGCTTCAACACCGCGATCCTGGTCGACCCCAGGGGCGAGATCGTCGGCAAGTACCGCAAGGTGCACCTGCCCGGCCATGACGAGCCGCAGCCCGGCCGCACCCACCAGCATCTGGAAAAGCGCTATTTCGAACCCGGCAATCTCGGTTTCGGGGTCTGGCGCGCCTATGGCGGCGTGATGGGCATGTGCATCTGCAACGATCGCCGCTGGCCCGAAACCTACCGCGTCATGGGCCTGCAGGGGGTGGAGATGGTCGTGCTCGGCTACAACACGCCCTACGACCACACCCAGCACCCCGACATCGACAGCCTGACGCAGTTCCACAACCATCTGTCGATGCAGGCCGGCGCCTATCAGAACGCCACCTGGGTGGTGGGCACGGCCAAATGCGGCGTGGAGGAAGGCTCCAACATGGTCGGCCAGAGCGTGATTATCTCTCCGTCCGGCGAGATCGTCGCCATGGCCTCGACCATCGGCGACGAGGTCATCACCGCGCGCTGCGATCTCGATATCGGCAAGCGCTATCGCGAGACCATCTTCGATTTCGCGCGCCATCGCGAGCCGGATGCCTATCGGCTGATCGTCGAGCGCAAGGGTGCGGTGCCGCCGCCGATGTGACGAAGACAGTACCGGCGCGACCGCTGCGCCGGCCCGACGGTTTTGAACAACGCTAGGAGGACACGATGTCGACCGTGATCAAGGGTGGAACCGTGGTGGCTGCCGACCGCAGCTACGAGGCCGATATATTGATCGAGGGCGAAACCATCGCCGCGATCGGGGACAATCTCGCCGGTGACAAGGTCATCGACGCCGAGGGCGCCTACATCATGCCGGGCGGCATCGACCCGCATACCCATCTGGAAATGCCGTTCATGGGCACCACCACAGCCGAGACCTGGGAAAGCGGCACCTTCGCCGCCTTGTCGGGCGGTACCACCATGGTGGTCGATTTCGTCGTCCCCGGCGAGGACGGCATGATAAAGGCGCTCGACGCCTGGGAGGAGCGCGCCGCGCGCCAGGCCTCGTCCGACTATTCCTTCCATGTCGCGGTGACCGGTTGGTCGAAGCAGATTTTCGACGACATGGCCACCGTGGTCGGGCGCGGCGTCAACACCTTCAAGCATTTCATGGCCTATAAGGGCGCGCTGATGGTCAACGACGATGAGATGTTCGCCTCGTTCAGCCGTTGCGCTTCGCTGGGCGCCCTGCCGCTGGTGCACGCCGAGAATGGCGATTTGGTCGCCGCCCTGCAGCAGAAATGTCTCGAGATGGGCATTTCCGGACCCGAGGCGCACGCCTATTCGCGTCCGCCCGAGGTCGAGGGTGAGGCGACCAACCGCGCCATCATGATCGCCGACGCCGCCGGCGTGCCGGTCTATATCGTCCACACCTCCTGCGAACAGGCGCACGAGGCGATCCGCCGGGCGCGCCAGAAGGGCATGCGCGTCTATGGCGAGCCGCTCATCCAGCATCTTTTGCTCGACGAGGGCGAATACGCCAACGCCGACTGGGACCACGCCGCGCGGCGGGTGATGAGCCCGCCCTTCCGCGACAGGCAGCACCAGGATTCGCTGTGGGCCGGGCTGTCGGCCGGCTCGCTGCAAGTGGTCGCCACCGACCACTGCGCCTTCACCACCGAGCAGAAGCAGTTCGGACGCACCGATTTCACCAAGATTCCCAACGGCACCGGCGGTCTGGAAGACCGGCTGTCGCTGTTGTGGACGCATGGGGTGGAGACCGGCCGGCTGACCATGAACGAGTTCGTCGCCGTCACCTCCACCAATATAGCCCAGATCCTCAATGTCTATCCGCGCAAGGGCGCCGTCATGGTCGGCGCCGACGCCGACATCGTCGTCTGGGATCCGAAAAAGACCAAGACGATCAGCGCCGCCACCCAGAAATCGATCATCGACTACAACGTGTTCGAGGGGCACGAGGTGCGCGGCATGCCGCGCTACACGTTGTCGCGCGGCGAGGTGGTGTGGGGCGAGGAGGGATCCAACGAGCCGCGGCCCGGCCGGGGCCGCTTTGTCGAACGTCCGCCGTTTCCCGCCGTCAACCGGGCGCTGTCGACCTGGAAGGAACTGACCGCCCCGCGCGCCGTGCAACGGTCGGCCGAGCATATGCCGATCGGGGTTTGAGGCCGAGCGGTCGACGATACCGGAATCGGATTAATTGATATCAAAGTATGTATCAATGAACGGAAGCGTTTGGCTAAAGCAATAAAATGAAAGGAGAATTGCCAATATCGTAGCGCTTGTATAGCATCCCGGAAAGTGCTTCGTCCGCTCGATCCCGTTTGCGGGATCGGCTTGGCATCGGCTCCGGGACCGAGGCCCGGCGATGCCGCCCACCACCGCCCGCGCCGCATGGGCGGGCGTGGCGCGGAAGACGTTCGGTTTACACTTGGAAGGAGGACTCGAAGTGGCAAAGAAAGAGATTTTCTGTTCGTTCGGCACCGACATCGATTCGGTCGCCGGCTGGATCGGTTCTTATGGCGGCGCGGATTCTCCGTCCGACATCCAGCGTGGCGTGTTCGCCTCCGAGGTCGGCGTTCCGCGGCTGTTGCGTCTGTTTAAGAAATACGATCTGCGCACCAGTTTCTTCATTCCCGGCCACTCGCTGGAGACCTTTCCCGACCAGTGCCGGCAGATCGTCGACGAGGGCCACGAGATCGGCGCCCACGGCTACACCCACGAAAATCCGGTCGCCATGACGCCGACCCAGGAGGAGGCCGTGCTGGCCAAGTCGGTCGAGCTGATCGAGAAGATGAGCGGCAAGGCGCCGCGTGGCTATGTCGCGCCGTGGTGGGAAATGTCGAACAGCACCGCCGCCTTGTTGCAGAAATACGGCTTCAAATACGACCACAGTCAGGGCTATCGCGACTTCCAGCCGTTTTATGCCCGCGTCGGCGACAAGTGGACGGTGATCGACTACTCCAAGAAGGCGGAGGAGTGGATGAAACCGCTCGAGCATGGCAAGGAGATCGACCTGGTCGAGATCGGCGCCAACTGGTATGTCGACGACCTGCCGCCGATGATGTTCATCAAGAAGTCGCCCAACAGCCACGGCTTCGTGAACCCGCGTGACATCGAGGAATTGTGGCGCGACCAGTTCGACTGGGTCTATCGCGAGATGGATTACGCCGCGTTTTGCTTTACCATCCATCCCGACGTCAGCGGCCGGCCGCAGGTGCTTTTGATGCTCGAGAGGCTGATCGATTATATTAACGGCCACGACGGCGTGCGCTGGGTCCCGTTCGAGGAAATCGCCGAGGATTTCCGCGCGCGCTACCCGTTCGAGGGCAAGCAGCGCCCGCCGGTCATCTGACCGGTCGGACAAGGGCGGGCGGCGTTCGGCGCCGTCCGCCGCGATCGAAGGAGCAGACAAATGTGCGCCAATTGCGGGTTTCCGTCCGTCCCCGGCCACTGGACCGAAGCCGGCGCCTCGACGCCGACCGACCGCATACGCGCGCGCTTCCGCCGCGCCCAGTTGCTGCAAACGGTGTTGCCGGCATTCGGCCTGAGCGTGCATGACGACGGCGTCACACCCGGCCTCACCCTGTCCGATCGCACCGGCCGCCACGAAATGGTCGGCGACGTCAACGAGGTTTGGCAGGCGGCCGAACGCATGAGCGGACACGTCATCGATCCGCTCGACCCGCGTTTCCTCGCCGAAGCGTGTGACGCGGAGGGGCGCGAGGACACATGAGCGAGGCCCGCGACGGGCGCATGCGGCTGACCGTGCTCGGCGGGTTTCTCGGCTCGGGCAAGACGACCTGGCTGCGCCACCAGTTGCATCACGGGCAGATGAAGGACGCGCTCGTGATCGTCAACGAGGCGGCCGAGGTGCCGGTCGACGACGCGCTGCTGGCGCGATCGGCCGAACTGCGGGTGCTGGCGGGCGGCTGTGCGTGCTGCGATGGGCGCGAGGCGCTGGTCACGCTATTACGCGCCATCTGCGACGCGCGCGTCGGCGGCGACGACGCGCTGGCCTCGCTCGACCGTGTCGTGCTTGAAACCAGCGGGCTGGCCGATCCAGGCCCGATCGTCGACACAATCCGCACGGACCCGGTCCTGATCCACCATCTGATGGTCGACGAGATCATCATCGCCATCGATGCGCTCTACGGGCTCGACCAGATGCGCAACGAGCCGCTGACCCTGCGCCAGATCGAGACCGCCGACCGGCTGCTGGTGACCAAGGTCGACGCCGCCGCTGGGCCCGATCTCGCCCGGCTCGTCGCCACTCTGCACGCGCTCAATCCCGGTGCGGCGATAGCGGGGGCGGCCATGGGCAGCGGCGCCGGCCTGCCCGACCATGCCGGCATCGAGCCGGTCGCGATCCCGCCGGCCCAAGGCGAGGGCGCGGCCGCCCCGATCGCCGCCACGCGGCTCGACCTTTCCGAGGCCACCGACTGGCCGGCCTTTTCGATCTGGCTGAGCGCGCTGCTTCACGCGCGCGGCGACGACATCATGCGGGTCAAGGGCGTGGTGCGTACGCCAGCCGGGCGGCTGCTCCTGCAAAGCGTGCGCAAGGTCGTCCAGCAGCCCGAAATCGTGCCCGAAGCCGGCGCGAAGGCGACCGACGACGACAATTCCGTGGTGGTGATCGGCCGCGGCTTTCGGGCCGAGGATCTGCGCAGATCGTTGGCCTATTTCACCGGCGAGGGACGCTGAGCGGGCGGCGCGCCCATCACGCCGCGCGGGCGCCGGACACCAGGTGTTCGACCAGCGCATGGCCGAATGCCGGCAACTCGTCGAGCTTCTGCACGCAGATCTTGAGTTCGCGGACCGCCCAGCGGTTGGAAAGCGGCACGACCGCAATGGCGTGGTTGTGCTTGAGCCGGTTCGCCACCGAGCCGGGCAGCATGCCGATGCCGACGCCGGCCTCGACCATGCGGCACAGCGATTCGAAGCTGGACACCCGGATGCGGATGTCGGGCGCGACGCCCATTTCGGCAAAAATGTTCTCCATGAAGCCGTGTATGGCGCTGCCGCGCTGCAGCGAAACCAGGCTGAGCGCGGCCACCTCGGCGAAATCCACCGTGTCGGCGCCGGCAAGCGGGTGGCCGGCGGGCACGGCAAGCACCAGCGTGTCCTCCTGGTAGGCGAGCACCTCCAGCCCGTCGGTACGCACGGTGCCGGCCAGGATGCCGATATCGGCGCTGCCGTCGGCCACGGCGCGGGCGATTTCCGGGCTGAGCCGCTCCTCCAGGTCTATGTCCACATGCGGGTGGGCGGCCAGGAAGGAGCCGAGCGCTGCCGGCAGGATTTCGGTCATCGCGGTCGTGTTGGCGAACACGCGCACCCGTCCCCGCAGGCCGCGCGAGAAGGCCTGCAGGTCGCCGTGCAGCCGTTCGAGATCGCGGAAAACCCGGCGTGCGTGCGTCAGCAGCGCCTCTCCGGCGGGGGTCAGGTTGACCCCCTGGCTGGTGCGCACCAACAGCGGCGCGCCGAGCGCCTCTTCGAGGTTCTTGACCCGCATCGATGCCGCGCCGACCGACAGATGCGCGCGTTCGGCGCCTTTGGTCAGGCTGCCGGCTTCCGCGATGCTGACGAAAAGCCGCAGATCCACGAGGTCGTAACGAAGGCCGGACATCGAGCCTTTTCTCCGGGAGCGTTCGCCTGTGCTGAAGGCGTGTTTCCTGAATAACGAATTGCGCGACAAGGCGCTACATGCACGATGAGGCGGGCCGGTCACTCCCGCCGGCCGTGAAGGAGCGCGCCCATGCACGAGCACCTGGACGAGACACCGAGCGCCCGGCTGGCCGCCTTTGCCGCCGGGCTGCGTTATGAGGATATTCCGCAGCCGGTGGTGGAGCGCGCCGTCGATCTGTTCGTCGACTGGGTCGGTTCCGCCCTCGCGGGCAAGGGCGTGCGCCCGGTCGAGATCGTCGCCGCCTTCGCCGCGCGCATGGGGCCGGCGGACGGGCCGAGCGAACTGCTTGCAAGCCGCGGCTCCAGCTCGCCGCTGTTTGCCGCGCTGGTCAACGGCGCCGCCTCGCACGTGGCCGAGCAGGACGATGTCCACAACGGCTCGGTCTTCCATCCGGCCGCGGTGGTGTTTCCCGCAGCGCTCGCCGTCGCCCAGGCCAACCGCGCCTCCGGTCGCGATTTCATCGCCGCGGTGGTGGCCGGCTACGAGGCCGGCATCCGCATCGGCGAATTTCTCGGCCGTTCGCATTACCGTATCTTCCACACCACGGGCACCGCCGGTGCGCTGGCCGCCGCCGCGGCCGCCGGCCGGTTGCTGGGACTGACGCCCGCCGCCATGCTCGACGCGTTCGGCTCGGCCGGCACGCAGGCCGCGGGTCTTTGGGAATTCCTGCGCGACGCGGCCGATTCAAAGCCGCTGCACACCGGCAAGGCGGCCGCCAATGGGCTGATCGCGGCCTATCTCGCCGCCGACGGCTTCACCGGCGCCAAACGCATTCTGGAAGGCGCGCAGGGCATGGGCGCCGGCATGTCGAGCGACGCCGACCCGCAAAGGCTGACCGACCGGCTGGGCGTGCGCTGGGCGCTGGCCGAAACCTCGTTCAAGTTTCACGCCTCCTGCCGCCACACCCATCCCGCCGCCGACGCGCTGTTGAAGGCCATGCAGGACAACGATCTCACGATCGACGATATCGGCAGCGTCACGGCGCTGGTCCACCAGGCCGCCATCGACGTGCTCGGGCCGGTGACGGCGCCGGCGAGCGTGCACCAGGCGAAATTCTCCATGGGCACCACGCTCGGCCTGATCGCCGCCCATGGCCGCGCGGGCATGAGCGAGTTCCAGAACGGGTTCGACAGTCCCGAGGTCGCCGCCTTCCGCGCGCGCGTCGTCATGCGGCTCGACGACGAGGTCAATGCCGCCTATCCGGCGCGCTGGATCGGCAAGATCGCGCTGGAGACGCGCGACGGCCGCCACATCGAGGCCCGGGTCGACGAGCCCAAGGGCGATCCCGGCAACACGCTCAGCCGCGAGGAGATCGACGCCAAGGTGCGCGGCCTCGCCGCCTTCAGCCGGGCCGCCGACGCGACCGAGATGGACGTGGTGCTGCCGCGCCTGTGGACGATCGAACGCGCCAACCATATCGGGGCGCTGATGCCCGCGCGCGGTGCCGGCCTCTCCTGAACCCGGCCCCGCCGACACAGATCAACCAGACCAAAATCGGAAAACTTCATGACCATCAAGGATCTTCCGGAAGGCGAGGACATCGCGCAGATCAGGCAAAGCGTCAGAAGGCTGTGCGCGGACTTCGCTCCCGACTACTGGCGCCGGCTCGACCGCGACAACGCCTATCCGAGCGACTTCGTCAAGGCGCTGTCCGATGCCGGTTATCTGTCCGTGCTCATCCCGGAGGAATATGGCGGCTCCGGCCTGCCGCTGTCGGCCGCGGCCGCGATCCTGGAAGAGGTGCAGCGCGCCGGCGCCAACGGCGCGGCCTGCCACGCGCAGATGTACATCATGGGCGCGCTGCTGCGGCACGGCAGCGAGGCGCAGAAACAAAAATATCTGCCCGGCATCGCCGCCGGCGAATTGCGGCTCCAGGCTTTCGGGGTCACCGAGCCGACCAGCGGCACCGACACCACGTCCATCAAAACCTTCGCCCGGCGCGAGGGCGACCATTATGTCGTCAACGGGCAGAAAGTGTGGACCTCGCGCGCCGAGCACTCCGACCTGATGCTGCTTCTGGCGCGCACGACACCGAAGGAGGAGGCCGAAAAGCGCACCGCCGGCATGTCGGTGTTCATCGTCGACATGCGCGAGGCGTTGAAGGACGGCATGACGATCAAGCCGATCCGCACGATGATGAACCACGCCACCACCGAGGTGTTTTTCGATTCCGTGCGCGTGCCGGCCGACAACCTGATCGGCGAGGAGGGCAGGGGCTTTCGCTACATCCTGTCGGGCATGAACGCCGAGCGCATCCTGATCGCGGCCGAATGTATCGGGGACGCCAAATGGTTCATCGAGAAGGCGAGCGCCTATGCCGGCGAGCGGCGGGTTTTCGGCCGTCCTATCGGCCAGAACCAGGGCGTGCAGTTCCCGATCGCGCGCGCCTATGCGCAGATGCGCGCGGCCGAACTGATGGTCCACCAGGCAGCCAGAATGTTCGAGGCCGGCGAGGACTGCGGCGAACAGGCCAACATGGCCAAGATGCTTGCGGCCGAGGCTTCCTGGGCGGCGGCGGAAGCCTGCGTGCAGACCCATGGCGGATTCGGTTTCGCCGAGGAATACGACGTCGAGCGCAAGTTCCGCGAAACCCGGCTCTACCAGGTCGCGCCGATCTCGACCAATCTGATCCTGAGCTATCTGTCCGAGCACGTGCTCGGCCTGCCGCGCTCCTATTGAGGAAAGCCATGCTGCCGCTTGAAGGTCTTCTGGTCGTCTCCATCGAACAGGCCGTCGCCGCGCCGACCTGCACGCTGCGGCTCGCCGATGCCGGTGCCCGTGTCATCAAGATCGAGCGCGCCGAGGGCGAGACGGCGCGCCATTACGACAAGGCCGTTCACGGCACCAGCGCCTATTTCGCCTGGCTGAACCGGGGCAAGGAAAGCACCGTGCTCGATATCAAAGACGATGACGACCGGGCGCTGGTCGAGCGCATGGTGGCGCGCGCCGACGTCTTCGTGCAGAACCTGGCGCCGGGCGCCGCCGCCCGGCTGGGTCTCGGGGCCGCCGACGTGGTCGCGCGCTATCCGCGCCTGATCGCCGTCGACATCGTCGGCTACCGTCAGGACAGTCCCGCGCGCGCCATGCGCGCCTACGATATGCTGATCCAGGCCGAGAGCGGCGTCTGCGCGGTCACCGGCACGCCCGACACGCCGGTCAAGGTCGGCGTGTCGATCGCCGACGTCATGACCGGCATGAACGCCCATGCCGCGATCCTGGAGGCGCTGGTCGGCCGGGCGGCGACCGGACGCGGCGCGGCCATCGAGATCGCCATGTTCGACACCATGGCCGACATGATGAGCGTGCCTTTGCTGCATCACGACTATGGCGGCAAGCCGACGCCGCGCACCGGGCTCGCCCACGCCGCGATCTACCCCTATTGCTCGGTCGCCTGCCGCGACGGCGAGATCGTGATCGTGGTGCAGAATCCGGGCGAATGGCGGCGCCTGTGCGAAGGCGTTTTCGAGCGGCCGGATCTGGTCGACGATCCGCTCTATCACGACAATCCGAGCCGGGTCGAAAACCGCGAACGGCTGGGTGGGATCATGGCGGAAATTTTCGGCGGCATGAGCCGGGCCGAGGCGATCGCCAAGCTCGAGGCCAACCGGCTCGCCTGGTCCAATGTCTCCACGGTGGCCGATCTTTCCGGCCACGCGGCTCTGCGGCGCATCCCGATCGAGACGCCGGGTGGCGTCTTCGACGGGGTCGCCTCGCCGTTGCGCCGCGCCGTCAAGGGCGGGCCCGTGCCGGCGCTGGGCGCCCACACCGACGCCGTGCGGCGCGAATTCGCCGAGGCGTCGTCATGAGCGCGGTCGACATCGACGATCTCAAGCGCTGGATCGGACGCGAGCAGCGGGCAGGCGACATCGTCACGCCGGGCCTGGCCGAGCGTTTCGAGGCCACGCTCGGCCGCTCGGCCTATCGCGACGCCGTCGCCGCCCCACTCGCCATCCATTGGTGCCTGGCGCCGCCGGCCGTGCAACCCGGCGAACTGGGCCCGGACGGGCATCCCGCGCGCGGCGGGTTTCTGCCGCCCGTTCCGCTGCCGCGCCGGATGTGGGCCGGCGGCGCGCTTTCCTTTCACGCGCCGCTTCCGATCGGGGCCGAGGTGAAGAGGGTTTCGCGCATCGCCGACATCGTTCACAAGACCGGCCGCAGCGGCGAACTGGTCTTCGTGACGGTCGAGCACGATTTCGACTGCGACGGCCGCACGGTGATCAGCGAGCGCCAGGACATCGTCTATCGCGGCGCGCCGTCCACCGCGCCCGCCACGCCCGCGCAACCCGGATCGCTCGCGCCGATGCCGGCCGCCGACCACACCGAGACGGTCGAGGCGACCACGACGCTTTTGTTTCGATATTCGGCGCTGACCTTCAACGGCCATCGCATCCATTACGACGTCGACTATGCGCGCGATGAGGAGGGCTATCCGGGCCTTGTCGTGCACGGTCCGCTGCAGGCGACGCTTATGCTGCATCTCGGCGCGCGGCTCGGCGGTCGTCCGCCACGCGGCTTTTCTTATCGGGGCCTGTCGCCGCTCTTCCACGGCGGTCCGTTCACCGTCAACGCGGTCCGTTCCGGCGAGGGGCTGGACCTTTGGTGCGCCGATGGCCAGGCGGCCAGGACGATGAGCGCCACACTGGTTTTCTGAAGCGCGCCGGCGGGCCGGCTTGGCCAGAGACCGCCGCCTTCCAACATCTTCGTCTTCGACAACCCCCTGCCAAAGCCCGGCGCCGCGTGACGCGCCGGGTTTTTTGACAAGCTTGCGAACCGGGTCGCCCGCGACGACCGGGCGGTTGCCGCACGACGCGCTGCCGCGTGCCACCGACGCCGCAAGAGCGGTCGAGGATTGCCGCTTGCGGCAACCATTCAATTGATATAATGATATACCTACATGCCATATAGGCAGCGCATCGGGAGGGTGTGATGGACAGGTTGGACGAGTCGGCGAGCACCGCCCGTCGCGACAAGCCGCGTCCGGCTCGCCAACTCCACGAAGCCTCCCGCGTTCCGCTTTATCACCAGCTTTTCGTCATCCTGCGCAGCCGCATCTATGGCGGGGGCCTGTCGGCCGGCGATCTCGTGCCGAGCGAGCAGGAACTGTGCCAGGAGTTCGGCGTCTCGCGCATCACCGCCAAGCGGGCGCTCAACGAGCTTGCCGATGCCGGTCTGGTCGTGCGCGAGCGGGGCAGGGGCACGCGTGTCGTCGCGCAGCCGCCGGCTCCGGCGGTGATGGCCTCGATTGAGGGCTGGCTGGAAAACGTGTCCTTGATGGGCATCGCCACGCAGGCGCGGGTGCTGGAATTCGGCTATGTGGCCGCTTCCGCCGATATCGCCGCGGCACTGGAGGTGGCGCCCGGCGACGAGGTGCAGCGCGCCGTGCGCGTGCGCAGTCTCGAGGGCGAGCCGATGTCGTTTCTGGTCACCTATGTGCCGAGCCGCGTCGGGCGCAGATACGAGCGCGAGGACCTGGAGGCGAGGCCGCTGCTGCATCTTCTCGAAAAGGCCGGCGTCGAGGTCGCCTCCGCCCGCCAGACGGTTTCGGCCACGCTCGCCGACGCCGCCGTCGCCGCCGCGCTCGGCATTGATGCCGGTGCGCCGCTGATCGAGGTCAGGCGCGTGGTACGCGATAGCAAGGACCGGCCGGTGGAATATATCCGCGTGGTCTACCGGCCCGATCTCTACCGCTTCGAAATGTCCATGCGCCGGGTCCGCGCCAAGGACGGAGCGCATTGGGCGACAATGCCGTCATCGCCGATTCCGGCCGGCGATGAGGAAGAGAAGGGACCCTCGGGGAATCCAGGCCGGATGACGACAGGAGGATAGTCATGAAGACCAAGACGACCGACAGGCTCGTTCGATCGCAGCCCCGCATCGCAAGACGCGACTTTCTGGCCGGCGCCGCCGCGCTCGGCGTGGCTTCGGCAGGCTTTCCGGCCGTGCTGCGGGCGCAGAGCGACACCGTCAAGATCGGGCTGATCCACCCGGTGACCGGATTCATCTCCTTTTCCGGCACCCAGTGCCGGACCGGCGCGCAGATGGCGATCGACGACATCAACGCCGCCGGCGGCATCAAGTCGATGGGCGGTGCCATGCTCGAAGCCGTTCTGGGCGACAGCCAGGGCAAGCCCGAAATCGGTGCGCAGGAAGTAAGCAAGATGGTGGAGGCCGGCGTTGCCGGCATTGTCGCGGGCTATTCCTCCGCGATCTCCCTGGCCACCTCGCAGGAAGCGGCCAAAACGAACACGCCCCACGTGGTCGATGTCGGCGTGTCCGACCAGATCACCAGCCGCGGCCTGGCCAATACGTTCCGCTTCGCGCCGGGCTACGGCAAGGTGGCCGAGATCGCGGTCTCCAATCTCGACACCATCAACAAGGCCGCCGGTTCGCCCGCCAAGAGCGCGATGATCGTGCACGAGGAATCGCTGTTCGGCACCGGCACCGCCAACCTGTTGACCGAAAAACTGCCGGGCATCGGTATCGAGGTCATGGATGTCATCAAGCACGCCAACCCGACGCGCGACTTCACCAATATCGCCCTGCAGATCAAGTCGAAGCAGCCGGACCTGATCATTCCGGCCAATTACTACAACGAATACGTACTGCTGGCGCGCACGCTGCAACAGCAGCAGGTCGCGGCAAAGGGCATCTATTCGGTGCTCGGCGGCGCGGCGTCCAGCTATCAGTTCGTCAATGAGTATCCGCAGGCCGCCGAGCAGATCATGGACTGCAATCACTGGTTCGATCCGAAATCGGAGGTCGCGATGGAGCGCAAGAAGGCGGCCGAGGCCAAAGGCGTGATCTACACCTACGAGGTGTTCCTGGCCTACAACGCCGTCGCCTTCCTGGCCGACGCCATCGAGCGCGCCGGCTCGACCGACAAGGAGGCCGTGATCGCGGCGCTCACCGGCTCGACCTGGGACAAGCACGGCATGCCCTACGGCCCCACCAAGATGGAAAACGGCCAGAACATGGGCGCCCAGCCGGTCAACACGCAAGTCCAGAATGGCGCCATCGAGGTGATCTTCCCTGAGGAGTTCGCTTCCGCCGAAGCGGTCTTCCCGATGGGCTGATCGCAGTCGCGACGCGCTCCGCCGCGCCCCGGCCCGGCGGAGCGACAGCAATGCGGACACCGACATGCCCGATCTCGCCATCATCATCCCCTCGGTTCTCAACGGCATCACCACCGGCGCGCTCTACGCGCTGGTGGCGCTCGGGCTGACGCTGATCTACGGCGTTCTGCACATCATCAATTTCGCCCATGGCGCGCTTTTGATGCTCGGCCTTTACGCCGTCTATTATCTCAAGGCGCGCTTCGGCATCGATCCCTACCTGGCGCTGCTGATCGTGCCGCCGGCGATGTTTGCCCTCGGCTATGCGCTGCAGCGCGGCATTATCGGCCGCGCCAGCCACGGTCGCGACGAGAACATCCTGCTCGTCACGCTCGGTCTGGCGATCGTCATCGAGAACCTGTCGTTGTTTTTCTTCCGCTCCGACACCCGCATCATCGACACGCCCTATTCCTTCGAGACGGTCGAGATCCTCGGCGCCTTCCTGCCACTGCCCAAAGTGGTGGCGTTCGCCGGCGCCATCGTCACCGCCGCGCTTTTGTGGCTGGTCATGGCGCGCACCGATCTCGGCCGGGCCATCCGCGCCGTGGCCAAGGAAAAGAAGGGCACGGCCCTGGTCGGCATCGACACCGATCATGTCTACGCGATGAGCTACGGGCTCGGCATTGCTTGTCTGGGCGTTGCCGCCTGCCTGCTTCTGCCGAGCTATTACGTCAATCCGCAGGTCGGCCACGGCTTCGTGCTGATCGCGTTCACCATCGTCGTACTGGGGGGCATGGGATCGTTCGTCGGCGCGTTGATCGGCGGCTTCGTCATCGGCGTGGTCGAGGCGATGGGCGGGTTGTTCCTCGGCGAGAGCCTGGGCCAGATCGGCATTTTCGCGATCTTCATCCTGGTGCTGATCTTCCGGCCGACCGGCCTCCTGGGGCACAGGGTCTAGGGATGCGTTCGCTGCTGCTCCTGTTCGCGGTCTTCCTTGTCATCGGGGCAGCCCCGGTGCTGGTCGTTTCGGAATTCTGGCTCGACGTCATCATCATGACGCTTTACGCCGCGCTGCTGGGCCAGGCCTGGAACATTCTTGGCGGCTATGGCGGCCAGTTCTCCTTCGGCCATGCCGCCTATTTCGGTACCGGCGCCTATACGGTCGCGGTGCTGCAGGTGCAGTTCGGCGTCAATCCCTGGATCGGGCTTGTCGCCGGCGCGCTGACGGCGGGAGCGGTCGCCGCCTTCATCGGCTTTTCCACCTTCCGCTACGGCCTGCGCGGTTCTTATTTCGCGCTGGTCACGCTCGCCTTCGCCGAGGTCCTGCGCATCCTGTCGAACTCGGTCGAGATCACCGGCGCCGGCGTTGGTATCCTGATCCCGCTGGAGCGCAGCCTGGCCAATCTGCAATTCGCTTCCAAGACATCCTATTTCTGGCTGATCTGGACGATGACGCTGGCGGCCTTCCTCGTCGTGTGGTGGATCGGGAATTCGCGGTTCGGCGCCAGGCTGATGGCGGTGCGCGACAATGAGGAGGCCGCCCGCGCGCTCGGCGTCGATGCGTTTCGCGTCAAGATGGGCGCGATCGTGCTGTCGGGTGTCTTTTCCGGCCTGGCCGGGGTCTTTTACGCGCAATATCTGCTCTATCTCGACCCGTCGATCGCCTACGGTCCGGCGGTCTCCATCGAAAGCCTGCTGGTGCCGATTATCGGCGGCATGGGCACGCTGTTCGGTCCCCTGCTCGGTGCCGCCGCAATCCACGCCGTTTCCGAGTTCACCAACGAGGTGACCGGCGACGCGCCGGGCATCAGCCTGGCCGTTTACGGCGCGCTGCTGGTTGTCATGGTCACCTTCATGCCGCGCGGCCTGGCCGGCCTCGTCAGCCGTCTCGGCGCCCGGCGCGGCGCGCGCGCCCTCGCCGTGGAGCGCCGCCATGCTTGAGGTCGCCGGCCTGTCCAAGAATTTCGGCGGCGTTCAGGCCGCCCGTGATGTCGGTTTCACCGTGCCGCAAGGCGTGATCGCCTCGCTGATCGGTCCCAACGGCGCCGGCAAGACGACCCTGTTTGCGATGATCACCGGCTTTCATCGCCCCGACCGCGGCACGGTGCGGTTTTGCGGCGAGGACATCACCGGCCTTTCGCCCGAGGCGATCGCCCGGCGCGGCATGGTCCGCACCTTTCAGATCGTCCAGCCCTTCGCCGGCCAGACGGTGCGCGACAACATCGCCGTCGGCGCCCATCTTCACATCGCCTCGCGGGCCGGCGCGCTCGCCTATGCCGGCGAGGTGGCGCGCAAGGTCGGGCTCGGCGACCGGCTCGACATCGACGCGGCCGCGCTGACCGTCGCCGGGCGCAAACGGCTCGAAGTCGCCCGCGCGCTCGCCACCCGGCCGAAGCTGATCCTGCTCGACGAGGTCATGGCCGGGCTCAACCCGTCCGAGATCGAGGCGGTGATCCCGGTCATTCGCGCGATCCGCGACGCGGGCGTGACCGTGCTTTTGATCGAGCACGTCATGCAGGCGGTGATGAGCCTGTCGGAACATACCTGGGTGCTCAATCAGGGCGCAATCATCGCCGAGGGCACGGCGTCGGACGTGGTCGCCGATCCGCGCGTGATCGAAGCCTATCTGGGCAAGGGCATGGCCGAGCGCATGCGCGCCAGGGAGGCGGCCAATGCTTGAGGTAGCGGGTCTGCGCGGCGGTTATGGCGCGGTCGAGGTGCTGCGCGGCGTCGACATCGACATTGCCCGTGGCGAGATCGTCGCGCTGCTTGGCTCCAACGGCGTCGGCAAGACGACTTTCGCCGCGCTTCTGTCCGGGCTTCTGCCCTGCCGCGGCGGCACCATCCGCTTTGCCGGCCACGACATCACCCGGCTCGGCGCGCGGCGCATCGTCGAGCTCGGCCTGATCCAGGTGCCGGAAGGCCGGCACATCTTTCCCAATCTCACGGTGCGCGAAAATCTCGAGCTCGGCGCCTATCGGCGCGGCAAGCCCAACCGTGCCGCCAACATCGCCCGCGTCGGCGAGACGTTTCCCCGGCTCGCCGAGCGGTTCGATCAGAAGGCCGGCACCTTGTCGGGCGGCGAACAGCAGATGCTGGCGATCGGGCGCGGCATGATGGCGGAACCCGAATTGCTGATCCTCGACGAGCCGTCGATCGGCCTGTCGCCGCTTTTGGTGGAAGAAATGTTCGCCCTGATCCGGCAACTCAACGAGGCCGGACTGACGATCCTGCTGGTCGAACAGAACGTTCTGCAGTCGCTGGAGATCGCCGACCGCGCCTTTGTCATGGAGAACGGCGAAATCCGCCTGTCCGGCAAGGCCGCCGCCATGCTCGACGATCCCGAATTGCAACGCTCCTATCTCGGGCTGGTGTGATGGCGCACACCTTGGCGCAGAAGATCATCGCAAGCGCGGCCGGCCGCGACACGGTCGCGCCCGGAGAGGTCGTCACCGCCGCCGTCGATCTCGCCATGATCCACGATTCGGGCGGCCCGCGCCGGGTCGAGCCGATCCTGCGCGAACTGGGCGTCGGGCTGTTCGATGCGCAAAAAGTGGTGCTGATCTCCGATCATTTCGTGCCCGGCGACACAGACGAGGGCGCCCGCATTCTCGAACTCACCCGGCAGTGGGCGCGCCAGCGCAAGGTCGCCTTCCATGACGGCGAGGGCATCTGTCACGTCGTCCTGCCCGAGCGCGGCCATCTCAGGCCCGGCATGTTCGTGGTCGGGGGCGACAGCCATTCCCCGACCGGCGGCGCCTTCGGCGCCTATATGTTCGGGGTCGGCGCGACCGAGATGGCGGGCGTGCTGGCGACCGGCGAGATCTGGCTCAAGGTTCCCGAAACGATCTTGATCGAATGGCAAAACCGGCTCGGGCCCGGGGTCGTCGCCAAGGACATGATGCTGGCGCTGTGCGCACGGCTGGGCATGGATGGCGGGCGCTACCAGGCGGTCGAATATGCCGGCGAGGCGGTCGCGGCGCTGTCGATGCAGGAGCGCATGACCCTGTCCAACATGGCCGCCGAACTGGGCGCGCAGGCGGGCCTGATCGCGCCCGACGCCACGACGGCGGCCTGGCTTGCCGCGCATGGCGGCGATGCCGGCGACTGGGGCCGGCTCAACACCGATCCCGGCGCGGCGCTGCTCGAACATCATGTCTTCGACGCCGCCGCACTCGCCCCGCAAGTGGCCGCGCCGCATTCGCCGGCCAATGCCGGTCCGGTCGGCGAGGCGCCGCCGACGAGCATCGACGTCGCCTATATCGGCGCCTGCACCGGCGCCAAATATGACGATCTCAAAAACGCCGCGGCGATCCTGAAAGGCCGGCGCCTGGCCGCTGGCGTCGCGCTGATGGTGGCGCCGTCCTCGCGCCGCGACCAGGAGCGCGCGGCCGCCGACGGCATCATGGCCGTGTTCGAAGGCGCCGGCGCGCGCATCCTGCACAATGCCTGCGGCATCTGCGCCGGCTATGGCGCCGACCGGCTCGGCGAGGACGTCACCTGCATCTCCTCGACCGCGCGCAATTTCCGCGGGCGCATGGGGGCGGCGTCGGCGAAAGTGTGGCTTGGCTCTCCCTATACCGTGGCGGCCGCGGCGGTCGCCGGCCGCATCGTCGATCCGCGCGACCTGCTGGCCGGCGGAGACACGGCATGAGCGGGCGCGTTTTCCTGTTCGGCGACGACATCGACACCGACCAGCTCGCGCCGGGCGCCTATATGAAGGGCGGCATCGAGGCGCTGGCCGCCCATTGCCTGGAAACGGCGCGGCCGGATTTCGCCGCCACCGTGCAGCCCGGCGATGTCGTGGTGGCGGGCCGGAATTTCGGCATGGGCTCCTCGCGCGAGCAGGCCGCCGAGGCCTTGAAACATCTCGGCGTCGCCGGGGTGGTGGCGCGCTCCTTCGCCGGCATTTTCTATCGCAACGCCATCAATCTCGGCCTGCCGGTTCTGGTCGGCGCGGATCTGGACGCGGTCGCGGATGGGGAGCGGGCGGTGCTCGACCTGGACGCAAGCCGGTTGCGGCTGCCCGACCGCGACGTCTGCGTGCGTCTTGAGCCCTTGCCCGACAATCTCAGGCGCATGCTGCGTGACGGCGGCCTGGTGCCGCATCTCAAGAAGCGCTTCGCCGCGGAGCGCGCGCGGGAGACGGGCCGATGAGCCTCAAGAAACGATTGCAGACGCCACCGATCCTGCTCGCGCCGGGCGTCTACGACGCCCTGTCGGGCCTGATCGCCGAGCAGGCCGGAGCGGAGGCCGTCTACCTGTCGGGCGCCTCGATCGCCTATACGCGCTTCGGCCGGCCCGATATCGGGCTGGTCTCGATGAGCGAGGTCGCCGACACCATCGCCGCGCTGCGCGACCGGGTGAGCCTGCCGATCGTGGTCGACGCCGATAACGGTTTCGGCAACGCGCTCAACGTACAACGCACCGTGCGCGTGTTCGAGCGCATGGGTGCCGGCGCCCTCCAGCTCGAAGATCAGACGATGCCCAAGCGCTGCGGGCATCTCGACGGCAAATCGCTGATTTCGACGGCGGAGATGGCGGGCAAGATCCGCGCCGCCTGCGATGCCCGCGCCAGCGAGGAAACCCTGATCATCGGCCGCACCGACGCGATCGCGGTCGAAGGTTTCGAGGCCGCCCTCGACCGGGCCGAGACCTATGTCGAGGCCGGCGCCGACATGCTTTTTGTCGAGGCCCCGCAATCGCTGGCCGAGATCGGCGAGATCGTCCAGCGCTTCAAGGGGCGCGTGCCGCTGATGGCCAATATGGTGGAGGGCGGCAAGACCCCGGCGATGGATGCCGCGGGCCTGGAGGCGCTCGGCTTCGACCTGGTCATCTTTCCGGGTGGGGTGGTGCGTGCGGTCGCGGCGACGGCGCGCGCCTATTACGCCAACCTGTTGGGCACCGGCTCGAACCAGGCCTTTCGCGACCGCATGTTCGATTTCGCGGGGCTGAACGGGGTCATCGGCACGCCGGAGCTGCTCGCCGAAGGCAAGCGCTATGACGCGGAGGACGATCAATGAGCGGCACCGCGACCGTCGACGCCGTGACGCTGGCGATCCTGAAGGGGCGGCTGGAGCAGATCGCCGACGAGATGGATGCCACCTTGTTCCGCTCCGCCTTCAACCCGATCATCGCCGAGGCGCATGACGCCTCGCACGGCATCTACGACGCGGCGACCGGCGAGACCCTGGTCCAGGGCAAGTCCGGCCTGCCGATCTTCGTCGGCGTGATGGCCTTCGCCGTGCAGGCGGTCATCGAGAAGGCCAGGCACCGGGGCGGCATCCACGAGGGGGATGTCTGGATCTTCAACGATCCCTATGACGGCGGCACCCATCTGTCCGACTTCCGGCTAGTCAAGCCGGTCTTCCGCGACGGCGCGGTGTTCTGCTTTCTCGCTTCGGTCGGCCATTGGCACGATGTCGGCGGCAATGTGCCGGGCAATTACAATCCCGCCGCCACCGAGTGTTTTCAGGAAGGCATGCTGATCCCGCCGGTCAAGCTCTATGATGGCGGCGCGTTCCGCCAGGACGTGGTCGACATCCTGTCGGCCAATTCGCGCCTGCCGATGTCGCTCTACGGTGACCTGAACGGCCAGATCAACGCGCTCGAACTCGGCGAAAAACGCGTGCACGCGCTGATCGACGATTATGGCGCGCCGACGATTTCCGCAGCACTTGCTGCCCTGAAGGCGCGTGCGGCGGAGATGATGCGCGCCCAGATCGCCGAATTGCCGGCCGGAACCGTGTCGGCGGAGGATTTTCTCGACAATGACGGCATCGTCGACGAGCCGCTGAAGATCGCGCTCGATTTGACGGTCGGCGACGGCCGCATGGTGATGGATTTTTCGCGCTCATCGCCGGCCTGTGCCGGCCCGGTCAACATCTCGCGCGCCACCACGGTGGCGGCTTGTTATGTCGCGCTGAAACATATTTTCGGCGACGTGCCGGCCAATGCCGGGGTACTCGAGCCGGTCGAGTTCCGCATCGATCCCGGCTCGCTGCTTTCCGTCACCGCACCGAAACCGGTCGGCGGGTATACCGAAACCATCCTGCGCCTGATCGACGTCGTCTTCCAGGCGGTCGCCCGGATCGCGCCGGAGCCGGCGATGGCCTGTGCCTACGGCACCATCAACGCGCTGTCTCTGGCCGGCCATCGCGGTACCGGCCAACGTTGGGTGATGTTTTCCTTCTTCGGCGGCGGCCACGGCGCCCATGGCGGCGGCGACGGCCTCAACCACGGCAACGCGCCGATCTCGACCGCCACCATCCCTCCGCTCGAAATCCTGGAAGCGGCCTATCCGGTACGCTTCACGCAATGGGCGCTGCGCCCGGATTCGGGCGGCCCCGGACGCTATCGCGGCGGGCTCGGCGCCATCTACGAGGTCGAGCTTCTGGAAGAGCGGGCCGACGTGTTCTTGTTCGGCGAGCGCGGCCGTTTCGCCCCGCGCGGCGTCGTCGGTGGCGGCGACGGGGCAAAAAACCGCTTCGCCTACCAGCAGAACGATGGCGAGCACCGGCCGCCGATGGTGTCCAAGACGGTCGGCGTCCAGCTTGCCCGCGGCCAGCGCCTGCGGCTCGAAACGCCGGGCGGCGGCGGCTACGGTCCGGCCTTTTCACGCCCGATCGAGGAGGTCGCGCGCGACCTGCGGCTCGGTTTCGTCAGCGTCGAACAGGCGGCCGCCAGCTATGGCGTGGCGTTTTCGACGGACGGCACCGTTGACGACGAGGCCACCCGCCAACTGCGCAGCCGGGAGGCCGCCACGTGAGCGACAAAGCCTATATTGTCGGTGTCGATGTCGGCGGCACTTTCACCGATGTTTTCGTGCTCGACGAGACCGCGGGCGCCGTCATCACCACCAAGGTTCCCTCCACGCGCGGCGACCAGTCGCGCGGCTTCGTCCAGGGCATCGCCGAGATCGTCGCCGATTTCGCCGACATTCGCACGCTCGTCCACGGCACCACCGTCGGCACCAACGCGCTGTTGGAGCGCAAGGGCGCGCGCACCGGCATCATCACCACCGAGGGGTTTCGCGATGTGATCGAAATGCGCCGGCGCGACCGTCCGACCACCTGGGGCCTGAAGGGCGGCTTCACGCCGGTGGTCGAACGTGGCGACCGGCTCGAGGTCGCCGAGCGGGTGCTGGCCGACGGCACCGTGCTCACCCCGGTCGATGCGGACGCGGTGCGTGCGCGGGCCGGCGTTCTTGCCGCGGCCGGCTGCGAGGCGGTGTGCGTTTTCTTCATCAACGGCTACGCCAACGACGACAATGAGCGACGCGCCGTCGAAGCGGTGCGCTCGGTCTGGCCCAACGCCTTCGTCACCGCAGCCACCGAGATCCTGCCGGAAATCCGCGAATTCGAGCGCGCCTCCACCGCCACGCTCAACGCCTATCTGCAGCCGGTGGTCTCGTCCTATCTGGAGCGGCTGCAACAGGGGCTGGACGGGCGCGGCTTCGCCGGCGAGCTTTTGATCGTTCAGTCGAACGGCGGGGTGATGTCGGCCGAGACCGCGCGCCGCTATCCCGTGCGCACGGCGCTGTCGGGACCGGCGGCCGGCGTGATCGCGGCAACCGCCATCGCGCGGGCGGCCGGGTTTGCCAACATCATCACCTGCGACATGGGCGGCACCTCTTTCGACGTCTCGTTGGTGGCCGACGGCCAGGCCGCGCTCGCCGCCCAGACGGCGATCGATTTCGGCCTGGTGGTGCGCACCCCGATGATCGAGATCACCACGATCGGGGCCGGCGGCGGCTCGATTGCCGGGCTCGACAAGAGCGGCCTGCTGCAGGTCGGTCCCGAATCGGCCGGTTCCGATCCCGGCCCGGTCTGTTACGGTCTCGGCAACACCCGCCCGACGGTCACCGACGCCAATCTCGTGCTCGGCCGCATCAATCCCGATCGCCCGATCGGCGGCAAGCTGGTACGGCTCGACATCGAAGCCGCGCGTGCGGCGATCGAAGCCCGGATCGCACAGCCGCTCGGACTTTCGGTCGAGGACGCGGCCGAAGCCGTTCTGCGGCTCGCCAATGCCAAGATGGCCGGCGCCATCCGCCTGGTCTCGATCGAGAAGGGGCACGATCCGGCCGAGTTCGCGGCCATGCCCTTCGGCGGCGGCGGCGCGTTGCACACCGGCGCGTTGATCAAGGAGGTCGGCCTCGGCTCGGCTTTGGTGCCGCGCTTTCCCGGCGTCACCTCCGCGCTCGGCTGCGTCGTGGCCGATATGCGTCACGACCGGGTCCAGACGGTCAATCGGCTCCTGGACGATGTCGACGCCGAAGCGCTGGGCCGCGCGATGCTGGCCGTCGCGGAGGAAACCGAGACGGTGCTGGCGCGTGCCGGCGTCGCCTTCGAGCGCGTCGATCGGGTGTTCGAGCTCGACATGCTTTATCTCGGCCAGACCCATTCCGTCGCCGTGCCGATCGCGATCGGCCCCGGCGGGCTCGACGCCGAAACGGTTGCCGGCGCCTTCGACGATGCCTATCGCGAGGCCTTCGGGCGGCTTCTGGACGGCATCCCCAAACGGATAATGAACCACCGCGTCGCGGTGATCGGCCGGCGGCCGGCGCTTGACATGCAGGTCTTCGCGCCCGTCGACGGCCGGCCGGCCGAAGCGTGCCGGACCGCGACCCGGCAAGTCTATGCCGATGGTGCCCATCACGAGGCCGGTGTCTACGAGCGGCTCGGCCTCGCCGTCGGCGCGGTGATCGAGGGGCCGGCGTTACTCGAGCAACCCGATACCACGATCTTCGTCGACCCGGGGCTCGTCGCCGCCGTCGACCGTTTCGGCAATCTGGTGATCACGCCGAAAAAGGATGAAAAATGACGCATGCCGCAATCGATGCCGCGCGCACCGCGCTGGTCATCGTCGATCTGCAAAACGATTTCCTGCATCCCGACGGCGCCTATGCCCGCGGCGGTCAGGCCAATGACGACATCGCCGCCCTGCCGCAACGCGTGCTGCCTCTGGCCGAAGCGCTGCGCGCGCGGGGCGGCTGGGTCGTCTCGACGCATTTTACCCTGGTTCCAGGCAAGGGCGGCGAGCCTTTCATCGCGCCGCATCTCAAGGCGATGCGACCCTTTCTCGGCAAGGGCGATTTCGCTCCCGGTTCGTGGGGCCACGATCTGGTCGACCGTCTCAAGCCGGCCGATCTGACGGTGGAAAAAATCGCCTATTCGGCCTTCTACATGACCCGGCTCGAATGGCTGCTGCGCAAGGCCGGCATCGACACGCTGATCTTTTGCGGCATCGTCACCAATGGCGGCGTCGCCTCCACGGTACGCGACGCGCACGTGCGCGACTTCGCCACCATCGTCGTGTCGGACGGCTGCGCGACGTTCTCGCGCGACACCCACGAGCGCGCCGTGGCGGATCTGGCCACGGTGGCGCGCGTCATGCGCTGCGCCGACGCGCGCGACCTTGTCGAAGGGGCTTGACGGTGACGGCCGCCCCCGTCTTGCGCGGCGCGCCCGAACGGATCGACGCGGCGGCCGATGTCGTGGTTATCGGCGCCGGCGCCTGCGGGCTGATGGCGGCGCTGCGCGCCCGTGCGGCGGGGGCGCAGGTGCTGGTTGTCGAACGCGACGCCACGCCCTCGGGCTCGACCGCGATGTCGTCCGGTTTCGTGCCGGCGCCGGCCACCCGCTTCCAACGCGAGATCGGCGTTGCGGACGATACGCCGGCCCGCTTCGCGGCCGACATCCTGGCCAAGGCGAACGGGCGTTGCGACGCGGAACTGGCGACCCTGGCCGCCGAAACCATCGGCCCGGCGCTGGAATGGCTCGCCGATCACGCCGGCGTCGACTGGCGGGTTCTCGATGATTTTCTTTACCCCGGTCACAGCCGCCACCGCATGCATTGCGTGGACGAGCGCACCGGAGCCGCGCTGCATGCGCGCCTGCTGGCCGCCGCCGAGACGATGGAGATCGCGATCGCCACCCAGGCGCGCGCCACCCAGCTCTATGCCGATGCCGATGCCGATGCCGGGGACCGGATCGTGGCGGTCGGGATCGAGCGGCCGGGCGGCGGGCGCGAGACGCTCGGCTGCGGCGCGCTGGTTCTGGCCTCGAGCGGTTTCGGCGGCGATCCGGACCTGGTGAAAGCCCACATTCCCGAACTCGGCGGGGCGCTTTATTACGGCCATGCCGGCAATACCGGCGATGCCGTGCGTTGGGGCGAGGCGCTCGGCGCCGGGCTCGCGCACATGTCCGGCTACCAGGGGCACGGCTCGCTGGCCCATCCGCATGCGATCCTGATTTCCTGGGCGCTGATGATGAAAGGCGCGATCCAGCTCAACGAGCGGGGCGACCGGTTTTCCGACGAAAGCGGCGGCTATTCCGAGCAGGCGGTCAAGGTGCTGGCCCAGCCGGGCGGTTTTGCTTGGAACATCTACGACGAAACGGTCCACCGCTTCGGCCTCGCCTTTCCCGACTATCGCGAGGCGGTTGCCGCCGGCGCCGTGCGCACGGCGCCGACCGTCGGTGCGCTCGCCGCCATGACCGGGCTGCCGCAATTGCGGCTCGCCGCCAGCCTGACTGAGGTGGCCCGGATTTGCGCCGGCACCAGGCCGGACCCGTTCGGGCGCGATTTTTCCGGTCTGGCGCCGTTGTTGCCGCCGTTTTACGCGGTCAAGGTGACCGGCGCGCTGTTCCATACCCAGGGCGGATTGCGGATCGACGGTTGCGCCCGCGTCCTTGACCGGCAGGACCGGCCGTTTGCCAATCTTTTCGCCGGCGGCGGCGCGGCCTGCGGCGTGTCGGGCCCAGACGTGTCGGGTTATCTGTCCGGCAATGGGCTTTTGACGGCGATCGCCTTTGGCTTCCTCGCCGGCCGCGCGGCGGTGCGGGCGGCGCTGGAGCCGGCCGGATAACATCGCAACGGCTCTCGTTTGGCGGAGCGAGCGGCGGCGGGACCACCCTTGCGCGCGGCCGGCGCGCGGCCGCAACCCGTCAACTGCGCGACTGACCAGCCGCGGCGAAGGGCACGTCGCATTTTCGACGCTCGGAGACGGCTGCAACGCGTCCGGCCATGACGGCGCGCGTCGGCGCATGTCGGTTGCCGCTTTGTCCGAGGCCGGACGCGGCGCGGTGATCGAGACCGCCCCGCCCGGATTTTCGAGGAAAAAGATCCCTTTCCAATCAAGCCGATGGAGAATCTTCACAGCCGGAATGCGTGCCGCAAGGGCGCTTGCGGAGATTCCGGGTTGACAAAAAGGTGGATAGAGATTGAACTATATAGAACAACACTGTTGCTGTATATGGAACAACATGAGCTCGCTCGAAAACGGTCTCAAAATCCTCACCCACTTCAGCAAGGAGCGCCCGGTGCTGCGGGTCGGCGAGGTGTGTCGGGAGTTGGACATCCCCAAAAGCTCGGTGTCGCGTCTGCTGAAGACGTTGAGCGAGTTCGGGCTTGTCGAGCGCGAAGCGGGCGATGCGGGCTATGTTCTCGGGGTGGAGGCGCTCGCTTTGGCGGATTGCTTCGTCGCGGCGCGGTCGCTCTTGTCGATGGTCAACACCAGCATCGACGACCTGATCTCGGAGTTCCAGTTCGTTGGCTACGTCGCCGTCTTGTCCGGCGCCGACATCATCATCCTGCGGGCCAAGTCGGGCTCCTATCCGTTGCGTCTCGTGCATGCGGTGGGACGACGCATGCCCGCATTGCCGACGGCGCTCGGCGTCACGCTCTTGGCCAGGCAGGCGGACGATCAGATCCTGGCCACGCTCGCAGGCAGCCTGGATAGCGAAGAGACGCGCGAAAACGCCATGGCCAGGATCGAGGAGACCCGTCGCACGGGTGTCTTCAACCTGTACGACGGCATGCGGTCGGGCGTGTCGGCGGTCGGCGCCGCCGTTTGCGACCCGGCGCGTCACGAAAACATTTCGTTTTCGATCTCCTATCCGTCGGACGCCGTCGACGAGCAGTTGCTGAAGCGCATGCGGGCGCGGGTGCGCGAGGAGGCGCTGCGTATCGGAAAGAGCGTGGGCGATCCGTTCTGGTCGGACCCGGCGCGTGCAACGGAGACGCTCTGAACACGAAATTCTCGGGTCCGGCCAAGGAGAAAGCCGGCCCGGTCACCTGGCGCCGCTCTGCGGGGCTTCGGTCTGCCGCAGGGTGAAATCAACTTATCGCAAAAAGGAAAGAGGGGTAAAATCCATGACGATAATCAGAAGAACGTTTCTCTCCGGCTTGATGTCGGTGTCGCTGCTGGCTTCGCAGTTTGTGGGTGTCGTTCCGGCTTCGGCGACGGAAGAGGGCGTGTTGTCGATTGCCCAGGGCTTCGATCCCGTTTCGCTGTGGCCGAACTATTCGACCACCCAGGAGCAGATCAATGTCGGCAGCCTGATCGTCGAGCCGCTGTTCTGGGTGCCGCCGGATTCCGATGAGGCGCAGCCGATCCTGGCCGAGGGCTACGAACTGGTCGACGACAAGACGGTCCGTATCTCGCTGCGCAAAAATATCCAATTTACGAACGGGGAGCCCTTCAACGCCGATGCGGTCGTCCATTCGTTCGACATCTTCACCGACATAAAGACCACGCCGGCCTATGGGCGCTACTCCGTGGTCATCGACAGGGCCGAAAAGGTCGATGACCACACGGTCATGCTTTATCTCAACCAGCGTTATCCCGCGCTTAACCTCGTGCTGAGCCAGGTCTTCATCGTCCCGCCGGCCTATTGGCAGGAAGTCGGCGGGCCCGACGGGTTTGGCAGCAAGCCGATCGGCACCGGACCTTTCAAGCTGGCCGACTGGGTGCGCGACAGCGAACTGGTGATGGAAGCGAATCCCGATTACTGGGGGCAGGCTCCCGAAGGAATCGAGCGCGTCGTGCTGCGCCCGATCCCCGACGACATGGTGCGTGCCTCCGCGCTCATGGCCGGTGAATTCGACATTGCCACCAACGTCCCGATCGCGGCTTCGGCGCAGATCGGCGGCCAGTCCGGCCTGGAGGTGCTGTCCATCCCCAGCTATCGGATCTTCACGGTCTCCCTGTCCAATCTACCCGGCCAGGAGAGCCCCCTGCATGACGTCCGCGTTCGCCAGGCGATCAACTATGCGGTCGACAAGGAAGGCATTATCAAAGGGCTGTTTCAGGGGCAGGCGAGATCGCTCAACGGACAGTTGTTGCGCAAGGAGCAGGTCGGTTTCAATCCCGACATCAGCGACTACCCCTATGATCCCGAAAAGGCGAAGGCGTTGCTCGCCGAAGCCGGCTATCCCGACGGTTTCGACATCACGTTCAAATTCCCCACCGGCCGCTATGCGCAGGACAGGGAAGTGGCCGAAGCGGTTGCCGGCATGCTGGGCGCCGTCGGCGTGAGAACCCAGATGGTATCGCTCGAACCAGGCGAGTTCCTGCGTCAGCTCAGCGGACGCGAACTGCAGCCGATGGGCTATGTCGGGCTGGCTCCCGCCGACGATCCCGATCTGCAGCTCTCGCAATACCGCTCGGACTGGCGGTATTCCTACGTCAACAATCCCGAGCTCGACACACTTATCGACGCCGGCGGCAGCGAGTTGGATCGCGCCAAGAGGCAGGAGATCTACAGTAAAGCCATGCGCATCATGCACGATCAGGCGCATGTGCTGTTCCTGTACCAGGGTGTCGATCTCTACGGCGTTTCGGAGCGTGTGGACGGCTTCGCGCCGCGCGGCGACCAGCGCTGGGTCATCTACGGAATGTCCTTGAACTAACGTTGCGGGCTTCGCGCCGACCGGCGCGAAGCCCTACCGCCCGATTTCACGCACTCCCGCGACCACAGGTGTCCAATGGTCGATTATGTGTTGCGCCGCCTTCTTTACACAATTCCGTCGCTGCTCGGCATTGTGGTGGTGTGTTTCTTCCTCACGCGTCTGAGCGGTGAT
Organism: Nitratireductor sp. StC3; assembly: GCF_003015025.1. NCBI lineage: Bacteria > Pseudomonadati > Pseudomonadota > Alphaproteobacteria > Hyphomicrobiales > Phyllobacteriaceae > Nitratireductor > Nitratireductor sp. StC3. The sequence continues at coordinate 25,990 of NZ_PYBP01000015.1, read as the reverse complement.
CCGACGGACCTGTTTCTGCCGATCGATGCCTCGGAGGAGGCGCGGGACGCGTTTCGGGTCCAGTATGGGCTCGACAAGCCGCTCATGGAGCAGTTCGTCGCGTTCTTCTACAAGGCCTTGCAGGGCGATTTCGGCAATTCCCTGCGCTTCGGAGAGCCGGCCATAAGCCTGCTCGCAGAGAGGCTCGGAGCAACGATTCAGCTCGCCCTGGCGACGCTTTTTATCGCCGTCGGCGTCGGCATTCCGGCCGGCATCGTGTCCGCCTATTACCGCAACTCGCTTCTCGACGTGGCGGTGCGCAGCCTGGCTGCATTCGGTCAGGCCGTGCCGACCTTCTACTGGGGCGTTTTGTGCATCCTCATCTTCTCGGTGTGGCTGAAATGGCTGCCGACCGGTGGCAGCGGCGGGCTCGTTCACCTGATCTTGCCCGCCACCACGTTGGCCTCCACGCTCGTCGCGCTGCTGGCGCGGGTGATGCGCTCGACGATGCTGGACGTGATGCGGCAGGATTTCGTTCGCACCGCGAGGGCCAAGGGGCTGGGCGAATTCACCGTCGTCATGCGCCATGTCGCGCGCAACGCGTTCATTCCCGTGCTGACGGTGATCGCGCTGCAGTTCGGCGTCTTGATGGGCGGCGTGATCGTCACCGAAACGGTCTTTTCCTGGCCGGGCGTTGGCCGCCTCGTCATCCAGGCGATCTATGCGCGCGACTATCCGGTCGTCCAGGCGGTGGTGTTTTTCTTCGCCCTGATCTTCGTCCTCTCCAACCTGCTCGCCGACATCCTCTCGGCGGTGCTGGATCCAAGGGTCCGTTACAAATGACCGCTGCACCTGTATCCATGCCGGCTCGTCGGCACAGGCGCTTGGGCTCGCTTATGCGCCATCTGCGCTCGCCGGTGGCCGTCACCAGCCTGATCGTGGTCGGGCTGGCCCTCTTGGCCACGCTCGCGCCGGGCCTCTTGGCGCCGCACGATCCCGCCGAGCAGAGCCTTTTGGCAAGGCTCGCGCCGCCGTCCTTCCTGGGTGGACCGGAGGGGCATTTTCTGGGAACCGACCAGCTTGGTCGCGATATCCTGTCGCGCATCATCTACGGCGCGCGCGCGACGCTTTTGATCAGCATCGCCGCGGTCGTCATCTCCTGCAGCATCGGCACGACGGTCGGTCTGGTCGCAGGCTATAACGGCGGCAGGACGGATGCGCTCGTCTTGCGCCTGATCGACATGCAGCTCGCCTTTCCGGTGATCCTGCTGGTGATCGCGGTGGTCGCCGTCGTCGGCTCGTCCGTGCTAACCCTGATCGTGGTGCTCGGCGTTTCCGGCTGGCCGCAATTCGCCCGCATCGTTCGCGCGGCGGTGATCTCGGTCAGGGAAATGGAGTATGTCGAGGCCGCCCGGGCGATCGGCGCGCCGGCAATGCGTGTCATCTTCCGGCATATCGGCCCCAACGTGCTGTCGGCGACCATCGTGTTCGCCACCTACGAGCTGTCGCGCATGATCCTTATCGAGGCGACGCTGAGCTTTCTGGGGCTCGGCATCCAGCCTCCAACGCCCACATGGGGCGGCATGATCAGCGAGGGCCAGAAATATATCAGCCTGGCCTGGGCCGCCTCGGTGTTTCCGGGCATCGCCATCGCGTCCACCATTCTGGCGATCAACATGATCGGCGACGTTCTGCGCGATGCTCTCGATCCCCGCCTGTCCGGGGAGGACGGCCGATGAGCTTGACCATGACCAGCAGGCCGAGCGCCGGTGTCGAACGGCACGACGAGATCCTGTCGATCAAGCAGCTTCGCACGACGCTCGGCTCGCGACCCGGCGGCGTGACGGTGGTTGACGGCGTCGACCTGTCGGTACGGCGCGGCAAGACGCTCGGCATCGTCGGCGAAAGCGGTTGCGGCAAGTCGATGCTGTCGCTGTCGGTGATGGGGCTGGTGCCGCCGCCCTGTCGGCTGGAGGGACGGATCGAGTTTTCCGGACGAAACCTGCTCGACGTGTCGCCGGCCGAGATGCGACGGATCCGCGGCAATCGTATCGCGATGATTTTCCAGGAACCGATGACGAGCCTCAATCCGGTTCTGACCGTCGGCTTCCAGATCGTCGAGGCGATGCGCGCGCACGACCGCAAGTCGTCCTACGAGGTGCTGCGCCGCCGTGCCATCGAGGCGCTGGTGCAGGTGCGCATGCCGGCGGCGGAGAGACGTTTCGACGAATATCCGCACCAATTGTCGGGCGGCATGCGCCAGCGCGCGGCCATCGCCATGGCGTTGTCCTGCAAGCCGGAGGTGCTGATCGCCGACGAGCCGACGACGGCGCTCGACGTGACCGTCCAGGCCGAGATCCTCGATCTTCTGCGCGATCTCCAGCAGGAGACCAATATGGCGATCGTTCTGATCACCCACGACCTGGGTGTGGTGGCGCAGGTCGCCGACGAGGTCGCCGTCATGTATGCCGGGCGCATCGCGGAGAAGGCGAGCTGCGACGCGCTGTTCGCCGACCCGCAGCACCCCTACACGCTCGGTCTGCTCGGCAGCATCCCGCGCATGGACCAGGCCGCCACGCGGCTGCTGGCCATCGACGGGGTGGTGCCGCCGGTTGCGTCGATGCCTCCGGGGTGCCGGTTCCATCCCAGATGCGTCTTCAGCGGTCAGGAATGCACCCGGCAGCGGCCCGAATTGACGGCCGTGGCCGACGGGCACGCCGTTGCCTGCCTGAAGGCGCCAATCGAGGAGGGCCAATCGTGACCGAAGGGCTTCTGGAAGTACGCGACCTGTCCAAGACCTATACGATCTCCCAATCGCTGATTACCCGGCGCAAGCAGGTGTTGCGGGCCGTCGACGGCGTGTCCTTCTCGCTGAAACGCGGGGAGACGCTGGCGCTGGTGGGCGAAAGCGGATGCGGAAAGTCGACCACCGCGCGGCTCGCCATGCGCCTGATCGAACCGTCGGCGGGAACCGTCCGCTTCGACGGCAGCGACATCGGCGGACTGCGCGGGTCGCCTTTGCGGCGTTTCCGGCGGCATATGCAGATCATCTTTCAGGACCCGTTCGCCTCGCTCAATCCCGGGATGACGGTCTGGCAGACGCTGGAGGAGCCGCTGATCGTCAACGATCTCGGAAACCAGGCGACACGCCGGGCGCGCATCGACGAGGTGATGCGGCAGGTTGGGCTCGCCCCCGAATATGCCGGTCGGTACCCGCACGAATTTTCGGGCGGGCAGCGGCAAAGGATAGGGATCGCCAGGGCATTGATCGTTCGACCGCAGCTTGTGGTGTGCGACGAACCGGTCTCGGCCCTGGACGTCTCGATCCAGGCTCAGGTGATCAATCTCTTGGGCGATCTGCAGGCGCAGCTCGGCCTGTCCTATCTTTTCATTTCGCACGATCTGGCGGTGGTCAAACACATCTCCGACCGGGTCGCGGTGATGTATCTGGGCAAGATCATCGAAACCGCGCCGAAGCGGGATTTCTTTGCCATGCCGCGCCATCCCTACTCGCGGGCGCTCCTGTCGGCGATACCGCAGCCCAATCCTCGCGAAAGGCTGAACCGGATGGCGTTGTCGGGCGAAATCCCCAACCCGATCGACCTGCCCCAGGGCTGCCGTTTCCATCCCCGCTGCCCGTTTGCCGTCGACCGCTGCCGCAAGGAAGAGCCGACCCTTGCCGAGATCGGCACGGATGCCGCGGTCGCCTGTCACAGGGCCGCCGACCTGCCGGATTGGGAAGGCTCGCCCGATCCGCTGGACATTCTCTCACCCGCCGCGCGGCGGCGCGTTGCAGCCTATGCCGCGCGCACCCGCCAGCAGCTCCCAACCACCCACAACAGTCAAGATGCAAGTGAGGTATAGATGAGTGCCGAAACCAAAGCGCGCCCGATCGTTATCGATGGGCTGAATTGCGCCGGGGTCACCCCGGGGCAGCTCAAGCGGACGCTGGAAGGGGGCATCTCGGCGATGAACCTGACGGCGATCAGGCCGGGCGCGCATCTTCACGACGCGTTGCTGCAACTCGAAGAGGCGCGCCGCGCGATCGAGGGCATGCCCGAACTGGCGACCGTCGTCACGACCGTGGACCAGATCGTCGCCGCCCATGACAAGGGCGTGGTCGGCGTCATTCTCGGCGCGCAGAACACCTTGATGGCGGAGCCCGACGTCAAGCTGCTGGCGAGCTTTCATGCCTTGGGCATGCGCATCATCCAGCCCACCTACAACGAGCGCAACGCATTCGGCTACGGCGCGTCCTTCACGGATATGGGCGACCGCGGCATCACCGAGGCCGGACGCATGTGGCTCGAGGCGATGGAGGAATTCGGCATTCTGGTCGACCTGTCGCATTGCGGCCACCGCACGAGCCTCGACTATCTGGCGGCGGCCAAGCGTCCGCTGGTCTTCAGCCATGCCAACGCCTATGCCGTGTGCCCCAGCCCGCGAAACAAGACCGACGAAATGATCCGCGGCGTCGCCGAGACAGGCGGCCTGATCGGCGCCGTCACCTGGGCGCCCGTCGTGCGTTGGGACCAGCGCCCGACGCTCGACGATTACCTGGATCACCTCGATCACCTGGTCAAGGTCGGCGGTATCGAGCATGTGGCGTTTGCCAGCGACCTGCCGGAGGACATCGGCCAGACCAAGGACGCCTGGCAGAAAATGTGGGGGCCGAACGGTCTCTATCCCAACGTCACCGGTGTGCTCGGCGATTGGTATACCTATGAGGACCGCTCGACCCAGGGCATGGAGACGATCTCCAAGACGCCGCTGGTCTGGGACAAGATGCGCGCCCGCGGCTACCACGAGAGCGATATCGAGAAAGTGATGTCGGGCAACTGGCTGCGCGTTCTCGGCGACGTCTGGAAGAACTGACGGCGCGGTCGATCCCGCCCGCAAAGGCCTTGCGGTCGTTGCGGGCGGTCGACAATCCAGTCCGAAACATCGCCAATCGTTGGCGCAGCCGCCGCCGCGATCCCGCAAGCCGCTCGCCGGGGCGGATACGAGATCGTGACCGGCGTTTTGGGAGCGCGGTATGCTCAGGATCGGCATCGACATCGGCGGCACGTTCACCGATTTCGCCGTCTGGAAGGATGACGGCGACGGCTACGCGCAGATCGAAAGCCGCAAGATTCCCACCTCGCGGCCGAATTTCGCCGAGGCGGTCAAGCGGGGTATTGACGAGATCGTCGCCGAGCTCGGCTATTCTAATCGGGCGCCCCTGACCGTGGTGCACAGCACGACCGTCAGCACCAATGCGGTGATAGAGCGCTCGCAGCCTCCGGTCGGACTGATCACCACGGAAGGGTTTCGCGACATTCTCGGCCTGGCGCGGCTGCGTCTCGACAAGCCGGTCGACCTCTTTAACCGGAGAGCCAGGCCGCTTGTCCCGCGCCAAAACGTCTTCGCCGTTGCCGGCCGCATCCTTGCGGATGGCACCGAGGACCGGCCGCTCGACGAGGACGGCCTGCGCGGGGCGTTGCGCACCATGCTCGATCGCGGCCTGGCCGGCGCCGCGATCTGCTTTGTGAACGCCTACCGGTATCAACAGCACGAGGTGAGAGCGCTGGAGATCGCGCGCGGCGAGTTCCCCCGGCTCGAGGTGATGGCCTCGCACGAGGTGTGGCCGCAACAGGCCGAATACGAACGTGCCGTGCTGACCCTGCTTAACGTCTATGTGAAGCCGCTCATGCAGGACTATCTGCACGAGATCGACGGTTTTTTGCGTTCCCGCTACCCCGAGGCGCGCCTCTATCTGACCAAGTCGAACGGCGGCATCATGTCGGTCGACGAGGCGCGCAGGCTGCCGATCCACACGCTGCTTTCGGGCCCGGCCGCCGGCGTGACCGCGGCCCAGGTGCTCGCCGAGCATGTCGGTATCGATCATGTGCTTACCTTCGACATGGGCGGCACGTCGGTGGACGTGTCGCTGGTGGAGAGCGGGCGACCGACCACCACCGGGCAGGCGGAAGTCGGCGATTTTCCGCTGATGATGCCGGTGACGGCGGTCGAGGCGATGGGGGCGGGCGGGGGCTCCGTCATCGGGCTCGACGACCGCGTTTTGAAAGTCGGTCCGCGCAGCGTCGGTTCGTCGCCGGGGCCCGCCTGTTACGGTCTCGGCAGCGACGAGCCGGCACTGTCGGATGCCTATCTCCTGCTTGGCTATCTGCCCGGCGAAGGGCTTTTGGGCGGTCGTTTGGGGCTAGACCGGGACCTGGCGGTGCGGGCCCTGCAGCCGCTGTGCGAGCGGCTCGGTCTCGACAGCGTGCAGGTCGCCGAAAGCGCCGTGGCGGTCGCCACCTCCGAAATGCTTGCCAAGATCACGCCGTTCCTGGCCAGGCTCGGCGTCAGCGCCGGCGACCTGACCATGATGATATTCGGCGGCGCCGGCGGCATCCACGGCCCTTTGCTCGCCGAGGAGGTCGGCATTCGCCGCGTCGTGGTGCCGCGCATTCCCTCCGTCTTTTGTGCCTTCGGCGGCCTCGTGTCCGACATGATGCACGACGCGGTCCGCTCCGTGCACGGTCAGCGGCTCGGCACTGACGAGCTCGTCGTCGGTTTTGCCGCCCTCGCGCAGGAGGGCAGGCGGTGGCTTGCCGCCCAAAAGGTGACGGAGCTGGCCGCGGTGCGTCACGTCTATCTGGCCGATATGCGCTACGCCGCCCAGTCTTTCACCATATCCGTCGACGTGTCCGCGCCGCAGGCCGGCGCGATGTCGATCGCGGCCGCCGAGGCGGCGTTCCACGACCAGCATCAAAGATTGTTCGATTATTGTGACCGCGAGGCTCCCGTCAGCATCGACGCGCTGCGCGTGCGTACGATCGGGCCGCGCGCGCGGCCGGCGGCGGGCGCGCTTGCCGAACGCGGCGGCGCGGCTGTTCCGGCCGGCGAGCGCGACATCCGGCTGAACGGCGCCTGGCGGCGTGTGGCGGTGTGGAATTGGCACGACCTTGGAACGGGCTGGCACTGCGACGGCCCGGCCATCGTGCAGCAGTCGATCGCCACGATCCTGGTTCCCGACGGGTTTCGGGCGCGCGTCGACGGCCTCGGCAATCTCGAGATGGAACGACGGTAGGGAGCAAGCGATGGATCCCGTCCAGACCGAAATCATGAAGAACCGGTTTTCCGCGATGGCCGAGGAGGCGGCCACGCTGGCCTACCGGACGGCGCATACGACCTTCGTCAAGCAGACCCAGGATTTCCAGGTCGCCGTGGCCGATCTGGACGGGTATTTCTTTGCCTATCCGATGCAGACCGGCGTCGTGACGGGAAGCGGGCAGACGATCGCCGGCCTGCTGAAGCATTTTTGCGCCGAGCAGCTGCGGCCCGGCGACGTGCTGATCTCGAACGACCCGTTCCGCACCGACGGCGTCGTCACCCACATGATGGATATCCACATGGCGCGGCCGATCTTCGTCGACGGCCGGCTCGCCTGTTTCGCCTGGTCTTTCATCCACGCCTCCGACATTGGCGGCGCGGTGCCCGGAAGCATCTCCCCCGATCTCTATGAGTGTTTTCAGGAGGGCTTGCGGATTCGGCCGAAAAAACTGGTCGAGGCCGGGCGGCTGAACCAGGACATCGTCGATATCCTGCATGACAATTCGCGCATCGGCGAAACGATCTGGGGCGATCTCGAGGCGATGATGGCGGCAATGCGCCTGCTCGACCGGCGCATCAACGAACTGTGCGAAAAGGTCGGCCGCGCCGGTTTCGAGCAGGGCGTGGCGGATGTGATGGCCTACGCGGAGATGAAGGCGCGCCGCGCGATTTCGGGGCTGACGGACGGGCAGTACAGCTTTGCCGACCGGATCGAGGGCGACCAGAACGGCGCCGATATCGAGTTCCGCTGCAGGCTCACCATTCGCGGCGACGAGGCCGAAATCGACTATGACGGGAGCTCGCCGCAGGTGCGCGCAGCCTTCAACTTCACCACCGGAGACCGCACCCACCCGTTTCTGTGCCTCGCGCTGACCCACTATATCCACACCGTTGAGCCGGACATTCCCGTCAATGGCGGAATCATGCGCCCCATCCGCGCCCGCGCGCCGCGCGGCAGCGTGATGAACGCCACCTTTCCCGCCGCCATGGGCAACCGCTTCGTGGCGGTGATGCGCAGCTACGACACCTTGATGGGCTGTCTCAACCAGGCGGTGCCCGGCGGCATCGTCGCCTGCGGCGCGGGCCAGGCCGGGATCATCAGCTATGCCTGGAGCCCGTCGGGCGACGGGCGGCAGCGCGTCGCTGTCGTCGAGCCGTTTTCGGGCGGCTCCGGCGGACGCGTGCGCGGCGACGGGGTGGACGCGAGCGACACCATGATCGCCGTTTTGAAAAGCGCGCCGGTCGAGCATGTCGAAAGCGAGATGCCGCTCATCGTACGCCGCCACGACCTGGTTGCCGGCAGTTTCGGCCATGGCCGGTTTCGCGGCGGCGCGTCGGTGGCGATCGCGCTCGAGAACCGGGCCCCGGACGCCGCGATCACGGTGCGCGGGCTCGACCGGTTCCGCTGCCGCCCGTGGGGCGTGGCCGGCGGCACGCCCGGTGGCAACAGCCTGGCCGAAATCGACGCGCCCGGGCAGGCAAGCCGCACCGTCGGGCGCATCAAGGTGCTGCATCTGCGCGCCGGCGACGTGTTGCGCATGAGATCCTCCTCCGGCGGCGGTTTCGGCGATCCGTTCGAGCGCGAGCCCGACCGGGTGCTGCGCGACGTGCTCGACGAACTGCTGAGCCGGGAGGATGCCGAGACGATCTACGGGGTGAAGATCGACGGCGACCGGGTCGACGGCGCCGTCACGCAGCGGCTGCGTGCGGCGCGGTAGCGGGCCAGGCCGAACAGCGGCGATATCCTCGGAAGCCGGAGCGGGATTAGGAGCGGACAGCCGCAAGCGGGATCGCGCATCACAGCCCCGGAACATCCGCGCCGAACCACCAATGTCAGGCCGGCCGCATGCAGCACGGCGCCGCGGAAGCCGGCTGAAGGGCGTGTCTTGAGGACGAGCCGTCAGCCAGTGTGATGGATGCGTACCGTCACCCATGTCTTCGGTGCGGGCACTTGTTGTGATGCAGACGCAAACTGGACCTCAACGCATCTCTTTGACCCGGTGCGACCTGAAGCCAATAGGTATTGGAGTATCCGGCTCTTGGCTTTTGCGATGGGAGGAATTGGGGCGCTTTCCTCGCCGTGTCCGCTTCTCGAACATTATGGTGGCTTGGCCTCGCGAACTGGTGATGGAGTGCTGCGAGGCGGGCATATCGGCAAGAGAGAAAAGCCGTCTTCAAGTTGACATGTACGCCATGGTGACGTACATAATCTTTGAGCTAACATTGAGGAGGCGACGATGCGCGCTTTCCATGATCACACGAAAACCATTGATGAGCGGGCGAGCGAACGGATGAATTTCCGTACCAAGCCTCATATCAAGAAGGCGATCCAGCAAGCGGCGGCGCTGAGCGGAGTGGACGATTCTGTCTTCACGATGAACGCCGCTTATAGCTCGGCGTTGGAGACGATTGCCACGCATGAGCGTACCATGCTTGATCCGGCAGATCATGCCGCGTTCTTCTTGGCACTCGACAACCCGCCGGCCCCGACTGCGAAGTTGCGGGATGCCTTTGCGCGCCATCGATCGCGTATCGCTTCCAAGTGACCTCGCCCGACGATGCAGGGCTGATCATAGAGCCGTTCGATCCTAAAAAACATGATCGGGCGGCTTTTTCCTGTGGTGTTGAGCAGGTCGACAATTTCTTCAAAAAGACCGCGAACAAGCTGGCCAAGGCCGGCAATCTGCGCGTCCATATCATGGTTGGCGCAGCTGGCGAGGTCATTGGCTTCTATGCGATCAATGCCCATGCGGTCGACTATCAGGAACTGCCGAAGCCCTATGCCCGATCCCGTCCGCGCCATGGGTCGATCCCAGCCGCATACATGTCCATGATCGGCGTTGATCAAAGATATACAGGACGTGGCTATGGAGGTGATCTGCTCGTGGATGCGTTGCAGCGCATCGCGTTCGCCGCTGAAAGCTTGGGGATCGCCGTAGTCGTGCTTGATGTTCTTGACGATGGAAATCCCGGTCTGACCGCCCGCCGCAAGAAACTCTACGAGGGCTACGGCTTTATACCCTTCAAATCCGATCCGCTCAGAATGTTCCTTCCTGTAGCAACCATTCAAGAGATACTGGGCGCATCATCTGCGTAGTGGTGTCAATTCGTTGCAGGTCGGCACTGGTCCGGATCGCGACAGACCATCGCGCTAACCAGCTACACCGCGTCTGGGGACGTCACCGTTCCTGGCTCGCCCGAGGCGCCGACGCCGACGCTCGGCGACATCATCCCGCAGTTCATCGATAGGGACGCAAAAACGCGCGAACGGCGTGAGTGTGCGTGGCAGGGCCGGTGCACGGCCATTGGCCGCAGCGCGTTCGATCAGCCAGCAAGAGCGTCTGGAGTGTATCCACGCGCCGTACTCAGAGGCGTGATCTTCCAACGAGATCCTAACACTTGTGGGGTGTGACGTTGTCTTAACTATCTAGAATAAAAGGAAAAATGGTAGCGGAGGCGCGTCTTCGCCGGTCGCACCCCCCGAAAGAAAATGGGGGTGAGATCGATGGTAGCGGGAGACCGCTTCACCCGATGACACCCCCCACATGGGCTTATGTCGTGAGGGCGGCGTGAACCATGACGATCACTATCCCTTGGAAAACCGCCGCCGCGCAATCCGGCAGGCGAGCCGCTGACAAGCTATTCCAGCTTGACGGCAGACCATCCGACGCCCGCGTGAAATCCATCCTCACGTCCATCTGCACCGGCCTTGCCGAGCTTATGCTTGAGCATGGGGAGGAAGACGCGGCCATGGACGTTGCCGCCGCCGCGATGGCGGACGCCTTCCTTGAGCGCATCGTGATCTTGGAGACTGCCCGCATAGTCGGCTGAAACGAAATGCCCCCGACAGTGACCAGACCAGCCGGGGGCATCACGGAAGGCAGACAAAGTGAATAGCCGGGTGCGCGGCCATCCAAGCGCGAAGGAGCACGCTCTTTGCAGCGGCGACACCCTACCACCGCGCCCCGGCTCCGCAATTCAGACATTCCGAAGTGGACCGCAGAATGACCCACGACCTGAACAGCAAGAAGGCAAAAGCCGAGATCAAGGCAGCACTCGCCAAAGAGAAGGCGGCGAAGGCGCTTCAGGATGACAGCCCCCTGAAGACGCGGGAAGACCTGAAAGGCTTCTGGCGACAGTACCCGAAGGCCCGCGACCTATTCGGGCAGATCATGATTACGTGGCGCGGTTCGACCGCCCGCCGCCCCGGCGTAGCCGGATGCTGGGCCGCATATCCGTATTCATGGTGGAGCGAAAAGACCGGTCTTCCTATCGCGACCCTGAAGCGGCAACTGAACCTGCTTGAGAGCTATGGGCTTATTGAACGGCAGCGGGGACAGCATGGCGGAACACGCCCGCTGGCCTATATCCGGCCCACCGCTCTTGCGCTCGCCCTGTCCGATGGTCGCCCCGGCGACAGGTATCACCTTGGTCTGAAGGAAGCGGGCAAGGAAGAGAAGCCGGTGAAGCCCCTCACCAACGCGATTGCCACGATGCCGCCCCCAGCAAAACCGGAGGACGCCAGCCCGCAATCACTGGCCGAATTGATGGCAATCCTGAAGGGCTGAAAAGCTGGCGTTTTGAGCTAGTCGGTGAGCCAATGGGTGAGCTAATGGGTGAGCTAATGCATACACAGATACTTATGATTATTCACTTCGTTCATAATCAAAAGCATCTATCCGGCTTCGCCATCCATCATCCATCGCGTGCGCGATACTTTCCCGTTTCCGGGAAGAAGGTCGCTACGCTCCCGGACCTCCCTTCGGTCGGGGCCGGGGATACTCGCTTCGCTCGTCTTTCCCCTGGAAGGGAACCCACCCCCATAGCCCCCTCCCGTGCCCCGGTTCAAACCGCATACCACAGACCGCGCACCTTGATGACAGCCCAGAAAATGTGAGTAGATTGCATAGCCACGAAACACCGGGATCGTGGCATGTGGCCTTTCAGCAGATCGAAGACAGAGACGACGGCGGACGCCGCGCAGGAAACGCGCAGCCTTGCCGAGCCGACATTTGAGGACTTCGGCATCTTCGGCGTCATGCCGACCGCCGCAGGCGTCAACGTCTCCCCGGCATCGGCCACCCGCTGCACCGCAGTACGTGCCGCCGTCGCTGCCCTGTCAGAGCCGTGCGGCCATCTTCCGCTAGGCGTTTACCGGCGCGGGGCGAACGGCGCTCATGAGCCAGACCTGAACCATCCCGTCGCCCGCCTTCTGTCCGGGGCGGCAAACCCGTGGACCACCGCCCAGCAGTTCCGGGAACAGCTTGTCCGCGATGCCCTGCTTCATGGCGACGGCTTTGGATACATCGTCCGCGATGGCAACGGGACGCCCCGCGAGCTTCACCGGCTCAAGCCCGGTTCCGTGTCTCTCTCCGAAGACATGACCACGGCGGAACCCGTCTACCGTGTCAGCGCCCAGAACGGCGCAATCAACGGCATCGTTCCTCGCACCAACATCATCCATTTGCGGGGACCGCTTGCCGCCGATGGCATCCGGGGCGTGTCCCCGGTCCATGAAGCCCGCGAAGCCATCGCGCTCGCCCTTCAGCTTGAAGGCCACGCCTCCCGCCTCTTCGGCAAGGGCGCACGTCCTTCCGGCATCCTGACCTTCCCGCGCCCCCTGAAGCCCGAAGCCGCCCAGCGCGTCAATAAGGCGTTCACGTCCGCCCATAGCGGCGGCAACAGCGGCGGCGTGGCGATCATTGACGATGACGGCAAGTTTCAAGCCCTGACCCTGAACAGCGTGGACAGCCAGTTCCTGGAGCTTCGCCAGTTCGCGGTTGCCGAGATCGCACGCGCCTTCCGCGTCCCGCCGATCTTCATTCAGGACTTCGGGCGGGCCACATGGTCCAACTCTTCCGAAATGGGCCGCATGTTCCTGTCCTACAGCCTTGATCCGTGGTTGACCCGGATCGAAGGCGAGTTCGCCCTGAAGCTCCTGACCGACGAAGAGCGGGCCGAATACTTCATCGAACACGACACCGACGACATCACCGCCGCCGACACGTCCGCCCGTGCGACGGCCTACAGCCAGTTCAGGGCAGCGGGCGTCTACACCGCGAACGAACTTCGCCGCCTTGAGAACCTGCCCCCGATGGCAGGCGGCGACACGCTGGCAAACCCCTATGTGCAATCCGGGGGCGGCACCAATGAATGAGGCTCCCGCCTTCCGCACGTTCTTCGGGGACGCCGAACGCGACTTCCGCTTGCCCGCCGAGCTTGTGCTTGAGCTTGAGCGCGTCACCGGGGCGGGCATCGCCGGTCTTTATCGTCGTTTCGCCTCCCTCGACTTCCGCCATGCCGAGCTTTTGGCCGTGATCCGGCTGGGGCTTATCGGCGGGGGAGAGACGCCCCAGACCGCCGCCGATCTTGTCGCCGCCTATGTCACCCCGCGTCCAATCATGGAGGTTCTGCCCTTCGCTCTGGGGACGCTTGAAATGCGGCTCTTTGGAAAGGTCCAATCCGATGACGAATGATCTTGTGCAATTAATTGCACACGAAACCCGCGAAGCCGCCCACGGCGACACGCTGGATTGCATGGAAGTGCGCTTTGACAGCGCCGACGACGGCAGCATTGAAGGGCTGGCCGTTCGCTTTGGCGTCGTGGACAGCTACCGGACCAGCTTCGACCGCAACGCCTTCGCATGGGAAGGCCGGTCCCTTCCGCTTCTCTGGTCTCATGACCGCTCGCAGGTGCTTGGCAGCGTGCGCAGCATCACGACGGACGGCGAAGGCTTGCGCATCAAGGCCCGCCTGAACCTCGACGTGGCCCGCGCCCGCGAAGTCCGTTCCATGCTCGCCAATGGCGACATATCCGGCCTGTCCATCGGCTTTCAGCGCCTGAAGGACGAAGCCCGTTCTGGGGGCGTCCGCCATATCACGAAGGCCGCGCTTCGGGAGGTGAGCATTGTCGCCATCCCCGCCGTCCCCGGCTCCCGTGTCACGTCCGTTCGCTCTTCCGGGCCGGACCTGTCCGCCTTCCTTTCCGCTTCCCGTGCCGCATCCGCAACCCTGAAAGGCTAACCCATGAACACGCGCATCACCCTTGAGGACGTTGAAGTCCTTCCCCTCGAAACCCGCAGCGACCCTGACAACAGCGACCCGATGGCAGCGGCCACCGCCGCCGTGGAGGAAATCCGCTCCGCAGCGGACGAGTTCCGCACCCAGCACCAGAACGAGCTTCGCGCCGCGAATGATCGCATCGCCGCGCTGGAAACCCGGCTGAACCGCCCCGGCACCCAGCATGAACAGCGCAACGAACCGGCCATCGAACAGCGGGCGTTCATCAACTTCGCCCGTACCGGCGTGGAGCGCATGGAAGCGGAAGAAGTCCGCGCCCTCACGGTTTCGACCGACACGGCGGGCGGCTATCTCGCGCCGGAACAGTTCGTGGCCGAGCTGGACCGCAATCTGGTCCTCTTCTCCCCGATCCGTTCCGTTGCCCGCGTAACCCCGGCATCGGCGGGCGAAATCGTTCTCCCGAAGCGCACCGGCACCATGACGGCAAGCTGGGGCGGCGAGACCACCCCGGCGACGGCCACCCAGCCCGCCTATGGTCAGCAGAAAATCAACGTCTACGAACTGAAGTGCTACGTGGACGTGTCGAACACCCTTCTGGAAGATGCCGCGTTCAACCTCGAAGCCGAACTTGCCTTCGATTTCGCGGAAGAGTTCGGGCGTGCGGAAGGTGCCGCCTTCATCAACGGCGACGGCACCGGCAAGCCGAACGGCCTTCTGAACACGGCGGGCATCGAAACGCTGGACACGACCGGGGCCGACCTCACCGCCGACAACCTTATTGACGTGTTCCACGACCTTCCCGGCGCTTATGCTTCCCGCGCCGTCTGGGGCATGAACCGTTCCGTCATCGGCACCGTCCGCAAGCTGAAGAACGCCAACGGCGATTATCTCTGGCAGGACGCGCTTACGGCTGGCAACCCGCCGACCATCATGGGCCGTCCCGTCGTGGAGCTTCCCGACATGCCGGATTACCCGGCAGCGGACGCCGAAGCCCTCCCGATTGTCTTCGGGGACTTCAAGAGCGCCTTCCGCATCTTCGACCGCGTGAACCTGTCCGTTCTTCGCGACCCCTACAGCCAGCAGGTGAACGGCCTTGTCCGCTTCCATGCCCGTCGTCGTGTCGGCGGCGGCGTGACGAAGGCCGAAGCTCTTCGCCTTCTCAAGGTTGACCTGACCTAAGCAACCCAGCCCCTGAACAAGGAACCCAGATCATGGCAATCCATACCAATGCGAAGAGCCGCCTTTTCATCGGAGCGGCGAACAACACGATTTCCACCATCGACCAGTACGAGGCCGAAACGTGGCTGGAAATCAAGGAAGTCGAAGACATCGGGGAGTTCGGCGTTGAAGGCTCCGAACAGACCTTCATTTCGCTGGCAGACGGCTATGTCCGCAAGCTCAAGGGATCGCTCAATTCCGGCGCTCTTGAGGTTGTCGTGGGCCGTGACCCCAGCGACGAAGGACAGAACCGCGCCCGTGCAGCGGCGGGCGACTGGTTCAAGTATCCGTTCAAGGTGGAGCTGAACGACCGCCCGACGCCGACCGGCGAAAACACGGTCTATTACTTCCGCGCCCCGGTCATGTCCGCGAAGTCGAATTACGGCAACGCCGACAACATCGTGCGCACCACCTTCGCCCTGTCCATCGACGGCGAAATTCTCGAAATCCCGGCAGCACCGACCGTCACCATGTCCCCGGCAGCGGGCATGCTCACGGCAGGCACCGAAGGCGAGGAATACACCGCGTCCGTCACGGCATCGGGCGGCATCGGCACCGTGTCCTATGCGGTCACGGCTGGCGACCTTCCGGACGGCCTGTCCCTGAACGAAACGACCGGTGAAATCAGCGGCACGCCGCCCACGGCTGGCACGTCGAATTTCACGATCACGGCGACCTATACCGGTTCGGGCACCGCGTCCGCCGAATACAGCATCACCGTATCGGCGTAATCCATGGCGAAGCTGGCAGACGCGATCACTGTCAGCATCGGGGGCGAGGCTATCGAGCTTCGCCCCTCTCTTCGCTTTGCCATCCGCATAGAACGTCGCCCCGGTTCCTTCGCCGGTCTTCTCCGGGAGATCATGGACGGCAGCTTGACGGCGACGTGCGAGATCATCCGCGATCACGCCGACATTCCCATGCTGGAAACGCGCATTCTCGACAATGGGCTTGATGCCCTTCGCGAACCCCTTGTCCGGTATGTGCTCGCCCTCACGGGCATGGACGAACCCGAAGCCGCCAATGACAACGGCAGCAAGGCCAAGGGCAAATCCCAGCCGTTCAGCGAATACCTGTCCGGTCTCTACAAGATCGGCACCGGCTGGCTGGGCTGGACGCCGCAAGACACACTCAACGCCACCCCCGCCGAAATCATGCTCGCCCACGATGGCCGCATGTCCATGCTCAAAGCCATCTTCGGCGGCACCGACGACAAGACCGACAAACCGCAATCCGACATCAGCCTGGACGAAAAATTCAGGGGCGTTTTCGGCGGCTTTGGCACCAAAATCGTGCAAAGGAGGGCATAGGCATGGCCGGTTCCACCGATTGGGCCAAGTTGCTTGAAGACCTCCGGCAAGAGCATGGGATTTCCCAACGCGCTCTCTGCGAGGGGGCGAACATCTGGCGCGGCACCTATCGCCGTTTCAGGCGCGGTTCCGCCCGCCTTACAATCGCACAGCTTGAGCGCCTGCTTGGCGTGCTTGGCTATGAACTGGACGCGATGATGATCGTTGGCCGGGACAAGGGGGCATGAACCATGCCCTACGCCGCACCGTCCATCCGCGCATGTGGTTGCATCGTTGCATCCGGCGACCGTTGCCCGCACATGACCCAGCGGGATCGTGAGCGCAAAGCACGCCATGACGCCCAGCGACCGACCGCACGCGAACGCGGCTATGACAGCAAGTGGGACAAGGAACGTGCGGCCTACCTGAAGGCGCACCCCCGTTGCGTCATGTGCGGCGCTCCCGCGACCATCGTTCACCACAAGACCCCGCACCGTGGCGACCGCAAGCTCTTCTGGCAGCGGTCCAATTGGTCCCCCGTCTGCAAACCCTGTCACGACGGGCCGTTGCAATCCATGGAGAAGCGCCGATGAGCAACGCAAGGCTCTACTACTTCAGAGGCAAGCGCATGACCCGTGCGGACGTGGCCATGCTTACGGGATTGTCGCCCAGCGCCATCACGCTTCGCATCAATGGCGAAGTGATCGAAGATCGCCCGTTTGTGCCGAGGAACCACCGACGCGACGGCACGGCCAAGCGATACCAGTTCCGGGGCGAGATGCGGACGGTGAAGGAGATCGCAGCAATCACCGGCCTTGCCGTGCCTACGGTCTATGGACGCATGTGCGGGGACACCTTCCTTGAGCATGATGACGCTCGCCCCCTCTATGACTTCGCAACGAACAGCGTGCCCGTGTTCCATCGCGGCGAGACCATGAGCATCAGCGCATGGGCAAGGAAGCTGGGCATCCCCGTGGCAACCCTGCAATGGCGGTTGACCTATGGCTGGTCCGTCAAGCGTGCCCTGTCTGAACCCGTCATGCCTCCCAATGCCCGCAAACGCTACCAGCGCAATGCCGAGATCATCGCCCGGATGCTGGCAGGCATCCACGCCCCAGCCCGGACAGGCACCGCCACCATCGCCAAGACCACCGGGGGGTATGTCGAGAATTTCACCGATGCCACGGGGACCGGCGTGGGGAGGCACGAAACTCAATTTGAAGGGACATCGGCATGAGCATCATCACCGTTGCCGACGCCAAGGCGCATCTGAACATCACCACCGACGCCGACGACACCTTGCTTGAAGGGAAGATCGAAGCCGCCGAAGCCTTCATTGACGGATGGTTGCCGGAAGACGGGAAGCTGGCGGACATGACGACGGTTCCCGGCGACCTGAAGGAAGCCATCCGGCAGCTTGTCGGGCACCTCTATGAAAACCGGGAGGCGTCCCTTGTCGGGATCAGCGCCGAAGAGCTTCCGCTGGGCTTTTGGGACGTGGTTTCGCAGTACCGGGAATGGAGCTTCTGACATGAGCGCCCAGACCCGCAGATTGCAGAAGCGCTTGAAGGCTATCCCCCGCGCCGTGAAACAGGCCGTCGTGCCTGCCCTCATGACATCGGGCAATGAGCTTGCCGACCGCATGCGCACCCTTGCACCGGAAGACACCGGGGCTCTGAAGGACAGCATCACCGTGACGCCACCGGGCGGCACCACGCCACCGTATTCCCAGCCGGGAGGCTCCCGAACGGCAGGCGAAACGCAAGTGCTGGTGACCGCTGGCAACGATGACGTGCGTTATCCGCACCTTGTCGAATACGGCACCGAGGAAGCCGCCGCCCAGCCGTATTTCTGGCCTGCCTACAGGCTCACGAAAAAGCGTGCCGCGAACCGCATCAAACGGGCCGTCCGCAAGGCCGTGAGGGGGGCGAAATGACCGAACCCAGCCTTTCCATGCAAGCCGCCATCCGCGCCCGCCTTGTGGCAACGTCCGCCGTGACCTCCCTTGTCCCGGCAACGAACATCATGGACCGGAACAAGACCCCGGAAGTCTTTCCGTGCATCCTGATAGGCGAAGGGCAGACGGTTCCCGACGAAGGGCTTGCCCGTCGCCGTCATCATGTCTTCTCGGACCTGCATATCTGGGCGACAGAACCCGGCCTTGTCGTCTCGAAGCAGATCGCCGGAGCCGTCCGCGATGCCCTTGCCGATACCTTCTGGAACGTCACTGGCCTGCACGTTGCGGACCTTCACATTGCGTCTTCCCGGTTCATCCGTGATCCGGGCGGATTGCGCAGTCACGGCATTGTCACGCTTCAGGCGTCGGTTTCGGAGGTGGCACCATGAGGGCCGGGAAGCTCGACAAGACTATCACCATTCAGCGGTTCACCACGACCGTGGACGAATACGGGACGCCCGTTGAAACGTGGACGGACCTTGCCACCGTCCGCGCCCAGATCATTCAGGCCACCACGGAAGAGTTCATGAAGGGCTGGGGCGCGTCCACCGAAGCCGCCACGATCTTCCGCGTTCGTCACATGGACGGCATCACGCCCGCCGACCGCGTGACCTATCTGGGCCGCGCCTTCGACCTGAAGGAGATCAAGGAACTTGGACGCCGTGAAGGGCTGGACCTTCGATGCGTGGCGACGGGGGGCGATTGATCCATGCCCATAGTCATCCGCAAGAAGCCGAAGAACCCTTTCCCGGAAATCCCTGACCCGCTGGGGTACGGGCAACGGGCCGTCGATTTCATCCGCAGCCTGAAGCATCCGCTTTCCACGCGCCCGGATAATGCCTTCCCGCTCGACCCGTGGGCGGAAAAGATCATCCGGCAGATTTACGGTCCCCGGCACCCGGACGGTTCCCGCGTCGTCAAGACCGCCGTGCTTCTGGTCCCGCGTGGCAATCGGAAAACCACGCTCACGGGGGCCATCACGCTCTTGCACGCGAAGGGACCGGAACGCCGCCCCGGTGCGCAGCTTGTGTCCGTCGCCGTGGACAAGAAACAGGCCAAGGGCGTCTTCAAAGAAGTCGCGGGCATGATCGATGGCGATTATGCGTTCGCCCCGAACATCGGCAACAGCGCCAAGACCGTGGACGAAGCCCGTGGCGCGAAGATCAGGGACTATGTGTCCAAGATCATGTTTCCGGGCGGGATCGAATACGAAGCCCTTGCCAGCGATGCGGGGACGGCGCAGGGCCGCACGCCCAGCCTGATTATTGCCGACGAAATCCATGCCTGGCTGAAGCGTGACCCCCGCGAGCTATGGGGCGCGATGCGTGCCGGTGCGGCGAAGGTCGCAAATTCCCTGACCGTCATCACCACCACGGCGGGAGCGGGGCAGGAAAATCTTGCCTTCGACGTGATCGATTATGCCCGCAAGGTTGCCCGTGGCGAAATCCACGACCCGGCGACATTGCCAATTCTGTTTGAGGCTCCCCGCGATGCCGATTGGAAGGATGAGACCGTATGGCACGCCGTCAATCCGGGGCTGAAACACGGCTATCCCGATCTTGAAGGACTACGCCAGATGGCACGGGAAGCCGAGCATAAGCCTTCCGAACGGTCCATTTTCCAGCGGTATCATCTCAACATCTGGCAGGACCATTCGTCCGACCCGTTCGTTGACATGGCCGTGTACGATCAGGGGGCAAAGTCCTTCGACCTGTCCGACCTTGAACGCGAACCGTGCTGGCTTGCCGTTGACCTTTCCAGCAACAGCGACCTGACCGTGATCATCGCCGCGTGGCAGGACGGCGAAGACGGCTATATCGTTCACCCGTGGTTCTTCTGCCCCCGCGACAACCTGCACCGGAAAGCTGACCGGGACGGCGTGCCTTATCCGCTCTGGGCGGAAGAAGGTTACATCGAACCGACCCCCGGCAATGTCGTGGACTTCCGCGCCGTGGAAGACACCATCCGCGATCTTTGCGAACGCTTCGACGTGCGGGAAATCGCCTTCGACCCGCATCTTGCCCGCAACATGATGAACACCCTTCGGGAGGATGGCTATCCCGCAATCGAGATGCGGCAAGGTTGGGTGACGATGGCACCGGCCATCAAGGAACTGGAACGCGCCATCGTGGCGGGCCGGTTCACCCATGGCGGGCATCCCGTGTTGCGCTGGAACTTCGACAACATCGCCGTCGAAACCGACAAGGCCGGGAACAAGGCATTCCACAAGGGCAAGTCCCGCGATCGCATAGACGGGGCCGTTGCCGCCGCGATGGCGGTTGCGCGTGCTTCGACCGGCGAAGGCGGCGGACGCTCATTCTATGAAAACGACGACTGGGCGGATTACGCCGTCATCAATTGCTAGGAGGCCCAGACATGGCCGGTGAAACAGAACAGCTTGTCGTCGCTCTTGAAGCCCGTATCCGGGATTTCGAGCGCAATTTCCAACGTGCCAGCCGCACGGCGGATCGTCAGTTCAGCGGCATTGAACGGCGGGCGCAACGCGCTTCCCGTGAGCTTGAAAGCTCCCTTCGCTCTTCCACCGCCAACATCAACAGGATGCTGGGGGCCGTAGGCGTCGGCGTGAGCTTCAACGAAATCCGCCGCTTTGCGGATGCGTGGACCGAAGCCGGAAACAAGGTCCGGGCCGCAGCGGCATCGACGGGCGTTCAGGTCCGGTCCCTTCAGGAATTGAAGCGGGGCGCGAACGATGCCCGGACCTCTCTTGAAGATTATGCCGATCTTTACGCCCGCCTGACCCGTTCGGCGGCTGGCGTGGCGAAGACCGAGGAAGACATTGCCAGCGCCACCAACATCGTGGCGAAGTCCTTCAAGGCCGGGGGCGCATCCGCCGCCGAACAAGCATCCGGCATCCTTCAGCTTGGACAGGCGCTAGGTTCGGGCGTCCTTCAGGGCGATGAATTGCGCTCCCTTCGCGAGAACGCCCCCGTGCTTGCGCAGGCCATCGCGGATGAGTTCGGCGTGACCATCGCACAGTTGAAGAAGCTGGGCGAAGAGGGGAAGCTGACTTCTGACCGCGTGTTTCAGGCCATCCTCAACGCGCAAGCCAATGTGGAAAAGCAGTTCGCGGCCACCAATGCCACGATTGGCGACAGCTTCACCCGGCTCCGCAACGAGTTCACGGCCTACATCGGCAGCTTGAACGATGCCCATGGCATCACGGCCACGCTGGGCAGCGGCATGAACTTCCTTGCCGACAACATCGGTTCCGTGACCGATGGCGCGGCGGCAGCGGCGGCGGTTTTGCTTGGCCGGTTCGTACCCAGCCTTGCCCGTGTCGCCCTTGCGCAAGCCGCCGTGGTCACAACGAACCCTTGGCTTTTGCTCGCCACCGTGATCGGCGGGGCGGCGGTTGCCCTGTCCGCCTTCGGGGATAAAATCCACCCTATTCAGGGCGAGCTTGCCACGCTTCAGGATTATGCCGCCATCGCATGGGAAGACATCAAGGCCGGGGCATCGGAAGCCGCCAGCATTGCGGGCGATGCCTTCATGTCCGCCGTGAACTTCATCGCGGATGCGCTGGGCGGCGCTGAAATCAGCGTGGCTGATCTTGCCGACTTCGCCAAGCAGGCCGCGAACAACATCATCAACGCCTTTGTGCTGGTCTATGACACCCTTGTCGTGACCTTTACGAAGCTCCCGCAGGCCGTCGCGGAAGCCGTCCTGAACGCCATCAACGGCATGATTGGCCTTGTGGAAAGCGGCCTGAATACCGTCGTGGCGGGCGTGAATGCCGCCGTCAACGCCATCAACAGCGTAGGCGAAAGCGTCGGCGTGACGCTGGGGGCCGTGGGGGAAGTCACCCTTGGCAGGATTGCCAACGGTTATGCCGGGGCTGGCGAAGAGGCAGGCCGTGCCTATCTGGACGCGCTCCGCAAGGTGACGCGGGACCGCGTGGGCGAAGCCCTTGGATCGATGCGCGACCGGGCGAACGAACGTGCCGCCCAGCGTGAGGCCGAACAGGCGGAAAAAGACCGGCAGGCCGAAGAGCGGAAGAACGCCGCCATCCCCGGCAGCGACAAAACCACGTCCGCCGACGCGACGAAGGCCAATGCCTTTGAAAAGGAAATCGCGGGCATTCAGAAGCGTATCGCTACGCTGAAGGCTGAAACCGACGTGCGCCGCACTGTCACCGGCACCCTTGAGGAACAGCGGGCGGCAATCGAACGCGCCCGCATGGTGCAAGAGCTTCTGAACAGTGCGCAGGAAGCGGGCGTCGAAATCACCGACGACGTGCGCAGCAAGATTGCCAGCATCGCGGACGCCTACAGCGCAGCGGCGGAAGAAGCCCGCAATCTTGCCAAATCGCAGCAAGAAGCCGCCCAGAAGGCCGAAGAGCTGGAGAACGCCAGCAAGGACGCCTTCAAGGGCTTCATCACCGATCTTGTGAACGCGAAATCCCCAGCCGAAGCCCTGCTAGGCGCGTTGAACAAGCTGTCCTCCAAGCTCTTGGACATGGCCCTTGATGCCATCTGGGAACGTATTTTCGGGCCGTCCCGTGGCGACAACATCTTTTCGTCCTGGGGGAAGGGTTTGGCGACCCCGGCACCGGCAGCATCGCCCGTGCAATTAATTGCACAAAACGACACCCAGCCGCTTGCCACCACCCAGCCCGCCGAGTTGAAGACAGTGGCAGATACCCCGCTTCGTGGCACGTTGGGGCTGGGCACGAAGGCCGTTCCCGCCATCGGCGGCGATCTTCGCGGCTCCCACGATCCGTTCGCCACGGCCACCGAAAGCGCGGCCAACACCTTCGCCAAACAGATCACCCTGACACCGCAGGAAATCACCGACCTCAAGAAGACCCTCATGACAGAATGGGTGACTTCGCAGGGCGATGCACAGGGCAAGGGGATCATTGACACCATCTTGAACCGCCGCGCTTCCGGGAAGTGGGGCGACAGCGTGACGGACGTGGTGAACGCCCGCAAGCAGTTCTCCGACGTGAACGGTCCCCCGGCTTGGAAGCATGGCCGCAGGTCCGTTGATGACCTGTCCGTCAACGATCCGCGTTATGCCCGTGCATCTCGCCTTGTGGACGAATACCTGCCCCAGCGTGCGGCGGGCACCC
Source organism: Nitratireductor sp. StC3 (assembly GCF_003015025.1). Taxonomy (NCBI): domain Bacteria; kingdom Pseudomonadati; phylum Pseudomonadota; class Alphaproteobacteria; order Hyphomicrobiales; family Phyllobacteriaceae; genus Nitratireductor; species Nitratireductor sp. StC3. The sequence goes on along the minus strand of NZ_PYBP01000015.1, from coordinate 2,337 downwards.
CGTCCATCGTGGGCGATCATCTGAACTATGCGAACCGGGCGGCATCGACCCCGAACAACTTCGGCTGGATTGACAAGCTGGACGGGCCGAAGCTGGGGGCGCATCGCCACGGCACCACGGCAGACCTTCAGCGGTTCCGCCCCGGCGAATACGGGATCAACCTTCCGGGGCAGTCCATGCTTGCCGGGACACCTGACCCCATGACCACCGGCAGCATCGCCCAGCAGCAGCTTGCCGCCCAGCAGGAACAGATTGTTCAGCAGCAGATTGAGGCCCAGCGCTGCCTTCAGCAGCAAATGCGGGCGACCGCCACCAGCACGACCGCGATGCAGCAGCCGCTTCAGGGCATCGGCATGGCGGCAACGCAGGCCGTCCCCCAGATTGGCGGCATGGCGCAGGGCGTCACCGGCCTGATAGGTCCGCTATCGCAGGCCGTGCCGGGGCTGGGGCAGTTCGGAGGGGCAATCCAGCAGTTGCTTTCGCAGCTTTTGTCTTCGTCCATGGGCGGCGGCGCTGGCCTGCTTGGCGGGCTTCTGGGCTTTGCGGATGGCGGGGCCGTCTCCGGGCCGGGGACAAGCACAAGTGACAGCATCCCCGCCATGCTGTCAGATGGTGAGTTCGTCGTGAACGCCCGTTCCACCCGGAAGCACCGCGCCGTGCTCGAAGCAATCAACGCGGGGAAAGCTCCGGCCTTCGCGGCGGGCGGCTTCGCCAGCCGGAACGCCTTCAGCAGTTCCAGCACCTATGCGCCGTCTCTGGCGATCAACATGCAGGGCAGCAGCGGCAACCCGAAACAGGACGCCCGGTTCGCCCAGCAAGTCGCAACTGCCGTGGACGCCGCCCTTCAGAAGCCGGACGGCTTCAGGCGCACCGAAGGCCAGAATCTCGCCCAGCTTGCCGGAGACCTACGCGGGGCCGGGGGCCGGAATAGCTGACTTGACACTATCCTGATGCCCCGACATCAACATGGTGGGCGAATAAAGAACGGGGCATTCATGCAAATTGTGGAAATGAAGGATAGGTCTTTGTCGGCGCTCTTCTCGCTAATCGAGAGCCAGCCGGGAGACTATCGTCATATTTTTAGGGGGCAGTGCAACGCCGAATGGGGACTTGTTCCTTCACTCTATCGCGTTCAGAACCCGGCCATTGGCGGCGGAACCTTGGAGCAAAACTACGATTATTTTGAAACCGCGTGGGTGCAACGCTTTTTCGATGAGGGGCTTCCCTATCTGCCTACGCTACCCCGAAGCTATTCTAATGACCGGATACTGGCGCAGCATTTTGGAGTGCCGACTAGGTTCATGGATTGGAGCCGTGACCCCTTGGTGGCTGCATTTTTTGCTACCGAAGATCAATCTGACGCTGATGCTGCAATCTTCATGATTTTACCCGACGCGCACTATCTTCCCGAACAGGTGAAAACGCTCGGACCTCACAAGGCAATTTCAGTAACGCCGCCCGCCATTGACCGGCGCATACCGGCCCAGAAGTCCATGTTCACATTCCATCCGTACGGCGAGCCTACCGCACCCTTTGTTCCGTTAGATCAAAGGCCTGATATGGGGAACCGGATCACCACCACAACAGGAATTGCACGTGGCTTCGCCAAGATTGTTATTCCTATGAGGATCAAGCGTCATTTGCACGGAACGCTTTTGAGTATGGGCTATGACCGCAGAAACCTGTTTCCGGGTCTGGACGGCGTTGGGGCCGACATTGGGGCACGAGCAAGAAGCGGTTCAATGCCGCACTAATTTGCCAGAATTGCAATTAATTGCACCGATAAAATTTTATGGATCGGGGAGAACCTTCAGCAAATTCTCTCCGATTTCCACAACCGTCGCCATGTCGCAGATCATCTGGCCGTGGACCGTCACCGGGCGGGCACTCTCACCATATGAGTGCATCATCACCGGCTTGAAAGTCCCGAGCGCCCGTTGCTTCGCCATCAACGCGCCCCAAAGTTCAAAGTCGCGTTCCCGAATGGCTTTGCCGATTTCATCCTCTATGCGCCGATACTCTTCAGCGTCTTTTTCATTCAGCGTGGCCGGTGGAATATAGACGGGGATGCGGTGCGACACCGCGTGCCTGTAGTTCTCCAGATACTCAAACCATGGATCACATTTTATCAGATAGTCACGCATATCATCCGGCAGGCTTTCCCGCACGCGGACGTTCTTCGGCCTGAACCCGATCATGCCATCTGCATTGGAACTGACCTGCTCCCCTGAGATGTTCCCGATTTTGGGTTAGCCTGTTCCTCGACAAAGGAGACAGGCAATGAAGCGATCACGGTTCTCGGAAGAACAGATCATCGGGGTTTTGAAGGAGCATCAG
>NZ_PYBP01000014.1:0-81926 GCF_003015025.1 Nitratireductor sp. StC3 | reverse complement strand
AATGAACGCCTTCTGCGCATCCGAGAACTTCGATGCCTTCATCGTCTTCCGCTCCTCCCAGCCAAGGGATGTTACCGCGGAAAACTCCAGTTTCGAACGGTCCAGTTTTCAGGGATCAGAGCAGCCCCAACGTCATCAGCGTCCTTGATGCCGAGCTAAGTGAATGTATGCTCCTCCAGTCGCTTGTAGGCGACCTGAGTCCCTGAACCTCCTCAAGAGTTTGGTAGACCCCGTTGATCACGAACATACCGTTCAGTGCGTAAGATTGACGTATCGTTGCATGCGCTTCATTGCGCTGGGGCCGAGTGCGCGCCGATCCGCGTCGTCGCTGAGAATCGGCAGTTCATTGGCGCGGTGGCAGGCGATTTCGCGATCGACCCTATCGGCCAGGGCCGGCGGCTCGCGTCGGCAGCGTTCGACGGCGAACGGGCAGCGCGGATGGAAATGGCAGCCGGGTGGTGGGTCGATCGGGCTCGGCATCTCGCCCAGAATTTCCCTCTTGCGGGCAGCCGTAAGACTGCCCACCCGCGGCACGGCCGACACCAGCATGCGCGTATAGGGATGGCCGGGGGCGTCGAATAGCGCCTTGCGGTCCCCGCGTTCCACAACGCGGCCGAGATACATCACCGCCACCTGGTCGGCCATGTGGCGGACTACGGCCAGATCGTGGGCGATGAACACATAGGCCAGACCAAGGCGCGCCTGAAGGTCCTTGAGCAGGTTGATGATCTGTGCCTGCACGGAGACGTCGAGCGCCGACACCGGCTCGTCGAGCACCAGCAGGCTGGGCTCGACAGCGAGCGCGCGCGCGATGCCGATGCGCTGCTTCTGCCCGCCGGAGAACTGATGCGGATAACGGCGCGCATATTCGGGCCGCAGGCCGACGAGATCGAGCAGTTCGTCCACGCGCTTCCTGCGCGCCGCAGCATCGCCATGACGGTGGATGATCAGCGGTTCCTCGAGAATAGTGCCGACCTTCATGCGTGCGTTGAGCGAGGCCATCGGGTCCTGGAACACCATCTGCACACGCCGCCGCAAGGCAAAGAGGCGCTTGCCGCGCAGGCCGGCGATCTCCTCGCCCTGATAGCGTATCGAGCCGCTCGTGGGAGGTAGCAGACCGCTCGCCATCCGCGCCATGGTCGACTTGCCGCAACCGCTTTCGCCGACGACGGCGAGCGTTTCGCCCGCCCGCACGTCGAAGCTGACGTCGTCGACCGCACGCATCGTTTTACGGTTGAAGACGTGTCCGGTGGCGACCGGATAGGTCTTCGTCAGCCCGCGAACCTCGAGCAGGGCTGGGCCCATCACCAATGCTCCTCCAAGGGCGCGCGCAAGCAGGCCACCTGATGCGCGGGGGTTACCGCGCGCAGAGCCGGCTGCGTGTCGGCGCAGGCCGGTGTCGCGAAGGCGCAGCGCGGATGAAACCGGCAGCCGGCGGGAAAGGAATCGGGAGCCGGCACGATCCCGTCAATGGCGTGCAGCCGCGCCGCTGCGCCGTCCAGTTCGGGAACGCTCGCCAAGAGCCCGATCGTGTAGGGGTGCTGGGGATCGCTGATCAAATCGGCGACCGGGGCGCGCTCGACCACCTGGCCCGCATACATTACCGCCACCTCGTCGGCGATCTCGGAGACCACGCCGAGATCGTGCGTAATGAACACCACCCCCATGCCGGTTTCTTCCTGCAGGCGTTTCAGAAGATCCAGGATTTGCGCCTGCACGCTGACGTCGAGCGCGGTCGTCGGCTCGTCGGCGATCAGGAGTTCAGGTCGCGTCACCAGTGCCATGGCGATCATCACGCGCTGGCGCATCCCGCCCGACAATTCGTGCGGATATTGTTTCATGCGCCGGACCGGGTCCGTCATCTCGACCTGCACCAGCGCATCGAGCGCCCGCCGCTCGAGTTCCTTGCGGCCGGTCGTGCGATCGTGACAGCGCAATGCCTCGACGATCTGGTCGCCGATGGTGAACACGGGATTGAGGCTGGTCATCGGCTCCTGGAAGATCATCGCCATGCGCCGGCCGCGCACCGAACGCATGGCCTCCTCGTCCAGCGCGAGCAGGTCCTGTCCGTCGAGCAACACCTGGCCGGTGCTGACCTCGCCCGGCGCCGGCACCAGCCGCATCAGTGACAGAGACAGCATCGACTTTCCACAGCCGCTTTCACCGACGATGCACAGCGTCCGGCCCCTGTCGACGGAAAGGCTGACCGCATCGACGATCGTCACCGCGCCGTCGGCCGTGGCGAACTCGGTCGTGACGTCGCGAATGTCGAGCAGCGGCATCATGTCCTTTTCGCCGCCGCGTTGCCGTTTTCGATGACCAGATTGCCGGCTGCGTCGGCGCGGCAGCTCCATTCGGGCAGGACCCAGATCGTGGTGTCGCCCTGCTCGATCAACACAGGACCGCGCAGGTTGAAGCCGGCAGCCAGGCACGCACGATCGTAGACGGGCACGTCGACGAATCTCCCAGCGGTAAATACCTGGCGGGAGCGTGCCGGCGTCGCGTCATCCTTGTGCGCGGCCAATTTCGGCAGCGTCAGTCGCGGCATCCGGCCGATCACCCGCACGCGTTGGGTGGTCACGATGACGCGGCTGTCCAAGTCACGATACCCATAATTATCCTCGTGCCGGGCATGGAACAGCGCGGTCAGGGCTTCCGCGTCGAGCGCGTCGCGCATGCCCGGCGGCAGCATCACCTGGAGATCGAAACCCTGGCCGACATACCGCATGTCGAGCAGATATTCGTAGGTGATCTCGTCGAGGAAATCGCCTTCGCCGGCGATCCAGTCGGCAGCTTCGCTCTCCAGCGCGGCATATTCCCGATCGAGCGCGGTTTCGGCGCCCGCGGCCAGGTCGATGCGCAACGAGCTGAGATAGTCGCGTTTGACGTCGGCCAGGACCGCGCCGAGCGCGCAGAAGGTCGCCGGCAGGGCGGGCACCACTGTGGTGGCGATGCCGGCCTCGTCGGCGACCAGGCTGGCATGAGTCGGGCCGGCGCCGCCGAAGGCGAGCAAGGCGTACTCGCGCGGGTCGTCGCCACGGTGGGCGAGTTCGCGCCCCATCTCCGTCGCCATAACGGCCGCCGCGACGCGAATGGCCGCCTCGGCGGCCTGTTCGGCGATGTTGTCACCGGTGAAGTTCAGCCGCTGGCCGATGGTTGCCAGCGCGCTGCGGGCGGCATCGAGATCGAGCTCGATGCGTCCGCCCAGGAACCGCGCCGCGTCGAGCAAGCCGGCGACCAGATAACAATCGGTTATCGTCGGCTGTGTGCCGCCATTGCCGTAACAGATCGGCCCCGGAAAGGCGCCTGCGCTATCGGGGCCGACCTTCATGATGCTGTGAGGGTCCACCCACACGATCGAACCGCCGCCGGCGCCGATCGCCGTCACGCCGATCACCGGCAGAACTAGCGGAAACTCGCCGATGCGCGCCCGCACCGTATTGGCCGGTCGCCCGTCATGCACGACCGCCATGTCGGCGCTGGTGCCGCCGACGTCGACCGTGATCAGCCGCTCGATCCCGGTGTCGGCGGCCACCGCCGACGCCGCCACCACACCGGAGGCGGGACCGGACAGGATCGTGTCGATCGGGCGTCTGCGGGCCGTTTCGAGGCTGAGGATGCCGCCATTATTGGCGGTGATGTAGATCGGCGCGCTCAGGCCGAGGGCGGCCACGCGGCGCTCCAACTTGGTGAAATAGGCCTCCATGAGCGGCTGGGTATAGGCATTGAGCAGCGCCACCATCGAACGCTCATATTCGCGCTTTTCCGGCCAGATCGCCGCCGACGCCGTCACCGAAACGTCCTGCAGCCGCCGCTTCAGCCCTTCCGCGACCTCGCGCTCGAGTTCGGGATGGGCGAAGGAGTGCATCAGCATGACGGTCACCGCCTGAACGCCGGCGCTGCGGAAGGTCGCCGCCATCTCGTCGAGTTCCGCCGGCGAGGCGGTGGCCAACACCGCGCCGTCATGGGCGCAGCGGGCCGAGGTTTCCAGCACGAGGTCGCGCGGCACCAGGGCCTCCTCGCGCGGGGCGGCGAAATCGAAGGCGCTCGGCATCTGCGCGCGCGCGATCTCCAGCACGCCCCGGTTGCCCCGGCTCACAACCATGCCGAGCTTGACGCCGCGACGCTGGATGGTCGCGTTGAGCGCGATCGTGGTTCCGTGCACGATCAGTCCGACGTCGCGCGCCTCGACCCCGGCGAGTTCCAGAAGCTTGGGCACGCCGCGTTCGATCGACAGCGACGGGTCCTGGGGCACGCTCGGTTCCTTGTAGCGGACCACCGCACCGGTGCGTTGGTTGGCGAGGACGAAATCGGTGAAGGTGCCCCCCACGTCGACGCCGATACGGCAAAATGCCTGCTCGATGCTCATACAGCGACCTTTCGTAGTCTTTTTCGTGGCGCCGTCAGGCCGTGGCCTTCGGCAGCAAAGTGTCCATGGCTTCGGTCAGGCGCGCCCGCGCCGCGGCCGGATCGGCGACCAGTTCGTCGAGTGGCGACTGCCGGCCGTCCTTCAGACCGGGCAGCACGCTCTGGAACACCCGCCGGCGCAGTTCGTGGCGGTGGGTTTTCGGCGCGGCGTAGAGCCGCGCGTTCAGGTCCAGCATCGCCTCGTCGCCAAACACCTGTTCCCAAGCGTCGCGTTGCGTGCCGAAGCTGAACACGTCGTTGCGTTCGCTCGGGGCCGCCGCACGCAGGACCGCCGTCGCCGCCTCGTCCACGCGACCGTCGACGATCGCCACGCCGTACTCGCGCATCGCCGCTTCGGCCGTGACGAAGCCGCGCCGCACGTCGGTCTCCACCGCCGCGGGATCGCGTTCGAAAGGATCGCCGACGCCGCCGCCGCCCGGCATGCGCAAGGTGACGGTGTCGCCGCGGCCGAGCCGCACGGGCACGCCCTTCGACACTGGTCGCTCGTCGGGCCTACCCTCGTTGATGATCGCACGCACCAGTGCCCCGGGCTTGCCGCCGGCAAAGCCCCACGGCGCCATGCGCGAGCGTTCCAGCCCGCTGATCTGGATATCGCCCCCGGCCTCGCCGGTCAGCTCGACCACCAAAAGCTGGCCGACGCCGCCGCGCCATTTGCCGGGGCCGCCTGAATCGGGATTGATGTCGTATCTGAGGACCCTGAGCCCCTGTTCCATCTCGATCAGTTCGATCGGCCGATTGCGCATATTGTTGATCGAGTTGTCGCGCCCGTCGACGCCGTCGCGCCCCTCGAAGGCGCCCATTCCCGAGCGCAGCGGCTCGACCACCTCCACGCGCAGCGAGCCGTCCTCGTTCTGCTCGGTGAAGCGGAAGGTCGCCATCGATCCGCCCATGGCCGCCGACATCAGCGACGGGTTGGCCTGCAATACCGCGCCGGTCACGCAGTCGAACAGCCGGTAGGGCGCGCTGTGGCGCATACCGACGGCGACAGGCGGGCGCGCGTCGAAGACCGAGCCCGGCTGGTTGCGCACCGCGATTGAGCGATAGAGCCCGGCATTGCGGGGAATGTCCGGATCGTAGGTGGTCAGGATGCCGGTCAGGCGGAAGGACAGCCAGTACATGCGCCGGCCGAGCGACGGCACGTTGAAGGCCGAGCGGGTCTCGGGATCCGTCCCCGTCAGGTCGAGCAGCACCTCGCCGTCCTTGACTTCCATGCGCAGGCGCACCCGCAGCGGAATGTTGGTCACCACGTCGTCGTCGAGATAGTCCCAGAATTCGTAGACCCCGTCGGGAATACGGCGCAGAACGGCGCGGCCGCGCGCCGCCGTGTAGTCGAGCAGGTCGGTCTGGGCCTGCAGCACGGTCGGTGCGCCGAAGCGCGCGATGATGTCGGCGTAGCGCCTGTTGCCGGTTTCCAGCGCGCCCATCATCGCCTTGAAGTCGGCGATGGTGATGTCGGGCACGCGGGTGTTGAGCCTGATCAGGGCGAGCAGTTCCTCGTTCATCGCCCCGCCCTTGACCAGCTTCATCGGCGGGATGCGCAGGCCTTCCTGGTAGATTTCGTGGCTCGTCGCCGAGACGCTGCCGGGCACCGCGCCGCCGAAATCGAGCGAGTGTATGAAGGACCAGCCATAGCCGATGATCTCGCCGTCGTGGAAATAGGGCTGGATCAGATGCACGTCGGGCAGGTGGGTCGACAGCCCCTCTGAGGCGTAGGGATCGTTGGTGATGATGACGTCGCCCGGCCGAAGGTCGGGCACGGCGTCGATGGTCGACTTGAAATTGGTGTCGATCAGGAAGTTGAAACTGGCCGAGGGCGGATAGGCGAACACGTCGCCGTTGACGTCGAGCATGGCGACGGCGAAGTCGGCCACCTCGTTGACGTAGCTCGAGCGCGCCGTGCGCTGGACGGTAAAATAGATCTCGTCGGTGATGGCGATCAGCTTGCGGCTGATGACTTCGATTGTGACGGGGTCGAGCTTCATGGGGGGTCCTAGGATGTTCTGGAAAACTGTCAGCCGGCGGATCCGGCGGGAGCGGTCCGTTTCCGGGCGGGTTTGCGCTTGAGCGCCGTCTTGGTGACGCGGTTCGGATCGAGCCAGTCGCGGATGCCATCGCCGAGCAGGTTAAAGGCCAGCACGGCGAACATCAGCGACAGTCCGGCCGCCGTCGACATCCAGGGGTCAGCGCGCAGATATTTCAGGCCGTAGGCGAGCGTCCAGCCCCAGGTCGGCGTCGGCGGCTGCACGCCGAGGCCGAGGAAGCTCATCCCGCTTTCGGCCACGATCGCTGTGCCCATGCCGAACGTGGCCAAAACGATCAGCGGCCCCATGATGTTGGGCAGGATGTGGCGCACCATGATGCGCGTCGCCGACGCGCCCAGTCCGCGCGCGGCCACGGCGTAGTCGCGCTCGCGCTCGCTGAGCGTCATGGCCCGGGCCACGCGCGCATACTGGGTCCAGTAGATGGCGGCCAGCGAGAGAATGAGATTGAATGTGCCGGGTCCAAGCACGGCAATGATGGCAAGCGCCAGGACGAAGGCCGGGAAGGCCATGAACACGTCCACGATCCGCATCAGCACCATGTCGACATAACCGCCATGATAGCCGGCGATCAGGCCGAGCGCGGTGCCGACGAGCGCCGAAATCAGCACCGTTCCGATCGAAATCACGATCGACACCCGCGCGCCAGCCGCCAGCCGCGTGGCAAGGTCGCGACCGAAATTGTCCGTTCCCAGCCAATGCTCGAGATCGGGCAAGGCGAAACGGTTGCGCATGTTCATCTGTTCCAGCCCGTAGGGCGAGACGAGATCGTAGAACGCGGCGACCAGCAGCAGGGCGGCCACCATGGCCGCGCCGACGACCAGCAGGGGATTCTGGCGAGCGAACGTCATGGCTAGACCCGGATCCGCGGATCGATCAGCGCATAGGCGAGATCGGTGAGAAGGTTTATGAGGCCGACCAGGACCGCGAAGCTGAGCGCGATGCCCTGGACGAGCGGAAAGTCGCGTTGGGAGATCGCGCCCACGGTGAGTTGGCCGAGTCCCGGCCAGCCGAAAATGCCCTCGACCAGGACGGCGCCGCTCAGCAGGTTGCCGAATTGCAGGCCGATAACGGTCACCACCGGCAGTAGCGCGTTCGACAGGGCGTGCCGCCACACCACGCGCCGCTCCCTGACGCCCTTGGCGCGGGCAGTGCGCACGAAATGGCTGCCCAGCACCTCAAGCATGGATGCGCGTACCAGCCGGCAGATCATCGCCGCGCCCTGCAGCCCCATTGCTATCGACGGCAAGATGAGATGCGACAGCGAATCCGCCAGCGGTCCGAGCCGGCCCTCCAACAGCAGTGCCTTCATCGCCACCACCAGCGGCACGCCGCGATTGATCGCCGGTAGCCAGTTCAGCTCGACCGCGAAGACGTACATCAACAGGATGGCCAGCCAGAACACTGTCAGCGCGACGCCGAGCTGGGCGAAGACGAGCACCAGAAAATCGACCAGGCCGCCCTGGCGCATCGCGGCCACGACGCCGAGCGGCACGCCGATCAATACCGAGACCAGGATCGCGCCGAAGGCCAGTTCCAGGGTCGCCGGCAGACGTTCCAGAATCAACGACAGCACTGGCTCTTTCATGAAAATGGAATTGCCGAGATCGCCGTGCAGCAGATTGGTGACGTAGGTGGTGAACTGGACCAGCAGCGGCTGGTCCAGTCCAAGTTCGTAGCGCATCAGCGCGATCTGCTCCGGCGTCGCGCTGTCGCCGAGCAGGATCCCGACGGGATCGCCGGGTACGAGCTGAATCAACGCGAACGCGACGACGGTCACGCCCACCAGCATGGGCAGGAACAGCAGCCCCCGTTTGACGGTATAGACAAACATGCCCATGCCGGCCGCCCGTTACTGTGCCATCAGGCCGCGGACATAGCCGCGTGCGTCGTCGGGCCGGCCGCCCTCGACCGTTTCCTGCGCGAACGCGTCGAAACCGGTGTAGGAGATGATGTAGTAGGGCACCTCCTCGGCGATGATGCTGGCCGCCTCGCGATAGGCCTCCACGCGCGTTTGCTGATCGGTGGCGCTGCGGCCGAGTTCGAGCGCGGCATCGACCTGCAGGTTGGAATATTTACCCCAGTTGAGCGCTCCGTCGCTGGTAAGCTGCGAATAGGTGCCGCGGTCGGGATCGACGAGGTTCACCCACGACAAAAGCGCGATGTCGTATTTGCCGCTGCGCACATTGGCGATCCAGGCCGGAAAATCCGCGATCTCGATCTTGGCGTCCACGCCCACCTGCTGCATGACGTTCTGGATATACTCGATCGTCTGGATGCGCGCGGAGTCCTCTGAATTGGTGCTGAGCGTGATCGACAGCTTGGTGCCGTCCTTTTGCAGGATGCCGTCGCCACCCTTGGTCCAGCCGAGATCGGCGAGCGCCTTGGCGGCTGCTTCCATGTCGAAGCTCGGCTGGCGGATGGTGTCGGTGTAGCTCCATGCCGAGGTTGGCAGAAGCACCGACGTGCCCGGGATGTCGAGCCCGCCATAGATCTGCTCGACGATCACCTCCTGATCGACCAGCATGCCGAGCGCGTGCCGAAGCTGCGGGTCGCTCAGCACCGGGCTCGCGGTGTTGAAGTTGAGATAGGTGATCGTCAGGCCCGGCAGTTTGGTGTGGGTGAAGCGCTCGTCGTCGGCCAGGCGCTCGACGTCGTCGGGCGACAGCGGCGTCATGATCATGTCGAGGTCGCCGGCTTCGAGCGCCTGGGCGCGGGCGGTGTTGTCGCCGAGCGTGACGAAGGCGATCTCGCCGGTGCCGGGCGCGCCGTCGCGATAGTTCGGATTGGCTTCGAGGACGATCTCGCTGCCGCGGTTCCAGCGCACGAACTTGTAGGGGCCGGTGCCGATCGGATTGCCGGAAAGATCGTGGCCGGCCTCGACCGCGTGCTTCGGCGTGATGCCGACGTCGAGATAGCTGAGCAGCGGCGCGTACGGGTGCTTGAGCTTGAAGGTAACCTGGTTCGGTGCGGTCGCCTCGACGCTGTCGATCGGTGCAAACAGCGAGGCGGCGTTGGATGCCAACTTCGGATCCAGGATTGTCGTGTAGGTAAAGACGACGTCGGCGGCGGTCAGCGGCGTGCCGTCGTGGAACGTCACGCCCTCGCGCAGCGTCACGACCAGCGTGGTCGGATCGACCTGTTCCCACTTGGTGGCGAGGTTCGGCTGCGGCACCAGCTCGCTGTTCATCCGTACCAGGCCGTCATAGACGAGATCGAGAACCCGGTAGTCGGTGGTGTTGCGGGCGGTGCGCGGGTCGAGCGACACCGAATCGACATCCATCCCGATCCGCACTGTGTCGTTCACGGCCAGGGCCGGCAGGGTTCCGAAAGCGAGCGCCGAAAGCGACGCGCCGATCAGGAGACTTCTTCTGGTGATGTTGAACATACAGTTCCTCCTTTTGATATCCGGGCCGGTCAGCCGACGACCAGCAACTCTCTGGGAAGCGCGCTCAGGCTCTCGCAGCCGTCGGCTGTGACAAGAACGTCGTCTTCGATGCGCACGCCGAGCCGCCCCGGACGGTAGAGGCCGGGCTCGATGGTGATGACGTTGCCGGCGACGAGCTCGACATGGTTGCCGCGGATGATCTGCGGCGCTTCGTGCACATCCAGGCCAAGGCCGTGGCCGGTCTTGTGCACGACGTAGTCGGCATAGGGGCTTGCCTCGAGATGGCCGCGCACCGCGTCGTCGAGGGCATGCGCGGTGAGGCCTGGACGGGCGATCTCGCGGCCGAGCGTATTCGCCGCCAGCACGCATTCGTAAAGCGCGCGATCCTCGGGCGAGACGTCGCCGATGAACACGGTACGGGTGATGTCGGAGCGGTAGCCTCCGGCCCCGACGCCGAAATCGAACAACAGCGCGTCGCCGACCTTGAGCCGATAGCTGCCGGCGCGACCGTGCGGCATGGCCGAGCTCGGGCCGGCCAGCACCAGCGGTGGCGAAACCGGTCCCTGTACGGGCTGCGCCAGTATGTTTTGCAGCATCAGGCGTTGGACGTCCTGCTCGCTCATGCCGACGTCGACCTCGTCAAGGGTTGCCGTCAGCGCCGCTTCCGCCATCGCGACCGCCTTGCGCAGGCAGGCGATCTCGGCGTCGTCCTTGACGGCGCGCAGGCCGAGCGTCCAGGCCTGCATGTCGATGAGCTCGGCACCGGGGAAGGCGGCGCGCAGCGCGTTGGCCTCCACAACCCGCATACTGAGCCCCTCCACACCGAGGCGCCGGGCCTCGACAAGCTCGGCCGCCTTGGCGAACGCGGCGGCATAGCCTTCCTCGTCGCGCCAGCGGATCACGTGGGCGTCGCAGGACAGCAGGGTCCAGGAATCGGCCTCCATATCTGGTAGGACCACGACCGGGCGCCCCTGGCGGGGTACGATCAGAACCGTCGGCCGCTCCATGACGTGGAAGACGCCACCCGTCAGGTAGCGGAACGTGGCGCCGGGGATGAAGGCCGCTGCGTCCAGGCCCGCCTCGGCCATGAGGCCGCGTAGCGCGCCGATCCTGTCGCTGCTGTTTGTCATTGTGCCTCGCTCTATTGGACGGTGACCGGTTCGCCAGCTGGCTGCAGCGCGTAGTCAAGCGCGGCATCGGCATGCAGCAGCGTGGAATCGAAGACGGGAAGACTGGTGTCGTCCGCGCCGACCAGCAAGCCGATCTCGGTACACCCCAAAATGACGCTGTCGGCGCCGGCCTTCCGCCCCTTTTCCATGATGGCGCGGTAGGCCGCGCGCGACTCCTCGCGGATGATGCCGCAGCACAGCTCGCCGAAGATGATGTCATGCACGGTGCCGCGATCCTGTTCGTCCGGCACCATGATCTCGACGTCGTAACCACTGCGCACGCGGCTGTGGTAAAAATCCTGTTCCATGGTGTAGCGCGTCGCCAGAAGCAGGGGACGCCGGCAGCCCGCCGCAACGATCGCCCCGGCGGTGACATCGGCAATATGGATCAGCGGCACGTTGACTGCCGAGGCGACCTCTTCGGCGAGCTTGTGCATGGTGTTGGTGCAGATCAGCACCATATCGGCACCGGCCGCCTCGAGACCGCGTGCGGCGGTTGCCAGACGGTCGGCCGCGTCCTGCCATGCATCCGCTTTTTGAAGCGAGACGATTTCCTGGAAATCGAGCGACCGCAAAACGATATCGGCGGAGGCGAGGCCGCCCCGCAGGCTTCGAACCCGTTCGTTGAGATGGCGATAGTAGACGGCCGTGCTTTCCCAGCTCATGCCGCCAAGCAATCCGATGGAGCGCATAGAGAATTCCTTGAATTGGTCGACGTGCTCCGTTCTAGCGATTCGGGCTGGGAATTTGTGACCAAATTTTTGCGGCATTTCCAAAAAAATTCAAATTTCATGCTATCTAGAATTTCAGAAGAGATATTTCATGCTCGATTATTGTTCTCATTATGGATTTTGTTTCTCGGTGTTCGTTTTCGGCGGCAGGCGCTGTCCGACGAGCCTGGTCCAGTAAGAGCATCCCCAGGGGATAAGCTCGTCGTTGAAGTCGTAGGCGGGGTGGTGCAGGCCCGGGCCGGCGCCGTTGCCGGCGAAAATGATCGCGCCCGGCACCTGCTCCAGCATGAAGGCGAAATCCTCGCCGCCAAGGCTCGGCGTCAGATCGGTCGCCACCTGCTGCGTGCCCGCGACCGCCATGGCCGCCTCCGCGGCGCGCGCCGTTCCGTCGGCGTCGTTCACAGTCACCGGGTAATGTCTCACATAGTCCAGATCGGCCGCGCAGCCGAAAGCGGAGGCAATGCCTGCGACCGCCGCGCCAAGGCGGTTCTCGACCATGTCGCGGACCTGCGCGTCAAGCGTGCGCACAGTGCCGTTGAGGGCGACCTCTGTCGGAATGACGTTGAAGGCATCGCCGCCATGGAGGCTGGTGATCGACACGACCGCCGATTTTAGCGGATCCAGATTGCGCGACACGACGGTCTGGAGCGCCTGGATCATCGCCCCGGTTACCGGAATGGGATCGACCGTGTTGTGCGGAAAGGCGGCATGGCCGCCGACGCCGCGGACGCGAATGCGGATTTCGTCGACCGATCCCATGACCGGCCCGGGCGCGATCGCGAAATGTCCGAGCGGCAGGTTCGGCTTGTTGTGCAGGCCGTAGACTTCGTCGACCGGGAAACGCTCGAACAGGCCGTCCTCGATCATCGCCCTGGCGCCGGCGCCGCCTTCCTCGGCGGGCTGGAAGATCAGCACGACCGTGCCGTCGAAGGTGCGGTTTTCGGCAAGATGGCGAGCGGCGCCCAGCAGCATCGTCGTGTGGCCGTCATGGCCGCACGCATGCATCAGGCCGGGTTTGGTCGAGGCCCAGGCCGCGCCGGTCTCCTCGCTGACCGGTAAGGCGTCCATGTCGGCGCGCAGGCCGATCGCGCGTCCGCTGGTGGCGGTCGCGCCGCGGATCACGCCCGCCACGCCGGTGCGGCCGATCCCGGTGGCGACTTCGTCGACGCCGGCCGCGTGCAAGGCCTGCGCGACGCGCCCGGCGGTGCGGTCGACGTCGTAGAGCAGTTCGGGATGGGCGTGCAGGTCGCGGCGGAAGGAGATGAGTTCGTCCAGATGGCGGGAAACCCAGTTTTCGACGGCCATGTCCGGGATACCTGTCTTCAGCGCGGATTGATTTCGACGTGGTCGCGGCGTTTCAGCCAGGCGAGCACGAACGGCGCGACACGGCGCGCGATCGGGTAAAACGGCATCGGGTCGACGTCGGTGACCGGCAGGGCGAGTGTGTCGAGCGGCTCGCCGCGTATCGCGCGGGCCAGTTCGCGCCCGAGCGCCACAGACAAGGCGACGCCGCGCCCGTTACAGCCGACCCAGCTCCACAGATCCGGCGCCAGGCGGTGGATATGCGGATGGCGGTCGAGGGTTATGCCGACCCGGCCGTTCCACACATGGGTGAACCGCACGCCCTCGAGCCCGGGAAAGGCCTCAGCCATGCGCGCGGACGCATTCGCCGCCACGCGCGCTGCGGCCTTGTGGGTGCCGAGCACGGAACCGCCGGTCACGAGACGGTTGCGCGCGTCGTAGCGAAAAAAGCGCAGATCGGCGCGCGTGTCGGACACAGCCTGTCGGCCGGGCACGAGCGCCGCCCGCACCGCCTCGTTGAGCGGCGGCGTCGACATCTGCCATGACAGGATCGGCACGACCGAGCGCGCGATGCGGCGCTCGAAGTGCGTGGTGAGCGCATCCGTATACGCATTGGTCGCCAACACCACCGTGCGCGCCCTGACCGCGCCGTGCGCTGTGGCGACCCGCCAGCCATCGCCGTCGCGTGCGTAGCCGGTCACGATGGAGTGTTCGTGAATGACGACGCCGCGACGCTCGCATGCTGCGGCAAGTCCGCGCACGAAGGCCAGCGGGTTGATGTGGCCGCCGGTCGGGTTGAACATGCCGCCATGCCAGAAATCGGTTCCGAGCAGGCGGGTGCTGGCGTCCCGGTCGAGCAATTCGGCCGGTGCCCCGAACCGGCGCCAGGTTGCCACGCGATTCTCACTGAGCCGCACCCGCCCGGGTGAGTGAGCCGGCTGGTACCAGCCGGTCTGTTCCGCCTCGCAATCGATCTTTTCGTCGCGCGCCAGGTCGAATAACGTTGTCGCGCTTTGCGCGATGAGATGCACGAAGCGCTCTCCGGTCTCGCCAAAACGCCTGACCAGCGCATCCGGTTCTACGGCCGACATGGTCGGGATCACCTGGCCATTATTGCGTCCGGAAGCGCCCCAGCCGAGCTCGAACCCCTCCAGCACCACGGTCGAAAGGCCGCCGCGCGCCAGATGCAACGCCGTCGACAGGCCGCACATGCCGCCGCCGACCACCACCGCGTCGGCCTCGATCGTGCCGCGCAACGGTGCCGCGGCGGCGCGCGGCGCGGTCACGGCGTTCCAGAGCGAGGACGGCCATTCTGGGGCAGGGGGCATGAAGTACTCCGGCAGGCAAGGACGTTCGCGGGAATCCGCTCGGTCTTTCGCGGCGGCCCGGACGGGCACCGTCGAGCCCATCACTGCAACCGGCTTGCCCGCAAGTCAATAGAAAGGACTCCTCATTCTCTTGATAATTATGTAATCATATGCTCAATTTCTACATATGGATGTGATTTCCATCCAAGAAAGAGGCATTGTTGTGAAATCAACCTTCGTGCCGGAAGCGCCTGCGGCCAAGCATGATACGCCCCATCCGGTGCGCGGGGTCGACCATTGCTTCTTGTTGGTGCGCGATCTCGACAGCAGTCTGGAGCAATACCGCAGGCTCGGCTTTACCGTTTCGCCGCGTGGTCTTCACAGCGCCAAAAAGGGTACGGCCAACCATACGATCATGCTCTCCGACAACGACTATTTCGAGTTGTTGGGCGTTGTGGCCGATACGCCAGAGAACGCACCGCGGCGCGCGTTGCTCGCCAGCGGCGGCGAGGGGCTTTACGCTGTGGCCTGTCGCATTGAGGACGCGTACGTGGCCAAGGTGGGCCTTGCCGCGCGCGGCATCGCCACCGGGGCGGTCAACGATTTCGACCGGCCGTTGACATTGCCAGACGGTACCCGCGCTACCGCCGCCTTTTCGACGCTCGCCTTCGAGGCCGCGGAGGTGCCGGTCGGCATCGCCTTCATGTGCCAGCACCGCACCCGCGACCTGGTCTGGCGGCCCGAATTGATGGAGCACGCCAACGGCGCCAGGGCGCTTGCCGGCATGGGTGCCGCGGTCGATGCGCCCGAAGCGGCGGCCAGACGCTATGCCCGACTGTTCGCGGCCGGGCGCGCTGTCGTCATCGGCGATGGCTGGCGGGTCGAAACGGGTTCGATCCCCGTCGATTTCGTCACACGCGATGCGCTCGGGCGCCGCTATGACGGCCTCGACACTACCGGGCTGGCGAGCGGCGCCTTCGCCGTTTTGCAGATCGCGGTCGCCGACCGGGCGGCGGCCGAGCGTCTGCTCGCCGCTGCCGCCATCCCCTATCGGACCATGCCGCACGGTCTTGCTGTCAGCCCGGCAGCCGCCAGCGGCGCCATCATCGAGTTTATCGGCCCATGAGCGAAAACAGTTCGAAAACGGCCAAGGTCGGCGGCGGGACGCCTGTCGGCGGTCGCGGAATAGACGACATCGACCGCAAGATCCTGGATGCGCTGCAGCACGACAGCGACCGGCCGGTCAGCGAAATCGCCGACGAGGTCAATCTGTCGTCGACGCCGTGCTGGCGGCGCATCCGCAGGCTGGAGGAACTCGGCTTCATCAAGAAGCGCGTCGCGCTGGCCGACCGGCGACAGATGAACGTCGCGATGACGGTGTTTGTCGGCGTCAAGGCGCCGCGCCATCAGATCGATTGGCTGGACGATTTCCGTAAGCTGATCGAAAACACGCCCGAAGTCGTGGAGGCCTACCGGCTGACCGGCGAGACTGACTATTTGATCAAGATCGTCGTGCCCAATATCGAGGTCTACGACACGGTCTACAAGCGCATGATCTCAAAGCTCGAATTTTCCGACTTCAATTCGTCGATCAGCATGGAGGAGATGAAGTTCACAACCGCCGTGACGACGAAATATATCTGATTCGACATTTTTTTCGCCGCGCTGCGGCACCCTGCATGAAAACGAGGACGACATGAGCGCATCCGCCCCGACACGGGTCGAGGTCGAAACCGAGCTTGGCAGCTTCACGCTGGCTGTTGACGAGGCCAACGCACCGATCAGCGCCGGCAATTTTCTCGCCTATGTCGATGGCGGCCATCTCGACGGCAGCGCGGTCTACCGGATCGTCACCATGCACAATCAGCCGCCCGAGACACCACACAAGATCGAGGTCATCCAATGGGGGTGGCGCCTGATCGACGGCACCGAACCGCCATTTCCGCCGATCCCGCACGAGCCGACCTCGCAGACCGGGCTGCGGCATCTGGACGGGACGCTGTCGATGGCCCGGCGCGCGCCGGGCACTGCGGGGCCGGGTTTCTTCATCTGCCGCGGCGACCAGCCCGAACTCGACGAGGGCGGCGGCCGCAATCCCGATCGCGCCGGCTTTGCGGCGTTCGGCCAGCTTGTCTCCGGCCGCCAGACCATTGAAAACCTGTTCGCTCGCGCAACAAGCAAGGAATATCTGGATACGCCGATCCAAATCGTTCGGGTTGCCCGATTGGGCTAGATGCCATAGTGGGCCGACGCTCCTCGCATAGCCAGGAAGGCGGCTGTCCCTCAGCGTGATGATGTTGATAACGGGGTCCGATTGTGTCGGCCCCAAGCATCAAGCGAGGGACAACCATCGACTATTGTGCAGGAATTGATGTGTCGCTGGAACAGAGAAGCGCTTGCGTAGTCGATTCATCGGGCAAGATCGTGCGAGAGACGAAGGTGGCGAGTGAGCCAGAGGCACTGTTGCAGCATTTTTCCGATCTGGAATTGCCGGTCATCTGCGTTGTTCATGATGTCTGGCACGCCGAAGTGGTGTCATCAGCCGATCGGCGAAGCAAAGCACGACGTGTTCGACTGCATCGAAATGTTCTACAATCCCAAACAGAAGCACGTTAGAAACGGAATGCTGTCACCCGTCGAGTTCGAGCGGCAGCAGAAGATGTAACCCGATGACGCCCAGGGAAATCGGGGCTATTCAGTAACCTCTCAAGTCGCGCCATTTTCAAACGGAACCGCGCCGTCGCTCTCGCCGAGTGGCGCAGTTTTCTTGCGGCATAGGGGACAGAGTCGCTGTCCATGCAGAGACTGGTTCGAATTGGTCTGCCAGCACCGCCATTATCTGACTGTACGACCCGGAGAGATAGGTTACAGTTTCTCTGGGGCGAATAGTTCGACCGCGACGACCAGTTCTATCTCGACGGTGATGTTTCCCGGCAGCGATCCCAGTCCGACGGCTGAGCGCGCATGCTGGCCGTTTTCGCCGAATGTCATGACGAGCAGATCGGAACAGCCGTTGATGACGTCGGGATGGTGGGCGAAGTCCGGGGTTGCGTTGACCATGCCCAGGAGCTTGACCACGCGCCTGACGCGGTGAAGCTCGCCGAGGGCGGCGCGCATGACCGAAAGCAGGTTCATGCCGGTCAGCCGCGCATGCGCGTAGGCCTGTTCGACCGAAACATCGGCGCCCACTTTGCCGGTATGCAGGCGTCCGTCGGCCTCACGCGGCCCCTGGCCGGACAGGAACAGAAGCTCGCCCTCGCGCACATGCGTCAGGAAGTTGCCGATCGGCGGCGGGGGAGGCGGCAGAACGACCCCCATTTGCGCAAGCCGTTCCTCGGGGGAGCGACCGGCCGCTGGGCCGGAACATGCGAGATTCATCGAAGACTCCATGATTGCCGAACGCAGGGCTTGCGTTGGCCGTGTCCGCGCCGGCGGCGCGGCGGTTGATCAATCAGCATGGTGGCACGCGGTCTCGGCGCCGGACGCAACACGGCGCAGAAGCGGCCGCTCGCGGCGGCAGATGTCGGTCGCGACCGGGCAACGCGGATGGAACGCGCAGCCGGAGGGCGGGTCCAGCGGACTGGGCACCTCGCCGCGCGGCACCTTGAGGCGACGGTGGCGGCGCGACGGATCGGGCTTGGGCACGGCATCCATCAGCGTGCGCGTATAGGGGTGGCTGGGCTGCTGATAGACACGCGCGGTGTCGCCGATTTCCACGATGCGGCCCAGATACATCACCGCGACCCGGTCGCTGATGTGCTGCACGATGCCGAGATCGTGCGCGACGAACAGATAGGCGAGACCGAATTCGCGCTGGATGTCCGACATCAGGTTGACAACCTGTGCCTGGATCGACACGTCCAGGGCCGATACCGGTTCGTCGGCGACGATCAGAGCCGGGTTGAGCGCCAGGGCGCGGGCGATCGCCAGCCGCTGGCGCTGGCCGCCGGAGAATTTCGACGGCACGTTGCGCATCTGGTCCGGCCGCAATCCGACCTTTTCGAACAGGTCGGCGACCCGCTCGCGTCGCCGCGCGGCGCCGCGCATGCCGCTGACCAGAAGCGGCTCGGCGACGATATCCTGGGCGCGCTGTCGCGGATCGAGTGAACCGTTCGGATCCTGGAAAATCATCTGCACGCGGCGTCGCAACGGGCGCATGCGGCGATGGGACAAATGGGAAATGTCGATGCCGTCGAGAAGGATCTTTCCGTCGCTCGGCTCAAGCAGCCTGACGATCATCTTGCCGACGGTCGACTTGCCGCAGCCCGATTCGCCAACCAGGCCGAGCGTTTCGCCTGCGGCGATGGAGAAGGAAACGTCGTCGACGGCGTGAACGGTTCGCGCCTTACCGGCGAGCCCGCCGGCAATGGTGAAGCGCTTGCCCAGATTGCTGACCTCAAGCAGCTTGCTCATGCCGCGCCTTTCATCGGATACCAGCATGCCGCGCGGTGTCCGGGCGCCATGTCGGACAGTGGCGGTCGTTCGTCCTCGCATCGCTGCCGGGCTCGCGGGCAGCGCGGCGCAAAGGCGCAGCCGCGGGGCAGGGCCCACAGTGCGGGCACGGTGCCGGGAATTTCGGCAAGACGGCCGCGTTCGGTGGCGCGGCCGGCCTCGGCGATATGCGGGATCGAACCGAGCAGGCCGTGGGTGTAGGGGTGCTGGGGGGCGGCAAACAATCGTTCGGTCGTCGTCTCCTCGACAATCCTGCCGGCATACATGACGGCCACGCGGTCGGCCGTTTCGGCGACGACGGCCAGATCATGGGTGATCAGGATCGTCGCGGCGCCGACGGCGGCCTGCAGGTCGCGGAACGTTTCCAGGATCTGGGCCTGGGTGGTCACGTCCAGCGCCGTGGTCGGCTCGTCGGCGATCAGCACATCCGGATCGCAGGCCAGTGCGAGCGCGATCACCACGCGTTGGCGCATGCCGCCCGACATTTGGTGCGGATAGTCGTCGAAACGCCGCTTCGGATCGGGTATGCGCACCTGTTCGAAGATCTCTTCCACGCGCCGTCTGGCGGCGGCGGCGTCGAGCCCCTTGTGCAGGCGCAGGGCCTCGGCGACCTGCGGGCCGACGCGCATCGACGGATTGAGCGATGTCATCGGTTCCTGGAAGATCAGGCCGATGCGATTTCCCCTTATCGAGCGCAGGCTGGCCTCGCTCGCCGCGGCAAGGTCGAGTTCGTCGAACAGGATGCGGCCCTTGCTGATCCGCGCGACCGGCTCGGGCAAGAGTCGCATGATCGCCAGGGCGGTCATGCTCTTGCCCGAGCCGGATTCTCCCACCAGCGCAAGCACTTCGCCGCGCGCGACGGTGAAGGACAGATCGCTTACGGCATCGAATGTGCGGTCCCGGGCGGACAGTTCCACGGTTAGGTCCTGGATCGAGAGAAGCGGCGTCATCCGGTGCCGTCCCGCCCGGCGAGCGCCGGGATGAGCGC
This sequence comes from Nitratireductor sp. StC3, assembly GCF_003015025.1. NCBI lineage: Bacteria > Pseudomonadati > Pseudomonadota > Alphaproteobacteria > Hyphomicrobiales > Phyllobacteriaceae > Nitratireductor > Nitratireductor sp. StC3. The sequence goes on along the minus strand of NZ_PYBP01000014.1, from coordinate 62,122 downwards.
GACCGCGTTGTCGCGCAGGATGGCGCGTCGATCCCGGTCCGAAAGATAGTCGGCGTAGTGGGTGAAATAGGTCAGCGACTGCGCATAGGTGCAGTAGCGGTCGACATTGGGCGCGTCGGAGCCCCACAGGAAGCGCTCCGCGCCGAAGCGCTCGACCAATTGGCGGATATGAAGGTGCGCGCGCGGGTAGGGGTAGTCCTGCCGCCCGCCCCAGGCGATCGGGTAGAGAATTTCGGCGGAAACCGGCGCCTGGGAAAGCAGTGTGTCGATCACGGCGGGAAGCGTGAGACGATCCTGGTCGTCGGCATAAAGCGATGTCGGCACGCCGTGAACCAGAACATGGCGAATGCCGGGAAAGCGCTCCACGATGCGTTCCAGATGGCGCATCTCGTCTTCATAGGTGCCAACCGGCGAGTTTGCCGACTGGACCCAGAACACCGGCAGGCCGCTCTGCTCGATGAAGCGCCAGAAGGGGTCGTAGACGGCGTCGGAGTGCATTGGCCGGTAGCCGCTGCGAAACAGCCCCGTCGTGGTAAAATAGACGCCTGCCATCTTCAGACGACCGATCTCGTCGGCAAGGCGCTGCAGTTCCTCGTCGGTATAGGCGAAGGCCTCCTCGACCTGGGCAAGGCCGACCAAGCGGCCCGGATGCGCGCCTGCCGCGGCGGCAAAATCCTTGGCCAGATTGCCGTAAATATGGTCGTTTTGGAGAATCGCGGCCGCAACACCGGCATTGTCCATGAACGCCAGCAGCTTTTCGGCGCTCATCGACAGGTCGTCCATCCAGGGTGGCAGGAACTGAACGTAAAAATCCTCGCCGCCGCTCGTCCATTCGAAGCGGCCGAACCGCCCGGCCCGGAAGGCGCAGTCGCGCCGGCCCGCAGGTGACGGGTCGGTCTGGTTCCACAGCATGCGCTCGGTGACCAGGGAGCCGTCGCGGGTTCGGCGGTAGGGTTGGTTTCCATGCATGTGCATGGCGCGCTGCTGGTGCAGCCGGTGCGTTTCCACGTCGGGAAAACCGGCAGCACCGGCGGCCGGGGGGAAGATGTGGGCGTGGCAGTCGATGATGCCGAAATCCATTGTGGACACCGTCATGAGCTTGAACCTGGATCGAACACGTCGCGCAGACCGTCGCCGAAGGCGTTGAAGGCGAGAACGAGGAGGGAGATCGCGATGCCCGGGGCGATCACGAGGTGCGGGGCCATGGTCAGATATTCCCGGCTGGCGCCGAGCATGGTTCCCCATTCGGGCGCGGGTGGCTGGACACCGAGCCCGAGGAAACCCAGCGCCGAGCCGATCAGCACCGCCTGGCCCGCATTGAGGCTGAGCTCGATGATGATGACAGTCGCCGCGTTGGGCAGGATGTGGCGCAGGAGGATGCGCGTATGGCTCATGCCCACGGTGATTGAGGCGGCGACGAAATCTTCCTGTGCGAGTTCGATCACCCGGCCCCGGACAAGCCGTGCCAGCGGCGGGATGAAGCTCGCCGTGATGGCGATGGTGAGCCCGGTTGCGCTGGAGCCGGCAACCGAGGCGATGGCGATCGCAAGCACGATGTTGGGCACGGTCAGCAGGAGATCGATGATCCCGGTGACCACGCGGTCGGTTACGCCGCCGAAATAACCGGCAATGGCGCCCAGCGCGACCCCGCCAATGCCGGCGAAAAGGACCGAAGCGAGTGCAATCGATAGCGTATAACGCGTGCCGACGATGATGCGCGAAAGGATGTCGCGCCCGACATTGTCGGTGCCGAGAAGATGGGTCGCCGAGGGCGGCTCGAGCATCGCGAAAAGGTCCTGGGCGTTGGGATCGTGTGGCGCCACGACCTCGCCGAAAAGTGCCAACAGTGCGAAGACTGCCAGCAGGCTCACGCCCAGCCACAGGAACACGTTGACGCCTCGTCGCCGCCTTGCCGGCCGTGCCGGCGTGACCTCATGCATAGCGCAACCTCGGATTGACGAAGCGATAGATGATCTCGACGGCGATGTTGATGACGAGGAAGGATACGACGAAGATCAGCGCGATCGCCTGAACGAGCGTGTAGTCGCGCACCGAGACCGCCGTCAGCATCAGGTCGCCGATGCCCGGCCATGCGCAGAGCCTTTCGATGACCACCGACCCGCCGAGCAGATATCCCGTTTGAAGGCCGATCACGGTAACCGTCGGGATCATCACATTGCGCAACACGTGTCCACGCAACACGCCGTCATGGGAAAGACCCTTGGCGCGCGCGGTGCGTACATAGTCCTTGCGCAGTTCCTCGATCACGACGCCCCGCGTCATCCTGGCCACCAGCGCGATCAGCCGTGCGGCGAGCGCGAGCGTTGGAATGACCAGCGATGTCGGTCCCGCTGCGCCGAAACTGGGCAGCAACCCGAGATTGACCGACAGGAAGGCGATCAGCAGCATGCCGAGCCAGAAATTCGGCACCGCGAGTAGGCCCACGACGGTGAACGAGATCAGGTAGTCCGGCCATCGATTGCGGAAGGCGGCGGCGACGATGCCGGCGGGTATGCCCGCAAGGATAGTTAGCACGATGGCCGATACCGTCAGGGCGACCGTGGCCGGCAGTCTGTCGACGATATGGGGAAGCGGATTGCCGCGGAAGGTGGTGGAATAGCCGAAATCCCCGACGGCGAGGCCCGCGAGATGCTTGAGATATTGTTCCGCCAGGGGACGGTCGAGGCCGAGCCGGATGCGCACCGCCTCGATCTCTTCCTGGGTTGCGGTGGCTCCGGCGACGAAGGCCGCTTCGTCGCCGGGCACCGACTTGAAGATGATGAACAGGATCGTCACGACTCCCAGCACCACCAAGGGAATCATCGCAAAACGCTTGACGAGGAACCTGAACATCGTGCCGCCGGTCGTTATGCCTTGGAGGCGTTGCGCAATGTCGTAAAGACGATTGGCAGCACGCCCAGACCGGAGACGGACTTGCCGGCCGCCGACACGTTCTCGTTGATCTGCAGCCACAGATAGGGCGCGTCTTCCCAAATCAGCGCCTGGGCCTCGCCGAGCGCGTCGAGGCGCGCGGATTCCTCGGGCGCGCTGCTGGCCGTCTCCAGAAGCGCGTCGACCTTTTCGTTGCGGTAGCGGGCGATATTCCAGACATCCGGCTTGCCGTTATCGTCGGCGTTCGACTTGAACAGCGAGGCCAGGTGATAGGTGCCGGACGCGTTGGAGGGATTGAACCCGAACATCGCCATGTCCCAGGCGAGGTTGGCCTTGTCCTGGCGCAGATGATCCCAGTAGGCGCCCTTCTCGATCTTGTTGATCGCGGCGTCGACGCCGACCTGTCGCAGCGAGGCCGCGACGATTTCCGCCACTGCGACGTCGCCCGGGAACAGACCGTCCGGCGCGAAGAAGGACAGGCTGAGCTTCTCGCCGTCCTTTTCCAGGATGCCGTCGGCGCCCGCGCTATAGCCGGCCTCGGCGAGCAGGGCTTTGGCCTTGGCCTGATCGAACACGGTTTCGCCCACCGTCCTGTGGCCGATGGCGTCGAAGGCCAGCGGCGAATCGGGCGCCTTGGCGAAGCCGAAGAAGACCCGCTCGGCGATCGTCGCCACGGGAACGGCGAGATTGAGCGCCTTGCGCAGCTTCACGTCCTGCAAAGCGGGCCGGGTGAGATTGAAGGCGAGACCGATCGGGCGCAGACCCGGGCGGCGTGCGATCTCGATGTCGGCATTGCCGGAGAGCTGACCGACCAGATGCACCGGTACGGCGTCGATGACGTCGACCGCTCCGGTGGTCAACGCGTTGATGCGCGTTGCCGGTTCGGCGATGAAGCGGAAGACGATTCCAGTCGCGCCCGGCGCGCCGCCCCAGTATCCGTCATAGGCCTTGAGCACCAGTTCCTGTCCGGCGTTGAAGGAGTCCATCCTATAGGGGCCCGCACCGACCGGGTTCTGGGCAAAGCCGTCCTCGCCGAACTTCTCGATCGCCGCCGGCGAGACGATCGCCCCGGAGCCATGGGCGAGCGTGTTCGGCAGTTGTGCAAAAGGCGCCGACATGCGGATGACGATCGTGGTGTCATCGACCATGTCGACACCCGAGATCGGATCCCAGAGCGGCCTGTTGGTGGTGTTGATCTCCTTATTCATCATCCGCTCGATGTTGAACTTGACGGCTGCCGCGTCGCAGGGGGTTCCGTCATGGAAGGTAACACCGCTGCGCAGCTTCAACTCGCAGGACTTGAGATCGTCGCTCATGCGGTAGGATTCGGCGAGCTGCGGCACGATCGTCATGTCGGCATCGAAATCCAGCAGCCGGTCGAAAAGCACGAGCGCCGCCTCGTAGCCGCCGGGATAGCCCGTGAACGCCCCGTGCGCCGGATCGAGCGTCAGCACGGCGGTGCTTTGGCCGAAGGTGATCACACCCTGGCTTGTTTGGGCGAAAGCCCGGAGCGTCGTTGCCGGCAGTGCCGACAGGAGCATGGCGCCTGCCGCGCCGGTGAGAAGTGTTCTGCGTTGCATGACTATTCCCCTTTTCTTCGTTGACATTGCCGGGTGCGGACTTTGCGCGTCGCGCGTCAGAGCCATAATTCGTTCCAGGTGAAGATCGCCGGTGTGCCGCCGGTATGGACAAACACCACCACGTCGTCGCTTGCGAAGCGGCCCTCGCGCACATGCGCGACAAGGCCGGCGGCCGCCTTGCCGGTATAGATGGGGTCGAGAATGATACCCTCGGTTCGGGCGAACAGGCGCACGGCCTCGTTGCCGGCCTCGCTCGGGATGCCGTAACCCTCGCCGACGAAATCGTCGAAATTGACCACGTCCTTCTCGTCGACGGTTACGTCCAGTCCGATGGCCGTGCTGGTCTGGTTGGCGATGGTTGCGGTGCGCGAGGGAATGTGGAACTCGTCCGTGGCGGTTACGCCATGCATGGCGAAGCGCAGGTCGAGCAGTTTTTGGGCCAGAATCATGCCCGCCTGCCCCTTGCCGCTTGACGACATGTAAATGCAATCGGGCGTCTTTCCGAGTGCGTCAAGCTGCTCGACGATCTCCAGCGTCACTTCCAGATAGGCAACGGCGGAGGCGACGTCGAACATCGGGTTGTCGTTGAGGATGTGCGGGCGTCCGCCGCCGGCACGAACAGCCGCGGCCAGACGGTCGAGCATCGTGCGCTGTTCGTGGACGTCGGCGGCGAAATGAACCTCGGCGCCCAAAAGATAGTCGACCAGAAGATTGCCCTGGATCGTGTCGGGCCGACGCCCTTCCAGCACGAGGACGGTTCGCAGGCCCAGCTTGTTGCAGGCGCCGACGGTCTGGCGTGCCGAATTCGATTGCAGGTCGAGACCGACGATGACGGTGTCGGGCTCGTCCTTCATCGCGTGGGCGAGCCGGAACTCGAGGTTGCGCAGCTTGTTGCCGCCGAGCGCCACACCGGTCAGATCGTCGCGCTTGACGAAGATGCGCGGACCGCCGAGCACGCGGGAAAGGTTTCCGGCTTCCTCGAGCGGCGTTTTCTTGAGCGCGATATCGAGGCGCGGCAGCGTCGCGATCGATTGACGTATGCGCGCATGGATCCCAGGCAAGCCACTCATCCCAACCTCACCGAAATCCCCTTGTCGGCAACGCTTGCCCCTTGTTGGAAGGCGGCGGATTGCGCGTCGCTCGCGATGAAATTTGTCCTATATACAGGACAATTGTCTTGTGTTAGAGACAGAATAGCATTGACGGAGAAATACGCAAGTGGAGCAGGACGTGGGGATTGATGCCGAAGGTCGGGCGTCGCGCGCGAGACCCGCGACTCGACGAGAACGCAGCGTCGATCGCATCGTGCAGATTCTGGAGTTTCTGCATGGTCACGGCGAGGGCATCCGTATCGGGGCCCTGGCAAAGGCCTTGGATGCGCCACGCTCGTCGATCTACACCGTCGTCAATGACCTGACCGATGCCGGGCTCCTAGAAGTATCCTCGGACGACGGGCGCATCTTTTTCGGCAAGCGGATGTATCTCTACGGTCTGAACTATATCCGCGAGAATTCGCTCGCCAAGCGCGCGCGCGCGGAAGTCGATCGGCTGGCGAAGGAAACCGGCGAGACCAGCGAATTCTGCATGCTGCAGACCGGCCGCTATACAATTATGCACATGTGTCCGGGCACCCGGCCCTTCCGCATCAGTTCCGCCGTCGGCCTGCAAATTCCGATTCCTTGGACGGCGTCGGGAAGGCTTTTGCTTGCCGGACATAGCCGCGCGGAGATCGAGGCACTGATCGTGCCGGAGGATCTGGTACTCCCCGACGGGCGCCGGATCATGATCGACGATTTCATCGACGCCATCGCACAGGCCCGGCAAGACGGCTATTGCCTGACGAAAGGATTGGTCGACGCGTATACGCAATGCCTTGCGGCGCCAATCTACAATGCGGAGGATCAGGTGGAAGCCACGATCTGCTTGGTGCTGCCGATCGACCTGTCCGACGATCAGACGGCAGTCCTTCGTGACCGGCTCCTGCGGAGCGGACAGGCGCTGTCCACACGCTAGGCTCATGCCTCTTTGCTCATAGCCAGAAGACAATTGTTGCGGCGAGCGTGAGCGTACCCTTCGCGCCGCCGGATCGCCTCAGGCCGGCTGGGCGGGTTTCAATTTCGATTCGTCGTTGCCGCACGAGAAGCTCAAGCCGCTTCTTGTCGAATGCGCCCGTTACGGCATCCGCGTTACCGGGATATTCCCCCTTATGCTCGATCCGTTCCGCGACGTGGATGTTGAAGCGTCGATTTCAGGCCAGCGCAGGGTGTTCGGCCACATTGCCAACCTGACGGCAGACGACATCGCCGCAATTCGCGATCTCGGTCTGGTGATCACGACACACACCAGCAGCTTTCTGTACAAAGGCGGCCTTGCGCTGCTCGAGCGGTTGGGGCCCGATTGGGAAGATGAAATCGTGCCCTTGCGCGCGCTCGTGGATGCAGGGGTGCCGGTATCGTTCGGTTCCGACAACCTGCCGCCCAGCCGTTTTCATTCGTTTTGGCATGCCGTGGGTCGTCGGGAGCGCAGCACCGACCGCGTTATTGGCGCGCAGCAGGCGCTCACCCGGCCCCAAGCGTTGCGTTGCATGACAATGGGTGGCGCATATCTGGCACAGGAGGAGCGGAACAGAGGATCTCTCGAGCCACAAAAACTGGCGAACCTGGCCGTGCTGTCAAGCGACCCGCTGACCTGCCCGGAAGATGATCTACGCGATATCAAGGCCGAGCTGACGGTGGTGGGCGGCAAAGTCGTTCACGCCTCTGCATCCGGTGGTGGGGCCACCGGGTAGGCACTTTCGCCACCGTCTTCGCGGCGGCGGGTTCATGGGCGCTGATCTGGTGAAACGCGGTTTCTTTGTGGACATCCGCCCGGCCGTTCTACGGGATATTTCTCCAAGTCTGCCGTACGGGATGTGCTGGTCCAGCGATCTATCAGTGCGGTCAAATTGCCTCGTTGCCGCGATGAGCCCTGAAAACCGGTCTTGGGCTTTCAGGCTTATCGCCTAGTCGAGCCCTTGTTGCAGTTTGCTGGCGGGATCGGAGAACAGGAATTCGATCTTGTCGGCGACATTGGCGATAGCCGCCACGATCACCAACGACAACACGGTCAAAAGCACGCCGTATTCGATGAGGGTGGCGCCCGATCGGTCGTTCCAGAAACGCACAAGCATGCTCGGGCACCTTTCCTTTGCTGTAAAACTAGTCGCAAAGCGGTGAAAAAAGCTTAACGCGGACGGTTAACCGCTCCTTGCCGGCCGGTCGGTGCCGGCGGTCGCGTCGATCCCGACGGGGAAGCGCCGGGACGGCGTTCAGCAATCGCCGATCCGGCGGCCGTCGCCGTTGATGATGCAAGCCGCGCCGGGAACGGTTTGCAGCACGCTCTTGCGCACCGTGTAGGTTTTGCCCGAGCCGATCGAGCCGGTGCTGGTCATGTCCACGCCGTAGAAGCCGTCGGCGGCAACCACGCCGCCGGAAAGGCGTTTTTCGGCGAGCGGCGCCACGACGAGGCCGAGCACGACCGCGCCCGCCCCGAACAGAAGCGCCAGCCGCACCGCGCTCAAGCCGGTGCCGTTCGGGACGGAGGCAGCCTCCGTGTCATCTGCTCGCCATTCGTGTTCTGATCGCATCGGTCCATCTCCGGCAGGCGCCTCGCCGGGCCGGCATCGGCCGGCCGCTCCGGCTGAAATTGCCACGTGCGGCTAAACGATCCATTAACGCTGTTTGCGCGAATGGCGTGCCGGGCGGCAGATCACAACAGGTCGATCAGATGGGCAATCAGCGGTTCGTCGGCCGGCGGCATGGGATAGTCGCGCAGCGCGCGCGGGCGCACCCATTTGATCGCCTGCCCCTCGCGCCCGGCCGCCGTGCCGTCGAACCTGCGGCACACGAAGAGCGGCATCAGCAGGTGGAAGGTCTCGTAGCCGTGGCTGGCGAAGGTCAGCGGCGCCAGGCACGAGGCCCAGGTGGTGAGGCCGAGCTCTTCCTCCAATTCGCGGATCAACGCCGTTTCCGGCGTCTCGCCGGCCTCGACCTTGCCGCCGGGAAATTCCCACAGCCCGGCCAGCGCCTTGCCCGCCGGCCGTTGCGCGATCAGAACGCGCCCGTCCGCGTCGACCAGCGCGCAGGCGGCGACCAGAACAACCGGTTTGGCAGGCTGGCGAGAGGTCATGAGCCGGGCGGGCGCCGATAATGGTAGCGATAGGCCTCGCGAAAGCCGAGCGCGCGATAAAGGCCGAGCGCGTGGACATTGTCGGCCTCGACCTGCAGCCAGGCCTCGCGCGCGCCGCGCTGGTGGGCCCATTTCAAGGCGGTCTGCACGACGCGCCGGCCGTGGCCGCGGCCGCGCTGTTGCAACAGCGTGGCGACTTCGAACAGGCCGGCCAGGTCGCTGTCGAGAACGCAGATCGCGGTCGCCACCGGCTGGTTTTCGCCCTCGAGGACGAACAGGCCGGTCTCGGGCTCGATCGACCCGATCACCTCCGACAGGCCCGGGCGCAGGGCCGCATCGAGGGCATGGATGTCGAGGGCCGCGCCGACGAAACGTCCCACGTCCTGCAGCGGGATCTGGTCGATGACGCCCTCGAGCCCCGCCTCTTCCAGGGGCGCGTGCATGACAATCGATTCGCCGAAGCGGCTCCAGCCTTCGCGATCGAGATGACGGGCAAGGGTCTGGCCGGCCAGCGGCGACATGCGAAAGGTCAAAGGGCGGCCATAACCGTCGAAACGCCGGCGCACACGGGCCAGTCGCTCCTCGAGCCTGCCGTCGTCGCGCGGGTCGAGCGGGTTGACGGAATTGAGCCGTTTTGCCGGCAGGCCGGCCGTCAGCCGGACCAGCCAGGTGCCGTCGTAAACGACGAAATTCGCCGGCCAGGCGCGAAAGCCGGCCGCCTCGTAGCGCCGGACCTTGGCCAGGTCGATCCTGTTTTCGGCGTTGGTCCGCACGTCTCGTCCCCGCCTAGCTGCGGTAATCGCCGTTGATGGCGACATAGTCCTTCGTCAGATCGCAGGTCCACACGGTGGCCCGGCCGCGGCCGATGCCGATGTCGACGCCGATCGCGATGCGCTCGCCCTGCATGTAGCGCGACACGGCATCCTCCGAGTAGGACGGGTCGCGCTCGCCATCGACGGCGACCCGGTACTCGCCGAAGCTGATCGCCAGACGGTCGCGCTCGGCCGGCTCGCCGGCCTTGCCGACGGCCATGACGATACGGCCCCAATTGGCGTCCTCGCCGGCCACGGCGGTCTTGACCAGCGGCGAATTGGCGATCGACAGCGCGATGCGCTTGGCCGAACGGGCCGAGCGCGCGCCCGAGACGGTGATTTCGATTTCCTTGCGCGCGCCCTCGCCGTCGCGCACGACCTGGAGAGCGAGAGACTTCAAAATCCGGTTCAGGGCGCGCCGAAACGGCACCAGCCGCCGGTCGGCGGCGTCCTTTATGCGCGGCGCGCCACGCCGTTCGGCGGCGCCGGTGGCAAACAGCATCAGCGTATCGCTGGTCGAGGTGTCGCTGTCGACGGTGATCGAATTGAACGACCGGCCGACGCCCTGGCGCAGCAGCGTCTGCAGGACGGGCGCCTCGATCGGCGCGTCGGTAACGACGAAGGACAGCATGGTGGCCATGTCGGGCGCGACCATGCCCGCCCCTTTGGCGATGCCGTTGACCGTCACCTCGACGCCGTCGAGCTTCACCGTGGCGGTGGCGTATTTGGGATAGGTGTCGGTCGTCATGATCGCCTTGCCCGCGTCGGCCCAGCGATCGGGTTCGGCTTCGGCGACGAGGCGGTCGAGCAGAGGGGTGAAGCGACCGGTTTCGAGCGGCTCGCCGATCACGCCTGTCGATGCCAGGAAAACCGCTCCGGTCTCGCAGCCGGCCGCGCGCGCGGCCGCCTCGGCGGTCAACCGCGTCGCCTCCTCGCCCTTGCGCCCGGTGAAGGCGTTGGCGTTGCCGGAATTGACAACCAGGATGCGGGCCGCACCCGCCGGCAGATTGGCACGGCAGAAATCGACCGGCGCCGACGGGCATTTCGAGCGCGTGAAAACGCCGGCCACCTGCGTGCCCGGCTCGAACAGCATGACCATCAGGTCGGTGCGGTCCTTATACTTGATGCCGGCGGCGGCGGTGGCGATCCGCGCCCCGTCGAGCGCCGGCAATATAGGGGCCTTCTTCGGGGCCAGCGGAGAAATGGCGGTCGACATGGGCTTGCCTCGACGAAGCGGTCTCTATTCGCTTCGGTCGAGCGAGTCGACCGTCTCCTTGAGGGCCGGATCGGCAATCTCGATTTCAGCCTTTTCGCGCAGATCCTTGACCGCGCCGAAATAGGCCTCGCGCAGAAGCAGCGAGCGCAACTGCTCCTGAACCTGGTCGAAGGCCGGCGGCTGCTGCGCGCGCTTGTCCTCGACCTTGATCACGTGGAAGCCGAACTGGGTTTCGACCGGTTGTTTCGAAAACGCCCCGACCTCGATCGCGAAGGCAGCCTTTTCGAAGGCGGGAACCATCTGGCCCGGGCCGAAATAACCGAGGTCGCCGCCCTGCGCGGCAGCTCCATCGGTCGATTTCTCCTTGGCGAGCGCCTCGAAATCCTCGCCGGCCTCGAGCTGGGCGATGATCGCCTCGGCTTCTTCCTTGGTCTTGACCAGGATATGGCGGGCGCGGATTTCATTGGCGGGCGGCGTGTCGGCGATTTCCCGGTCGTAGCGTTCGCGCACCGCTTCCTCGCCGACCTTGGCGGCGACGTTTTGCTCGACGAAGGCACTGTGCAGAGCCCGGTCGCGCAAAAACGCCATGCGGCGCTTGAACGCATCATCGTCGGCCAGTCCGCCGGCCTCGGCGGCGGCGGCAAGAAGCCGGATCTCAATGATGGCGGAAAGCGCCGCCGCACGGCGCTTTTCCGGCGGCAGCTGATTGAATTGCGGATCAAGATCGCTCTCGGCGATGGCGAGGTCGCCCTCGGTGATCGGTGCGCCGTTGACGGTCGCGACCACGTCCGTTTCGGCCGCGAAACCGGCCGTGGCGGCGCAGATCGAGAACGCCAATGCTGCTCCGCAGGCAAGCAGGGGGCGGAAGGCGTAGGACACGGGCATCAAATGTCTCCAGAAAACAGCGCGCAGAATGGCGCCAATATGGGCGTCAATACGGCGAAAATCCGCGTGTCACCGCTCCCCGGCGTCAAGTTGACATCACGGTGGGCCCCTCTTATCTGTCCTTCGGCTTCGCGTCCAGAACCGTTTTCCGGACGCATTTTATATCCTTGATCCGCTCAAATCGCGATCGTAAGCACGTTTCGGCCGGTTCAGCCGGAAAATAATTGATCGAAAGGACCATCTGATGGTCAGCCTCGGTGTCCTCGCCCGCAAGATATTCGGTTCGTCCAACGACCGCCGCATCAAGGGGCTTCGGCCGCGTGTCGAGGCGATCAACGCGCTCGAGCCCGAAATGGAGGCGCTGACGGACGCGCAGCTCCAGGCCAAGACGGCTGAGTTTCGCGACAAGGTCGCCGCCGGAGCCTCGCTCGACGACCTGCTGGTGCCGGCCTTCGCCACCGTGCGCGAAGCCGCCAAGCGCGCACTCGGGCTGCGGCCCTTCGACGTGCAGCTCATCGGCGGCATGGTGCTGCACGACGGCTCGATCGCGGAGATGAAAACCGGCGAGGGCAAGACGCTGGTCGCCACGCTGCCGGTCTATCTGAACGCGCTCGAGGGCAAGGGCGTTCACGTGGTGACGGTTAACGACTATCTCGCCCGCCGCGACGCGGAGTGGATGAGCAAGGTCTACGGCTTCGTCGGCCTGACCACCGGCGTCATCGTGCACGGTCTTTCGGACGACGAGCGGCGTGAGGCCTATGGTTGCGACGTCACATACGGCACCAATAACGAGCTCGGCTTCGACTATCTGCGCGACAATATGAAATATGAGCGCGCCCAGATGGTGCAGCGCGGTCACAATTACGCGATCGTCGACGAGGTCGATTCCATTCTGATCGACGAGGCGCGCACGCCGCTGATCATCTCCGGCCCGCTCGACGACCGCTCCGAACTCTACAACCAGGTCGACACGTTCATTCCGGGCCTGGACGAGGCCGATTACGAGATCGACGAGAAGCAGCGCACCGCGACCTTCACCGAGCAGGGCACGGAAAAGGTCGAAAACCTGCTGCGCGACGCGGGCATGTTGAAGGGCGAGTCGCTCTACGACGTGGAAAACGTCGCCGTCGTGCACCACATCAACAACGCGCTGAAGGCGCATCGCCTGTTCCAGCGCGACAAGGACTATATCGTGCGCGATGGCGAAGTCGTCATCATCGACGAATTCACCGGCCGGATGATGCCGGGCCGTCGCTTTTCGGAGGGGCTGCACCAGGCGCTCGAGGCCAAGGAGCACGTCCAGGTCCAACCCGAAAACCAGACGCTGGCCTCCATTACCTTCCAGAACTATTTCCGCATGTACGACAAGCTCGCCGGCATGACCGGTACGGCCTCGACCGAGGCCGAGGAATTCGGCAATATTTACGGCCTGGGCGTTTCGGAAATCCCGACCAATCTGCCGGTCGCGCGCCTGGACGAGGACGACGAGGTCTACCGCACCGCGGAGGAAAAATTCCGCGCCATCGTGCGCGAGATCCGCGACGCCAACGCGCGCAGCCAGCCGATCCTGGTCGGCACGACCTCGATCGAGAAATCGGAATATCTGGCCGAGCTGATGCGCAAGGAAGGCCTGCCGGGCTTCGAGGTCCTGAATGCCCGCCATCACGAGCGCGAGGCGCAGATCATTGCCCAGGCCGGCAAGCCGGGTGCGATCACGATCGCCACCAACATGGCCGGTCGCGGCACCGATATCCAGCTTGGCGGCAACGCCGAATTGCGGATTCAGGACGAACTGGGCGACATGCCGGACGGCCCCGAGCGCGAAGCGCGGGAAAAGGCAATCCGCGAGGACGTGTTGCGGCTGAAGGGCGAGGCGCTGGCCGCCGGCGGGCTCTACGTGCTGGCCACCGAGCGCCATGAAAGCCGGCGCATCGACAACCAGCTGCGCGGCCGCTCCGGCCGTCAGGGCGATCCGGGGCGCTCCAAATTCTTCCTGTCGCTGCAAGACGATCTGATGCGCATCTTCGGGTCCGAGCGCATGGACGGCATGCTCAAGAAGCTTGGCCTGAAGGAAGACGAGGCGATCATCCATCCTTGGATCAACAAGGCGTTGGAGAAGGCCCAGAAGAAGGTCGAGGCGCGCAATTTCGACATCCGCAAAAACCTGTTGAAGTTCGACGATGTGATGAACGACCAGCGCAAGGTCGTGTTCGAGCAGCGGCTCGAATTGATGGACGGGGAGAACCTGTCCGACACCGTCGCCGAAATGCGCCAGGACGTGATCGACGACCTGGTCGCCAAGCATATCCCTGAAAACGCCTATGCCGAGCAGTGGGACGTCGACGGCCTCAAACAGGGCGTTGCGGCCTATCTCAACCTCGATCTGCCGGTCGAGGAGTGGGCCATGGAAGAGGGGATCGACGAGGAGGCCATCCGCGAGCGTCTCACCGAGGCGACGCAAAAGGCGGCCGCCGAACGCGCGGAACGCTTCGGCCCGGAAGTCATGACCTATGTCGAAAAATCGATCCTGCTGCAGACGGTCGACCATCTGTGGCGCGAGCACCTGGTCAATCTCGACCATCTGCGTTCGGTGATCGGCTTCCGCGGCTACGCGCAACGCGATCCGCTCAACGAATACAAATCCGAAGCGTTCGAACTCTTCCAGGGCATGCTCGGCAATCTGCGCCAGGCGGTGACGGCACAACTCATGCGTGTTGAGCTGGTGCGCGAGGCCGCGGACGCACCGATGCCGGAAGCGCCGGAGGCGGAAGGCCATCATCTCGACGCCAGCACCGGCGAGGACGATTTCGACGACGGCGACGGCGCGCTCGCCTTGCTGCAGTCCTCGCGCACGGTTGCGCCGGAGGATCGCGATCCGCAGGATCCGTCGACCTGGGGCAAGGTGGGCCGCAACGAGGCCTGTCCGTGCGGGTCCGGCAAGAAGTTCAAGCATTGCCACGGCGCGTTCGCCTGAGGCCGGCGCGGACCGGACTCGCTCCTGACGGGCAACAGGGTTAGCGGAACGTTAAGCGTTGTCGCGCATCCTTGATCGGCAAGAGGTGCCGAAAGGACGCCGCGAGGGTGGAGCGAGGCGACAACAGTCCCGGTAAAGGCCGGAAGAAAGCAAAGCCGCGCGCTGTCAGGCGCGACCCGGAGCGGCTCGACGTGTCCGCAAGAGCCGATCTGTCGGCCACCGCCGAACTCCCGGCCCTGACCTGCGACTGGACCTGGGAAACCGACGCTGAGCATCGCTACACCGATATTGGCGAGGATTGCTCCGCCCTGACCGGGATCAAGCGATCGGGCATTATCGGCCATTCGCGGCTCGCCACGCTCGACCGCGACGCGGCGTCCGCCGAAGCCGCTGCCAGCCATCGCCAAACGCTTGCGGCGCGGCGTCCCTTCCGAGATTTCCTGCAGCGTGTACCCGTGCCTGGCGCGTCATGCCGCTGGGTGTCGCTGTCGGGCATGCCGAAACGCGACGCGGGTGGCGCTTTTGCCGGCTATCGCGGCACCGCGCGCGACGTGACCGAATTGATCGAAACAGTTGCGCCGAGCGCCGCTGCCGTCGCGGAGCCGATGCCCGAAGCCGGCCGGACCAACGCGGAACGTCTGATGGCGGCGCTCAACGTCATGCAGGACGCGTTCGTCTATTATGATGCCGAGGATCGCATCGTTTTGTACAACGATGCCCTGTTTACGCTTTATCGCGGCATGGAGGACGTGATCCGGCCGGGGCTGCCGGTCGGCGAATTCATCGATACCGGGCTCGAGCGGGGGATCTGGTCGACGGACGGGCTCGACGCGGCCGCATGGCGCGAAGCCTATTTCGAACGGCGCGCGCGGGAGCCGGACGCCGCGGTGACGCTGCGGCTTTCGGACGGGCGCTGGCTGATGCACCGCGAACTGCCGACGGCGGACGGCGGACGGATGGGCGTCTGCACCGACATCACGCCGTTGAAGCAACGCGAGGCGGAGCTCGCCGAGGCGCTCGAGCGGTCGCAACTGGCCGATGCGGCGATCAACAGCGTCGAGGACGCGGTGTTCGTCAAGGATTGCCAATTGCGGTTCGTGTTCGCCAACGAAGCCTTCGCGCGGCTGAACGGCACCACCGTCGCCGCCATATTGGGCAAGCGCGCCGCCGATATCGTGGCGCCCGCCGACGCCGTCCGGTTCGAGGACAGCGAGCGCGCGGTGCTGGCCAGCGGCGAGGCCTACGAGATCGAGGAGGATTTCGACCATGCCGGCGTCGCGCGGTCGCATCTGGTGCGCAAAACCCGCCTCGAGACCGCGACCGGCACCGCTTATGTCGCCGGCTTCGTTTTCGATATCAGCGACATCAGGCGGCGCGAGCGCGAAGCCGACGAGGCGCGCACGCTGCTGGCGCGGGTCATCGAGACGCTGCCGGCCGGCGTGATCATCTACGACAAACAAGACCGGCTGGTGCTTTCCAACCAGCGCATCAAGGATTTGTTGCCGGCGCTGAGGCCGTTCACCGAGCCCGGGCAAACGTTGCGCGTTGCGATCGAGACCGCGCACGACGCCGGCTATTTCCGTCACTCCGGCGATCCGGAGCTGGACGCGCTGTTCGACGCAGATCGCGAGGCGTGGATCGAGCGGACGCTCGAGCGCTATCACGTGCGGCAGTCGGTGTCGGAACGCCGCAATCCGGACGGCCGCTGGCTCCGGGTCTACGACACGCGCACCGAAGACGGCCTTTTCGTCGGAGTTCGTGTCGACATTACCGACATGAAGCAACGCGAGGCGTCGCTGCAGGAAACCACGCGCGAGAACGAGCTCTTCCGTACGCTGATCGACAATGTGCCGGTCGCCATCTACGCCAAGCATCCGGATCTGCGCATTGCCTATGTCAATCAGGGTTGGTGCGATCTGACCGGTTTCGCCAAGGATACCGCGATCGGTCGTACCGATGTGGAGGTGTTTGGGGCCGACGGCGAAGCCTATATGGAGGCCGACCGCGCGGTCCTGAAGACCGGCGAGATGCGGGTCATCGAGGAAACCGGTACCGATGCCGACGGCGCCCCCAACTATCGGATCGCCCGCAAGAGCACGATGATCGCCTCCGACGGGTCCTTATATCTGATCGGCTCGACCACGGACGTCACCGAACTCAAGCAACGCGAGGAGGAGCAGCGCGCCGCCGAGCAGCGCGCGGTGCTCGCCGACCGCGCAAAGTCGGAATTCCTGGCCAATATGAGCCACGAGATCCGCACGCCGATGAACGGCGTGCTGGGCATGGCCGAACTTTTGGCGAAAAGCGATCTCGATCAGAAGCAGAAAACCTTCACCGAGATCATCTTGAAATCGGGCAATGCGCTGCTGACGATCATCAACGACATTCTCGACTTTTCCAAGATAGACGCCGGCCAGCTCGTTCTTGATCCGGTGCCGTTCAATCTGGCCGAGGCCGTGGAGGACGTGGCCACGCTGATGTCGACCAGGGCGAAGGAAAAGGACCTGGAACTGGTGGTGCGTGTCGACCCCGATCTGCCGCGCATGGTGACCGGCGATGTCGGTCGGTTGCGCCAGATCCTCACCAATCTGGTCGGCAATGCGGTGAAGTTCACGGATTCCGGGCATGTGCTGGCCGACGTATCGGGTGCTGTCGATGCGGGACGGGTTTCACTGCGCTTCGAGATAACCGATACCGGCATCGGGATTGCGTCGGAAAAGCTGCCGACGGTCTTCGAGAAATTCAGCCAGGCCGACACCAGCGCGACCCGCCGGCACGAGGGGACCGGATTGGGCCTGGCGATCACCGCGCGTCTCGTCGCGCTTATGGGCGGCAAGATCGGCGCCGAAAGCACGGTGGGCAAGGGCTCGACCTTCTGGTTTACGGTCGAGCTGCCGGTCGCGGAGGAGGGCGCGCGCGACAACCCCGTCGCCGTCGACGTCTCCGGCGCGCGGGTGCTCGTGGTGGACGACAACCAGGTCAATCGCGCCATCCTGCTCGAACAGATGCGTTCCTGGGATTTCGACGCATGCGCGGCCGAAAACGGCGGCGAGGGGCTGGCGGTCCTGCGGGCGGCGGCAGCACTGGGGCTCGAGGTCGAGTGCGTGGTGCTGGACTACCAGATGCCGGGTATGAGCGGGCTCGAGGTTGCTGGCGCGATCCGCAACACCGCCGGTCTCGCCGGGACCGCGATCGTTCTTCTGACCTCGGTCGACCACGCCCTGACAAGCGCGGAATTCGCCGAATACGGTATCGACGCCCAGCTCACCAAACCGGTGCGCTCCTGCGCCTTGCTGGATGTGGTGGTCGAACAGATACAGCATCGGCGCGGCCGGCTTGGTGGCTTGCCCGCGACCGATAGTGCGCCGGCTGAAGACCCGGACAACAGCGCGACGCCGGCCGTCTCCGGTTTCAGCCAGGACTCCTCGCAGTCCAACGCGGTGGTCGGACCCTCGGGCGGCAACGTTTCGCACGACAACGGCGCCCAGGCGCGGCCGCCGCGCCGGACTGCGCGGCTCGATATCCTCGTGGCCGAGGACAACGAGGTCAACCAGCTCGTGTTCGCGCAGATCCTGGGCGAAACGCCGTTCACCTACGAGATCGTTCGCAACGGCCGGCTCGCCGTGGAGGCGCATGCCGAGATGCAGCCGGCCATGATCCTGATGGATGTCTCGATGCCGGACATGAACGGTTTCGAGGCCACCGAGGCGATCCGTCGCGTGGAGGCGGGACGTGGGGTCCACACGCCGATCATCGGCGTGACCGCGCATGCGCTCAAGGGCGATCGCGCGCGTTGCACGGCAGCCGGCATGGACGACTATCTGCCCAAGCCGATCAGCCCGAACGCGCTGTTGGCGAAGGTCTACAAGTGGCATGAAACCGCGGCCCCGCGCCGCGATCAGGGCGTTTGACGCCTTTTCGCGTTCCTTTGCCGATAAATGAAACCATGGTGCGATCACGCCATAGCGCACCCCCTATGGTTAACCGGTACCATCATCCCCATATTCAGCCGGATATCGTTTCCGGGCAGGATGAGCGGCGGCGGATCGAACACGGCAATCGCAAGCTCCAACCGATCCGGTTCCCACCAAGTCTGCCGCATGTGCTCCAGACGATGCACGCAACGCTCACCTGCCCGGCTTTTTATTCCGAAGCCTTCAAAGACCGGGCGCGCCGGAAAAATCTCTTGACGCCTGGCCGGTGCGAGCCGGAAAGAGGCGCGAAACCAAGTCCCTGATATGTGCGGATTATCGGCGACGCCGCCGCCTCGCCGGCATTGCGGCCGCGCAGCGCCCGTTGACGGCGTAATAGGCGCGACACAAAACCGTCATCGAACTGTAACACAGGCCGGCTAATCGGGGCCCGTCGCCGCTGGAGCGCGGCGAAGAAGAATTCCGAACAGGAGTAGGCCTCATGAAGAAAGTTCTCCTCACGGCGTCGGCGGCTGCCCTCGCCGTTGCGGCGTCCGCCGGTGTTGCGGCGGCGCGCGACCAGATCCAGATCGTCGGCTCGTCGACGGTGTTTCCGTTCACCACCGCCGTCGCCGAGAAGCTCGGCCAGAGCGGCGCGTTCAAGACGCCGGTCGTGGAATCGACGGGCACCGGCGGCGGCATGAAGCTGTTTTGCGCCGGTGTCGGTGAAGGCACGCCCGATTTCACCAACGCCTCGCGCGCCATCAAGGACACGGAACTGGCGAGCTGCAAGGAAGCCGGCGTAACACCGGTGCAGATCAAGGTCGGTTTCGATGGCATCGTGCTCGCCAATTCCAAGGCCGGCACGGCGGTGGAGCTGACCAAGGAGCAGATCTTCAAGGCTCTGGCCAAGAATGTCGAAGTCGACGGCAAGGTGGTCGCCAACCCGTACATGACCTGGGCCGATGTCGATTCGGCCCTGCCGGCCGACAAGATCGAGGTGCTCGGCCCGCCGCCCACCTCCGGCACGCGCGACGCGTTTGTCGAGCTGGTGATGGAAGAGGCCTGCCAGGAAGCGGTCGAGGCGGCCAATGAAAAGGCCTGCACGGAAATCCGCGAGGACGGCGCCTATGTGGAAGCCGGTGAGAACGACAATCTGATCGTGCAGAAGCTGGAGGCCAACCCGAAGGCGTTCGGCATATTCGGTTTCTCCTTCCTGGACCAGAACGCCGACAAGCTGCAGGGCGCGACGGTCGAGGGCGTCGAGCCGACCTTCGAAAACATCGCCTCGGGCGACTATGGCGTGTCCCGCTCGCTCTTCATCTACGCCAAGAAGGAGCATGTCGGCGTCATTCCGGGCATGGAAGAGTTCATTGCCGAATACACGTCCGAGGCGGCCTGGGGCCCCGATGGTTATCTCGCCGACAAGGGTCTGATCCCGCTGCCGGAGGCCGCCCGTGCGACGCAGGCCGAGGAAGCCAAGGCGCTCAAGGGCATGGGCTCCTGACACTATAAAGCATGGCGCGACCGGCTGTCGGCCGGCCGCGCCATGCGATCCCCGCAAGACCGGTGCGTTCGAGCGCCTGAGAGTTTGAGACACTGTTCCGGGTGGGACGTCGCCGATGGTTAGTTATCTCGTCCTGTTGCTGCTTGTCCTGGGTGTCGCGGCCTATTTCGTCGGGCGCTCGCGGGCTGTCGCATCCGTCGGTGGCGAGGTGTCGCGGCTTCACTCGCTTCCCGGCCAGCACGGCCTGTTTCTGGCCATGATCGCCGCCGGGCCGGCGCTGCTGGCCGTCCTGATCTGGCGCATCGCCACGCCGGGTATCGAAGATTCGATCGTGCAGTCGCGCTTCGCGGCGGAACTGGCCGAATTCGGCGTGCCGCAGCTCCAGGCCTTTCTGCGCGATGCGCGCGCGATCGCCTTCGGCGGCATCGTCTCGTTCCCCGACGAAACCAAGGAAGCCGCGGCCGTGGTCTTCCGCTCGCTCCACCAGACCAGCATCTGGCTGATCACCGCGGTCGCGCTCATTCTCGCGGCTGGCGGCAGCTTTTTCGGCTATTCCCGGATCGCGCCGGCCTATCGCGCGCGCCACGTCGTCGAACGCGTGGTGAAGTGGTTTCTCATTCTGTGCTCGATGATCGCCATCCTGACGACGATCGGGATCGTGTTGTCGCTGATCTTCGAATCGATTCTGTTTTTCTCGGAAATTCCGATCTTCAATTTCCTGTTCGGCCTGCATTGGTCGCCGCAAAGCGCCTTTACCGGCGCCGGCGGCGATGCGGGCGACGTCAACACCGAAATCTTCGGCGCCGTGCCGCTGCTGGCGGGCACGTTGCTGATCACTTTCATCGCCATGCTGATCGCGGCCCCGGTCGGGCTGATGGCGGCGATCTACCTGTCCGACTACGCCACCCAGCGTGTGCGGGCGGTTGCGAAACCGGTGCTGGAGATTCTCGCCGGCATTCCCACCGTCGTCTACGGTTTCTTCGCCGCATTGACGGTCGCTCCCTTCTTTCGCGGCGTCGGCGAGAGCATCGGCCTTGACGTCGCCTCCGAATCCGCGCTCGCCGCCGGCGTGGTCATGGGCATCATGATCATCCCGTTCGTGTCGTCCTTGTCGGACGATGTCATCAACGCGGTGCCGCAATCCTTGCGCGACGGCTCGGCCGGGCTGGGCGCGACCCGCTCGGAGACGATCCGGCGCGTGGTGCTGCCGGCGGCGCTGCCGGGCATCGTGTCGGCCCTGCTTTTGGCCGTCAGCCGCGCGGTCGGCGAAACCATGATCGTGGTGATGGCGGCCGGCCTGGCGGCGAATCTCACCTTCAATCCGCTGGAGGCGGTGACGACGGTGACGGTTCAGATCGTGACGCTGCTGGTCGGCGACCAGGAATTCGACAGCGCCAAGACGCGTGCGGCTTTCGCGCTCGGCCTGCTCTTGTTCGTCATCACGCTGGCTCTCAATGTGATCGCGCTGCGTGTGGTCCAGAAATATCGTGAGCAATATGACTGATACCACCCTATCGACCGGGCCTGCCTCGCCCGACAACCTCCACACCGGCGATGCCGCGAAGGCACGCCTGCGCGCGCGCTACGCCGCCGAGGCACGCTTCAAATGGCTGGGCGCCGGCGCGGTGGCACTGGCAGGGTTCTTCCTGCTGCTGTTGCTTTCCACAATCGTGACCAAGGCGCTGCCCGCCTTCCATCAGAACTATGTCGCGCTCGAGGTCGATCTGTCGGCGGACAAGATCGATCCGGCCGATCCGGGCGCGGCGAATTTTCTCGGGCTTGTCCATGACGGGATGGCCGGCGAGTTTCCGCAGGTCTCCGGGCGGCAGGAACGCCGGCTCCTGCGCGGCCTGGTCTCGACGGGGGCGGGCGTGATGCTGCGCGAAGCGATCGAGGCGGACCCGACCATGCTCGGGGGGACGCGCCGGATCGCCGTGCCGCTCGACGATTTCGCCGATCTTTATCTGAAAGGCCTGCTGGCGAAGTCGGGGCCGTCGCGCCGGATCGCGGGGGTCACGGTTTCGGGTGCGGGCGACGAGGTCGCGGTCGGCTTTCCCGACGACGCCATCCTGGCGATGGCGCGCGGCGCGGGTGCGGTGGACGGCGAGGACGGCGGCCTGCGCCTGACCAGCGGATCGCAATCGCTTTTGCTCGAGATCGTCGGCGGCACGCTGAAGATCACCGAATTGTCGACGGGAGAGGCCGGCGGCGCCATTGGCAAGGCGACGGTTCTGGAGCCCTTGGCAAGCGCGTCCGACATGCCGGCCGACGCTATGTTGCGCACCATCGAGACCGCGGAAGCCAATCGCAAGATCACCGATCGCGAGATCGTCTGGCTCGACCGGCTCGCCGGGGCTGGAAAGATCGAGAACCGTTGGAATACGCTGTTTTTCTTCACCGGCGCCAGCCGCGAACCGGAACTCGCCGGTATCTGGGGGGCGGTGGTCGGCTCGGCACTGACGATGGTCGTCACCTTGGCGCTGTCCTTTCCGATCGGGGTCGCCGCGGCGATCTATCTCGAGGAGTTCGCAACCAAGAACCGGCTTACCAATCTCATCGAGGTCAATATCAACAACCTTGCCGCCGTTCCGTCGATCGTCTTCGGCCTGCTCGGTCTGGCGGTCTTTCTCAACTGGTTCAGCCTGCCGCGATCGGCCCCGCTTGTCGGCGGCATGGTGCTTGCGCTGATGACGCTGCCCACGATCATCATCGCCGCGCGCGCGGCGCTGCGGGCGGTGCCGCCCTCGATCCGCGAGGCCGCGCTGGGCATCGGGGCGTCCAAGGTCCAGACCGTCTTCCACCACGTCTTGCCGCTGGCCATGCCCGGCATCATGACCGGGACGATCATCGGCATGGCCCAGGCGCTGGGCGAGACGGCGCCGCTCCTGATGATCGGCATGGTCGCCTTCATCGTCGACATACCCGGCGGCTTCACCGACGCCGCCACCGTCCTGCCGGTGCAGATTTTCATGTGGGCCGATTTTCCGGAACCCGCCTTTCAGCAAAAGACGTCCGCCGCGATTTTGATCCTGCTCGGATTTCTTGTGATCATGAACGCCATCGCCGTCGTGCTGCGCAAGCGCTTCGAGCGGCGGTGGTAACGGAGTGAGGACGATGAACATGCTGACCGAAGCCGGTGTTGAACAGCAACTCGCCGACCAGGGGAACACCCCGGCCATCAAGATGCGTGGCAAGGGCGTGACCGTTCATTACGGCGACAAGCAGGCCCTTTTCGGGGTCGATCTCGATGTGCCCGAAAAGCAGGTGACGGCGTTGATCGGCCCGTCCGGCTGCGGCAAGTCCACCTTCCTGCGCTGTCTCAACCGCATGAACGACACGATCCCGATCTGCCGCGTCGGCGGCGATATCACACTGGACGGCGAAGACATCTACGACCCCAAGATCGACGTCGTCGAACTGCGTGCGCGCGTCGGCATGGTATTCCAGAAGCCGAACCCGTTCCCCAAGTCGATCTACGAGAACATCGCCTATGGTCCGCGCATTCACGGCCTGACCAAAAACAAGGCCGAGCTCGATGCGGTGGTGGAATCGAGCCTGCGCAAGGCCGCCTTGTGGGACGAGGTCAAAGACAGGCTGCAGGAGCCGGGCACCGGGCTTTCCGGCGGCCAACAGCAGCGCCTGTGCATTGCGCGGGCGATCGCCGTGTCGCCGGAAGTCATCTTGATGGACGAGCCGTGCTCGGCGCTGGATCCGATCGCCACGGCCAAGGTCGAGGAGCTGATCGACGAGCTCAGGCAGAACTACACGATCGTGATCGTGACCCACTCCATGCAGCAGGCCGCCCGCGTTTCGCAGCGCACGGCGATGTTCCATCTCGGCTATCTGGTCGAGGAAGGGGCCACCGACAAGATGTTCACGAATCCCGACGACAAGCGCACGCAGGACTACATCACCGGCCGGTTCGGCTGACCGGGCGTTTGCGCGTTTTTTCGAATGCAAGGATGAACCGATGGGCGAACATATCGTCACTTCTTTCGGCGAGGAGTTGGAAGGCGTCGACCGCCTGATCCGCGAGATGGGCGATTTGGCGGGGACGATGGTCGCCGACGCCACGCGGGCGCTGTTGTCGTCGGACAATCCACTGGCGCAGCGCGTCGTGTCTGACGATGCGATCATGGATGCCAAGCAGCGCGAGCTCGATGACCGGGCGATCACGCTGATTGCCCGGCGCCAGCCGATGGCGCAGGACCTGCGCGCGGTGATCGGCGCGATCCGCATGGCGGGCGATCTGGAACGGATCGGCGACCTTGCCAAAAACATCGCCAAGCGTGTCGGCGCCGTCGGCCAGACGACCACGCCCAAAAGCCTGTCGCAGTCGATCGAATCGATGGCGGAGATGGTGCATGCCCAAGCCTCCGGCATCGTCGACCGCTATGTCGCGCGCGATGCCGCGGCGCTCAAGTCGCTTCGTGCCGGCGACGAGAAGATCGACATCAAATACACCGCCATCTTCCGCGAATTGCTGACCTATATGATGGAAGACCCGCGCAACATCACCGCCTGCACGCATCTGTTGTTCTGTGCCAAGAACCTCGAGCGCATCGGCGATCACGCGACCAATATCGCCGAGAACGCCTATTATGTGATGACCGGCGAACAACTCCCCATCAACCGGCCGAAGCTCGACGAAACAGCCGTTTCGAGCGCGGCGTCCGAAGCTTGACGGAGTGCCGACTTGGCTATGAATGCGGCAAAGATCATGGTCGTGGAGGACGAGGAGCCGCTTTGCGTGCTGCTCAAGTACAACCTCGAGGCCGAGGGCTATCAGGTCGAGGTCATCACGCGCGGCGACGAGGCCGAAATCCGCCTGCAGGAAAGCGTGCCCGACCTTCTGGTGCTCGACTGGATGATCCCGGCCGTGTCTGGGATCGAATTGTGCCGGCGGCTGCGCATGCGACCCGAGACCGAGCGCCTGCCGGTGATCATGCTGACGGCGCGCGGCGAGGAGAGCGACCGCGTGCGCGGCCTGTCGACCGGTGCCGACGACTATCTGGTCAAGCCGTTCTCGACGCCGGAGTTCATCGCGCGCGTGCGCGCGCTGCTGCGACGCGCCAAGCCGGAGGTGTTGTCGAGCGTCTTGAAGGTCGGCGACATCGTGCTCGACCGCGAGGCGCACCGCGTCTATCGCGGCAAGAGCGAGATCCGGCTCGGCCCTACGGAGTTCCGGCTTTTGGAATTCCTGATGCAGCATCCAGGCCGCGTGTTCTCGCGCAGCCAGTTGCTCGACAATGTGTGGGGCGAGACGATCTATATCGACGAGCGCACCGTCGACGTGCATGTCGGTCGGTTGCGCAAGGCGGTCAATGTCGGCCGGCTTCCCGATGTCATCCGCACCATTCGCGGGGCGGGCTACGCGATCAAGGATGGTTAGCGCCGGGCGGCGGTGTCACCGCGCGCTGCCGGCCTTCCAGCTGTCGCCGTCCTTGCGCCGAGCCGTGTCGGCGTGCGGTGCCTCGGGCGGATACCAGTAGCGCGCCGCGTCGGCCTCGCGCGCAATCAGCACGAAATTGTTGGCGAACACCCGGTAGGGCGCGCTCCATTCGCCGTCCGGCCACTTGATGCGCACCTGGGCCCGTTCGGCGGTGCCCAGCCCGACATGGACGAAGCCGGCATGGCCGGAGGCGTGGCCGCCGCCGACTTGTACCGTGCGACTATAGGTGTTGTTGCCGGCCTTGACTGAAATGAGCGCGCCGACGGCGTGGCGGTTGGGGGCCGGCTGGCTGAGCTCCACGGCCAGGAAATTGCCCATCGGCCTTGTGCCGAACGCCGTCCTGGCGCCGCGATTGCGGAACAGCGACAGGTTCTGCTCGCGGTTGACGACGGCCAAGTCCAGCATGCCGTCTGCGTTGAAATCGGTCACGACCGCGCCGCGCCCCTTGGTCGGCCGGTCGATGCCGGCCAGGTGGCCGGCCTCCACGAAGGTGCCGTCCCATTGGCCCAATAGCAAATTGTCGGGATCGACCGCGGCGAAGTCGGGCATGCGCTCGACATTGCCCTTGGCGATAAAGAGGTCGAGCAGGCCGTCATTGTTGAGATCGGCGAATTCGGAATGCCAGCCGGTGGACGGTTTCAAATCGTCGCTGGCGTAGGGGCGGTGGGCGGTCGCGCCCTTTTCGAAGGCGATGTCGACATAGGCGGGCTCGTCCTCGTCTGCCTCTTCGGAGAGCTTTTGCAGCTTGGTGTCGCCCATCGAGGTCAGCGCGTATTCGGGGAAGCCGTCGCCGTCGAGGTCGCCCTCGGCGATGCCCATGCCCCAGATCGTCAGGTGCTGCCAGCCTTCCGATTTGCGATAGGCGCGCGGCGGTCGGTCGGGCTCGACGCGCCAGAGCTGTTCCTGGCCGCCGCGATAATAATGCCGGTCATTGGTGATGCGCAGCGCCGGCGTTCCCGAGCGGTTCCAGTCGGTGAACAGCATCGACAGCGCGCAATAGCCGGGCCTGAGCGCGCTGGCGGCGGCATAGTCGGGCCGGGGGCCGGCGCCGGGCCGGTGGAGCCGGTTGTCGTGGCAGGTGCCCCAGGGCGATCCGGGCGCGTTGCGGTCGACATAATTGCCGAAGGCGAGCGTGGGAAAACGCCGGCCCTCCTCCCAGCTCGCCGCGAAGGCCGTCGTCCAGGCCCGCCCGCCGTCGAAGGTGAAGGCGCGATTGGCCTTTTCGAAGGCGCAGTCCGGTCGGCCCTTCAGGATCAGGTTTTCGCCGAGCCGCAGGACGACGAGGTCCTGGTGGCCGTCATCGTCGATATCGAGCGGATAGGCGCCGAGTACCTTGTCGAGGTCGTCCGGATCGAGGCCGAGCGGGGTCTCGTCGAAACGCAGCGCGCCGCCGGCCGTGCTGCGGTTGCGGTAGAGCCGGGCCGGTTCGCGGCCGCCGGCCACGAACAAATCGGGCAGGCGGTCGCCATCGCAGTCGAGTGCCGCCGCGCCGCCGCCGACGAAGAATTCCCAGGGGCCGCGATAGGCGTGGACGAGCCCCGCCGCGCGCGCCTGCTCCTCCATTACCGGAACATCGCCAGACGGATCGGGCAGGGCCTCGTCGGCGTAAAGCGGCGTCGACAAAAGCGCCGCGGCGATCGCGGCCCGGCGCGCGAGACGCAGAATGGGGTGCGACCGGGCGGTCATGGCGTGACCCGCGCCGGCTCGATCACCAGGGTCTTCAAAAAGGCGATCAGGGCGCTGCGCTCGGTTTCGCCAAGCGCGAGGTAATTGTCGCGCGCCGCGCGCGCGTCGCCGCCATGGGCGCGGATCACGACATCGAGCGAGGGCAGGTCGTTGCGATGGCCGTAGGGATCGGTCGAGCCGACGCCCCATAATTCGGCCGTCATGAAGACGTTGCGTTCCACGAAACGCTGGGCGAGCAGCTCGTTGCCGAGCACGGCGACCTGGCGGTCGGCGATCCGATGGCGCTTCAGGTCGCCGAACAGCGGGACCATGATCTCGCCCTTGTCGTTGCGCGGCAGGCGTTTGGTCCATTCGAGCAGGGCAAGGTCGTAGATCGCGCCTTTCTCGACATCGCCGGTGCGCAGCGTGCCGGCCATGTCGTCGGGGCCGGGATCGGCGAAATCGAGCGAGGCCAGCGGCAGGAACGGCTTGTGGCAGGTCTCGCAGCCGATGGCGGCGAAAGTCGTTTCGCCGCGGGCGGCGGCCGCGCGCCAGGCGGCCTCTTCGGGCACGGCGCGCACCGGTGCCGGCAGGCCGGCCTGCCAGGCGACGAGCGCGGACACGTCGCCGACGCTGATCTCGTCGTCATGACCGTCGCCGTCATGGTCGCGCTCGCCGGTCCAGCGCGTGCCGAAACGCTCTTGCGGCTGCATGCCGTGATGATGGTTGAGCGCGTTGACGGTGAACTGGCGCAGCGACGTCATGACGCCCTTCTGGCTGAACGGCCTGACCGTCAGATCGGCGTCGACGCCCTCGATGCCCGTCAGGTCGAGCATGCCGTCGGGATGCGCGGTGATCGTGCCGTAATCGATGCCCTTGGCGGCAAGCGCGCGGGTCGCCGGCGCGCCGGTCGCACGCGCCTCGGCGAGAGCGTCCCCGCGGATCGCCTTCAGTTCGGCGGTGATCTCGCGCGCCAGGAGCTCGATCAGCCCGGCGCCGAACAGGTGATTGGTGCCGCGCTCGTTGGAAAACTGCGGATCGGTGGAATCGAAATCGAAACTCTCGAACCCTTCCGAGACGAACACGTTGGTGACGAAATCGCCGGCGCCGCCCGTAACCGGCTGGTTGTGGCAAGACGAACAGGCATTGGAATCCATGCCCGACGTCCGGCTGAACGCGGTTTCGGGCGGCCGCTTGCGCTTGGTGGGAATGATGGCCTGGGTGGCGAGCGGGCGGCCGACGCCGTCGAGTGCGGTGAAGCGTCCGGTGAAGAGATGCGCGCCCGCCGCGCGCAGGCGGGCAAGCGCGTCGTGCTCGAGCCGCCCGGCAAGTGACGCCTGCTCGACGTGACGGGTGACGACGCGCTCGGCCCAGGGTTCCGTCCCGGTCGCCGGGCGTGCGGCAAGAAGGCCGGCGAGGGCGGCAAAGATGAGGCGCGTGAGGCCGCCGCGTGTCATGCGACCGCCCGCCCGACGCCGGCCGCGGGCGAAGCCGCGCCGCGCGCGAAGATTTCCCGGTCGACGAAGGCCAGCGCACGCATGGCGCAGCCGGCGCGGATCAATGGCATTTCGTCGGGGTCGGTGTAGAAGCTCGGAATGGAGTGGTGCTGGCCGCCGGCCGTCTTGGCCAGCGCCTCCAGCATCGGCGTGCGGATCAGGTCGAAGGCCAGCGCGCCCTGACCGACGATTGCCACCGGTGCTGGGTCGAGGATGGCGAACAGGCTGCCGAGGCCGAAGCCGATCGCCCGGCCGGCCGCATCGAAGGCGCGGCGCTCCGGTCCGTCGGTGGCGCGCGCGGCGGCCGCCAGCGCGGCCATGTCGGCGTCGGCGATATCGGCGGCCGGCGGCGTGTCGTCGCCCAGACCGCGGGCCGCGCGCCAGATGGCGTAGTTGCCGGCATAGGCCTCGATGCATCCGCGTCGCCCGCACCGGCACAGCGCTCCGTCGGGGACATGGTTCATATGACCGAATTCGCCGCCCGAGGACTTGGTGCCGATAAACAGTTCGCCGCGTACCATCATTCCCATGCCGAGGCCGTGCGACAGCAGGATGGCGATGAAATTGTCGCCATAGTGCCCGGGATCCTTCGCCTTGAGCGCGACGGCGATCATGTTGCAGTCGTTTTCCACGGTGACGGGAATGCCGAATGCGTTCTCGAGCGCGTCGCCGAGCGGGATGTCGATCTCGCGCGTGATCGGCGACCACAGCAGCGTGCGTGCGCCGGCATCGGTGATGCCCTGGAAGGCGACGGCGATCCGCGGCACGTGCATGTCGCGATAGGTGGCCTCGTCGACCAGCGTGCCGACCATGGCGCGCACGCTGGCGACGATCTCCTCGCCCGACATCGCCAGCGTGTCGAGCCGCGCCTGTTCGCTGACGATGACGTCGCCGGCATAGTCGATCAGGGCGGCTGACAGCGCGTTGAGTGACAAGACGACGGCGATCACGGCCGCCGCGTCGGGGTTGAGGCCGAGGGCGACCTGGGGACGGCCCCGCCGCGTGGCTGTCGCGTCGCCGTCGCGAAGCTTGCACAGGATGCCGTCCGACAACAGGTCGGAGGTGATGGCGGAGACGGTGGACGGGCTCAGGCCGGTGCGGGCGGTGATCTCGGTGCGCGAAAGCTTTTCGCTGCGCCGGAGCACCGAGAGCACCAGGCGCCGGTTCTGCCGGCGTACATCGTCCGAACGTGCGATCGCCGTCATGCGGCGTCTTCCTCCCTTGGGCGTCCCGACAGCTTTGCAGGAAATCCATGTTGCATTGCAACACGTTAGGGCGCCCGAAAATCATCTTGACACAGCTTTCCGGGTGAGTCACTATTTTTTTCGAGTCTCGAATTAATAGAGGTGGCGGCCGGGCCGCTCGCACCGTTCCGGCCAATAACGTGCACGATGCACCCGGGAGGAAAACATGAACAGACTGGCTCTGGCGCTGAGCTGCGCCGCCTTCGCCCTGCCGATTTCCGGCGCGGCCTTGGCCAAGGACAAGACCATCGGCGTGTCCTGGTCGAACTTTCAGGAAGAACGCTGGAAAACCGACGAAGCGGCCATGAAGGCGGCGATCGAGGCCGCCGGCGACACCTATATCTCGGCCGACGCGCAATCGTCTGCCGCCAAGCAGCTGACCGATGTCGAGGCGCTGATCGCGCAGGGCGCCAACGCGCTGATCATCTTGGCGCAGGACGCCTCAGCCATCGGCCCGGCGGTCGAAAAGGCGGTCGCGGAAGGCATCCCGGTAGTGGGTTATGATCGCCTGATCGAAAATCCGGAGGCCTTTTACCTGACCTTCGACAACAAGGAAGTCGGCCGCATGCAGGCCCGCGCGGTCTTCGAAGTGAAGCCGGAAGGCAACTACGCCTTCATCAAGGGCTCGTCGGCCGACCCGAATGCGGATTTCCTGTTTTCCGGCCAGATGGAAGTGCTGAAAGAGGCGATTGATGCCGGCAAGATCAAGAATGTCGGCGAGGCCTATACGGATGGCTGGCTGCCGGCCAACGCGCAGAAGAACATGGAGCAGATCCTGACGGCCAACGACAACGCGGTCGACGCGGTCGTGGCTTCCAATGACGGGACGGCCGGCGGTGTCGTCGCCGCGCTCGATGCGCAGGGGCTGGCCGGTTCGGTACCCGTTTCCGGCCAGGACGGCGACCATGCCGCTCTGAACCGCGTGGCCCTGGGCACGCAGACCGTTTCGGTTTGGAAGGATGCGCGCGAACTCGGCAAGGCTGCGGCCGAAATCGCCTCGATGATGGCGGAAGGCACGGCGATGGCCGACATTCCCGACGCGCAAAAATGGTCCGGCGGACCGAACGGCGTGGAGATGAACGCCGTCTTCCTGGCGCCGATCCCGATCACCAGAGACAATCTCGACGTCGTCATCGACGCGGGCTGGGTGGAAAAGGACGTGGTCTGCCAGGGCGTTCCCGCCGGCCAGCTCGAGGTCTGCGGCTGATACGCCGGCTGGCTTGCGTGCCGCGATGCGAGGGGCATCGCGGCACGCCTCGAAGCAGGGCGGGATCGACCGTAGCGGTTCAATCCGATCCGGCTTTGCTCTAGTCTTCCCAACATAACGCCGCGCAGACGGTGACGGCCCCGAGGACAATGGGGAGGAAACGATGTCCGAAGCGACTTCGGCGGCATCGGCCGACCGAGCCCGCACGACCGAGGCCGGTCCCGTGGCCGGCTTCTTGAAGGCGACCGAACTCGATACGCGCATGCTCGGCATGATCGGTGCGCTGGTGCTGATCTGGGTCGGTTTCCATTTCCTGTCGGGCGGCCTGTTCCTGACGCCGCGCAATCTTTGGAACCTGTCGGTGCAATCTTCGTCGATCGCGGTCATGGCGACCGGGATGGTGCTGGTGATCGTCACCCGCAATATCGACCTTTCGGTCGGTTCGATCCTGGGCTTCGTCGGCATGGTGATGGGCGTCGTGCAGGCGGAGCTGCTGCCGCAAAGCCTCGATTTCGGCAATCCCTGGATCTGGGTGATCGCGCTCACGGTGGGCATCGGCGTCGGCGCGCTGATCGGCGGCCTGCAGGGCTTCGTCATCGCCTATCTGGGCGTGCCCGCCTTCATCGTCACGCTCGGCGGTCTGCTTGTCTGGCGCGGCGCGGCCTGGTGGGTCACGAGCGGGCGCACCGTTGCGCCGATGGATGCAACGTTCCGGCTGATGGGCGGCGGTCCGGCCGGTTCGATCGGCGCGACATGGAGCTGGATCATCGGACTTGCCGGTTGTGTTGCGCTGATGCTGGTGCTGGTCAACGGCCGTATCCAGCGCAAACGCTTCGCGTTTCCGCTGCGTCCGGTCTGGGCCGAAATCTTTCTCGGCGCCGTCGGCGCGGCGCTGATCCTCGGCGCCGTCTGGGTGGTCAATTCCTATCCCTGGCCGATCGGCATCGTGCGCCGGCATTTCGAGGGCCAGGGCCTGCCGGTGCCCGAAGACGTGTTCATAGCCCACGGGATCGCGATTCCGGTGCTGATCGCGCTCGGCGCCGGCGTGGTGATGACCTTCGTCGCCACGCGGACCCGCTTCGGCCGCTACGTTTTCGCGATCGGCGGCAATCCCGAGGCCGCCGAGCTGGCCGGCATCAACACGCGTTGGGTGGTGATGAAGATCTTTATGCTGATGGGCGCGCTGGCCGCGATCGGATCGGCGATCTCGACCGCGCGCCTCAATGCCGCCACCAACGCCCAGGGCACGCTCGACGAACTTCTGGTGATCGCTGCCGCGGTGATCGGCGGGACGTCGCTCGCCGGCGGCGCCGGTACCGTGGCCGGCGCCATGCTGGGCGCCGTTTTGATGCAGTCGCTCCAGTCCGGCATGGTGCTGCTCGGCGTCGACACGCCGTTGCAAAACATCGTGGTCGGGCTCGTGCTGGTGGTGGCGGTATGGCTCGATACGCTTTATCGGCGCCGGGTTCAGTAGGAGGGGACGATGAGCGCAACGCAAACCCCGCTGGTCGAACTGACCAATATTTCGATCGCCTTCGGCGGCATCCGCGCCGTGGACGACGCGTCCGTCGATCTGCATCGGGGCGAGGTGATGGCGCTGCTCGGCCACAATGGCGCGGGCAAGTCTACGCTGATCAAGATTCTGTCGGGGGCCTATAAGCGCGACGCCGGCGAGATCCGCGTCGACGGCAAGCCGGTGGCGATCAACAACCCGCGCGACGCAAAGCATTACGGTATCGAAACGATCTACCAGACGCTGGCGCTTGCCGACAATGTCGACGCCGCCGCCAACCTGTTCCTCGGCCGCGAACGCCTGACGCCCTGGGGCACGCTCGACGACGTCGCCATGGAGGCGGAGGCGCGCAAGGTGATGGGACGGCTCAATCCGCGTTTCGAACGTTTCAAGGATCCGGTCAAGGCGCTTTCGGGCGGTCAACGCCAGTCGGTGGCGATCGCGCGGGCGATCCTGTTCAACGCGCGCATCCTGATCATGGACGAGCCGACGGCAGCACTCGGCCCGCAGGAAACGGCCCAGGTCGCCGACCTGGTCAAGCAGCTCAAATCCGAGGGGATCGGCATCTTTCTGATCAGCCACGACATCCACGACGTGTTCGACCTCGCCGACCGGGTATGCGTGATGAAGAACGGGCAGGTGGTGGGGACGGCCAGCACGGACGACGTCACCAAGGACGAGGTGCTGGGCATGATCATTCTGGGAAAATGCCCGGCCGGCGCCACGCCGGGACCCGGCGCGCTGAGCGCGGTGGCCTGAACCGGGCGGACAGCGGCAGACCACGACCTCGCACACCGGTTGTTAAAATCGAGGCCCGACCACGTTCCACTTCTCCGCGGTCGGGCTTCGTCTTTTTTATTCCTATACGAACCCGGCGATCGTCTGTCGGGTCATGCATGCAGAAATGTTAGTAGTACCCGGCGGGACAAACGTCGGTGTAGCGTTTGAGGGTGCGCGGATCGCGATATACACACATCCCTTTGCGGGTCGCTCGCCCTAAAAGCACACCGGTTGCAGCACCGGCGACACCGCCGATGACCGCGCCTGACGCCGTGCCCGTGGCCAGCCCGCCGATCGCGGCACCGGCAGCGCCGCCCAGCGCCGCGTCGCGCTCGCTGGTGGTGCAGCCGGCTAGTGCCACCACCGCCGCCGCGACTAGCAAGAATTTCTTCATTCCATTCTCTCCATTCTACGCTGATGTCCCTTCGGATCCTCGCCCTTGCATCAGTGTGATGCCAACGTGATAGCTTCAGAAATCCTGCGTGATTGCAAGCCCCTCGCTCGCGCGATGGGTATTGAACGCCGTCAGGACGTCGGTTTGCTCCAGCGCGGCTTCGAGACGGCCGTCGGCATCGACATGCCAGACCAGCTCGGCGTCATCGTAAACCAGGGCAGGATCGACATTGACGCATGTCGCCACGATCCGGGGCGTTTCCTGATTGCCCTTTTCGGGGACTTCGCGCAAGGCGTCACGGCATTCCTCCCGCGTTTCGAAAATCGGGACGTCGACTGGAATCTCGCGGCAATCGCCGAGGTTACCGGAACATCCGATAACGAGAAGTAAGGCGGCAATGTGTTCCATGGCGCGTTCCTTTCGTGCCTGGAAAACGATGTTAGCGCCCTTCGGTTCCGCCCTATGTCAAATAGCGCACTCACGCCGGCACAATATGACGGCCCGTTCGGGCCGCATGACGCGGGCGCGCGTCGATCGGGCATGGGGATAAGATTGCGGCTGGACTCGGTCGATGAAACCCATTTTCATGGCTGAGACGATTTTCGGGAACGACCGTCGGCTGTATGCGTTCGGTCCAGGCCACGCATGAACCAGACAGGGAGACAGACATGAACGCTGCACGGACCGCAAGCGCCAAATCGGCGGCCGCCGGCAAGACCGACGCACAGGCGGAATTCGAGGCGCAGATCGAGGCGTTGAAAGAGGAATTGGCGGCCGTCAAGGCGCAACTCGCGGGTTCGGGCGAACGTTCGGCGAAAGCGGCGCGCAAGGCGGCGGCCAGCGGGCGCGACCATCTGCGCGAGCAGGGCGAGGCCGCACTCGACGATTTGCGCGCCAGTGCCAGGGATATCGAAACCCAACTGGTGGACAATGTGCGTCGCAAGCCGGTCACCTCGCTGGCGATCGCCGCCGGTGTCGGGTTCCTGTTTGCCCTGATCGCGCGGCGCTGAGGCTCGGGCTGCACCCCATGCTCAAATCGGCCATCGAAATGCTCGCCGGTCTCGATGCCAAGCGGGCGGCGCGGCGGTTCCGTCGGGCCTTGATCGATTTTGCGCTTGCCGGTGCGGCGCTGCTGCTCGGCCTGGGCTTTTTGCTCGCCGCCGCCTTCATCTTCGTGTCCGAACGTTACGGGGCGCTCTACACCACGGCCGGCTTCGGCGTCGGTTTCATCGTGCTCGCCGGCCTGATTCTGATCGTGCACCGCATGATCGTCGGCCTGCAGATGCGCCGCCGCGCGGAGGAAAAACGAGCCGAGCAGATCAAGTCCTTCGCCATGACGGCGGCGCTTGCGGCGCTGCCGTCGATCATCCGTTCGCGCAGTCTTGTCGGGCAGGTCGCCATTCCGCTTGCCGCGATCGCGGCCTATGCGATCTATCGCGAAAATGTCGATGACGATGACGACGAGCCGTTTTCCGACGACGAGATTTAGAGGTTCGGTGAGACCGTCCTGACCCGTCTTGGAACGATGCCGCGCCCGAACCGTTTCTAGGATCGGGAGCGAAGTCGTGGCGTGCCGCGGCGATCGCTGCCGCCCACGAAAGGTTCCAGGAGGACAAAGACAGGACCCATGCCAACTCCGCTTGATCCAGAAAACGCCCGTCAAGGCCGTCGCGGCCTTCGCGTGCTGATCGTTCTAATCGTCGCTCTGATCCTTGCCAGCGTGGCCTGGGTCGGCGTGGAGTGGTGGGGCGAGGCCTACGATGCCGACACCGGTGATGCCGACACCGGCGCGCGGGTCGAACATGTCGGCTGAGCCTTGAGCGATCCGCCCGCGATTGATGCGCGCGGCTGCGTTTGCTAGCGGTCGTTGTCGGCGGGAACCACGACGCGCAACGCTTTCGGGTGAATGCGCAGCCTGGTTTCGTTGCTGGCGGGAACCAGTTCGCCGTCGATCACGCAGGTCTGGTTGCGGCGCCGCGAGCGGACGCGCAGCACAACCTCTTCCGACTGGTGGATGTCGACGGTTTCGATCTCCTTCCAGCGACCGAGCATCATGGCGACGAACAGAAGGGCGATCTCCAGACGCCGCGCGGTGCGGAAAATATAGATGCCAAGCAGCCCGCCATCCGGCTTTTCGGCGATCGGCAACGGACCGTCCCCGAAC
This sequence comes from Nitratireductor sp. StC3, assembly GCF_003015025.1. Classification (NCBI taxonomy): domain Bacteria; kingdom Pseudomonadati; phylum Pseudomonadota; class Alphaproteobacteria; order Hyphomicrobiales; family Phyllobacteriaceae; genus Nitratireductor; species Nitratireductor sp. StC3. Next base: position 26,263 of record NZ_PYBP01000014.1, on the reverse strand, counting down.
AGGTTGTTGGAAATGCCGATGCCCGGCGTTCTGGCGCGGACCACCGTCTCACCCATGACCAGTTCGGCCTCGATGGTCGAGGGTTTGGCGAGGGCGGCGAATGCCGCGCGCAGCGAGGCGAGCATCTTTCCCAGTCGCGAGGCATATTCCAAGCGCGAACGCATCAACACCATGCGCGCATGCAGACCGACCGAGAACTGGTGCACGAACGGTCGGCCGTCGGCGGTGGCGATATCGACGTCGCGCGCGACGCCTTTTGCCAGCGCGTCGACGGCCTTGTGCAGGTCCATCGGCAGGCCGAGCGCGCGGGCGAAGAGATTCATCGTTCCGGCCGGCAACACCAGCAGCGTCTTGCCAGAGCCCATCAGCGCCGCGGCCGCGGCCGAGATCGTGCCATCCCCGCCGCCTGCCAGCACAGCGTCATGATCCGGGCTCCCGGCGGCCGCCTCGAGTTCGCGGCCGACTTCCTCGCCCTCGATGTAGCCCAGCTCGATCGTGTGCCCGCCCACCCGCATCGCCTCGCGCAAATGCGCTTCCAGGGCGTCGAGGTCGGTGGTGCGGAGCGTGCCGCCGCCGCGATTCAAGAGGGCGATTATGCGCATGATCTTCCGATGCCGGTAGAACCAGAGAAGAGAACGGCAAACGCATGTCAAGGCGATTCGATCCGTTTCGACGTTCCGATCCGCTCTGTCGGCCGGTTGCGGATCAACCGGTCGGAAAGCCGTTTGCAGACGGCCCGCGGTGATGCCACCATGTATCGCCGCGAGGACGGATACGATCCATCCTTCGCAGTTCGAGATCAGAAAGCCTGTTGATCAGCCCGTTCGTTGCCAGGGAGCCCCGTTCATGACCGAGCCGTCGCAAGACATCGAACTCCAGGAGACGGACTCGAAAGGACGCTATGTTCTGCGCGGTGAGAGCGGGGACGAGGCGGAACTGACCTTTTCCAAGATCGGAACACGCCAGATCATCATCGATCATACCGGCGTTCCCGACAGTTTTCGCGGCCAGGGCGTGGGCGCGCGGCTCGTTGCGCGGGCGGTCGAGGACGCGCGCGCCGCAGGCAAGACGGTCATTCCGTTGTGCCCGTTCGCGGCCTCGCAGTTCCGCCGGCATCCCGAATGGGCGGATGTTTTGAAAAAGGCGACGTGATGGACCATACCCAACTGCCCATCCACGCGGCGGAAACGCAGGCCGGCGGGCACTATGTCGTCGCCATGCCCAATGGCGAGGATTCGCGCCTGACCTGGCGTCATCTCGGCGAGGGAGTGATCGAGGCCGACCACACGTTCGTCCCGGTTCCCTATCGCGCGCAGGGCATCGCCGAGGCGCTGGTCGAACGGCTGGTCGCCGACGCGCGGGCGGCGGGCAGGACGATCGTGCCGCGCTGCTGGTTCGTTGCCGACGAATTCAAGCGCCATCATCCCGACTGGGACGACGTGCTGGCCCGGTGACGCAGACGCAGGGCGGGCGGTTTCGGACCCGGATCAGGCCGCGAAAATCGTCGCGTAACGCTCGCGCAGCACGTTCTTTTGAACCTTGCCCATGGTGTTGCGCGGCAGGTCGTCGACGACGACGATCCGGCGCGGCTTCTTGAAGCGCGCCAGCCTGTCGCCCAGGCCGTCAAGCAGGGCCTGCGCGTCGACGGCGGTACCCGGCTTGGCGGTGACGACACCGACGACACCCTCGCCGAGATCGGGATGCGGCACGCCGATCACGGCCGATTCGGCCACGGCCTCCTGTTCGTCGAGTGCAAGCTCGATCTCCTTGGGATAGATGTTGTAGCCGCCGGAGATGATCAGGTCCTTGGCGCGCCCGACAATGGTGACGTAGCCGTCGGCGTCGATCGTGCCGAGATCGCCGGTGATGAAGAAACCGTCGGCGCGGAACTCCGCGCGGGTTTTTTCCGGCATGTTCCAATAGCCCTTGAAGACGTTGGGCCCGTGCACCTCGATGACGCCGATCTCGCCTTGCGCCAGCGCCTTGCTGGTTTCCGGATCGCAGATGCGCAGTCGCGTGCCGGGCAGGGGAAAGCCGACCGTGCCGGCGCGGCGCTCGCCCTCATACGGGTTGGAGGTGCCCATATTGATTTCGGTCATGCCGTAGCGTTCGAGGATGCGCTTGCCGGTGCGGGCCTCGAAGGCGGTGTGGGTTTCGGCGAGGAGTGGCGCGCTGCCGGAGATGAACAGCCGCATATGGGCGACCAGATCCCGCGTCAACCGCGGATCGGCGAGCAGGCGGGTGTAGAATGTCGGCACGCCCATCATCGCCGTCGCTTGCGGCAGGCCGGCGATCAGGTCGTCGACGTCGAGCCGGGGCAAAAAGATCATCGCGCCGCCCGAAAGAAGCATGACGTTGGTGGCGACGAACAGGCCGTGCGTGTGAAAGATCGGCAAAGCGTGCAACAGCACGTCGTCGGCCGAAAAGCGCCAATAGTCGACCAGCACCCGCGCATTGGACAGCAAATTGTCCTGGGTCAGCATCGCGCCCTTGGAGCGACCGGTGGTGCCTGACGTATAGAGAAAGGCGGCCAGATCGTCGGGCTCGCGCCCCGCCGGCTCGAAGCGCTCGGGCTTGCCGTCGGCGGCGGCCACGAAACTGCCTCCGCCATCGGCGTCGAGCGTCGCCAGTGCCGCGCCGGCGGCCTCCGCGACCGGCGCCAGCGTTGCCGCAGCCGCCGGGTCGCAGATCAGGAGCCTTGCCTGCGCGTCGGTGACGAAATACTCCACCTCGGCCGCCGTGTAGGCGGTGTTGAGCGGCAGAAACACCGCGCCGGAAGCCACGCAGGCGGCATAGATCGCGAGCGCCTGCGGCGATTTCGCCACCTGCAGCGCGACGCGGTCGCCGACCTCGACGCCGGCTGCGCGCAGCGCATGGGCGAAGCGGGCCGTCATCGCCAGAAAATCGCCGTAGCTCAGCCGCTCTCCGGTCTTGAGGATCAGGAACGGCCGGTCGCTGCCCTCATGCGGGCGAAAGAGGGCATCGTAGAGTGGGTTGGGCATGGCGGTCTCGAAACGGAAGGAGTCTGACGGATCCTTCCGTTTCCTACCGCATGTGCGCCGCTTCCGCGACCCCCAATCAGCGCGCGCGGATTTTGGGCTTGGCGGTGTCGGTGCCGATCGGCGCGCGCCAGTCGTCCAGCCGCCGGCCGTCGGCGTCGAAGGCATGCAGCCGTTCGGACGGCACCGCGATGCCGACCCTGTCGCCCTCGCGATGCGGCGCCCGCCCGTCGATGCGCACCACAACGCGTTCGGCGCCGACCTTGCCGTGCAAAAAGCTTTCGGAGCCGACCGGCTCGACGGCATCGACGATAAAGCGCAACGACAGGCCGTCGCCGTCCTCATTGTCGTTGGCGACCTCGATAACGTCCTGCGGCCTGAAGCCGATCGTGGCCACCGCCGCGTCGCGCAGGCCCAGCCGGCCGTCGTCGCCGAGGGCCGAGAAGGGGATGAGGTTCATGGCCGGCGCGCCGATGAAGCTTGCCACGAACGTGCTTGCCGGTCGTTCGTAGACGTCGAGCGGCGCGCCGATCTGCTCGACCTTGCCGGCGTTCATGACCACCAGCTTGTCGGCCAGCGTCATGGCCTCGAGCTGGTCGTGGGTCACGTAGACCGAGGTGATGCCGAGCGAGCGTTGCAGGTGCTTGATCTCCACGCGCATATGGCTGCGCAGCTTGGCGTCGAGATTGGACAGCGGCTCGTCGAACAGGAAGGCGGCCGGGTTGCGCACGATCGCCCGGCCCATGGCCACGCGTTGGCGCTGTCCGCCCGACAGTTCGCGCGGCTTGCGCTCCAGAAGCGGGCCCAGTTCGAGCGTGGTCGCGGCTTCGCGCACGCGCCTGTCGATCTCGTCCCTGGCGATGCCGCGGTTGCGCAGGCCGTAGGCCATGTTGTCGTAGACCTTCATATGCGGATAGAGCGCATAGTTCTGGAACACCATGGCGATGTCGCGCTCGGCCGGGTCGAGATCGTTGACGACGCGCTCGCCGATGGTGATCGCCCCTTCGGTAATCGCCTCGAGCCCGGCGATCATGCGCAAAAGCGTCGACTTTCCGCAGCCGGACGGACCGACGAGCACGAGGAATTCGCCGTCGTCGATGTCGATCGACACCGTGTCGACGGCACGCTGGGTGCCGGTATAGATCTTGGAAACCTGGTCGATATGCAGCCGGGCCATGAATGTTGCTCCTATTTGTCGCTCTCGGTCAGGCCCTTGATGAACCAGCTCTGGAACACCACCACGACGATGACGGGTGGCAGCATGGCGAGGACGGCGAGCGCCATCGCCTGACCGTATTCGGGAATTTGCGATCCGACCCAGACCTGGATGATCTGCTTGATGCCGCGCACGAGGGTGAAATAATCCTCGTTGGTGGTGATCAGGGTCGGCCACAGATATTGGTTCCAGCCGTAGACGAACATGATGATGAAGATGGCGGCGATCATCGTGCGGCTGAGCGGAAGCAGAATGTCGCGGAAGAATTTCAGCGGCCCCGCGCCGTCGATGCGCGCCGCCTCGATCAGCTCGTCGGGCACGGATTTGAAGAACTGGCGGAAGAAGAACGTTCCGGTCGCCGAGGCCACCAGCGGCACGATCAGGCCGGTATAGGTGTTGATCAGTCCCATCGACTGCACGATCTCGTAGGAGGGCAGGATACGCACCTCGAGCGGCAGGAGCAGGGTGACGAAGATCGCCCAGAAGGCGAATTCGGCCAGGGGAAAGCGGAAATAGACGATCGCGTAGGCGGCCATCATCGAAAGCACGATCTTGCCGACGGCGAAACCCAGGCCGAGGATCATCGAATTGAGCATCATCGTGGTGCCGTTGACCGCGCCGGAAAAGCCGAGACCGTCGAACATCACGGTCGCGTAATTGTCGACCAGGCTGGTGCCGGGCAGCGCCTGGACGCCGCCGGTGTGGATCGTCACGGCGTCGTGGGTCGAGGTCATGAAGGCGAGGAAGACCGGCACGAGCATGAAGGCCGCGCCGGCGATCAGGATGGCGTGGTCGAAGACCGGGCCCCATTTGAAGGCCGGCCTGTGGCTTGCCGGCGCAAGCGGCCGGGCGGTGGAAACGGCGTCGCTCATCTGGGCCTCACGCATAATGCACGCGGCGTTCCATGAAGCGGAACTGCACGACGGTGAGTGCGAAGACGACGATCATCAAAATGACCGACTGCGCCGAGGAGCCGCCGAGATCGTTGCCGCGGAACCCGTCGAGGAAAACCTTGTAGACCAGCGTGACGGGGTTGTTGCCCGGTTCGTTCTTGGTCATCAGGTCGATCAGCCCGAACGTGTCGAACAGCGCGTAGGTGATGTTGATCACCAGCAGGAAAAAGGCGGTCGGGGTCAGCAGCGGCAGCGTCACGGTGAAAAACCGCCGCAGGCCAGACCGACAGTCGATCAGGGCTGCCTCGCGCACCGCGCGCGGGATCGACTGCAGGCCGGACAGAAAGAAGATGAAGTTGACCGCCACCTGGTACCAGACCGCGGTCGCGATCATGGCAAAGGCGGTGTCGTAGTAATTGACCCCGATGCGCAGGTTCCAGCCGAACCAGGACGCGATGTCGACGAACGGGCCGACATGCTGGTCGAACAACAAAATGCCGAGCAGGCCGGCGACCGGGGGCGCTATGGCGTAGACCCACATCAGGAGCGTGCGGTAGGTTTTGGCGCCGCGCAGCACCGCGTCGGCCTTGACGGCGAGCAGCAGCGCGATGGCGAGCGCAAAGAAGGCGACGAGCGCGGTGAACCAGACGGTGAAGCTCGCCACGCGGCGATATTCCGCGCTCGACAGCACATCGGCATAGTTGTCGAGGCCGACGAAGGTCGCGCTGAAGCCGAACGGATCCTCGAGAAAGAAGGACGAGCGCACCGCCTCGCCGGCGGGCAGGTAGAAAAACACCGCAACGACGACCATCTGCGGCAGCAGGAACAGATAGGGCACGATCGAATGGCCGAACCGGACCTTGTCCATGGCGCGGGACTCCGTTGCCGGGAAAGGAAGGGGCGCAGCCGCTGCCGGATGCGCCCCGCTATCGGGAAGGGAGCCGTTGTTTAGCTACCGGTCTTGGCGAAACGCTCGAGAAGCTGGTTGCCTTCGGCCTCGATCGTCTTGAACGCCTCGTCCACGGTGGTCTCGCCGGTGAACAGCTTGCCGTATTCGCGGTTCATCACGTCGCGGATCTGGACGTAGAAACCCATGCGGTAGCCCTTGGTCCACTCGCCGGCCTTCATGTTGAGCTGCTGGATGCCGATTTCGGCCTGCGGCACCTCGTCGTAATAACCCTGCTGCTTGGCGCGCTCATAGGCGGCGTTGGTGATCGGCACGTAGCCGGTGCTCTTGTGCCACATCATCTGCACTTCGGGAGAGGTCAGGTATTCGAAGAACTTGGCGGTCGCCTTGTTCTCTTCCTCGGATTTGCCGGCCATGGCAAACAGCGCCGCGCCGCCGATGAAGGTCTGGTAGCCCTCCTCGCCGCCGATCGCTTCCCAATAGGGCAGCGGCACGGCGCCGAACGGCATGGCGGCCGATTTGGTCAGGCCGCCGAAGGAACCCGACGAACCGACCCACAGCGCGACCTTGCCCTGCTCGAAGGGGGTCTGGTTGTCGCCCCAGCCGGTGCCGTACCATTCGAAATGGCCGTCCTCTTTCCACGCGGCGAGCTTGGCGAACATCATCTTCAGCCCGTCGGTGTTGACCAGCAGCTTGGTGCCCTCGGCGCCGTCATAGCCGTTGTTGTTGGTGGCGAAGGGCAGGTTGTGGCGGGAGAAGAAATTCTCGGTGAATTCCCACGGCAGATGCGACTGCACCAGCGGGATGTAGCCGGCTTGCTTGAGCTTGGGCGCGATCTGCTCGAACTCTTCCCAGGTCTTGGGGGCCTCGACGCCGGCCTTTTCCAGGGCCTCGGTGTTGTAATACATGATCGGCGCGGACGAATTGAACGGCATGCCGATCATCTTGCCGTCGCTGTCGGCGTAGAAATAGCGCACGCCGGAGATGTAGTCCTCGATATCGAAGGACGCGCCGGCGCCCTCGAGCAGATCCTGGACCGGCTTCACCGCGCCCTTGGCGCCGATGACGGTGGCCGCGCCGGCGTCGAAGACCTGGAGGATGTTGGGCTGTTCGCCGGCGCGGAAGGCGGCGATGCCGGCGGTCAGCGCCTCTTCGTAGGTGCCTTTGAACACGGGGGTCAGAACGACCTCGTCCTGCGAGGCGTTGAAATTGGTGGCGATCTCGTTGACGGTCTCTCCGAGCGCGCCGCCCATCGCGTGCCACCAGGAAATCTCGGTGACGGCAAAGGCGGAACTGGCGGAAAGGAGCGACAGTCCGGCCGCGAGACCCGCGGCGATACCAAAGGGCTTCATGAGGCTCTCCCTGAATTGGGTTGGCGAAAGTTCCAGCACTTTCAGCCAATCGCCTATCGGCAGCGCATGACAGTCCGGCTACGGTTTTGTTGCAACGCGATGAAATCCACAGTCGGTCCGGCGGACCGTTTGCGCCGGAAAAGCGCCTGTCGCGCCGCCGGACACCGCGTTCACGAAAAATTAGTGTCTGTCAGATTTCGGCCAATTTCTGCGGCTTCAATGCCGGGCAAGGAGGAGGTTGCGATGCAGACCCAGTCCCGGAATATTCCCTACAGCGCCTTTCTGGCCGCCAAGGCGGCTTGCGAATGCCCGGGCGAGATCAAGCGCTTTTTGGAAGAGAAGCGACTTCCGGCGGCATGGCATCTGGAGCTCGGTCCGGTGGCGCCGGCGCGGAATGACGACGATGACGCCGTCGTCATGACGATCAACTGACCGCGACCCTTCTCTGAAATCTGCGGCGCCGCGTAATCGCGTCCCCAGCGGCTCGGGACGCCGCCCCGCGTCCGGAATTGACCTTGAGAAACTGGTGATCCCGGCAGGATTCGAACCTGCGACCCTCAGATTAGGAATCTGATGCTCTATCCTGCTGAGCTACGGGACCCCGCCGCCCTCATAGCGGTTTCGCGCCGCTTCGCCAACCGTTTTGGCTGCGCGGTCTCGGCCATGGCGTGGTCTTCGGCGCCGCCGTCGCGCCGCCGGTTAGACGATGGGGGAGGCGGCGTCGACGCATGCCCTGTGGCGCGATCGGCGTTTTTGGGCCAACCGGCGCAGGCCCCGCTTCAGGCGGCGAGCGCCTTTTCCGTCAGCCGCACCCAATAGGAAATACCGTGCGGGATCGCCTCGTCGTTGAAGTCGTAGGCGGGGTGGTGGAGATTGGCGGTGTCGCCATTGCCGACGAAGATGAACGAGCCGGGCCGGGCTTCCAGCATGTAGGAAAAATCCTCGCCGCCCATCATCGCGGGCATCTGCGGGTCGACCTTGGCGTCGCCGGCGACGTCGCGCGCCACGTCGACGGCGAAATCGGTCTCTTCGGCATGGTTGAAGGTGACGGGATAGTTGCGGTCGTAGTGGATATTCGCCTCCGCCCCGCTCGCCACCGCGATGCCGGTCACCAGCGCGCGGATGCGCTCCTCGGCCAGGTCGGCGGTCTCGCGACGCAGCGTGCGCACCGTGCCGGCGATCTCGGCCGTTTCGGGAATGACGTTGTAGGCGTCGCCGGCGTGGAATTTCGTCACCGAGACGACCAGCGCGTCGACGGGGTCGGCGCTGCGCGAGGCGATCGACTGCATCGCGCCGACGATCCGGCTGGTGACGACGATCGGGTCCACCGTCTGGTGCGGAAAGGCGGCGTGCCCGCCCTTGCCCTTGATGGTGATGGTGAATTCCGCGGTCGAGGCCATGATCGGTCCGGGCCGGGTGGCGAACTGGCCGACGGGCAGGCCCGGCGCATTGTGCATGCCGAAGACGCGCTCGATGCCGAAGCGCTCCATCAGCCCTTCCTTGACCATGACGCGGCCGCCGCCGCCGCCTTCCTCCGCCGGCTGGAAGATGACCGCCACCGTGCCGTGGAAATTGCGGGTCTCGGTCAGGTATTTGGCCGCGCCGAGCAACATGGCGGTATGGCCGTCATGGCCGCAGGCGTGCATCTTGCCGGGGGTTTCGGAGGCGTGCGGAACGCCGCTCGCCTCGTTGATCGGCAGCGCGTCCATGTCGGAGCGCAGCCCGATCGTCGGCCCGTCGCCCAGGCGCCCGCGGATGAGGCCGACGACGCCGGTCTTGGCGATCCCGGTGGCGACCTCGTCGCACCCGAACTCGCGCAGCTTGTCGGCCACGAAGGTCGAGGTTTCGAACAGGTCGAAATTCAGCTCCGGCCTGCGGTGCAGCTGGCGCCGCCATCCACTGACTTCCTCCTGAAGCTCGGCCGCGCGGTTGAGTATTGGCATTCCTTAGGCTCCCACTCCACATCAAGGCGCAAATCCGCCCCGTCGCGCCGGTCCCGGCCGGCTTTGCCATCATGGCGTCACATGCGCTAAATAAGACCCGCCGACGCTCGGCCAGGCGTCCCGTTCCGCCTTGCGGGCCTGTCGGGACCGGGCGAAGGTAGCGCAAATCCCTGGAGAGGCCATAGTGAAATCGACACGGAATTGGGCGAGGCGTCTCGTAAATCCCGCGTGGCTGCTGGCGGCTTCCATGGTGTGGACGGCATCGCCGGCACAGGCGGGGCCTTCGATCGTCGTCGACTTGAAGTCGGGCAAGGTGCTGGCCCAGGAGGAGGCGTTTCGGCGCTGGTATCCGGCCTCGCTGTCGAAGCTGATGACGGCCTATGTCGCCTTTCGCGCCATCAAGGCCGGCGAGGTGACGCTGAAATCGCCGGTGACGATCTCCAAGAACGCGGCCAAGGAACCGCCGAGCAAGATGGGCTACAAGCCCGGCTCGGTGCTGACCCTTGACAACGCAATCAAGATCATCATGGTCAAGTCGGCCAATGACGTCGCCACGGCGATCGCCGAAAGCATCGCCGGGTCCGAAAAGGCCTTCGCCACGCGCATGAATGCGGAATCGCGCCGTTTGGGCATGAGCGGTTCGCACTGGGTCAATGCGCACGGGCTGCACGACGACGAACAATACACGACGGCACGCGACATGGCGTTTCTGGCCTTGGCGATCCGTCGGGAATTTCCCGAAAATGTCGGCTATTTCGCGATCGAGGGGCTGGCGGCCGGCAAGGTGAAGCTGCCCAACCACAACACGCTGATCGGCCGGTTCGACGGTGCCGACGGCATGAAGACCGGCTTTACCTGTCCGGCCGGCTTCAATCTCGTGGCCTCGGCGACTCGCGAGGGGCGCACGATCATCGCCGTGCTGGTCGGCGAAGCGTCCGTCTCGCAACGGGCCGAGAAGGCGGCGCAGTTGCTGGAGGACGGGTTCAAACGCAACCAATCCTTCGCCTCGTCGCTGGCCGCGCTGCCGGTCGGCGGCGGCATGCTCGCCGAGGCGACGAACATGCGCCCGGTGATCTGCACCGAGGAAGCGCGCAAGCAGCGGGCCGAAAACCGTGACGAGGACGGCAGCATGATCATCCGCTCGCCCTATATCCGCGATCTTGATCGCGAGCCGCGCCTGGTCGCCGTCGGTCTCGGCGGCGCGACGGGTCCGAAATCGCCGGCGGCGGCGGTCGAATACGCCAACGTGCCCATTCCCACGCCGCGTCCCGACTACAAGCCGGCAACGCAAACGGCGGTGCAATAGCGGCTTGGACATGGACCCGCAGAACGCTCCCCGCCAGCCCGTTCCCGTCAGCGTGCTCACCGGATTTCTCGGTGCGGGCAAGACGACGTTGCTCAACCGGCTCCTGAAGGCGCCGGACATGGCCGGAACCGCGGTCATCATCAACGAGTTCGGCGACGTGCCGATCGACCATCTCCTGGTCGAGCAGGCCTCCGACGGCATCATCGAACTGTCCGACGGCTGCCTGTGCTGCACCGTGCGCGGGGAACTGGTCGACACGCTGGCCGATCTCGCCGACCGGGTGCAGACCGGCCGGCTGGCCCCGCTCGCGCGCGTCGTCGTCGAGACCACCGGGCTCGCCGACCCCTGCCCGGTGCTGCAGTCGATCATGGCGCATCCGGCGCTGTTGGCCGCCTATCGGCTCGACGGGGTGATCGCGGTCGCCGACGCGCTCAACGGCGAGGCCACGCTCGACGCGCATGAGGAGGCGGTGCGCCAGGTCGCGGTGGCCGACCGGATCGTGCTGACCAAGACGGACCTGGCTTCCGCCGAAGCGGTGGCGTCCTTGCGCGCGCGGCTGGCGCGGCTCAATCCCGGCGCGCCGATCCTCGATGCGGCCGGCGGCGAGGCGGATGTCGGATCCTTGTTCGATTGCGGGCTCTACGACCCCTCGACCAAGAGCGTCGATGTCGAACGATGGCTGCGCGCGGTCGCGGCCGATGATCATCACCACGACCACGCCGACGACGGGCACGGGCACGATCACCACCATGCGCACGATCATCGTTTCGAGACGTTTTCGCTGACGCTGGACCGGCCGATCGCCTTCGCGGCGGTGGCCAATTTCCTCGACCTCCTGCGTTCCACGCATGGCGAAGGCCTGCTGCGCATGAAGGGCATCGTCGAGACGGTCGAGGAGCCGGAGCGGCCGTTGGTCATTCACGGCGTGCGGCGCTTCCTGCATCCGCCGGTGCGGCTTGCCGCCTGGCCCGACGACAGGCGCGGGACACGGCTGGTGCTGATCACCAAGGATGTGCCGCAGGATTATGTACGCCGCCTGTTCGACGCCTTCGCGGAGCGGCCGGGGATCGATACCCCCGATCGCCGCGCGCTGGAGGACAATCCGCTCGCGATCGGCGGATACCGGCCCTGAAGGAGGCGGTGCGCCGCCGGTGAGGGCGCTACCCGCCCCGTTCGATCAGGAAGCGGTGGCCGCCGCCTTGTGCGGCCTCGCTCGACATCAGCCGGTGCCCGGCCTCGGCGCAAAAGGCGGGAATGTCGATCACCGCGAGCGGATCGGTGGTTTCCACCCACAGCCATGCGCCGGCCTGCATGCCCTCCAGCCGTTTGCGGGTCCGCAGGACGGGCAGCGGGCATTGCAGGCCTCTCAGATCGTAGACATCCGTGGCAGCGGACATGGCCGCGGCGTCAGCTTCCGAAAAGATTGGTAAAGCGCTTGCGTACCGAGCCGAGCATGCCCGGATCGTCCTGCGGGGCGGCCTCGGCAGGGGCCGCGGCGGCGCGCTCGGCCGCTTCGGCCTCTTCCTTCTCGGCGGCTTCGGCGGCAGCCTTGGCCTCGGCGGCGCGGCGCACGGCTGCGGCCTTTTCCTCCTCGGCCTTGCGCTTGGCCGCCTTTTCGGCGTCGATTGCGGCCTGGCGGCGGCCGGCGGGCGAATCGATGCGTCCCATCACCGAGGTGGTGACCACGGTGCCGTCCGGCGACAGCGACGGCGGCTCGACCGGCACGCGCTCGCCGCGGGCGCGGCGACGGGTCCAGTCGGCAACCAGATCGGCTTCCTTGAGACCGGCGATCGAAGCTTTCGGCGCCTCGCCGCCGCCCCGAGCGGTATGGGTGGCGAAGGCCGCCTCGTAGTTCGAACGATAGCTTTGAAAGGCCGTCATCAGCGCTTCGGGCTGAACGCTCGGCGGGCATGCGCCGGTGGGCGAAAAGGCGGCGCCGCCTTCGGTGGTGCGATTGAACACATAACGCTTCTCGCACACGTCGACCTTGGGCGGCACCTTGGTGATCTCGAAATGGTCGTAGCCTTCCTTCAGCATCGTCCAGAACGTGTAATTCGGGTCGTTGCGATAACGCGCCATGTTGCGCGCCGTCATGCGGAACGGGAAGGCCTGGATCTGAAACTCGCGCTGCCCGCCGCGAAAGGCGTCCCTGGCGAGCGCGTAGATCTCCTCCATCTCCTTGTCGTTCATGGAATAGCAGCCCGCCGACGAACAGGCGCCGTGCACCATCAGATGCGACCCGGTGCGGCCATTGGCGCGGTCATAGGTGTTCGGATACCCGATGTTGAAGGCGAGATGGTAGTTCGAACGCGGGTTCATCTGCGCCGGCTTGACGGTGTAGAACCCTTCCGGCGCCTGCCGGTCGCCCTCGGTGAATTTGGGCCCCAGCTTGCCAGACCATTTGCAGATCTCGTAGGTGGCAAGCAGGTCGTAGCGGCCGTTGGCCTTCTGCTTCCAGACTTCGAGCTCGCCTTCCTCCTTGAAGACACGGGCCATGACCGGCGAATTGCGGTTCATTCCCTTGGCCTTCATCTCCGAAATGAGACGCGCCGGCACCGGCCTTTCGGCTTTGCCGCTGGCCGATTGCAGGGTTGATTCCGTGCACCCGGCTAGCGCCAATGCCAGCGCCGCGACAAGCAATCCCCCACGTGTCAGGCTCAAGATCATCGGTGTTTGGCTACCTACAAGCATCGCTTCGGGTGCGGCCGCGTCTGGCGCGGCCACGCATTCGGCGCACGTTAAGGTCGTTAACCTTGAAAAAACCTTACCACAAGGTCCGTCCCGCGTGCCTCACGCGCTTGTCATTGACGGCCAAGACTTGGCGATTTTGTGGCGAAGCGGGGCCAAATCGCGTCGTTTGCGGTTCGCGGCGACCGTTTTCCGGCCCGTCGACAGCGCAAACCCGCCGCAGCCGAGGCGGATCAGATCGATCGGCCGATGGCGAGGAACTTTTCGCGCCGGTGCTCGCGACAGTCCATATCGGCGCCGGCCAGTTCCTCCAGGGCGGTCGCAATCTGCTTGCCGGCCGCCTCGATCACGCTTTCGGGGCCGCGATGGGCGCCGCCCACCGGCTCCTGGATGATGCCGTCGATGATCTTCATCTCGAGCAGGTTCTGCGCGGTGATCTTCATCGAGGTGGCGGCGTCCTTGGCGCGCGTGGAATCATGCCACAGGATCGAGGCCGCACCTTCCGGCGAGATCACCGAATAGATCGAATGTTCCAGCATGTAGACCTTGTTGGCCGTGGCGATCGCGATCGCGCCGCCGGAGCCGCCTTCGCCGATCACCACCGACACGACCGGCACCCGCAGGGCCAGCGAGGCGGAAATCGAGCGTGCGATCGCCTCGGCCTGGCCGCGCTCCTCCGCGCCCACGCCCGGATAGGCGCCGGCCGTGTCGACCAGCGTCACCAGGGGCACGTCGAAGCGGTCGGCGAGGTTCATGATGCGGACGGCCTTGCGATAGCCCTCGGGCCTGGCCGAGCCGAAATTGTGTTTCAGCCGGCTTTTGGTATCGGCGCCCTTTTCCTGGCCGAGAACCGCCACTGGCTGGCCGTTGAAGCGGGCGAACCCGCCGATGATGGCGTTGTCCTCGCCGAAACTGCGGTCGCCGGCCAGCGCGGTGAAATCGGTGAACAGGTGCTTGACGTAGTCGAGGCAATGCGGCCGGTCGGGATGGCGCGCGACCTGGGTCTTTTGCCAGGGCGTCAGCGCCCGGTAGGCTTCTTTCAAGGCATCGGCGGCGCGTTTTTCCAGGCGTGCGATCTCGTCGGCCACGTCAACGGCTTCACCGCTTTCGTTGAGCTTCTTCAATTCGAGGATCTTGCCCTCAAGATCCGCGACGGGTTTTTCGAAGTCGAGATAATTGTACATTCGCTGTGGATCAGCCGTGCTCACGATACGCGAAAAAGGCGCTCAACCGGTCGTTGTCGACCGGTTCCGGCGCCGGACTGGCCCTCACATAACGTTCGCGGGTCTAATCGGCAAGCGGATGATGGTCGTTGACCAGCCGCACCAGGCGTTCTTCCAACACATGGGTGTAGATCTGCGTCGTCGAAATGTCGGCGTGGCCGAGCAATTGCTGAACCGCGCGCAGATCGGCACCGTTTTGCAGCAAATGGCTGGCAAAGGCGTGACGGATCACGTGCGGTGATATTTTCGACGATGCGATGCCGGCCCGCGCGGCCAGTGCTTTCAACTCGCGGGCGAATGCCTGCCGGGGCAGATATCCGCTCGCCGAGGCGGCGGGAAACAAAAACGCACTGTCGGCGGTGCTTTTGCCGGCGGCGCGGGCGTCGAGCCACGTTTTCATCGCCCGGCGCGCGCCGTCCGTCAGCGGCACCATGCGCTGCTTGCCGCCCTTGCCGCGAACCACGAAGAACCGGTCGTCGCGCAGCGCCACGCTGAGCGGCAGCGCGACCAGTTCCGAAACCCGCAGGCCGGTCGCGTAGAGCGTCTCGACAAGCGCATGCAGGCGGATGGCCGCGACAGGCGCCACGCCCGGCGGCGGGTTTGCCGCCTCGGCCGCCGCCAGATCGAGCAGCCGCCCGGTCTCGGCTTCGCTGAGAATTTTGGGCAAGGCCGCTGTCCTGCGCGGTGCGCTCGCGGTTCCGGTCGGGTCGTCCGTGCGCCATCCCTCGCCATAGAGAAAGCGGAAAAACTGACGCAGGGCGGACAGTTTACGGGCCTGGGTCGAGGGCGCGAACCCCCGGGCCGCGACCGATTCCAGATAGGCGTGGATGGCGGCGGCATCGGCATCGGCAAGGCCGCCGGTCATGTCGCCATGGGCTTCCTCGAGGTCGCGCCGATAGGCGTCGAGCGTGTTGGCGCTGGCGCCGCGCTCGGCGCTCATCATTTCCAGAAAGGCTTCGATCGCGGCCTGGCTGTTCATCGCGTCCCGTTCCGGAAGGTCGCCGGTGCCTGACCCTAGGGGTTGAGCTTCTCAGGCGGAATCCTGACCGACATCTCGCCCTTCCTGGGTTCCACGAATGTGGCCAGCGCGAACATCGCTCCATATGCGATGCCAACCAGGACCGCTATGGTCACCAAGAACCGAAAAAGGGTCGGCATTCGCCCAGAAATTCCCCAATACTGTGCCCGCCCGCCTACTTATGCTTTGGCAAGGGGGCGAATTCAACCCCGGCGCAGATGCGCACAACCGCTTGACGCCTTCACGGTTTTCATGTGCATACGCGCGGCGAAGGAACTGTTTCATGACGACCGCGCCGAATGCCGTCGAAACCAGGCTGCGAGAGCTGCTCGGCAAGAAGACGATTGTTTTCACAGGGCTGATGGGCGCGGGCAAGACGGCTATCGGGCGAAAGGTCGCGCAGATGCTCGATCTGCCGTTCATCGACAGCGATCACGAGATCGAGGCCGTGTCGCGCCTGTCGGTGGCCGATCTGTTCGCGCTTTATGGCGAAAGCGAATTCCGCTCACTCGAACGCAGGGTGATCGCACGGCTGCTCGACGAGGGCGGGCGCGTCGTGTCGACGGGCGGCGGCGCTTTCATGAACGCGCAGACACGACAGGCGATCGCGGAGCGCGCGGTGTCGATCTGGCTCAAGGCGGATCTGGACGTGTTGATGGAACGGGTCATGAAAAACCGGCACCGTCCGCTGCTGAAAAACGCCGATCCGAGGGCCGTGATGGACCGACTGATGGCGGAGCGCTACCCGGTCTATGCCTTGGCCGACGTCACCGTCCAGTCGCGCGACGAACCGAAGGATGTGATCGCGCAGGAAGCGCTTGTCGCGCTGCTGCGGCATCTGGAAGCCGGAAAGGACAAGGAGGGCGCGCAATGATGCAGGACGCCGCGAACATGCCGGTTACGCGCGTCGAGGTCGGTCTCGGCGCGCGCGCCTACGACATTCTGATCGGCCCCGGGCTGGTCGCGCGGGCCGGTGACGAGATCGCGCGCCGGACGGCCGGCGTGCGCTGCGCGGTGATTACCGACAAAAACGTCGCCGCCGTCCATCTCGATGCGCTTGCCGACAGCCTTGCCCGAGCCGGGATAGACCAGAGCGTCATCACGCTCGATCCAGGCGAGAAAACCAAGAGTTTCGGACCGTTCGAGCAGGTCGTCGACGCCTTGCTGGAGGCCCGCCTCGAGCGCGGCGACCTGGTGATCGCGCTCGGCGGCGGCGTGATCGGCGACCTGGCCGGCTTCGCCGCCGGCGTCGTGCGGCGCGGGATGGGCTTTGTCCAGGTGCCGACCTCGCTGCTGGCGCAGGTCGATTCCTCCGTCGGCGGCAAAACGGGCATCAACACCGCCCGCGGCAAGAACCTGGTCGGCGTGTTCCACCAGCCGCGCCTGGTGCTTGCCGACACGGCCGTGCTCGACACGCTGCCGGCGCGCGAATTCCGTGCCGGCTATGCCGAGATGGTCAAATACGGGCTGATCGACCGGCCCGGCTTTTTCGACTGGCTGGAAAAAAACTGGCGCGCGGTGTTTTCGGGCGGTGCGGCGCGGGCCGAGGCGATCGCGGAATCGTGCCGGGCCAAGGCGGCGATCGTGGCCCGCGACGAGACCGAGGCGGGCGAGCGCGCGCTGCTCAATCTCGGCCACACGTTCGGTCACGCGCTCGAGGCCGCCACCGGGTATGACGGCGAAAGACTGGTGCACGGCGAGGGCGTCGCGATCGGCATGACGCTGGCGCATCGCTTCTCGGTACGGCTCAACCAGTGCAGCGCCGACGCCGCCGCCAGGGTGGAGGCGCATCTGGCGGCCGTCGGCCTGCCGACGCGCATGGCCGATATTTCCGGGCAGCTTCCGGACGCCGAGACATTGCTCGCCTATATTATGCAGGACAAGAAGGTCTCGCGCGGCGCGCTGACCTTCGTCCTGACCCGCGGCATCGGCCAGTCCTACATCGCCAAGGACGTGCCGGCTGCGGAAGTGCTGTCCTTTCTCAGGGAGAACCATCCGGGATGACATCCGAATTGTGGGTGACTGGTGCCGTCATCCTTTTCCTGATCATGCTGTCCTTTTTGTTTTCGGGCAGCGAAACCGGCATGACGGCGGCCTCGAAGGCGCGGCTGCATTCGCTCGCGGCCGGAGGCCATGTCCGCGCCGGGATCGTCGAAAAGCTGATCGAGCGCAAGGACCGCCTGGTGGGCGCGCTGCTGATCGGCAACAATCTGGTCAACATCCTGGCCTCGGCGCTGACGACCAGTCTTTTTCTCAGGCTGTTCGGCGAGGCCGGCGTGGTCTACGCCACGCTGATCATGACGGCGATGCTGGTGATCTTCGCGGAAATCCTGCCGAAATCGCTGGCGCTGTTCCGGCCCGAGCAATTCGCGCTGACGGTGTCGCCGTTCGCGCGCGCCGTGGTTTTCGTGTTCGGCCCGGTGTCCTCCGCGGCCAATGTCGTCGTGCGCGGCATCCTGGTGCTTTTCGGCATCAACCTGGCCCGGGACGCGCCGATGGTGTCGGCGCACGACGAATTGCGCGGCACGGTCGAGGTTCTGCATCGCGAGGGCGCCTTCATCAAGCAGGAGCGCGACCGGGTCGGCGGGCTGCTGGATCTCGCCGAGCTCGAAGTCTCCGACGTGATGATCCATCGCACCGGCATGCGGCTCGTCAATGCCGACGATCCGCCGGACGTGGTGGTGCGCGAGATCCTGCAAAGCCCCTACACGCGCATTCCGGTCTACCGGCAGTCGACCGACAACATCGTCGGCGTGGTCCACGCCAAGGATCTCCTGCGCGCCCTGCACGATGTCGACAACGACCCGCGGCGCGTCGACATCCTCAAAGTGGCGAGCAAACCCTGGTTCGTTCCGGACACCACGACGCTGCACGACCAGCTCAACGCCTTCCTGCGCAAGAAGGCGCATGTGGCGATCGTGGTCGACGAATATGGCGAGGTCGAGGGGCTGGTGACGCTGGAGGACATCATCGAGGAGATCGTCGGCGAGATCGCCGACGAGCACGATGTCGACGTTCAGGGCGTCAAGCAGGAGGCGGACGGCTCGGTCGTGGTCGACGGGTCGGTGCCGATCCGCGACCTGAACCGCGCGCTCGACTGGAACCTGCCGGACGAGGAGGCGACGACGATCGCCGGGCTGGTGATCCACGAGGCGCAGTCGATCCCTGAGGAAAAACAGGCCTTCACCTTCCACGGCAAACGCTTCATCGTCATGAAGCGCAACAAGAACCGGATCGTGAAGCTGCGGGTGCGCGAGGCCGAGAAATAGCGCTCGTTGCGTCAGCGCCGGGTCTTTTCTCCCGGCGCCGTCGGCTCGATGGCGAGCGCGTGCAGGCCGGCGCGCAGTTCCTCGGCCAGCGCCTCGTTGACGGCGCGGTGGCGCTCGACCCGGCTCATGCCGGCGAAAACCTCCGACACGATGCGGATGCGGAAATGGGTTTCGCCGCTGCCGTCGAAGACGGCCTCGTGGCCGCCGTCGAGATGGTGATGGCCGGCATGAAGATGGCTTTCGTTGAGGACGTCCAGGCTTTCGGGCGAAAACCGTGCGCGCAGCTTGGTCTCGATCGCTGATTGAAGGCTCATGCGGGATCTCCTGTGCGGTCGGTTTCGGGCCGGAATGCGCAAATCACCGGGGTAGGGGCAACCTTGCGCAAATGTCAATTCTTGTTTCCGGGGCCGAAGCCACCATAATCGGGCAGGTATGAAACTGGATTCGAAACTCTTTGACCGCATTCGCGTCCGCCCCGATCCCGAGGCGGAGGTGAAGTCGGCTGCGCCGCGCTGCCAGTGGGACGGCTGTGGCGAGGCCGGCCTGCACCGCGCGCCGGTCGGACGTCTGCGCGAGGGCGAGTATTTCTGTTTCTGCCTGGATCACGTGCGCCAGTACAACAAGGGCTACAATTATTTCTCCGGCCTCGCCGACAGCGAAGTCGCGCGCTATCAGAAAGAGGCGCTGACCGGCCACCGCCCGACCTGGGCGATGGGCGCGAAATCCGCCTCCCGGTCGAGCCCCGATATCGCCGACAAGCGGTCCGGTCGGGCCGGTTACTATCGGCGGGTGCGCGATCCGTTCAACCTTTTCGGCGATGCCGAGCCGTCGCGGCCGCGCGTGCGCAAGGCCAAGCCGCTTGAGGCCAAGGCGCTGGAAACGCTTGGGCTTGACGAGAAAGCGACTGGCGCGGACATCAAGGCGCGCTATAAAGAACTCGTAAAGCGCCACCATCCGGATGCGAATGGCGGCGACCGGGGTTCGGAAGACCGGTTCCGCGACGTGATCCAGGCCTACCGGGTGCTCAAACAATCCGGTTTCTGTTGAAGCCAAGGTCTGGTAAGCACTGCCCCCGAATTCGTGAGAAACAAACGGCGACGCCCGAAGGCTTGCGGCGCGCTGGAGGCATGATGAACAAGATCGATCGCGACATCGCCAATCTTCCCGATACGACCATCTCGGTGAAGGACACGTTCGGCTTTTCCTCGGACA
The DNA here is from genome assembly GCF_003015025.1 of Nitratireductor sp. StC3. Taxonomy (NCBI): domain Bacteria; kingdom Pseudomonadati; phylum Pseudomonadota; class Alphaproteobacteria; order Hyphomicrobiales; family Phyllobacteriaceae; genus Nitratireductor; species Nitratireductor sp. StC3. The sequence continues at coordinate 6,237 of NZ_PYBP01000014.1, read as the reverse complement.
TGGTCGTGCCCGCCTATTCGGCCGCCGATCAGCACGTCCCCGACGTGGATCCCGACTATCTCTTCGACCGGGACACCACGCTCGCCATCCTGGCCGGCTTCGCCTTCAACCGCCGCGTCATGATCTCGGGCTATCACGGTACCGGCAAGTCGACCCATATCGAGCAGGTCGCGGCCCGCCTCAACTGGCCGTGCGTGCGCGTCAATCTCGACAGCCATGTCAGCCGTATCGATCTCGTCGGCAAGGACGCGATCGTGCTCAAGGACGGCAAGCAGGTGACGGAGTTCCGCGACGGCATCCTGCCTTGGGCCTACCAGCATAATGTCGCCCTGTGTTTCGACGAATACGACGCCGGCCGCCCGGACGTGATGTTCGTCATCCAGCGCGTGCTGGAATCGTCGGGGCGCCTGACCCTGCTCGACCAGAGCCGCGTCATCCGGCCGCATCCAGCCTTTCGCCTGTTCGCGACCGCCAACACGGTCGGCCTCGGCGATACGACCGGGCTCTATCACGGCACGCAGCAGATCAACCAGGCGCAGATGGACCGCTGGTCGATCGTCACCACGCTCAACTATCTGCCGCACGACAACGAGGTCGAGATCGTGCTGGCCAAGGCCAAGCACTATCGCAACGACAAGGGCCGTGACATCGTCAACAAGATGGTGCGGGTGGCCGACATGACGCGCTCGGCCTTCATGAACGGCGACCTGGCGACGGTGATGAGCCCGCGCACGGTGATCACCTGGGCCGAAAACGCCGAGATCTTCGGCGATGTCGGCCATGCCTTCCGGCTCACCTTCCTCAACAAGTGCGACGAGCTGGAGCGGGCTCTCGTGGCCGAGTTCTACCAGCGCGCCTTCGGCGAGGAGCTGAAGGAATCGGCCGCCAACGTGGTTTTGGGGTGATACGGAACACGCATGGCGGGTCCAGGCGACAACCAGCGCAGCGGCAAACCCAGGACGGCGGGCGAGGCGGAAGCCTTCAAGCGCGCCGTGTCGGTGTGCATGCGCGCCATTTCGGGGGACGGTGAGCTCGAGGTCGCGTTCGCAAAGGACAAGCCGGCGCTCGCCGGCCACCGGGCGCGCCTGCCCGACCTGACCAAGCGGCCGACGGCGAACGAGCTGTCGGTAACGCGGGGTATCGGCGATTCGATGGCGCTTCGGCGCGCCTGCCACGACAATGCCGTGCACACCCGGCTGGCGCCCGAAGGCAAGCAGGCGCGCGCCGTGTTCGACGCCGTCGAGCAGGCCCGGGTCGAGGCGATCGGCGCGCGCGCGATGACCGGCGTCGGCGACAATCTGGCGCTGATGCTGGAGGACAAATATTCCAAGGCCAATCTGGGGGCCGTGGCCGAGCAGGCCGATGCGCCGATCGAGGAGGCGATCGCGCTGATGGTGCGCGAGAAACTGACCGGCCGGGCGGCACCGCGCAGCGGCGAACGGCTGGTCGATCTGTGGCGCGACTGGATCGAGGACAAGGCCGGCGCCGATATCGAGCGGCTTGCCGGCGACCTGGAAGACCAGACGGCATTCGCCCGCACGGTGCGCGACATGCTGGTGTCGATGGAAATGGCCGAGGAACTGGGCGACGAGGAGGAAACCCAGGAGAGCGAGGACAACGAGGAACCGCCCGAGGGCGAGGACCAGAGCGAGGAAGGCGACGACCAGGATCAGGGCAGCGAGGATTCGCAGTCCGACGACAGCGAGGCCTCAGACGAGGACCAGGAGGCGGGCGAAAGCGAAGCGACCGACGCCACCTCCGACGACCTGTCCGATGAGGATGTCGACGACGCCGAGACGCCCGGCGAGGCGAAGCGTCCGGACCTGCCCTACACGTCGCTTCCGCCGGATTTCGACTACAAGGTGTTCACCACGTCCTTCGACGAGACGATCGGCGCGGAGGAGCTGTGCGAGGAGGAGGAGCTTGAGCGGCTGCGCGCCTTCCTCGACAAGCAACTCGCCAATCTGCAGGGCGTGGTCGGCCGGCTCGCCAACCGGCTGCAGCGCCGGCTGATGGCGCAGCAGAACCGGTCCTGGGATTTCGACCTAGAGGAAGGCTATCTCGACACGGCGCGGCTGATGCGCGTGGTGATCGATCCGATGCAGCCGCTGTCGTTCAAGCAGGAGCGCGACACCAATTTCCGCGACACGGTGGTCACGCTGGTGCTGGACAATTCCGGCTCCATGCGCGGGCGCCCGATCACGGTGGCGGCGACCTGCGCCGACATTCTCGCGCGCACGCTCGAGCGGTGCGGCGTTTCGGTCGAAATCCTCGGCTTCACCACGCGGGCCTGGAAAGGCGGGCAGGCGCGCGAGAAATGGCTGAAGGACGGCAAGCCCGCCAATCCGGGCCGGCTCAACGATCTGCGCCACATCATCTACAAATCCGCCGACGCGCCATGGCGGCGCGCGCGCCGCAATCTCGGCCTGATGATGCGCGAGGGGCTGCTGAAGGAAAACATCGACGGCGAGGCGCTCTTGTGGGCGCATAACCGCCTGATCGGCCGGCGCGAGCAGCGTCGCATCCTGATGATGATTTCCGACGGCGCGCCGGTCGACGATTCCACCTTGTCGGTCAATCCGGGCAATTATCTCGAACGGCATCTGCGCGCCGTGATCGAGATGATCGAGACGCGCTCGCCGGTCGAACTGATCGCGATCGGCATCGGGCACGACGTGACGCGCTATTACCGCCGCGCCGTCACCATCGTCGACGCCGAGGAACTTGCCGGCGCCATGACCGAGCAGCTTGCCGCGCTGTTCGAGGAGGAAAACGGTCAGGGCGATCGCCGTGGCGGGGCCGCGATGCGGCGGGCGGGCTGACGGTCTTGGCCAGGCGCGGGCTTCGGGCGGTCCGGTTCGCGGCCGGTCTCGCGATCGTCGGCTTGGCGTTTCCCGTCGACGTGCGGGCGCAGCCGGCGCCGGTGGAGCGGGCCGAGATCAGTGCGCGGCCGATCCATCAATTCAAGCTCGGTTCCGGCGAAACCCGTTTCGGTTCGCTCGAATTCGTCGGCGGGCTGGAGCTCGGCTCGGGCTCCTGGAATTTCGGCGCCATGTCGGCGATCCGTTTCCTCGACCCGGGCCAGCGTTTCGTCGGTGTGACCGATACCGGCTTCTGGTATTTCGGCCGCCTCGTTCGGGATGAGGCGGGCCGTCCCTCCGGTTTCGCCGATTTCACCCTGCAGCAGATGGTGGACGACCAGGGCGATGTCATCGGCCGCAAATGGACCACCGACGCCGAGGGGCTGGCCGTAAACGGCGACGAGGCGACGGTCGGCTTCGAGCGAGCGCACCGCATCTCGGTGTTCCGGCTGACGCCGAAGGACATGAAGGGCCCGCTGCGCGATCTCGACTTTCTGGTGCCGGCCCACGAGCTGCGGCGCAATCGCGGTTTCGAAACCGTGCTCTATGCGCCGGCCGAGGGGCGGCATGAGGGCGCGCGCATCGTCATTTCCGAAAAGAGCCTCGACAGGAAAGGCGACATCTTCGGCGCGATCCTCGAAGGACCGACCAAGGGTATTTTCACTGTCCGGCGCAGCGGCGATTTCGACATCACCGACGGCGCCTTCCTGCCGGACGGCGATCTGTTGCTGTTGGAGCGCAGCTACTCGGTCGCCAAAGGCGTGGCGATCCGGCTGAAACGCATCGAGGGCGACAGCATCGGCAAGGGCAAGGTGGCCGACGGCCCCGTGCTGCTCGAAGCCGATATGGGCTACCAGATCGACAATATGGAAGGGCTCGACGTGTGGCGGCGCGCCGACGGCGCCGTCATGGTGTCGCTGATTTCCGACGACAACCACTCCATCCTGCAGCGTAATCTCTACCTGGAATTCCGCCTGCACGAGGAGTGACGGGCGGCGCGTTTCGCGCGCGCGCCGCGTGTCGGCCTATCTGGCCGCTGGGACGGGCTTCAGCACCGAAAGCAGCGCGCCGTAAGGCGCCAGCATGACAAGCCCGACGCCGATCTTGACGGCGAAATCGCCTAGCGCCAGCGACACCCATAGCGGCACCTGCCAGCCCAGAAAGGCGACGGGAAAGGCAAGCGACCCGTCCTCCATGCCGAACAGGGCGTCGAGGCCTGCGAAAGCCCCGGCAAAGGCGATCGAGAAGAACAGCACCGTGTCGAGCATCGAGCCGAGCACGGTTGAGACGAACGGCGCCTGCCACCAGGCGTTCTTGCGCAGCCGGTCGAAGACCGCGACGTCGAAGAACTGGGCGGCCAGGAAGGCGCTGCCCGACGCGATCGCGATGCGCGGCGTCGCGAGCCAGATCGACAGCGCAACGGCGAGCACGAAGCCCGCAAGCACCACCTTGCGGGCGGCGAGCGGGCCGAAGCGTCGGTTGGTCAGATCGTTGACCAGAAAGGCGACGGGATAGGTGAAGGCGCCCCAGGTGAGAATCTCCTCGAGCCCGAAATGGGCGAAGGGCAACTGAACCAGATAGTTGGAGGCGGCGACGACAGCGGTCATCGCGAGCACGAAAGGGGCAATGGAGGTCATGCGGGTCATTTTTTTAGCCTGGGTGATGGAACCAGTGGGCGCCGTGGCGGCTTGCGTCACGGCGCCCAAGTAAGGCGGTTGTCCCCCGCCTGGAAAAATTAGCTCAGGCCGATGCCGGCGCCTCGTCGAGCTTCTTGACGATCTGCTTTTTCAGCAGGCGCGCCTTGGGCGACAGTTCGGTGGTGTCGGCCTTGAGCAGGAAAGCGTCCAGCCCGCCGCGATGCTCGACTGTGCGCAGCGCACTCGCCGACACGCGCAGGCGCACGTTGCGGTTCAGCGCTTCCGACATCAGCGTCACGTTGACGAGATTGGGCAGGAAACGGCGACGCGTCTTGTTGTTGGCGTGGCTTACATTGTTGCCGTAGAGCACGGACTTGGTGGTCAGTTCGCAAGCGCGGGACATAATTCGTACCTTCGGTTCGACACCGGCCAAAATCCAAACCGCACCATCATCATGGCGCGCGGACGTTTCAGGGCGGCCTCTCGGAAAAGTCGGCCTCCCATAGTGGCATTTGCACGGATCGTCAAGCGTTGGCGCGCGTGTGGAGTGTCTCAGTTTGAAAATTAGCAGTGCTTCGCTTCGTCGGGCGTTGCCCACTTTTTTGCGAGCTTTTCAAACTCTTGATAGATGCGCGGGTTGTAGTCGCTTTGGTATCGGGAGACGAAGCCCTTGCAGGCAATCCAGTCTTTGACCGCCGTGGTGCGGCACCAGTCCTTGTATATGGCTTCCTCATAGGCATTCTTTTTGATGCCGATCGCCATCACCTCATACATGTTGAGAATAAAGCGAATGTCTGCCGCCTGCTCGCTGGCGAGCTGGGCTGGGGCGGCATACTGTTCCATTGCCCCATCCTGCTTTAGCTTCACGAACCGCTTTCGCGCTTCGAGCATGTCGCTATCGGTTTGCTCTTTGACGATAAAATCCAACACCGCACGCTGACGTGCAATCGCTCGGTTGGTCCGTATCATCCACGCTACACAGGCGGCAGATACAAGAATGGCCCCAGCTTGGATGATGGGGCCAATCCAGAAAGCAATAGATGTGACGGTCAATGCCTCTGACGGCTCAACCGGCATTGTTCGTTAGCCTCCGAAACCTTCTCGCTTCATAACAACCTCCGTGGATCGTTGAGACGCATCATTGTCCAAGCCCGCCCATTTTGCAACGCACATTCTAGCAAAGCGTAAAGGGCGATTTGGTTCCCTGTTAAATAGGAGTGGATTTGGCAACAAAAAGGCACTCAGGCCCGTTTTTTATAAGGCCCGCGCGGCCCCGGCTTCGGCGCAACCGCGTCCATCATCGCGACCAGATCGTCCATTGACCAGAGCTTGTCAGTCACGCCTGCTGCGATTGCAGGAGTCATGCGCAGCGTCTTGTGCATTTTGATGCGGCAAGGCGGCTAACGGTAGGCGGCAATGTCCTTTGGCATGCCATGTGCGCCGAATGGGTAAAAAGGTGCGTGAAAGAAGAGGATTACGGGCCGGTTCGGCAGTACATAGGAGATCGCTTGGCGGCGCTTTAGTCGCTGCTCCACTGCTTCTGTGCAGCCTTCCGCGCGATCTCCGTGGGCCGTTCGGGCGTCATGGTCTCCGCGCGCCTCTTTCCGCCCTTCGCGCCTAGGCTCAGGACTCATTGATCAAAGCCAGAAGATGACGGTGGCTGCGATGCAGATGGCGGAGAAGAAGGTGTGGGCACACCGGTCATAGCGTGTTGCGATACGCCGCCAGTCCTTGAGTTT
>NZ_PYBP01000013.1:0-97254 GCF_003015025.1 Nitratireductor sp. StC3 | reverse complement strand
TCGCTGAGGTTGATCGCCCGCTCGCTGGTGCCGACAGCGGCGCGGATGGCGTCGGCATAGGCCGGCCGGGTCAGGTGCCGGAAACCGCCGGCGACGGCGACGAGATCGTAGGGGCGGCCGCGCAGTTCCTCACGAATGTCGTCGATCAACAGGTCGATGCTGCAGCTTTTGCCGACGATCCGCGCCAGTGTCTCGCGGCCGACCGGCTCGTTGGCCGCAAAAATCGTCGCCTCGCAGCGGTGCATCCATTCGCGCCAACGCGCTTCCGGCGGCAGGTGATCCAGCTCCCGGTCAAACAGCTGGTCAGCTGATCGCCGTCCGCCTGATCGACGGTCATCTGACCGGCTCCCCCCTCGCCTGCGTGCTGCCTCCGCCATGGTCGTCACAGCCCGTAGATGCGGAAGGTCGGACGGCCGGACAGCTCGCGCACAGCGCCGAGCTCAACCAGCCGGTCGAACAGCCGGCGCAAGCCGCGATCGCTCATGCCGGCGATCTTGTCCGATGCGATGATCGCGTCGTCGGACAGGAGTCGTTCGACGACCAGGTCCGCCGCTTTGGCCCTGAGCTTTGGCGCGACGGCAAGCAGCCGATTCGCCCGGCGCTCGAGTTCGGCGGAAAGATCAATCGCACGCAGCGCGGCGCGCGCCTGCGCGGCCAGCAGATTTTTTGCCCCCTCCCCGTTCGTCTCGATTCCCGCAGCCGTGACGACGGTGAGCCCACTGCGCGGGCGGCCCGTACGGGAGCCCGCAGTCGCCTCGGTGCCCAAGAGTGGCAGCGCATGCGCCCAACCCATCCGCTGCGCCAGCAAGGCGTCGGCGAGCCAGGCGCCGAAAGCCGGCCCAAAACCATAGCGTTCGGCGGCCACAAAAGCACCGGTCAGCATCCCGACCGTCTCTGCCCCGCCGCCGATCTGACCGAGTTCCCCCACCAGATCGCTGACCACCTCTTCATCCGGGGCGTAGCCGAGTTCTTCCAACACCGCGCCGATGCTTGCCTGGGTCAGCAATTTCTCCGCCGGCCAAGATGCCAACCGACGCCAGGCGAGGAGCAAAATGCCGGCGGGCCCCACATCGTCACCCGGTCGTGTGAGCAGCACGGCGTCGCGCAGGGCCAAAGAATCCTCGACGCGGCCGGCCTGCCGCGCTGTGACCGCGGCCGCCGCAAGCGCCAGCCGCTGCCGCCAGGCGCCGGCCCAGCGCTCGCGGCGGCGCACGACCTGATCGAGGAGGCCGATGGTGGCGCCGGCAGCGAGCGCCACGTCCTCAACGTCTTTGTCCGCAAGGCTCTCCGCGCCCGGGCTGGCGCGACGGAGCCACGTCGGCACGGGTAACGGTGCAGCGGCCGATGCGGTGTCGGCTGTCGCAAGTGCAACGGACAGGGGTGGCTTGGGGCGCAGAATCATCGCCGACCATGATGAATCGCGACGGCGCTTTTGACAATGGTTTTGCCAATAATCCGCCGCGCCTGTCGGAAACACATAACGAACGATAATGTTGCATTATCGCTTGTTTTGCTCTTTATATGAGAAATGGCCCAAAACGTCGAGCAGAAGCCCGAAAATCGCCTCGCGCGACCCTCCGCACCGCCCCACAGCACGGGGCCGGCAGATGGTGTTTCGGATGCGCAGGTGTCGGCCGAGGCTTCGGTGCCGATCGCCGCCGACGATTTGGACAGCGACCTGCCTGACATCATCGACCTCGTCATGGAGATGAGTCGCGCCCCGGAAGAACTCTCAGCCGAAGCCCCCTCCCCTCTTCCGGCCGTCGCCAATCCGCGCCTGCCGGCGCATCTCGACGCGCTGGCCGATCGCGCCCGCGATTATGTCGAGGCAGCAAGCTCGACCAACACGCGGCGCGCCTACGCCTCGGACTGGAAGCATTTTGCCAGCTGGTGCCGCCGGCAGGGCGTCGAGATGTTCCCGCCCGACCCGCAGACCGTCGGCCTCTACATCACTGCATGCGCCTCAGGAAAGGCGACCGGCGACAGGAAGCCGTACTCCGTGTCCACGATCGAGCGGCGCCTCTCCTCGCTGACGTGGAACTATACGCAGCGCGGCCAGCCGCTCGACAGGAAGGACCGCCATATCGCCACGGTCATGGCCGGCATCCGCAACAAGCACGCCGCCCCGCCCCGGCAAAAGGAAGCCATCCTGCCCGAAGATCTCATCGCCATGCTGGAAACGCTCGATCGCGGCTCGCTGCGCGGCCTGCGCGACCGCGCCATGCTGCTTCTGGGTTTTGCCGGCGGCCTGCGCCGTTCCGAGATCGTCGGTCTCGATGTGGGCCGCGACCAGACGGAGGACAGCCGCGGCTGGATCGAAATCCTCGACAAAGGCATGCTGGTGACGCTGCGGGGCAAGACCGGCTGGCGTGAGGTCGAGATCGGCCGCGGCTCTTCCGACGCCACCTGCCCGGTCGTCACGCTGCAGACATGGCTGAAGCTCGGCCGCGTCGCGCACGGACCGCTGTTCCGCCGCGTCACCGGCAAGGGAAAAGCGGTCGGCGCCGAACGGCTCAACGACCAGGAGGTCGCCCGTCTGGTCAAGCGCGCGGCGCTTGCCGCCGGCGTGCGCGGCGATCTTTCGGAAGGCGAACGCGCCAAGCTCTTTGCCGGCCATTCACTGCGCGCCGGACTTGCTTCCTCGGCCGAAGTCGATGAGCGCTACGTGCAAAAACAACTCGGCCACGCCTCGGCCGAAATGACCCGCAAGTACCAGCGGCGGCGCGATCGTTTCCGCGTCAATCTCACCAAGGCATCAGGGCTCTGAAACCCCCTCCCCTCTCCTGTTGCAGCCGTATTGGCAATCCCATATAGTCAGGATAGTCATAGTGGTCATGGAGGCCAGCGATGTTATCCGCACCCAAAGAAGATACCAACTGGACCGTCGCCGGAGCCAAAGCTCGGCTGTCGGAAGTCATCGAGCGCGCGCAGTCTGCGCCTCAAACGATCACCCGGAACGGCAAGCCAAGTGTCGTTGTCGTCTCGGCCGAGGAATGGCAGCGCAAGATGGTGCGTAGGGGCACGCTTGCAGAGTTCCTTATGGACTCACCGCTGCGTGGCGCCGATCTCGACCTCGAGCGTCAGCGCGACGAACCGCGTGATCTGCGGCTGTGAGGCTGTTGCTCGATACGAATGTCCTGTCTGAGGTTACGAAGCCGGCCCCCGACCCAAGGGTTCTGGAATGGCTGGACCAGCTCGATGAGGACCGTTCGTTCATCAGCGTGGTGTCGGTTGCCGAAATCCGGCGCGGCGTCGCCCTCATGGACGAAGGCCGGAAACGCGAGACTCTGGCCGAATGGCTGGCGCAGGATCTGCCGCGGCGTTTCGAGCAAAGGGTTCTCCATATTGACGAGCCGATCGCTCTGGCCTGGGGCGATCTGATGGCCCTAGCGAAGCGTCGCGGTCGCGGTCTGTCATCCATGGATGGCTTGATCGCCGCCACAGCGTTAGCACACAATCTCACCCTGGCGACCCGCAACACGAAGGATTTCGAGGGGTTTGCCTTCGAGCTATTCGATCCTTGGACTGCCTGAATCCCGCTCGAATCTCCGGCCATCTGGGAGGTCTGCGTGACCGTTTACGCGGCTCCCTCAGGCGTCAAGTGACTTCTTCGACCGGGCAAAGCGGAACGCTTTGTCGAGCAGGGCCTGAGACGCCATGATTGAATATGCGCGAACGCAACACCTATCGCGCGCCCTGACTTTAGCCGGATCGGCCGAAGGAAAGGTAAACGCCGGAGCGCGCTGTAATGGAACCCAGGATCGTCGACAGCCGAGACGATTTCGCACAGTGGGCGATCGATCGCGCCAATGCGATCCTGACCGATCAAGGTTCGAATCTGGCCACCGCTTCCCGCAACGGGGACCAGGCCCAAACCCGCGAGACTGCTCAGGCACTTGGTCAGGCGATTGTGGATGCCCTGCTTGAGGCGTTCGACGGTCTCGTAGGCGAAGAATGAGCCTCTGGCTCGACCCCCGCGCGCAGCCGTACCATCGACAGGCCGTCTGTGTACGCACCGATCCATCCGGCCTCACGATTTTGGCCTGCGCAAACTTCTGAGAAGCGCCTCCGACACTTCGAGCCGTCCTTCCCTCTTGTCGCCATCGTCCGGCGGTGCGCCACGGGTCTGGGCGGCCGCCTTTTCGGCATCGAGTTTGGCGCGCAACAGAGCCATCACCATCGGCCAGGCCGAGAATTTCCCGTCGCGGGCTCGATCGGTCAGGCTGCGCAAATAGCCGCCGGCGCTATTGATCTGATCGGCGCGCTGATAGATCGCGGCCAGCGTGATCGCCGCCTGGCGCTCGCCCAACGCCTCGCAGGCCTCTCGCCAGGCGCTGGGGCTGACCCCCAGCATCGGCCGGGCGACCTCCGCCGCCGCCAGAAAGTCGCGCCAGTTGCGGATTTCGCCATCCTTGGCCAGTTCGCGCCAGTTTCCGCAGGCGTCCAACACGATCCCCAAGGGCAATTCCCGTTTGGGCAAGCTGTGCAGGTTGTCGTTTTCCGCGGCGCTGCCACCCGCTTCTTCTTGGTCTCCTAAGCCGCTTTCAGATTCAGATATGGAGTCTGGATTTGAATTCTGTATGTGGCGACCGGAATGGGACTCATTGGCGTCCGGATTCTGTGTTTTCGTGAAAGATTCCAGCACGTCACGGATTTCGATCCAGAGCAGGTCCAGGTCCTCGCAGATATCCTCGAGAAGTTGCCGGGGGGCAGTTCGAGGGAGCCGGCCGATAATCGCTTGATAGGTCCGGGTCATCTTGCCCCAATTGCCTGGAACCCCTTCCTCGATGCCGGCGTCGATCATCTTCACGATGTCCCGGCGCAACAAGGTCAGGCGCTCCCTGGCAGTCTTGTAGGCGCGTTTTTCGGTCTGAACCGTCTCCGCCAGTTCGGCGAACTCCCCGGCTCGCGCGACGATCGGCGACAGATCGAAGCCATAGGCCTGTTCGATCTGCCCACCCCTGCCCTTGCGCGCAAAGCGTTTGCCGTTCGGACTGTCCCGGCGGATGATCAACCCGCAATCGACCAGGACGGCCAGATGACGTCGCAATGTTGTCGCCGGCATGCCGTTTGATCGGGCCATGAGCTGCTCGTTCGATGGCCACACGACGAGTTCGCCCTCGGCCGAAAGCTCGGTGTCCCGATGAAAGGAGAGAAGCGCGTTCAGGATCGCCAGCGAGCGATCTGTGGCGCCGATCAGATCCTTGGCTTCACGTATGGATTTGAAGACATGCCATTTTTGAACGCTGGCGCCTTCCGGCATGGCGTTCGCTGCGACCTGACTGGCCATCATAGCGAGCGTCATCGGCCGCCGCCCAAAGGGCGTCGTTGTGATATGCGTCTGCATTCTCTCTCACCTGTCGTTGGGCAAAAGAAACCTGCTCGCCGAAACAGCGCCGAGACTCTTGACAGTGATTCGCGGATTTGCGATTCTCGATCTTGTCAGAGAATACGAGAAGGGCTTCCGCGCGGTGACGTTCGGGGGCCTTTTTCTTTTGCTGGTTCGATCTCCGTTATCTATTTTCCGACTTCCTGAAGGCCTCGTAGAGGCTGTCCAGATTCCTGGCGAGCCATTCGCCAAAAGGCTTTGCTCCCTTGTCCTTGAACTCGAGCGAGAGACCGCCTGCCCCGGGATTGACAGCGACTACGAGTGATCGATCCTCTGGAGCCCAGTCCTTCGATCCAGGAATGACACGTGCTTTTCTCGGGGTTCTAGTGCTCTTTAGAAAACTCAAAAGAAGATTGAATCCTTGCTCGCTGTCTTGAGCCTTGGCGAACTCGTCGGCCTCGACAAACTCGACCGATCTTTCCGCGTTCGTCGGATTCTGAACCAGCTTCTTCAGTTCTTCCCAGCGGTCTCGGCCGACTCCCTTGGCAGCACCAACAGCGCTCAGAACGGGCTTAGGTATCCCCCCGGCGACAGACAACATGCGCGAGAGCAGCGTATCATCCACGGTCAAAGCAGACTTGATGGTGGACCTGGTCATTCCTTGGTCGAGCAATCGCTGCGCGAACATCGCCTTCTCGATAAATGACAGATCGGACCGGGCGGTGTTTTCCTGGCCCTGCGCAATCACGTGTTCGATATCGGCGAGCGGCTTGACCACCGCTCGAACCAGAGCCCCGAGTTCTCGCGCTACCTTGGCCCGGCGATGACCGAACACGATCATGTACCGACCCGCAGCATCAGGATGCGGACGCACCAAGATCGGCGTCGATTGGCCAGACTGCTTGATGGCCTCTCGCAGCTGTGCGTACTCTTCATCGCTTTCGTCAATTCGGTCGGCGACGAATGAGCTATCGAGGTCAGCTGGATCCAGCGAAACGACTGTTTCACCTGCAAGCATCTTCATGCTGCTCTCGGCAAGTTCGTCGAGAGACTGCCGCATCGAACGCGATGCACCCTTCCTCGTATACTCGGATCGAGCTTCCGACGATGATTGTGATCTCTCAGCATTCAATGAAGCTGTCACGCTTGCGAGGAGGTGTTTTCTAGCCATTCGCACACCGAGGATGACCCGTGAACGTGTTGAAACTGTAAGGCGAATTGCCGATCTGCACGGCTGTCAAGACAATCATCTGCGCCCCCACGCCTTGTGAACAAGGGAGACGATTTCCGCATTTACGGCGTTCAAGCTCTCAATCGCTCGCTCATATGTCGTACGAGTAAACTGACTTTTCTCGACCTCGTAGAGGGTTTGCTTCGTAATCCCCGCGTCGGAGACGGCAGTGGACTTGAGCATCTGATTCTTCAACATGCGCTTGTTGAAGAGCGCCTGAAGAAAGCCCACCATCTGGGCCTGAGGGCCGTCGGTGGGCTCGTAGCGCGTAACCAAATAGCGAAACCACTTCAGCCGGACAGTGGCTCCGGCTTCCTTGATAGATTGGAGAATGCCGCCAAGCATCAGCAGGAACTGGCTCATCGACATGACATCGAGCATCTGTGGATGCACAGTGATAAGAACGGATGTCGACGCCGTCAGCGACGTTAGAGTGAGGTAGCCCAGTTGTGGCGGGCAATCGATCACGACGACATCATAGCGATCGTCGACTTCGCTAAGTGCGGTGGAAATGCGCGTAAAGAACAAGCGGCCTTCTGGCGAATTTCGATTCGATGCCGCCAACGGCGTCTCGTACTCGTACTCCTGGAGCTCTAGATTGGCAGGCACGATATCGAGGCCAGGAAAGTTCGTCGGGCGGATAACCTCCTTAATCGACTTCCTGTACTCGTCATACCGTAGCGCTTCATAAAGCGAGAGGTTCTTGTCGAGTTCGGGCTGCACGCCGTGAAGCGCAGACAATGACGCCTGGGGATCAAGGTCGATCACCAGCACGCGATGCCCGGTCAGCGCCAGATACTGCGCCAAATGGGCGGCGGTCGTAGTCTTACCGCTGCCGCCCTTAAAGTTGACCACTGAGATAACCTGAAGCGGCTCGCCAAGTCGACGTTGCGGCACATAACGCTTGAAGTCCGAACGGCCATGTTTGTCGAGGTAGTGACGCAGTTCCAACATCTGCTGTGCTGTATATGAACGACGCCCGGAACTTGAGACGTCCGGAGCAGGACCCTTGCCCTCGAGATGCAGCTTCTTAATATGGTTCTGGGTAACTCCAAGAAACTCTGCCACCTCGGCCGACGAGAACCGCCGCAGTCCCTTCAATGCATCCGGAGGATACTGTTCAAGCCGCAGCATGTTCAGTTTGTCGGAAATGAGCTCTCCTTGCTCGAGAATCTCTTCGTCGAACTCAAGCTCAACATCGATCTCTGGCATTACATTCATCGGCGCCCATTTCCGGAATAACGCTTTTCCGCAGCGAACTGCGTCGTAAGCGTGATTAATGGCCGATTCGGACGATCCAGCAAGAAGTTTTTCGTTAACAGAAAGTAAACGTCATCCAACGGCATACGGCGCTCTGAGATAACCGGACAAGGGTTCACTGAGAACGCCCTCATCCGTGCAATGACCATGCAGGCGACGCGGAGCGAGTATCGCGCCGGGCCTATGCTGCTGAAATAGCAGCAAAACTCTTCGCATTGCACGGCTGTCAATTCCACCTCATTCGTGACAATCGAAGGGCTCGATCGGAATTGAAACCCGGACTGACGTACCTTTGGAATATTCCGAATTGAGCACCAACGTCCCGTTGAAAGCCGCCGCCATCTGCGCACAGCCTGTCAGCCCCAGCCCGGTGTGTCGGCCTGCACGCGTAGAAAAGAACGGCGTTTTCGCTTTCGCCATTACGTCGGCCGACATGCCCGGGCCGTCGTCGAGAACCTCGACCACCAGGTCACGTCGCTTGGAGAAACGGCGATCGTTGACCTTCGCGGCGACCGTGATTTGGCCTTTCGGCCGATCTACAAGCGCGGCTTCGGCATTCTGGACGAGCTCATCGAGGATCAGGCGCATCGGCGCAGCAGGCACGAGTGCTTGGGCGGCCCCGGGCCTGATGCGGATATGAAGCGTGCAGGGACCGATTGTTTTCAGCTGGTCCAGAACCGTTGTCAGACTTTCCCGGCGGGTGTCCCTGTTTGCATAGGCTATTGCGGCGAGGCCGTTTGTGATGGCTTCCAACTGCTGGACCGCTTCTCTCGCCGGCGCCAGCATGTCGGGGTGCTTCACGCTCTCCTCGTCCTGGTAACCCAGAAACAGCTTCAAGGCGGTGACGCGCGACCGTGTCATGTGCGCATAAAGTGAAGAGAACGACCTTAGGTGCTGCTCCTGCCTTCGAGTGAGCGCGTTTCGGAGGTGCATGATCGTGTAGCCGACGGCGGCAAGTACCAACGCGACCGCGAACAGGAACCTGTTCCGCCAAGCCGCTTCTTCAATGTGCGCCGTCGTGTTCAATGTCCCGGCATGCGCAACCGCGGTGCCGGAAACCTCGAACATCCGCTGTTCCAAATCGGGCATGACCTGAAGCGCGCCTCCGAAGTCCGTGCTGCCTTCGAGTATTGGATCGAGATGGTCGCTCGCTACGGCCTGCAAGCCGCGCAGTAGCTCAACATCGCGGTCGCCCAGGAATTTGGGGGCATATTCGAGCTTCAGCAGCTGGTCGACATTGGCATTAAGCAGGAAGACCTGGCGTTTGAGATCAGCTTGCATCCGGCTGGTCGCCGCCGCCAGCCGAAGATCGCCGTGGATCCGCGCAAGATGCTCGCGGATCTGCGTCGTCCGCCACTGAACCTCGTATGTCTGGCTGTAGTTGAGGTCCGATTCGGCACGATACTGTTCGGATCGGACGAAAGCACCGCCGCAGAGAAGCAGCGCGATACCAAGGCTTGCGAAGGGGAGGGCGGCTTTGAGCCCCGGCGCATACCTCCTCATTCTACCCGCCTGACGGCAACCACGAACCAGACCCAGATCGAATTGCGGGCGGGTACATATTCCGCTGGGAGTTGATCATAGGGCCAGACGAGAAAGATCGGTCCCTGCTCCTTGGGGGATAGCGGAGTGAACTCCTGATCTGCCTTGCATCTGCCGGACTGCACGTCCGCGCCAACGCAGGCGCGGTCGATCGCAAAGATCGGCTGGTAGCTATGGATCTCCTCCAGCAGGATCTCCGAGGTGAAATTGTCGTAGGCGATGAACTGCACCGACCTGGCCGATTCCAGGCCATGCTTGATCAGAACATCGGCAATCCTCGGTCCCCGGAATCTGATGGTCTCACCTTGCTTGGTCCAGGGCGTGCGCGTTTCGATCTCGACGTTCTCGAAGTCCGAGCGCAGCCGCTCGACGGGGTATCGATCAGAAACAGTCCGCTGACTACCTTCGATGGTCAGGATGCTGGGATCGGAGTAGGCGGCGATGGCCGTCGATGCGAAGGCTAACAGCCCCGAGACGGCGCCAAGGAATGTTTCACGTCGCATGAGCAACCTCCGCATCGAATTGCCTTTCCCCGTCGTCGACCGAGTACAAGACACAGGGGCCACTCGATCCCCGCGGATCGTAGATCAGTTCCTTCTGGGCCATGGCTGTGGTGATCGTCTGAACGCCTGACAGGCCGTAGAGGTGGTCGTGCAGTTCGAGGAAGACGCGCTCTATCCCCGGCAGTGACGCATTCTGGAGGAGCTCCAGCTCGGCTCCTTCGACGTCCATGACCAGGACGTTGATGCGGTGCTTCGCTATGAAGGCATCAATGTCCCGCGACGTGATCTCGATGACCTGCTGGTAAGGTCCCTGGTCGGCAAATCCCGACGACATCCAGAAATCCGCTCGCCGGAAGAAGGAAACCGTCCTGGGCGGCCCCGCGGCGAGGATGCCGTTTGAGAGCAGGACATTGCCGTCGCAATTCAATTCGATGACGCGTTGGGCAAGCCGAGTGGTCTGAGGATCGGCCTCGAAGCTCCAGACGCGGACGTCCGTGACCGACGCGATGATCGATGTGATCACGCCCAAGCCGGCGCCAAGTTCCAGGACACGATCGCCGGGTCGGACGGCACGGGAAATCCGGCGCGCTTCGTTGGCCTCGTAGCTGCCGGACTTCAGAGCATTCCAGATTTCGGCTGAGACTTCTTCGGGGGAGATCGGCACGCGCACGCCGTGGACGGTGAGTTCGCTCATTCGTCAGAGCCCCTTGGGGAGACGACCTAGCTTCAGCAGCTTGGCGCGCGCCTGCTTGTAGTATTTTTCAGCGCTTGCCGGGTTGATCCCGGTCTTGCCCGCCATGGCCTCGAAGACCTCGCGACGCTTCGTTCCCGCCTTGCGGCGCATCATCATGGCGAGTATCTCGTCTTCACGCGGCGTGAGGGTAGGGAAGCGCACATCTGGCTTCGCAGCGTCCAGCTCGGACAAGCGGATCGGCGTCTCGCCCCTGTCAATCTGCTCAAGGACGTTGTGCAACGCGCCTGGCGCCAATCCGGTCTTGCAAACATAGCCCTTGGCGCCGAGCAATCGGCAGGCCAAAGCCTCGTCCTCGTCATCCGAACCGGTGACGACGATATGTGCGGCGTCAGGTGCGGCCTCGATGATCGTCTCGACCACGTGAAGTCGATCAAGACGCGAAGTGGGGTCGAAGCCCGGCAAGCCGGGATCGGTGATGACAAGGTCGAACTGATCTTGCTCGAGAAGCTGCCTTGCCATCGGAAGGGTTTGGGCGCCGGCGACATAACAGTCGCGCAGCCCCGCGCGAAGTTCGGTCATGAGGGCCAAGCGCATCAAATTTTGGTCTTCGACAACAAGGGCTCGGTGCAAGAGTCGATCTCCCGATCAATCGAGCTGCCCCCGCCGCCCACGAACCGCATAAGACAGCAATTTCGCACTGCACAAAAGGGGATGACAACATCCCCCTTCGCCAAAAAGCGGGAGGCAAATGCCCCCTTTCAATCAAACTTGATTGCTGACAGTAAGATTCGGCAGGCCTCGCACGATTTGGCAATCCTCCGCATGCGGAGAAGGCGATTGCGGAGAGAACCGGATGCCCGTCAATCTGACCGGTCGGGTGGTTACAATCCGACAAGCAGTATCGCTGCACAACAGAACGCGGACGACTGCCAGCCGGCTGAAGCGATATTCGCGATTGCCTTGGTCGCTTCTGCTCTATCCTATCCAACAGCTCAACCATATGCGAGGAAAGTCAGCATTGGCAGCCTTGGTTGCTCTTGAGCCCGAGGATGGCGAGGAGGCTCGCGAGAAGCTCATTTACCTGATGGCGCTCATATCCTCGAATGCTGTCGCGATGCCACGGAGCGATGTCCAGCGCGCCATTCGGACCCTGCGTCCGTTCAGATCGGACCTTGCAGAAGCTCTCAGGCCTGGGCCTTGTGGGGACCGCCAAAGAAATGGCGACGGCCTCGCCTCCGATGTTTGAGTTTACCAGCGAGACACGACAATCGGATTCGTAACCGGACCGGTTACCGTGTCGTGACGACTACCTGCGCAGGCTGAACCAGTGCCGCGTGACATTGCCGTCATCGTGTCGGATGTCGAAATAGTATGGGTCTTCGCGGAGCGGGCGAGGCATCGTGACGGTTTGCTCGCAACCATCGCGGCCGCCATAGCCTGACGGACACGTGTTGCGAACCTGAATACAGAGGTCGCCCTGACCACCGCCGTGACCCTGGTTGCTGGATCCGACGCTCCATCCGGAAGGGCATTTGTCGTAGGCTTCGTAGCCGGGCTTGCCGGTCCCGGCTTCAGGGCAAGTCGGCCAGGAAAATCCCCAGTTGCCCATCGCCGAAATCAGCCGCTGCATCGGTGGGTGACACGCCGGCACGCCGCGCCAGGCCGGGTTCGAGGATGATGCGCACAGGAGCACCTCACATCCCCATTCGCTCGCCGCAGTGCGATCGGTCAACGAAGCAAACGCCGCCGCGGAGAGTACCGTCGCCATTGTCATCCTGACTGGGTTCATGGAAACGTCTCCTTCGATCAGCCTATCGATCTGTTCGCTTCGGGCGCGTGCGGGCATCCTCGAACGGTGGGGAGATTTCGCTTTCGCGTTCGGCAAGCAGGTTGAAATCCGCGATCGGTCGCCGGGACAAGGTCCGGTCAACGGCCTTTGCGCGCCATTCCGGCATATCGAGCACATAGGTGGCCCACATGCCGTACCGGGCCGACATGGCATAGTTCTGCCAAGTGAGATACCCGGCCGGCGCCGGCGCCTTCACCCGGGCCCAGCCGACCCGCAGCATCTTGAGCGCCAGATCGCGACCGCGCATCGTACAATGGCCGAGGAGGGCGCCGTCGGCATCATAAGCCCGAACGATGCAAGTCACTTGTGCGCTGCCAACCGTGCGCTTCAACCACGCCTTCGCCAAAGGGCCGCAGGGAACCGGCTTCGGGATTGTGCTTACGCCATGGCGGCGTGGATCGTAGGCCCATTGCGGCAGTTCACAGACGTCGATCGAGGCTAGTCTCACCTTCTGCCGGTCCATTGGGAACCAAAGCGTTCTGCCATCGATGACAGATGTCCGGCCGTCGATTCGTATTGCCTCGCTCAGTTTGGGAACCGAGTTTGCTTCGACGGAAGATAGTCTTTGATCGCGCAGAAGGTCGGCCCCATGGACGGGATAGGGCAGGGCGGTCAGCAGCAACGCCGCGACGCTCGACCTGGCGGCAACCGACCTCATGGTGAGGTTCTTCCATCGGCTGCACGCTGACCGAGCAGGAGCGCCGGATGCTGGACATCATCGAATTGCCACAGCCCGACCTTCTTTTCCCGCGCGGCCTGCTCCACCACAGCGTAGGGCGTGTGGTGGGGCAGGCCGCGTCCGTCGAGGGAGGCGTAGGCAAAGCCCGAGGAGATCATCAGATTGGCGAGATCGAGCCGGTCGGCGCCGATCGTAGCGTAGCAGGACACAAAGACCGTTCCAGCCGATCGCCCGACCTGCGCACAAACGGGATGCGTATCTGCGATGTAGGCGGCCAACACGGCCAATGACGCCTCACCACAGTCGCGACGAGCGCCCGACCTATCGGTGTATACTGTACCGCGCAGGCAGGCCTGCACGCCGAAGAGCCGGAAGTGTCGGCCGCTGTACTGCCAGCTGTCTCCGCTTTCGAGCGTCACGCCTGGTTTCAGCTCGAAGTAACCCTCCGGCGGTGCGGCCGTTGCCGGCGTCAAACCGACGGTCAGCGACAGGAAGAGGGCAGGGGACTTCATTGGCCGGCAACCCTTGGATCCGCCCACATGCCGTAGCCGCGACGACCGATGTCCTCGGCCTCTTTCAGATCGGCTCTTGTGGGTGTCCCGTCCGCCCGCTTTGCGATGCGGTGAGTGCCGAGCGAGACCAGCTGCTCCTCGAACATATCGATCGAGTCGAGGCTGCCCGGGTAGTTGTAGTAGCCGTAGCAGGTTGCGTCCTGCGCCTGCGCGCCGGTCTCGCTGACAAAGGCGCGGCAGTAGATCACACGGGGCGACTGGAGCAGCGTTGCCAGACCTTGGCGAGCGTAGTCGTCACAGGACCCGGCAAATCCTTCCTTGCGATTGACCATGTCGCCCGCGCAAGGCTCGATCCCGTAGAGGTGCACCGTCAGATTCGCGTCGACGCGGAAGTCAGTAGGCGACACTGTCTTGAATCCGGAAGCCGACGCAAAGCCTTTACGCTCCGACACGTTCCCCTGGCCGTCGTAATATTCCATGACCAGGACGGTCTTTCCGGGCGCCGCCAGCGAGCGGACATAAGCCTCGTCGATCGCCTCGGCCGCATAGGCCGGCAGGCACGCACTGATCGCCATCAGGTAACCGGCTGCTCGTCGCATCGGCAGTCGCCTCCAGGTTGTCACCTTGCTCGACATTGACCTACCTCCTCTCTCTTTGCAAGAAAAATCACAATCAAATTGACATTGTTTCTTCTCTCACCTAACCGTTCCTGCATCTGTCGTGACAAGGCTTTGGATGCGGACCCATGGCGATGCAGGCAAAATCACCGTCGATAGCGCCGATCCGGGCCGTGACAATCCTCACGGGCATATGCGTTGCCGCGGCCAAAGTAACATGGGCTTCAGAACTATCCTCGCGCCTGGCATTCCAGCCGGTCGAGACAAGCGAAAATGGACAACATGATGATGTTCCGTCGTCCGCTGACGCCGTGGCCGAAGCACGCTGGGCGCGGCTGCCTGACGACTACGTGCTGGGAGAGGGTGGTCAGATAGTTCCCCAAAACCAAACGCCCGAGCTGATCGGAGTGCCAGCAGCCGAGGTCGTCGGGCTCGAATCCGACGGCAGTCATTTTGATAGTGGTATTCAGCCTGGCACGCCGGAGTGCGGGCCGTCTCCGGCAACGCCTGCTGAGATCACCCGCCTCGTGATCGAGGCGGCAGAACGGCACGATGTCGATGCGGGATTCGCCGTCGCGGTTGTGACCGCCGAAAGCCGGCTCGATCGGCTGCGCAATTCGCCCAAAGGCGCGCGTGGACCCATGCAGCTAATGCCGGCGACGGCCGAGCGATTCGGTGTGACCGATATCTGCGATCCCGAAGAAAACATTGATGGTGGGGTCCGCTACCTGCGCGAACTAGCCGACGAATTCCGCAATCCGCTTCTCGTTGCCGCCGCTTACAACTCAGGCGCGGGACGCGTGCGCGACTATGGCGGCATTCCGCCCTTCAAGGAAACGCTCGGATACGTCGCCGAGGTCCTCAACATCCAGATGATAGGTCCTGAGGGCAGCGGTGCGACTGCAAGCGAGCCGCGTGACGTTGTTGATGAGCAGAAATCTACCCCTGCCAGCGGAGTCATCACGTCGCGCGAACGCCGCCAGTGGATCGGCGGTGTCATGCATTTCTAGCCGGAGGTCATCATGAACGACGTTTCCTATTCGCCTGCTGCTCGGCCCATCCCAATGCCAATTGCATTCGTCACGATGCTGGCCATCTGTCTGCTGTTTGCAGAGCCGGCATTGGCGCAATCCTCTGGCGCCTTTGCGCCGCTGGAAACCGCGGTCCAGATGATCGTGGATTTCATCACCGGGCCGTTCGGACGGCTTCTCGCCATCATCGCGGTGATCGCGCTCGGCTTCCTTGCTTTCGCCGGCCGCCTCTCCTGGTTCACCGCCGGCGCGGTCGTGCTCGGCATCGGCCTCGTCTTTGGCGCGCCGGCGATCGTGGACGAGATGATCGCGGCCGTGGGGAACTGAGCCATGGGCGAGCTCACCGACGAACAACCCCATCTGACGCCGCTGGTGATCGGTCTGACACGGCCGCCAATGATGTGGGGCATCCCTCTCAATGCCTTCTACATCATCGTCGGCTTCACGCTGATCGCCTTCCTCGTGAGCACGAGCTTCTGGTCGGCGCTGATCGCGCCGCTGATCTATCTCGCGCTCTTCGCCTTCTGCAGCCGCGACATCCGGATTCTCGATCTCGCGCAGGTCGTCGGTCGCCGCACACCTCGGACGCCCAACCGGCTGTTCTGGCGCACCAACTCCTACGGGCCGTGATCATGTTGAACGTCGTCATCGAAGAGCTTGGATTTGGACGTGAGAGCCGGCGCGAACGGCCCATGTCGATCCACATCCCGTATCTGCGCCATGTCGCCGACGCCGTGATCGGCCTCGAAAGCGGGGCGATCCTTTCGGTGATCAAGCTGGATGGTTTGTTCTTCCAGACCGAGGACCAGGCCGAGCTCAACATGCGTGCAGCCGTCCAGAACACGCTGATTCGAGCGCTCGGTTCGAGCCGCTATTCGCTCTGGTCGACGGTGATCCGCAAGGAGGTCAAGCCCTCGATCGGCGGGATTTACTCGGACCCGTTCTGCGATCTTCTGAACACGCGTTACATGGCATCGTTGCGCGACAAGCGCATGTTCACCAACGAACTCTACCTCACGATCATCCGTTCCGGAATGCGCGGCGCGCTCGGCGCCGCCGAAGGCTTTTCAAGACTGCTCGACCGCTCCTCCGGCAAGGAGGTCCTTGAGCAGCGGCTGCACGAACGCATCAACGAACTCGAAGAGATCGTGGGCAACGTCACGCGTGAGCTGCAAAAGTACGGCGCGCGTCCGCTTGGCGTCGTCTACCGGGACGGCGAGCCCTATTCGGAACCCTGCGCCTTTATCAACACGCTGCTCACCTGCGGCATCGCGCGCGATATGCGCCTGCCCCGAATGGGCATCCGCAGCTATGTCGGCACGTCGCGGCTACACTTCTCGAAGCGGACTTTACAGGCGCAGGGTCCGACCGAGGCGGAGAATCGCTTTGGCGCGATGCTATCGATCAAGGAATATCCTCCGTTCTCCGGGCCTGGGATGCTCGACGGGCTCCTGCAGATGAATCACGAGTTCATCTGCACCCAGTCGTTCACGCTTGCCGACAAGCCGATCGCGCAGGAGCGCATTTCCCGGCTACAGCGTCAGATCCATGCATCGGATGAATCGGGCAGCACCGTCGAGACCGATATCGATTTCGCGCTGAACAGCCTACTCAACCAGGAAGCCGTCTTCGGCTATCACCATTTCAGCCTGCTGTGCCTGTCGCGCGATCTCGCTGGGCTCGACAAGGCCGTCGCCGAGCTCGGCTCGTGTCTCACCGACATGAACATCAACTGGCTACGCGAAGACCTTAACATGGAGGCTTCGTTCTGGGCGCAACTGCCGGGCAACCACGCCTACATCGCGCGTTCCTGCATGCTGTCGAGCGCGAATTTTTCGGGTTTCTCGTCGCTGCACAACTTCGCGACCGGCTCGGCTAGTGGCAACCACTGGGGATTGCCGATTTCGATCCTCGAAACGACGTCGCAGACGCCCTACTGGTTCAATTTCCACCAACGCGATATCGGCCATTTTTTGGTGACCGGACCGACCGGGTCGGGCAAGACCGTGGCGCTGACCTTCCTGCTTGCGCAGGCCTTCCGGATCTCGCCTGAGCCGCGGGCCGTCTTCTTCGACAAGGACCGCGGCGCCGAGATCTTCATCCGCGCCGTCGGCGGCGATTATGAGGTGCTCCAGCCAGGCGTTGTCACCGGTTTCAATCCGCTGCAGCTCGAGAACAACGCCACAAATCGCGAGTTCCTGCATCGGCTTCTCAAGGCCATGCTCGACCCGGCCGACGGCCACGGTTTTTCCCAGGAAGAAGAGGACACGCTGGAGCGCGCGATCGGGCGCATCTGCCAGGAGCCGGTCGAACAGCGCACGCTCGCCAACCTGTCCGGCCTGTTGATGGGTCGCGCGCGCTCCGACGCCAACGATCTTCAGTCACGTCTGCGTCCATGGTTCGAGGGCGAGAAGGCCTGGCTCTTCAACGCGCCGCAGGACGTCTTGTCGTTCTCGGGCCGCCGAATTTTCGGCTTCGACATGACGCACATCCTCGACAATCAGGATGTGCGTACGCCGGCGCTCATGTACCTTTACCATCGGCTGGACGAGCTGCTCACCGGCGAGCCGGTTCTCATCTTCATGGATGAGGGCTGGAAGCTTCTCCAGGATCCGATCTTCTCCAACTACATCGTCGACAAGATGAAGACGATCCGAAAGCTCAACGGGATCGTCGGGTTCGGCACACAGTCGGCGGCCGATATTGCGCGCTCGCCGCAATCGCACACGCTGATCGAGCAGTCGGCAACCAATCTGCATTTCCCGAACCCACGCGCAGATGAGGAAAGTTACATCAGGCGTTTCGGCCTGACCGCCAAGGAGTATTCCTTCATCCGCAACACGCCACCCGAGCGGCGGACCTTTTTGATCAAGCACGGCAACGACTCCGTCATCGCCAGGCTCGATCTCTCCTCAATGCCGGACCTCGTGCGCGTGATGTCCGGCCGGAAGGAGACGGTCGAGCAGTGCGCGGCGCTGCGCGCGCAGCTCGGCGAGGATCCGGCGAACTGGTTGCCAGAATTCTGCGGTTGGGAGCGTGCGGCATGATCAGGCGTCTTCCCATTCTCCTTGTCTGTATTGCATCGCCGGCATTGGCCGACATACCGACCATCGATGGCACGGTGCTCGACGAGCGCGAGGATCGCGACCGGAAGACGTCCGAGATCGAGAAGGTCGACGAGGACCGGTACGTCAACAATCAGAGTGTCACCTGCTCGATGTACCGGCCGGGCCGAAAGAACGATCCTGTTGGCGCCGCCAATGCCAATCCTGCGATCTCGGGCCTGGTCCGCCGCATCGCGCGCGAGGAGGGGATCAACGAGGACCAGTTCTTGGCGTTGGTCTATCAGGAGAGCCGCTTCAACCCTTGCGCAAAGTCTTCTGCGGGAGCGATCGGTCTGGCGCAGCTGATGCCGGGGACGGCCGGCGACCTCGGAGTAGACCCCTATAACATCGAACAGAACGTGCGCGGCGGCGCGCGCTATTACAAGCAGCAACTCCGAAAATACAACGGCAATGTCTCGCTGGCGCTTGCCGCCTACAATGCCGGGGCGGGGAACGTGAACAAATATGGCGGCATCCCGCCCTTCAAGGAGACGCAGGGCTATGTCGCCAGCATAACGCAGACATGGCTTCCGGCCTTCGGCGGCTCCGACAAGTCCGGCATTCCGCTCAACTACGGTGGTGGCGGCGCTTATGAGAGCGCGCGAACCAGCACCATGAATGCCATGGGTCTGACCACAGCGATCGGAGAAGGATCCGCCGATGTGATGTCCTGGCTACAGCAGCTCGGGCAGCTTGGCGCCGGAACTATCCAGGATAGCTGGGACCACAATTCGGGCGCGCGCAATGCGAACATCGAGCTCATCAACCGGCTGATCCTGCTTTCCACGGCCTTCGCCCATCTCACCAATTCCAGCAACGCCATGACGCTTGGCGACCTGTCCGGAATGAACCGATCAACCCGTTACGAGACGGGGAACGGTGACGACGATCGGCCGGTGGTCGGCTTCTGCGACGAGCGCGAGGGCTTCGTCTGGGATGCGGATGCGAAGGCATGTGTCCAGCGCATCGATGCGCAGGCCGAACTGCTCCTCGAGACACGGTAATGGAGATCGACATGAAACGTTCATTGGCAGTCGTGGCGCTGATCGGCGTGAGCGGTGTCCCGGCCGCAGCCGATATCCCGGTCATCGACAAGACGAACTATGCCGTCGCGCGGGACACAGCCGAAAAGACCGGCAAGATCCTTGACACGAACAAGGAAATTCTCACGACGGTCGAGGAGACGCTGAAGGCCGTGACCGGTGACCGCGGCAGCGACGCCGGATCGCTGAAGGATCTGGCGATCGGCAACGGCTTCAGCGTCTCGTCGGTCCCATCCTTCGAGAGCATCCTGAAGAGCGGGATTGCCGATTTCGGGTCTCTCGACCCCAAAGTCGTCGAAGCCGCCACGCTCTTCATCAACGGACTTCAGCTCGTGCGCTCTCTGTCCGGCAAGGAGAACAGCTCGCTTGCGAGCGACAAATCCTATGAGGAACTCATGAAGACAGTGATGGGCGTCTCGGCGCTGATCACAGGGGCCCAGCAAGCGGTCGAGACACGCCGCTCCGCCCTTGAAAGCGCGGGCGGCGAGATCGGACAGGCAGAGGACATCAAGGGCTCGATCGACCAGAACACACAGCTTCAGGTTCAGACGGGTTTAACGCTCAACGAAATGATCGGCGTGCTGAATGCAGGCGTGCAATCGCTGCATGCCGAAAACCAGCGCAAGCTCACCGACATGTCGAACACCCGAAAAGCGTTGCAGTACGAATGACGGCGCCCCGAACTCGATGCGCCGCCCTGCTGATATTGGCTGTTACTGCCGGCGGTTGCGGTACTCCGAAGGAGAAGACGGCGCCCTGCAAGCGGCCTGCGAACCTGTCCAGCTACGCCAGCGCGGATGGCGAGTGTGGACCGATGAGACCGCTCAATGCGGACAGGGCCGCGGCATTGGCGGCGATCCAGGACCTGGCGTCCGGGGACGAAGAATAGGGCAGGGCGGTGGACGACTTCATTGGCGAATTGCTGGAACGGATCGACGCCTCGGGGCAGAATTTCTCCCAGCGCGCTTATGAAGCGCTGGGCCAGGATATAGAACCGCTTCTCCGGGTCCTCTTCGTCCTTGTCGTGCTCTTCTACGGCGTCCAGCTCTTTCTCGGCACGTCGCGTCTCAGTCTCGCCGAGGTCATCGGCAGGCTCGCGCGCGTGATGGTCATTTTCATCATCGTCACGTCGTGGGCGAACTTCAACTCACTCGTCTATGAGTGGATTACGACGGTGCCGGAGGATGCCGGGCGCGCTATTCTTGCTGCCTCCGCAACGGGTGTCACCGAGCCCACCAACGGCCTTTCCCAGATATGGAAGACGGCGAACGTCGCCGCAGCAGCCTTCTCAGAGCAGGCAGGTTATCTGTCAGTGCTGCCAGCGCTGATCGGCTTGATCATCATGGTGTTCGCTGGCCTATTCGTAGCGGTTGCGCTCGGCATCCTCGTTCTCGCCAAGGTCGTGCTGTGGGTTCTGTTGGGGACTGCGCCCATTTTCATCTCATGCTTCTTGTTCGACTCGACCCGCGGCTATGCGATGGGGTGGTTCAACCAGTCGCTGCTCTACGCGCTCATTCCACTTTTCGTCTATGTGATCGCGGCCTTCCTGATTGCCGCCATGGAGCCGGAGCTGACGAAGATCGATCAGATTTCCGGAAACCGCGAACTGACGCTCAGCGACTTCGCCGCCTTCATCATGCTCTGTCTCGCCGGCAGCTTTGTGCTGATCCAGGTCCAGTCGCTTGCGCAGGGTATCGCGGGCGGGTTGGCCACACCGATTGGACCTCGCTCGCGACAGCTGACCACCCGAGGAGTCTGGTGGAGCCGCGAGGCAATCGGACAGTCGGCCCGGCAAACACGTTCTGCCGTCCACCGTGTTCAGGCACGACTTCATTCGCCACGACAGGATGGCGCTGGCGCCGCCATGCAGCGGGCGATCACGTCCAACGGAACGCCAAGGCAGACATGACCGGCACGCCGATGTTGGACTTTGAACGACACATAAAGGGCAGGGATGGCAGACAAGTCCGAAACCACACTCCGCTCCTATTTCCAGCAGGGCGACATCTGGGAGCAGGAGATCGTCAAGCGGGCGAAGCGTTCGGCGCGGGTCGCCTGGTTCTTCTCGATCGTCTTCGCCGGGATCGCCGTGCTCAGCCTTGTCGCCGTGGTGCTCATGCTGCCGCTGAAAAGCTTCGAGCCCTATGTCGTCACCGTCGACCAGACCACAGGTTACATCGAGGTGAAGTCCGGCCTGACACGGCCGGCGAATCTCACCGAGCAGCAGGCAATCACGCAGGCGAATGTCGTGCGTTACATTCGAGCTCGCGAAGGCTACGATCCCTATGCGATCGAGCAGAATTTCGGGATCGCCGCACTTCTGTCCACGGACGAGGCGGCGCGCGAGCTGCAGAGCCTCTACAGCGCCGCCAACGCGCAGAACCCGACCAAGGTCTATGGGCGTCTCAAACGGGTCCTGGTCGACATCAAGTCGGTGACCTTTCCGAATACCAGCACGGCCATCGTCAGGTTCTCGACCAACGAGCGCAGCGACACGGAATCGATTGTCCGTCATTGGATCTCCGTCGTGCGCTTCCGCTACACCGATACACCGATGCGCAACGAGTGGCGTTTCGAGAACCCGCTTGGCTTCCAGGTCTACGCCTACCGTCGGGATCAGGAAACTGTCACGTCCGGGGACGCGCGATGAGGGGCCGCGCGTTCGCCGTTGCCATTGCGGTCTTCGGATCCTTCGGAGTGGCTCATGCAGCGCAGACGCCGAAGGGCGGCTCTCTCGATGCCCGGGTGACCAGCGTCACTTATCAGGAGAACAACGTCGTCCAGGTTTTTGCGACCTACGGCATCTCGACCATGATCATCTTCGATGAGGACGAGAAGTTCGAGACGATCTCGCTAGGCGACACGGAGAGCTGGCAGGTCGTCCCGGCCGAGAAGGGCAACATTCTATTCGTCAAACCGATCGCCGAGGACGTGACGACGAATATGAACATCGTCACCGACAAGCGCATCTACTATCTAGAGCTCCACGATTTCGCGCCAGACGATGGCCGCAAGGTCTTCGGTATTCGATTCCATTACCCGGAGAAGAACCTTAATGCCGCATTGCGGCGCGAGGCGGAGCAGCGCGCGGCCTGGCCGAACATTTCCGGGATCGACAAGGCCAACGTCAACATCGACTATTCCTTCTCGGGCGATGCGAGGCTGAAGCCTCTCATGGTCTTCGACGACGGCAGCAAGACCTTCTTCAAGTTCGACCGCCGCGTTCCCGCTATCTTTGCCGTCAACTCAGACTTCTCCGAGACGCTTCGAAACTTCCGCAGGGAAGGGGAGTATATCGTCGTCGACGGCACCGCGACCCAGTTCACCCTGCGCGACGGCGATCAGTGGATCTGCATCTTCAACCTTCGAAAGCCCGATTTCGGGGCGCCCGACCCGGCCATTCTCGGTCCCGTTGAGGATGACCAGGCAAAGCGTCGGCGCCGGAGCGGCAACTGATGAAGCGCTCTCCCGAACTCGACGCTCTGGCCGGCAATGACGATCCTGTCGTTGCCGACACCTCAGTTCGCCGCAAGCAACTCGTCGGTGGCGCCGTTCTGGTCCTGCTGGGCATTGCTGCCGGTTATCTGGTTCTCGCCGGCAGGCAGCCGCCGGTGGGCGACATGCTCGACGGCGACGAGGAGTTCACCACCACGACGTTTCGCCCACCTTCCTTCGTTCGAGAGGGCGAGCCGGAGCCCGATCCGCCGGCGCCGGAGGTCGTGCAGATACCAGCTCCACCACCTCCACCTCCTCCGGCAGAAGAGGTCGATACGACCGAGTTCGAGGTGCCGCCTCCGCCTCTGCCGGGTGCACCCCCGCCGGCGCCGGAAGCCGCCGAAGCACCTCCGGAAGAATTCCCGGCACGCTTCCGCTCGAATCAGGTGGTGCTCGATAACCCGACGTCCGGCGAAACGGGCAGTCTGACCGAAGGCGAGGGGGGAGGGCTCACGGTCGCCGGCGAGGATCGCAGCAGCAAGTTCCTGGCGGCGGCCGCCAGCATTGGTGACCGCAGCGCCAAAGCCGGGAAGATCGAGCGGATCGATGCGCTGGTTCCCGAGGGTACCCTGATCCCGGGCATTCTGGAGACGGCCATCGTCAGCGATCTGCCGGGACAGGTGAGGGCGATCGTCTCGCAGGATGTCTACTCCTTTGACGGCCGGCGTGTCCTGATCCCAACCGGCACGCGGCTCATCGGCGAGTACCAGTCCGAGATCACGCGCGGCCAGACGCGAATTTTCGTTGTCTGGACCCGTATGCTGCGCGATGACGGCGTGTCGGTCCGGCTGAATTCGATCGGCGCCGATAGTCTTGGCCGCTCCGGCCTGGCGGGACGTGTGGACAAGAAGTTCCGCGAGCGGTTCGGCGCGGCCATTCTGCTCTCGGTCGTCGGCGCCGGCGCCAGCTATCTGACGGGCTACGGCAGCCAGACCGCATCCGGCGACAGCGGCGATGCGCAGCGCGCGGAAGAGCTGGCACGGGAGACACTCGCGCAGACATTTTCCGATATGGCCAATCAGGCACTGGGAGACTCGCTGCGCATTCCGCCGACGATCAGCGTGAGCCAGGGCGAGCGCATTTTCGTCTTCGTCCGTCAGGACCTCGATTTCTCAGCGCTCTACGAAGACCCCGTTACCGAAGCGTTGAAGGAGATACGTCGTGAACGTGGCCTTCCCTGAGCTTGCATCGGACAACCGGCACTATTTCCTCTATCGGGCGCTTGCTCCGCTGAAGGCGTTCCTGAACGATTCGGAGGTCGTCGAGATCTCGGTCAATCGGCCCAGACAGATCTATGTCGAACGTCTCGGCTCGGCGCACATGGAGTTCCATGAGATTCCGGAGCTCACCACGGCCGAGATCGTCAACATCGGCGAGCGCGTCGCGGCGAGCACCAACCAGTTCGTCAGCCCCGCCAATCCGATCCTCAGCGCAGCGCTTCCCACGGGCGAGCGCATCCAGGTCGTTCTGCCTCCCGCGGCGCCGGAAGGCGGCACGCTGTCGATCCGCAAACAGGTCGTCAGCAACTTCACACTCGAAGACTACCGCGATCAGGGATCACTCGACCAGGTGACGGTTGCCGTCGGTGGCCTAAGCGAGACCGACCGGGCCCTGGTCGAGCAGCTCTCGGCCAGGAACATTTACGGCTTCATCCGCACGGCGATCGTCAATCGGGTGTCGATCCTGATCAGCGGCGGCACGTCGAGCGGCAAGACGACCTTCCTGAACGCCTGCCTCAAGACCGTTGACCCGCATGAGCGGATCATCACGCTGGAGGACACGCGCGAGCTCTTTCCACCCCAGAAGAACGCGGTGCATCTGCTCGCATCGCGCGGCAATCAGGGAACGGCGAGCGTGACAATCCAGTCCTTGCTCGAGGCCTCGCTGCGCATGCGACCGGATCGGTTGTTCGTCGGCGAGGTGCGGGGATCGGAGGCCTTCGCCTTCCTGCGCGCCATCAACACGGGTCATCCGGGATCCATGTCGACGGTTCATGCCGACACACCGCTTGGCGCGTATGAACAGCTCGCCATGATGGTCATGCAGTCGGGCCTGTCGGCCGCCTACCCGAAGAGCGACCTCATTTCCTATATCCAGAGTGTCATCCCGATCGTCATCCAGTTGCGCAGGGAAGGGGGCCGACGTGGGGTCTCCGAGATTTTCTTCGCGCGCGAACGGATGGATGTGCCATGACCGGCTCGCTTCGCGTCTTCTATCTCGGCTTCTGCCTGGCCATTGCCTTTGCTGCCTGGCTGCTGGCCTATGGGCTTGCGCTGCAACTCGTCTATGGCGACGGACGAATCCTGCAGGCAACCATCACAACAAATCCGTTCGCGCCGTTCCAGCAGCTCGTCGCCTATGGCGACAGCGCCGTCCTGCGCGTCGTGGCGCTGGGCGCACTCTTGCCTGCGTGCCTGGTCGCCGGCGTTGTCGCCTACGCCGGTCTGCGACCCAATTCGAGCCCCCTCGGCGACGCACGCTTCCAGACCGCGACGACGCTCCGTCGTGATGGATGGTTCAGGAAGAAGGGCAAGATACTTGGTCGTTTCGGACGGCAGATTCTCCGTGTCGACGACGATCGGCACCACCTGATCATCGGACCGACGCGCTCGGGGAAGGGCGCCTGCTATGTCGTGCCGAACGCGCTCACCCACGAAGGTTCGATGATCGTCACCGACCTCAAGGGAGAGATCTTTCGCAGCACCGCCGGCTATCGCAAATCGAAGGGCAACCAGGTCTTTCTGTTCGCGCCGGGATCGGAGAGGACGCATCGCTACAACCCGCTCGACTTCATTCGGCCGGATCGCGGCGACCGAACCACCGACATCCAGAACATGGCCGCGATCCTCGTCCCGGAAGTCACCGAGTCCGAAAACTCGATCTGGCAGGCCACGGCCCAGCAGGTCATGGCCGGCGCGATCAGCTACATCAACGAAAGCGTCTTCTACGAGGGACATCGCAACCTCGGCGAGGTCACGGCCTTCTTCAACAGCGGGGCGAATCTGCAGGCGCTGATGATCCTCATCAAGGAGCGCGAGCCCTACCTGTCCCGCTTCACGGTGGAGAGTTTCAACGCCTACATCGCCCTATCCGAGCGTGCTGCCGCATCGGCGCTCCTCGACATCCAAAAGGCGCTCAGGCCGTTCCGCAATGAGCGCGTCGTCGCCGCAACGTCGGTCACCGACATGGACCTACGCGCCCTGAAACACCGGCCGGTGTCGATCTATCTTGCACCCAACGTCACCGACATCACGCTGCTGCGGCCGCTGCTCGCGCTCTTCGTGCAACAGACCCTGGATGTGCTCATGCTCGAGCACACTGAGCGATCCGTGCCGGTCTACTTCCTGCTCGACGAATTCCGGCAGTTGAAGAAAATGAACGAGATCACGACGAAGCTGCCCTACGTCGCCGGCTACAACATCAAGATGGCGTTCGTGATCCAGGACCTGAAGAGCCTCGATGAGATGTATGGCGAGACGTCCCGCCATTCCCTCATGGGGAATTGCGGCTACCAGCTGGTGTTCGGCGCCAACGACCAGGTGACCGCGGATGCTGTCTCGAAGGGCCTTGGCAAGCGCACGGTCCGCTACAAGACCGAATCCCGCACGATCGAGCTGATGGGTCTGCATCGTCGGACCAAGGTCGAGCAGTTGCGGGAACGCGACCTGATGATGCCGCAGGAAGTCCGGCAGATGCCGGCGAGCAAGATGGTCATCCTGGCCGAGGGCCAGAACCCGGTCTTCGCCGACAAGCTGCGGTTCTTCAGCACTGCGCCGTTCAAGACGATGGAGTGGTTCTCGAGGGCAAACCCGCTGCATGTGCCTGCGATCGAGTTCCTGCCGCAGCGGCCAGTGCCGGCAACAGTCCACACCTCAGCTGGCCAGGATGCATTGAAATCGGAGGGGCAGGGTGCTCCACCGGAGGAGAAAGCAAAGCGTCCCGCTCGGAAACCATCGGCCGCACCGAAGCGCGAGGCCGTCGGCGGCAGGGGCCAAAGAACGGTGGTCGCGGCCGCGACGACATCGCTGCGGGCAGGGGCTTCTTCTGCGAGGCCTGCGCGCGGCGCACTCGATGCGCGTTTCGCCAAAGCCGCTCGAAAACTGAAGGCACTCACCCAGGCGCCGGCCAGGTCCGGGAGCCAGCGCGGAAAGACTGCTAGTTGGGCACGGGTGTTCGATGAGACCGTCCCAGACGAACTGGAGATCGCCGAGGCCGAGGCAGTCTGACCCTCTCCGCTTGATCGCCTTCTCTTTCGAGCGCGCGAAACGGCTGACGTTAGAGAAACGCGTGTTCTCTATCTGGGAGGACGAGCGAGCGCGTAACGGGACCCTTGCCATGACCATACAAAAGTTTGTATACTCTGCCCATGAAAGTGCTTAAATTTCGGGGCGGCGCCCTCAATGATCTGCGCGCCTTTCCCGAGTCGGCACGGCGTGAAGCAGGCTATCAACTCGACAAGGTACAAAACGAGCAGGCCCCAATCGACTGGAAGCCGATGGGCACCATCGGGAAGGGCGTACAGGAAATCAGGATTCGGGACGAAACCGGCGCGTTCCGGATCATCTACGTCGCCAAATTCGCCGAGGCAGTCTACGTGCTACACTGCTTCCAGAAGAAATCGCAGAAGACCAGCAGGTCGGACCTGGATCTTGCCGCGAAGCGCTACAGCGATCTGGTGAAGGAACTAGGCCAATGAGCAACGAAACGTTTGCAAGCGTTTGGGACGCGATCGAAGACACGCCCGCCGAAGCGGAGAACATGAAGCTCCGCTCGACGCTGATGGTGGCGCTGGAGCAGCACATCCGAGCAAAGGGCTGGACGCAGGCCGAAGCTGCGCGCCAGCTCGGCGTGACGCAGCCCCGTGTGTCCGATCTCCTGCGCGGCAAGATCAACCTGTTCACCCTCGACACCCTCGTCAATATGCTGGTCGCGGTCGGCCTGCATGTCGAAGTTAGCGTCCGAAAAGCTGCATAATCGTGGGCGCCCGGCAGTTAAACGGCTGCGGACTCAGTGCCGCGAGCCGCGGTGGCGCAGATGTAACTGCAATATCAATGACTTAAGTTCCATGTTATGCGACTTTCTGTATGGCGGCCAAATTTATCCCTACCTCCGGCCACCATGCGAAAGATGAGGTCGACGGTCTCTTCGGGTGCATTTCCGCGTTTCTGCTTTTGCCAGCCGTGAGTCGCCTCCACGACCACGCACGCTTCCTTCGGTGCAGAAGTGCGTTCCAATCTGCTGAGTGCAAAAGCATCCGTCGAACGGAGGGACCAAATGACGGCAATCTGGCGGCTGAGCGGGATGCTCGCAGCAAAAGCTACTGCTCGACTGAATGACCTACCGATCAACAATCTAATCCAGGAACCGGTAACCGACCCCAGGCTCGTTGAGGATGAACCGGGGCGCGGCGGGGTCGTCGCCGAGCTTGGCGCGAAGGCGGCCAACGAAGACGCGCAGATACTGCAGGTCGTGCTCGTGGGCGGGACCCCAGATGTCGGCGAGCAGTTGGCGGTGGGTGACGATGCGGCCGGCATTGCGGGCGAGCAGCGCGAGAAGGTCGAACTCCTTGCGCGTGAGCCTGAGCGGCTCGCCGGCGAGCGCGACCTCGTGGCGGGCGAGATCGATGCGCAGATCGCGACGCAGGATTTCCGTTTCGGGTGCAGTGCCTCCTGAGACCGATCGAAGAAGTGCCCTAACGCGTGCCAGCATCTCGGCGATACCAAAGGGCTTGACGACATAGTCGTTGGCCCCAGCATCGAGGGCTGCGACTTTCTCCTCCTCGGCCTGGCGCACCGAGAGGATCAGGATGGGCACCTGGGACCATTCTCGGATACGGGCGATCACCGTCTTGCCGTCCATGTCGGGCAGGCCGAGGTCGAGCACGACCAGATCGGGCTGCGCTGTCGCCGCCCTCGCAATCCCGCCCTTGCCCGACGCCTCCTCCTCCATCGTGAAGCCCTGCGCCTCCAGTGCCACGCGCAGGAACCTCCGGATGCCCGGGTCATCCTCGATCAGGAGGATACGGCCGGTGTTCATGCGGGCGCCCCGGATGGTGCGACGGCGGGAAGGGTCATGACGATGCGGGTCCCGCTACCATCCTTCTGCGCTGCCTCGGCGCGGATCGATCCGCCATGCGCGTCGACGATCCCCTTGGCGATGGCGAGGCCGAGACCGGTGCCGCCGGGCTGGCCATCCCCCGCACGGACGCGGAAGAACATGTCGAAGACATGAGCCCGATCGTTCTCGCCAATGCCCGGGCCTTCGTCCGTTATGGCCAGCGCGACTCGGTCGCCGTTCGCTTCGGCCGACAGGGTGACCCGCGAACCGGGGGGCGCGTATTTCGCCGCATTGTCGAGGATGTTCGTCACCACCTGCTCCAAGAGGACGGCGTCGCCGGACACCTCCGGCAGCGAGGCCGGCAAGTCCCGAACGATGCGATGCGCGGCGAGATCGCGGTCCAGCCGCCGTAAGGCCCGACCTACCACCTCGCGCAGATCGACCGGCTCACGGACGACCTTGAGGGCACCGTAGCCGAGCCGGGTCATGTCGAGAAGGTTCTGGACGTAGCGGTTGAGCCGGTTGCCCTCGTCGCGGATGGTCTCGGCCATGCTCCGGCGGCCCGATGCCCCCAGCGCCTCGTCCGCGTCGACCAGCGAGGTCGCGGCGCCGATGATCGAGACCAGTGGCGTCCTGAGATCGTGGCTGACGGACGATAAGAGGGCAGCGCGAAGGCTCTCCGTCTCGGCCAGCAGGCGCGTTTGTTCCATGTCGGAGGCGAGCTTCGTGCGTTCGATGGCAAGACCGACCTGGTCGACGAGGGAATCCAACAGCCGGCGCTCTTCCGTGGTGATGTAATGACGCGTGCCGAACTGGACACCAAGCAGGCCGTGGATTCGGTCCGCACTCTTCATCGGCAGGAAGAGCCAGGTTGCCGACGGCAAAGTCTGCGACGACCAGCCAGCGGGTTCACGCTTGTCCCAGGCCCACTCCGCCGCGCCGCGGTCGCGCGGTTCCAGCTGGTCTTCGGGCGGCATGCCGCCGACGATCGCTAGCCGGCCCGCGGCGTCCGGCATGAGTATCATCGAGGAACACTGCATCGTTGACGCGACATGGGTGACCGCCGCCCAGACGACGTCGTCGAGCGAGGCAACGCTCGCCACCTTGCGCGAGAAGTCAAACAGGTTGGCCGTGCGCTTGGCGATGGCGCGCTGCGCCTGCGCCTGGTCGCGAAGCCTGGCGGCAAGGTTTCCGGTCACGATTGCCACGAGCAAGAACAAGAAAAGCGTCAGCACCACGCCTTCATGCGCGACTTCGAACGTATGGTACGGCTCAGTGAGGAAGAAATTGTAGGCGAGGAAGGACAGGACGCTCGTGAAGATCGATGGCCAGAGGCCGAAGCGCGCGGCAATCGTGAGCACACCCACGAGGAAGAAGAGCGCAAGGCTCTCGACCGGCACAATGTGATCGACCAGATAGGCGACCCCTACCGATGCCGCGACGGCGACTGCGCCCCACATATAGGCGCGCACATCCTTTTCGGGCGCCGGGTGGGGCGCCGTTATGATGGCTTTGCGTGCCTCGGAGGGCTCTGCCGATATGATAGTCACCTGAAAATCCTCCGCCTTGCGGATGATTTCCTCAGCCACTGTCTCGCGGAACAGCCATGCCGTGAAGCGTCGGGGCCGGGGTCGCCCGATAACGATGCGCGAGACGTTGCGGCTGCGGGCGAAGGCAAGGATCTCGTCGGCGATATGGCTCTCGGCGTTGATGGTCGAGATATCCGCGCCGAGGGCCTCGGCCAGCCGCAGGGTCTCGGCGATCGAGTCCTTGGCGGCATCCGGCAAATGCTCCGACTGCGGCGTCGACACGGTTGCCGCGATCCAGTCAGTCCGCGACCGTTCGGCCATCCGCTTGGCAGCCCGGACCAGCGCCTTGGAGACGGGCGCCTCGTTGACGCAGACGAGCACCCGATCCTGCGCCGGCCACGGGCCGGGGATCGCATGGCTCTTCATGTGGGCCGCCATCTGCGCGTCGACCCGATCGGCGGCAACGCGCATCGCCAGCTCACGAAGGGCAGTCAGATTACCCTTCGAGAAGAAGTTCTGGATCGCGCGTGCGATCTGGTCCTGGATGTAGACCTTGCCTTCCCGCAGCCGCTCGATGAGTTCGTCCGGCGGCAGGTCGATCAGTTCGATGTCGTCAGCGAGCTCCAGAACCTTGTCCGGTATCGTCTCGCGCACCTTCACCCGAGCAATGCGGGCGACGACGTCGTTGAGGCTTTCGAGATGCTGGATGTTCAGCGTCGAGTATACGTCGATGCCGGCTGCCAGCAGTTCCTCCACGTCCTGCCAGCGCTTGGCGTGGCGGCTGCCCGGCACGTTGGTGTGGGCCAGTTCGTCGACGAGGACCAGTCTTGGTCGCCGGGTGATGATGCCGTCGAGATCCATTTCGGCGAGCAGGCGCCCGCCATATGGTATCTGTGCGCGCGGAAGGACCTCCAGGCCCGCAACAAGCCGCTCGGTCTCGGCTCGGCCATGCGTCTCGACGACACCGACGACGACGTCAAGACCGTCCGCCCTGCGGCGCTGAGCAGCCTCCAGCATCGCATAAGTTTTCCCGACACCAGGGGCAGCGCCGAGAAAGATCTTCAGCCGCCCGCGTCCCTCCTTCGCGGCTTCCGCGAGGAGGGCGTCGGGCTCGGGGCGGCCTTCCTGCTCCATCGTCAGTCGGAGACCGGGATGCGTTCGTCGAGAGCGAGATTGAGCAGGAGCACATTGACGCGCGGCTCGCCCAGCACGCCGAACGTCCGGTCTTCGATGTGATCGGCGACCAGCGCGCGGACCGTGGGTATGTCTGCTCCTCGCGCCGCGGCGACACGTTCTACCTGCAGGTTCGCGGCCTCGGGCGAGATGTGAGGGTCGAGACCGCTGCCGGATGCGGTGACGAGGTCGATGGGGACGGACGCGCCGCCGTTTGCAGCACTGATCCGCTGCGCATCGGCGGTCACGCGGTCGATCAGCGTCTTCGAGGTCGGACCGAGATTGCTGCCGCCGGTCGAAGCGGCGTCGTAGCCGTCGGTGCCGGCTGCGGAAGGGCGGCCGTGGAAGTAGCCTTCGACCGCGAAGGACTGGCCGATCAGCGACGAGCCGATGATTCGGCCGTCGCGCTCGATCAGGCTGCCATTGGCCTGCGCGGGGAACAGCGCCTGGGCTGCGCCCGTCATCGCCAGCGGATAGGCCACACCCGTGAGCAGCGTGAATAGCGCGAGAAAGGTCAGAGCGGGTCTGAGTTCGGAAAGCATGGTTTCACCTCATACGATGCCGGCGGCGTTGACAATCAGGTCGATCGCCTTGATGCCGACGAAAGGAACGATCAGGCCGCCGAGCCCGTAAACGAGCAGGTTTCGTCTCAGCAGGCTGGCGGCGGTGGCGGGCTGGTATTTCACGCCACGCAGTGCCAGAGGGATCAGCGCGATGATGATCAGCGCATTGAAGATGACAGCCGACAGGATCGCGCTGCCCGGGCTTCCGAGGCCCATGACGTTGAGCGCATCCAGCGCCGGATAGGCGGTCACGAACAGGGCCGGCAGGATGGCGAAATATTTCGCAACGTCGTTGGCGACGGAGAAGGTCGTCAGTGAGCCTCTGCTGATCAGCAGCTGCTTGCCCACGAGTACGATCTCGATGAGCTTGGTCGGGTCGCTGTCGAGATCGATCAGGTTGCCCGCCTCCTTCGCGGCAGGAGTGCCGGTGTTCATCGCCACGCCGACATCGGCCTGGGCAAGCGCGGGGGCGTCGTTCGAGCCGTCGCCGCACATGGCGACGAGCTTGCCCTCGGCCTGCTCCTTGCGGATCAATTCGAGCTTTCGTTCCGGCGTCGCCTCGGCGAGGAAATCGTCGACGCCTGCCTCGGCGGCAATGGCGGCGGCCGTCAGCGGATTGTCGCCCGTGACCATCACCGTGCGCACGCCCATGCGGCGCAGTTCGGCGAACCGCTCGCGGATGCCCGGCTTGACGATATCCTTGAGCTGAATCACGCCGAGCACGCGTTTGTCGCGGGCCACGAGCAGCGGCGTGCTGCCGGACTTGGCGATGCTTTCGACGACCGCGCGGACCTGCGGGGTCATGCCGACGCCGCACCATGCGAGTATCGCGTCGGAGGCGCCCTTGCGCAGCTTCGACCCATCCTTCAGGTTGGCGCCGGAGATACGTGTGTTGGCGGCGAAAGGGATGACCTCGGCCACTTGGTCCGTTCCGTCCAGGGTCCGGCCGAGGTGTTTTCTTGCGAAATCCACGATCGAGCGGCCTTCGGGCGTCTCGTCCGCGAGCGAGGCTATCAGGGCCGCTTCCGCCATCTCCTTTTGCGACACGCCTTGCAAGGGCTCGAAAGCATCCGCCTGCCGTGCGCCGAAGGTGATCGTGCCTGTCTTGTCGAGAAGAAGCACGTCGACGTCGCCGGCCGCCTCCACCGCACGACCCGATTTGGCGATGACATTCGCTTTCACCAGCCTGTCCATTCCGGCAATGCCGATCGCCGACAGGAGCCCGCCGATCGTCGTCGGGATGAGCGTCACAAGCAGGGCGATCAGGAAGACCACCGGTACGAATGCTCCGGAATATATGACGAAGGGCTGAAGCGTGACGACGACGATCAGGAAGATGATGGTCATGCCCGCGAGCAGGATGTTGAGCGTGATCTCGTTCGGGGTCTTCTGGCGTTCCGCGCCCTCGACCATGGCGATCATGCGGTCGAGGAAACTTTCGCCGGGCTTCGAGGTGATCCTGACCTTGATCCAGTCCGACACGACACGCGTGCCGCCCGTCACCGCCGACCGGTCGCCGCCGGCCTCGCGGATCACCGAGGCGGATTCACCCGTGATCGCGCTCTCGTCGACGGATGCGATCCCCTCGACGATCTCGCCATCGGCGGGAACGATGTCGTCAACCTTCACCAGCACCAGGTCTCCCGGCTTGAGCGAACGGCTGGAGACGATTTCGGGCTCTGCCGCGTCGATGGAGGCGAGCTGGCGCGCTGGCGTCTCCGTCTGCGTAGCGCGCAGCGTGTCGGCGCGCGCCTTGCCGCGGCCCTCCGCCATCGCTTCGGCAACGTTGGCGAAATACACCGTGAACCACAGCCACGCGGCGATCTGGCCGCTAATGGCGACGTGTTCACCCCCGGTGAGCAGATCGCGCAGGAACAATAGCGTCGAAAGCGCCGCTACCACCTCGGTGACGAACATCACCGGATTCGTGGCCATCAGGCGCGGATCGAGCTTAATGAAAGCCACCTTCAGCGCCGGACCGGTCACGCGCCAGTCGAGAAGCGAGATGTCGGGTTTCTTGCGCATGGATTTGCCTCAGAAGGTTTCGCCGGCGAGCATCGATACGCGCTCGGCGATCGGCCCCAGCGCGAGCGCCGGGAAGAAGGTCAGCCCGCCGAGGATCAGGATCACGGCGATCAGGAGGGTGACGAACAGCGGCCCGTGCGTCGGGAATGTGCCGCTGGAAGCGGGCGCCGATCTCTTGGCGGCCAGCGAACCGGCGACCGCCAGCATCGGCACGATGTAGACGAAGCGGCCAAGCAGCATGGCGATGCCCTGCATCGTGTTCTGATAGGGCGTGTTGGCGCCGAAGCCCGCGAAGGCCGAGCCGTTGTTCCCGGTCGCCGACGAATAGGCGTAGAGGATTTCCGAAA
This sequence comes from Nitratireductor sp. StC3, assembly GCF_003015025.1. Taxonomy (NCBI): domain Bacteria; kingdom Pseudomonadati; phylum Pseudomonadota; class Alphaproteobacteria; order Hyphomicrobiales; family Phyllobacteriaceae; genus Nitratireductor; species Nitratireductor sp. StC3. Next base: position 62,671 of record NZ_PYBP01000013.1, on the reverse strand, counting down.
GACCGTGAGGCCCCGCATCCTGGAGCGAGGATAGCGAGATGGGGAGGACTGCCGCGAGCGCCCCAAGCCCCAACACGCCCAGCGGCATCACCAGGAAGGCGACGACGGCGAGCTTCACCTCCCGCGCCTCGATCTTTCTGCCGAGATATTCCGGCGTCCGCCCGACCATCAGCCCTGCGAGGAAGACCGTCAGCACGACGAAGGACAACATGCCGTAGAAGCCGGAGCCGACACCGCCGAACACCACTTCGCCGACCTGCATCAGGAGCATGGGGGCGAGAGCGCCGAGCGGCATGAACGAGTCGTGCATCGAATTGACAGAGCCGTTCGACGCCGCAGTCGTTGCGGTGGCCCACAGCGCCGAATTGCCAACGCCGAAGCGGACTTCCTTGCCCTCCATGTTGCCGGCCGACTGCTCGACGGGAAGCTGCGCGAAGGCTGGATTGCCGGAGACCTCGGAGCCGTAGGTCAGCGCCAGCCCACCGAGGAACAGGATGCCCATGGCCGCGAAGATCGCGACGCCCTGGCGCATGTCGCGAACCATCCTGCCAAACATGAAGCAGAAGGCGGCCGGGATGAGCAGGATCGAGACCATCTCGGCGAGGTTCGAAAATGGCGTCGGGTTCTCGTAGGGCACCGACGAGTTCGCGTTCCAGAAGCCGCCGCCATTGGTGCCGAGCTGTTTGATCGCGATCTGCGAAGCGGCTGGGCCCTGGCTGATCGTCTGTTGGGCGCCTTCGACGGTCGTCGCTGAGACGTAAGCCATCAGGTTCTGCGGCACGCCCTGCCAGACCAGGAACAGCGTCAGCCCGATCGAGAGCGGCAGCAGCACGTAGAGAACCGAACGCGTCAGATCGACCCAGAAATTGCCGAGGGTCTTCTGTTCGCGGGCGAAGAAGCCACGGATGACGGCCGCGCAGACAGCCATGCCGACGCCGGCGGAAACGAAGTTCTGCACCGTCAGGCCCGCCATCTGGCTGAAATACGACATGGTCGTCTCGCCGCCATAGGCCTGCCAGTTGGTGTTTGTGATGAACGAGACTGCCGTGTTGAAGGCGAGGTCCGGAGACAGCGGTCCAAGCGCCTGCGGGTTGAACGGGAGCACGTGCTGGAGGCGCAGGATCGCGTAGAGCAGCGCCCACGAGCCAAGGCTGAAGGCAAGCACCGACAAAGCATAGCGCGTCCAGTGCTGGCCCTGGCCCATTTTGATGCCCGCCAGCGCGAAGAACCCGCCCTCGACGGGCGCTAGTACCGGCGACAGCCACGTAGTGCCGCCTTCATAGACGCGGGCAAGATAGAGGCCGAGCGGCCAGGCAAGCGCGGTGACGAGCGCCGCGTAGAGAATGAATTGCAGAAAATCGGGTGCCATGAGACGTGTCCTTGCGCGCGGTCAGAACCGTTCCGGCCGGGCCAGCGCATAACCGAGATAGGCGAGGAGGAGAGCGGCGACGGCGCCGCCGACGAGGAGGTCGAGAGCCATGGCGCGACCTCAGAGCCGTTCGATCAGGCGAACGGAGGCAGCGGCCGCGACGAAGAAGCCGGCGGCCAGCGCAATGTAGAGGATGTCAAGCATGGGACGCTCCGTAATTTCAGGAGCGCCCTGTCTATGCCACGCGGGCATCAACACGCGATGTGCCATCGACGCGATCGGCGCAAACAGCGCGTAAACAACATTCACTCCGGTCGGCACGACCGCTCGCTTTCAAGCGAGGCAGGTGACGGCATCATTCTGGGAATGGGGTTCAGCAGTTGAATTGCGAAGCTATTCCAGAAGTGGACTGTCAGAAACCCACCTCATTATCGACGCAGCCACGGTCTTACCGGACAGTTCGCAGAAGAACCTATGTTATCCGAGGTTTACATGGTCCACAGGATAGACAAGGGCGCAGACTGTAATTTCTCGCCGAACGGCGTCACGCGGTCGTGGTCGTGCAGGACCAGGCCGCGGATGAACCGGTCTCCGACCGCCTCCTGCAGCTGTTGCAGCCTCCGGAAATCCTTCGGCCGCACCGTCGCGGAGGCCTTCACCTCAATGCCGACGACCCGACCTCGGCGATCCTCGATCACGACGTCGACCTCGTCTTGATCCTTGGTCCGGTAGTGCGAGAACAACACCCGCCGCTCGCACCATGATGCAAGCTTCAAGAGCTCCGAGACGACGAAGCTCTCCAGCAGCGCGCCGAACCGCGATCGATCCTGCCGCAGCGCTTCTTCCTCGTCCTCGCGCAAGGCAGCAAGGAGTCCACTGTCGAGAAAGTGCAGCTTCGGCGTCTTGATCAGCCGGCTCAGCCGATTGTTCGACCACGGCGTCAAAGTCCTGACTAGGAAGAGCCGCTCGAGGATCGCGACATATTTCTGCGCGGTCACGCTCGAAAGACCGAGGGCCGCGCCGAAGCTCGAATGGTTGACCAATTGTCCGGCATGCTCGGCGAGAACCTGAAGCAGCCGGGGCAGCCGGTCGAACTGATCGATATTGGCGATGTCGCGAACGTCCCGATCGAGAATCTGGGCCACATAATCCTCGAGCCACGCCGTGCGGCGGGCCGATGTCGCCCGGCGCAGAGCCTCCGGGTAGCCGCCCCGCAGGACGAGCGCGACCAGCTCGTCACCAAGGATTGCACTTTCTCCCGCTGTAGGCTCCTCGCCGGCGAACAGGCGATCCAGAAGCCGCCCGGGTGTCGAGCGGATTTCCGATTGTGCGAAGGGTAGCAGCGAGATCGTTGCCATCCGGCCGGCAAGGGAATCGGCGATCATCGGCACCGTCGCCAGATTGGCGGAGCCGGTCAGAAGGAACCTTCCCGGCGTATAGTCGCGGTCGACGCTCTCCTTGATCGCCAGCATCAGCTCCGGCACACGCTGAACTTCGTCGATCACGGTCCGGCCGATGCCTCGCACGAACCCGACCGGGTCGGACCGGGCCGCGCTCAGCGCACCGGCGTCGTCAAGGGTGACATAGGGACGATCTGGCCCGGCAAACGTTCGTGCGAGAGTCGTCTTGCCCGCCTGCCGCGGGCCGGCGATGAGCACGACGCGTGTGTCGCCAAGCGCCCGCCTCGACAAGCGGGCGCACCTTGCGGTCGATGATGGAACGCGGCAACACTGAACTGGCCATGGCCGATCCGCTCGTCTATCGAACAGGATGGTCGACAATGACCACAGGGCTACGCCACAAACCCGACGAACCAGTCCCTGATCGGAATGAGCCAGCCTTCGAGGGTGCTGTAAGCCTTCACAATCCAGGCCTCGATCGTACGCAGCTGCGGCCCGAAATAGATCAGTGGAGCGACGACGACGAACGCCAGGAGCAGGTAGGCCGAGAAGGGGTCGGGGCCCTGGTCATCCGAGCCTTCGGGCGGTGGAAGCGGGTTGATATCCCAATGACGTTTCATCTGGTGCTTCTAGCGCTCCCGGTCATCGCGATCCCGTTCGCGCCGCTCCTCGATCTCGCGCTCCAGTTCCTGCAGACGTGGAAAGTGCTGCTGCGGAGGATCCGACCGCGCCGCCTCCGCCGGCCGCTCAGGACTGTCTCGAACGACCGCGGGCGGCACATGCTGCCTCTCCGGACCTGAGAGATTGTTGTCGCGTTCGCGCGCGATCTCGTCCTGGGCTGGCGGAGCGACACGGCCATCATCACGGCCGCGCTCGTGTGCTCGATCATCGTCGGCCGACTCTACGGTAGTCGCCGTGCCTTCGTGCCTCTGCGCCGCCTCCATTTGTTTAATCTGGAACGACTGAAGTTCGCTGCTTCGCCGGTTGAAGTTCTCCCATGCGGCTTGCGAATCCTCCCTGGTCCAGGAGCCGTCGGCGGGCCGCCAGCCTTCTGACCCAATCCCGTGCTCCGCGTCGATCACGGCGATCTCTATTTCGAGCGCTCTCAGCCCCTGCTCGTAATGTGCAAGCAGCTTCGCATCGCCCTTTGCGATGTCCGGGATGGGCCTTCCCTCAAAGCCGTCATTGTATGAGGCGTCGCGCTCCTCTCGCATTTTCTCAAGCAGCTTGATCCGATCGCCAAGCTGCTCGTCATCCTTTGCGGCCTCGCGCACATGCGTGTTTTGATGTTCGACGGCGAGTTCCGCCGCCCGCCACAGGCCGAGATTGAGGTTCTCGCGATAGGCCTCGACCGTTGCGTCGGAGTGTTCACCGGTCCCGGCGCCAATCAACGTTGCACGCGAAGACCGGATCTCGGCCAGAACCTCGTTCGCCGCTTCGGCCAACTGTCCGATGGGCGTCAGGTCCGGGCCAGCGTTGCGGCCGTGCAAATCATCCGGCGCCGCATCGTGATGTTCCTGCCGGGCGCCCTGAGGCTCGGCCGAGAGCTGCCGTTCGGTGAGATCCAGATACTCGCGACGAACATCGACCACTTCGCGTGCGGCGGCAGCGACCTCGTCGAACTCCTCGCGCTCGGCCGGGTCAAGGGTCTGCTCAACAGAAGCAAGAATCGCTTCCACGCGTTTTTCGTAGGCTTCGAATTCCGGACGCGTCATCTCCCGCATCTGTCCATCCTCACCGTTCACGACTGCGTTCAAATCTATCATATTAGCTGCATTTTTGACAGCTCTTTGCTTTGAGCCCTCAAAAACAAGGTTATTTTGGTTGATATCGGCAGCGCCTTCGAGACGGGCTTTCTGAAGCACCGCAAAATTGCCTTCCGAGGCGCCCGGCTTCTCTATCGCCAGGTCGCTCCAGGCCCGCGCTGCCGTCGCCGCGTACTGCCTGCTGCGATCGGAAGTTGCCGGGCGCAACTCATTCGAGCGCTTTGCCTGATATCGAGCGTGTGCCGCGTCGCTCGTGCCTTCATGCTCGGTTCGGCCGCGATAGCTGATGGGCCGCACCTGGTTGCGTGTGTAGGCCGGCGCGCTTGCGAACTCCCGCCGATCGGTCAGTTCCATATCGATGCCCTGCTCGCGTGCCTTCTCGGCCATCAAGGAGCGCCATTCCCGGAACAACCGCGGACTGGTAACGATCCGTTCGCCGGTTTCTGACCGCATGGTCACAATGGCATGGGCGTGGATATGCGGGCGCTTGCCGCCCTCCGCCATCTCCTTCGGATCGAGCGCCGGATCGTGAACGGCGAACACATAGCGGTGCCCCGCGAACTGCTCGCCAAGGAATTCGCGGACCGCCCCCTCAAACGCGGATGCATCCGTGCCGGCCCGGGCCGAGACGATCAGGTGCATGACGTCCCTGCCCTTGCGGCTGTGCAGCTCCTTGCGCCATTCCTTCTGCACGAGATCGCCGGCCTGCGTCGCGTCCCCGATCAGCCGGCCCGTATCCTCGCGGACCTCGCCGTCGGTTGACGCGACCAGTTCCCGAACCCGGGCGGTGCCCCATTCCACGCCGTTGCCGTAGCCATGAAAGCGGAACCGCGCCTCGACATCCCCGCCGGCCTCCGTCTCGTCGTAGCGCTGCTGCACGATCTCCGCGGCTTTCCGGTCGCCGGTCAGCCGCTCCCCGGCCCCGTCGCGGAGGACGACGACGCCACTCACATAGAGGTCTCCGTCGGATCGCTCGCGCGCAGCATAGACAAACCGACGATCGCCAAAACCCGATCGCAGGATTTCGCGCAGCTGATCGTCCTGGTCCACGCCTGAGGAGAGCGAAGCCGCGTCTATCGAGACATGGAAGACGCCGAGATCCCGGCTGGCGGCGCGATTGTCGAAGAGATGTTCCCACTCCGCCTGCTGTTCGGCGAGCACCTCCCGGCCGAGCACTCGCTCGCCGCGCTCGTTCTCAACGGCAAGCTCTCCTCCCCGCGATGTGTAGCTCATCATCGTGGCCGCGCGACCGCCCCCGCCATAGGAGGCGAGCTTCACCACCGCCGGCTGGCTCCCCCGCGCCAGCGCCGAGAAGCGCGCTCGCATCGATCGGCCGGCTGCGCCCGCGCCGCCACGCGACCCCCGCGGTCGGCTCCCGCCCAGCCGCCGCGCCCTGCCAAAGCCGCCAGACCCCTCCTCGGAAAGGCGCGCCATCCCTCCCCTTCGCGGCTCGTCCCAGTTGGTCTGACTGAGCTGACCCATCTGCATTTCATGGAGCAGCGTGGCGCGGCGGCGCTCCCACTCCTGCTCGAAGGCACCGGGAAAGAACTCCATCAGGCGCCCTCCCCGCGTCGATGCGCCGCCGCCCGCCGGGTCATCTCGGCGAACTCGGAAGCCACTGTGGTCGCCACGACATGCGCGTCCTTGATGCTCCCCGAGAGCTCCTCTTTGGCCGGAACCCTCCCGGTGTTGATGGCACGGGCGATCTGGTTGAGGTTTCCGCCGATCGCGCGCATGCCCTCGGCGAGAAGACCGACCACGGCACGGTCCTCTTTTGCGAGGAACGGCCGCACGCCGGCACCCTCCATGGAAAGCGACCGGACGAAGGCCGATACGGTCATGCCGGCGTCGGCCGCCGCCGCCTCAAGGGCGTAGAACTCGGCCTGTGAGAAGCGGATATGCGCCACCCGGTCCTTCCGTTTCGACGCTTCTGAACGGCTGCCGGCCATCGACAAACGCACCCTTGATCGTGGTGGTTGCGGCCGCAGGCCGCGGATCGAGGGCTTGTCCCTCGATCGTCAGGAAAAATGTATCACATATTTCCGTATCCTGCCAACTAAAAATATTGTTGTTTTGCACTCTTTGCCGCAATAGTCCAGTTTTTCAATATCAATAGCATTGTATTTTTCCATGTTCGTGTGCTTCTATATCGATGTGAACCCACGTCCACACGGAAATGGGTTCGTGTGTGAGTAGAAACACATTTTTCAAGGGAGTCAGCCGATGGCCGTCGTGATCGCCGCCATCAACGGCAAGGGAGGCGCGGGCAAGACCACCGCGTTGATGAACATCGCGGGCGAATATGCCCTGCGGGGCGGCCGCGTCGCCATGATCGACATGGATGCCCGCAACAACTTGCTGAAGTGGTGGACGGATTGCCAGGAAAAGGACGCCCAGCCCGAGGGCGTCGAGGTCTACAGCCATAAGACGGCGAGAGGACTGGAGCGATGGGTGGAGGAAAGCGCCGGTGCGTTCGATCATGTGCTGATCGACACACCGGGCGAAGACACCGCGATCGTCGATCCTGTGATCACCGTGGCCGATCTGGTGATCTCGCCGATCCAGCCGTCGAAGCGCGAGGTTCTGGGCGCCATCGACAGCTTCGAGAACGTAGTGCGCGTCAACGAGACGCTTGGCCGGCAATGCAGGCACGGCGTGCTGCGGACGCGCATCACCGTGACGGTCAGGCACACGGAACTCTACCGGAAAATCAGACCGATCATCGAGGACAAGGTCGGGACCTATCTGTTCCACACCGAAGTGTTCGAGCGAAATGTCTACAAGGACATCCACAACGGCATCGGCACGCTTCAGATGCAGGAGGTGACGGAGGCGATCGCGAAAGCCCGGCGGGAGACGCAGGCGCTGGTCGAGGAGGTCGACGGCTTGCTCACGAGCGAGACGATGGCGGGCCGTGCGGCATGAGCGGCAAGGAGATGCTGTCGCTCGATGAATTCGCCACCGCGCCGCGCAAGCAGCGCGCGGTGGTCAAGACACCGGCGAGTGTCGATGCGGACCGCGCTGTTGAGGCGCAGGATGCGCCGGGGCTGGAAGAACCGGGGGAACGGCGCGAGGCGTCCAGCGGGGCCAGCAAGGCGCTACGCCAGATGAAGCGGGCACGGATGAAAGGAGCGAGCCATTTCGTGAACGTCAATCTGGACCGGGACACAAAGCGGCGGCTGAAGCTGGCCTCCTTCAACACAGATACATCCATGCAGGCGATTATGGAAAAGGCTATCCGGCAGTATCTCGATACTAACGGCTTCTGAAGCGAAGGCCAAAGTGGCTCGATCGATGGGTGGTTGAAGTGGAGTCCGAATCCCTGCTAGGAACATGATCGTTTTGGCTCTGTTTTCTTGGGGATTTGAGTCATCTCGGGGTGTTTCCCGTCTTTTTTGACGGGGCTGGGGCAGTGGATTCGGATCGAGCCAGGCTGATGGCGATCAAGGACGTACAGACCTATATCGGCAGGCATGGCCTTGTCGAAACGACCGACTCCGAGGTCGACAAACCGATCTGGCGCAAGCCCGGCTTCAACGGTGTTCGCAGCCTTCTGGAGATGGAGGAGGAGATCAGCCGTTATCTGCGCGAGCGACGCGATGCGCAGAATCTGAACCGCGAGCAGGTCGGCATGATGGTCGGCCTGCATCACGAGATTTACGCGCGACACGAGCGTGCGGGTGCAAAGCTCAGGGTGACTCGGCTGCTTCATCTGGCGGAGTTGCTTGACTTCTCGCCGGTCGAAGCGATCTACGCGGCGGCGCCTCAGTTTTTTGGCGAGACCGAGCAGGAGGCAGAGGTCCGGTTCAAGCTCGTGATGCGCATGCTCGACCTGCCGGCTGCGACAGCCCAGAACCTTCTCATGCTGGTCGAAGAATTGTCCCCCGACAGCGGCGCGGAAAACCCGGCGAAGCCGACGAACCCGAAACGCCGGGGCTGACTGCACGCCGAAAAGAGCACCGGCGTTATCGACCGACAAGCGGGCGTCGACACAGTGGGCCGTTTCGATCGCGAATCTCAAGAGCGGCCGCTAGACTGGGACGTCAGAGAGATAGACCCGCATCCCCGACAGGGGATGCGCCCATATCCGGCGACCAGCCGATGGGGTGTGCGAGGGGTCGCCCCTCGTGGCATCGGGGGCCGGTCGATCCGGTCTCTGATGCCCTGCGAGATGGGATCGTTACCGAAGGCGGAGACCGCTTAGCGGGCTCCGTGAGCGGCGAAACGCCGCGAATAGAGCCCGGTCGGCCGCAGGCCGGCTCGCCCAGCAACTGGACCTTATCCATCAGCATCGTGAATCGATGGCGCTTGACCGATTCACAGAATGCGTTGGACGGCGTCGATCTCGGACGCGACGATCATATCATGCAGACCGAAGACGCGATCCATCTCCACCGCATCGATCCAGCGCGCAACATGGCGCGGTTCTATCGCATATCGTCGACGCCGAGCCTGTTCGGCGACATTTGCCTGGTGCGCGAATGGGGACGCATCGGGAGGCCCGGGCGTATCCGCATCGACCTTTATCAAACCGGGGAGGCAGCCATCGCCGCGCGCGAGGCGCTGTCGCGGGTGAAGCAGCGACGTGGCTATCGTAATGCGTCCGGAATGGGATGAGGGTGACGATCAGGCTTGGCACAAAAAAGGCCCGCGCCGGATCCTCCAGCGCGGGCCTTCTCGTTTCGGCTACTTCGATTGCAGATGTCGCAGCAACGCGGCGAGCGATCCGTCATGGGGCGGGCGCCCGGTCTCCGCTGCGAAGTCGGCAGCGAGCAGCAACGCGATGTCCTCGGGCAGCGGCATGAAGCTGTAGCCTCTGGAAAGTGCCGCCGTCTGCAGCGCGTCGATGGTTTCGAATTCGCGGTCGCTCGTGCCGAGCCACAGCGCGAGATCGTCGCCGGTTTCGTCGGGGAAGGCCTGCAGGAAGAAAGTGCGCAGCGGCGCAGTGGTCGTCGCTGGTGACGGTGATGGTGTAGCGGCTCATGGAAGCCTCCTGATCGTGTGGAACACAAAGAGGGCCGGCCCCTTCCTGGGCCGGCCCGTCGCTGTTCACTCAGGGTTGTTCCAGAGAATCACCTTCTTGTTCTCGTCGCCGCCCGGTGCGGGAGCGAGGTTGCCGAAGACGACGCCGATCTCGGGGGCCTCCAGCTTGAACGAGACGGTCTCCTTGCCGGACCGATGGGAGGTCCGGAACCAGCCTGCGCCGATCTCGAAGCCGGTCCGCTTGTTGAGGACGCGGAAGTCGGGAGCGTCCTCGCGGGACTTGTTGGCGTTGGGCAGGACGGTGATAGGGGCGTTGACCCGCAGCGTGGCGAACACGCCTTCCATCGAGCCGTCGGCCTTGGCGGTGAGGTTTGCGATCGTGGTGGCCATGGTACTTCTCCTTCGGTTGCATCGGGACCATTCCCGATGGCGTCGAAGGAGAGGGCCGTCCTGCTGCGGTCACTCGGCACAAATTCTGGAAAATTCTATTTCCGAAAGATCGCGGGCCGCACTTTCCAGGGGGCCGCTTGCGGGAAGGAAAGTGCCTGGCCTGCAAATAAGAACCAAAATCGAATATTCCTGAATTTGTGTCGAGCGTACCCCCAACGGGGGTTGATCGCAAAAGCAGGCGGTCCTCTACAAAGGCGACATGAAAAGGGAATGGTCCGGATGTGAGCGAAGGCGATGCACCCTCGGCCGCTATCGCATTCCCTACCGTAGGCGCAGCGTGCCATGGAGGAGGGTTGTTCTGCTGCGTCGCGCCTTCCAACACCCTGCCCGACCCCGACCATCCCGATCTGACGCGCTGCCCGCCCAAGTCCCCCGTCAGGCGCCCGCTCTCGCGGTCGCGTCGGGCAGGCACCGTTCGAACCCGGCACCGGCATGCGACCCATTGTTCAGGCGAAGTGCCCCAACGCGCGTTGCATGTTCCGCAAACGCCCTCCCGTCGGCGCGACGATGGCAAGGACGTCTCTCAGGAACATACGGAAGATGCCGCAACGGGCTGGGCCCGCGAAGGGCCGGTTCCCGATGGGCCTCAGACGACAGGGGCGCAGGGTGTGCCTTCGGCCGGGTCAAGCGCGCCGGCCTGCACCGCCCGGTCCCGGCGTGGACTGCCGCGTTCAGGCAGCAAGCGCCCGCCGCTCGTCCGGCGTCATGCGCGCCTCGACCGCATTGAGGACTTCCGTGCCGGCATTGTGCAGCATGGCGCTCCAGTCCGCCGTATTGTGGATGGTCGCCATCATGCCGCGCAGCATGTCGTAGACGACGCACGGCGATCCGTTCAAGGCGAGCCGCAGCACGTTGAGGGCTGTCCCCGGCGATGCGCCGTCCCAGACCATCAGGCCGAAGTCGGCACGCCGGGCCATCTCGCGGTCCTTCGCTGCATGAACGGCGAAACCCTGAGCGCCGTCGCGCGGCGGTATGCGATAGGCCGTCCAATCGCCGAGATTGTTGCGGGGTTCTGCTCCGGCATGGAAGACGCCGACATGTTCGTACCCGTAACCGGCGAGCAGGCTCTGCGCCTCGGCGTCGGCCCCGGGCGCATCGCCGATCAGCACACCGTGCTCGGCCGCCACGATCGTGCCGATGCGTACAACGGCGGGTTCCGGCAGTTCGAATATGTCGCGTGATCCGCCTATGAATATCATCGCCATGGTGACTCTCCTTTTTCCTGCAACGCCCCGGCCCTCTGCCCTCCCGCCTCTCCCTCTGGCGCGCGGCGACATGGTGCGCTGCTCCGGCTGTCGAGGAGTGACGCGCCGTGGTCGGCGCGTCGCCAAGGAAACCGGCGCTCACGCGCCGGCCTCCGTGAACCGCCAGACCGGGATGCCGAGACGGCGGGCCTTGTCGGCCAGGTTTTCGGTGATGCCCGAGCCCGGGAAGACGATCAGCCCGTAGGGCATCACCGACAGAAGCTGGTCGTTGCGGCGGAACGGGGCGGCCTTGGCGTGCCGGTTCCAGTCCGGCTTGAAGGCGATCTGCGTGACCTTGCGGTTCTCGGCCCAGCAGGCGGCGATACGTTCGGCGCCGCGCGGGCTGCCACCATGCAATAGCACCATGTCCGGGTGCTTCTCGCGGGCCTTGTCGAGCGCGTCCCAGATTCGGTCGTGATCGTTGCAGTCGAGACCGCCGGCGAAGGCGATTTTGGTGCCGGCGGGTACGAGCACCTCGGTCTCGGCGCGGCGGCGCGCGGCGAGGAAGTCCCGCGAGTCGATCACCGCCGACGTCATCGCCTGGTGGGAAACCTTGGATCCGGTGCGCGGCCGCCATGCCGATCCGGTCTGCGCCTCGTAGAGGTCGGCGGCCTCGTCGCGCATGATCTCGAGAACGTTGCGGCGCTCGATATAGGTGATGCCCTCGGCCGTGAGCCGTTCCAGCTCGACGGACTTCACCTCCGAGCCGTCCTGCTCGCTCTGGCTTGAACGCTGCGCCTCCTCGTTGCGGTCGAGGTTGCGGGCGACACGCTCGGCTGCGCGGTGGAAGACGTTCACGAAGGACCAGAGCAGGTCGTCGAGATCGGGTTCGAGCCTGGTGTCGCCGAGCATGCCGGCGAAGGTGTCGACGATTCCCGCAAGCCCGGCGCGGATCACCTCATCGTCGGGCAGCGGTCGGGGGTCCGGCTCGTCCTGATGCGGTCGGTGGCCGTACATCTGCAGCTCGAGGATGACGCGGTCGGTCGGCGAGGAGGCGTGGTAGGGCTCGTAGGCGTCGTCGAAGGGAAGCTCGTAGGTCATGGCGTGTCTCCGTCGGTTGTGGCCGCGCCCATCGCGGCCTGACAGCGCATCCCGGCCGCGACCCGGGCGCGGCCGCACCGAAGGCCGGAGCGAAGCGGAGGACGGCGCAGCCGTTGCGGCCGGGACCGGGGGGTGGCAGGGATCGCCTCTCAGGCCGCGATGGGCGCGGCCTCTCCGGCAGACTGCCGCCATGGCCGTGAAGTTTCCGGTGACGCCGGCTCTGCCCGCCTGTCGGCGAGCGCCATTCATCCGGACGGAGGCAAGAGACTGGCATCCTCCGGGACGAGCTGATCGCTGAGCCATGCCGCGAGATGGGTCGGGCCGAGATGGCGCAGATCGTCGTTAAAGTCACCGAGCTGCGGCCGCAGCGCCAGAGCGAGGATCCCGGCCTCACCTGCGCGCTGACTGAGGCGTTCGATGCCGTGCCGGCCGGCGGCGTCGGCATCGGCCGCGATGTAGAGGCGACGGCAGCCAGGCGGGAAGGTGAGGCCGGCGAGGTGATTGGCCGAGGTGGCGGCGGCCACCGGCAGCGCCGGCATCGCCGTGCGGAGCGAGGCCATCGTCTCAAAACCCTCGCCGGCTGCCATTACCGGAACGGGCGTGCCGGGATCGAGGCCGAGCCAGATGCCGTTGCCTAGGAGATGACCGAGCGAGCGACGGGGGTCGGCGATCGGCGCCTTGCCGTCGCCGTCCGGAGCGAGCCAGGTGCGCTGCAAGCCGGTGATGCGTCCGTCCAGACTGGTGACGGCGGCGATCAATGCGGGCAGGGTCTGCATCTCGCCGGTCACGAGATCGCGGTAATAGCACCCGGGGTGGAAGCGCAGGGCGCGCTCATGCGCGGTCAAGAGAATGCCGCGACCGGCCAGATAGCGTTCGGCCAGCGTGCCGGCGACCGGCTGCGACATCGCGAACAGCCTTCGCGCCGCATCGGGGGAGCCGCGTGCCGCGGCAGGCTGGCGCTGCGCGCCCGCGTCTTGGGCCTGCGGTCGCGGCATGGCGAGGAAGCGCCGTGCCTCGTCGACGACATCGCGGAACTCGACGAGACCGCAGCTTTCGCGGATGACATCGAGCAGATCGCCATGTTCCCCGCTTTGCTCATCGACCCACTTGCCAGCCGGGCCCTTGGCATTACCTTTGAGGCGCACATGCATGGAGCGACCGCGCGTGTTTCTCACATCGCCGACGATCCAGTGGTTGCCGGAGCGATGACCGTTGGAGAGATATTCGCGGCACACCGCTTCGGCTTGATCGCCAAGGCGGCGCGCCAGCGCGGAGGCCGAGCCAGTCATGGTCGCCTCCGTTCACGCTGCTGCCGTGCGGTCAGTGACCCCGACCAGCGTGTGGCGATCGAGAAGCGAGGCAAGGATGGCGCAGCCTTGTCCGCCGGTCGGAATGAATAGCCTGAGCTTCCAGGAGATGATCTCGGAGATCAGGCCCAGCGCCTTCAGGCGCGGCACCATCGCGTCGGTGAAGCCGATCAGCTCGACGCGGTAGTCGTTCATGACCCGGCTGCGGCGCAGGATCAGGCCATCAGCAAGCTGCAGTCCGATCCGCCCATCGACTAGCCCGGTCCAGGCCTCCTCTGGTGCCAACGTCGGCACATTGTCGATGCCGAGATTGCGCAGCATGGTCGCGACCTGCGTCGGCGCGATGTGACGGCCGATGATGCGGTCGCCGGCGTCGGTCTGGATGCGGTAGACCTGGCAATCATGGTCAGGCAGACGCCGCCAGATCGGCAGAAGCAGGCCGGTGACAATGTGGAAGGTGCTGGTGGTGAACTCCGGAACCGCAGCCACTTCGGCGTTCCAGAGTTCACAGAACAGCTTTCGGTCCGTCGGCTGCCAATGAGTCTCAGCAAGGGCGTCGAGACCGAACCGCAGTTCGTCGGTGGGCCGAAGCAGGCGCACGCGGTGCTCTATCGCGCCGTCGTCGAGCATCAGGCTTGCGGTCGGCAACTGGATCGCCGCGCGGCCCGACCGTGTGTTGACCAGCAGGATCGATTGCGGCTCCGCGCGGGCGATCGCCAGCGCGTCGGCTAGGCCGAGCGGACGAATGCGGTCCTTGCGCGCGACGGTCAGCACATGTGACTGCGCGCCCGACACCGGATGCGTGTAGACGGTGCGACGATCGGTGACGACGATGCTCTCCGCCGTGATCGTCTCCAGACCCTTGTCGTAGCTGCCGGCGGCAATAGCGCCCTCGACCTTCGCCGCCATCAGCTGCTCGAACACTTCGAACAGCAGATTCTGGGTTTCGATGCGTAGCGCCAACAGCCGGTTGAGCCATGTCGTGATCGGCGGCAGCTCGTCGCGCAGTCCGCCTTCGTCCGTAGTTAGCGACAAGCCGGTGATCGCCTCGAAGGTCGTGAGCGAGCAACCATCGATCTTGCCCTGGTGCAGCAGCCAGTAGAACTGGCGTAGTGCGGCGCGGGCATAGGGGCTTTCCAGATTGTCTTCGGACCGGAACAGCCCTGCGCCGCCGGTCTGGCGCTGGCCGCGCGTGATCGCGCCCAACGTGTCGAGCCGTCGGGCGATGGTCGACAGGAAGCGCTTGCCGGCTTTTACGTTTGCGGCCATCGGCCGAAATAGCGGTGGCTGCGCCTGGTTCGTGCGATGAGTGCGTCCGAGACCCTGGACGGCGTTGTCCGCGCGCCAGCCGGCTTCGAGCAGATAGTGCTTACGCAGCCTCTGGTTCCTGACCCCGAGATCCGCATGATATGAGCGGCCGGTACCACCAGCGTCCGAGAAGACCAGGACGCTCTTGTCGTCATCCATGAACGCCTGCGTCTCGGCGAGATTGGCCGAGCCGGGGCGGTTCTCGACGGCGAGCCGGTCGATGCCGTCTCGGCCGGTCTTCCTGACGATGCGCCGTGAGCGCCCGGTCACCTCGGCGACAGTATCCGTACCAAAATGGTGGATGATTTGATCGAGCGCGCTGCCGACCGGCGGCAGCGAGGCCAGCCTCTCGATCATCTCGTCGCGCCGGCGAACTGCCTCGCGGCACTGGACCGGGTTACCGTCCACATCATGCACGGGCCGCGAAGTGACGTTGCCCTCGGCGTCGGAATACTCCTCGAACAACTGCGTCGGGAAGGAATGCATCAGGTACCCACCGACATATTCGCGCGGAGTCACATCGACATGCAGATCGGACCATTCCTCGGTCGGGATTTCCGCCAGCCGCCGTTCCATCAAGGCCTCACCGGTCGAGACGATCTGCACCACTCCCGAATGACCATCGGCGCGGTCATGCTCGATCGCTCCGATCAGCGTCGGCGTCATCATTGAGGTGATCAGATGGCTGAAGAAGCGCTGCTTGGTGCTTTCGAAGGCGGAGCGCGCCGCCGCCTTGGCGTTGCGATTCAGCGTGCCGGTTTCGCTCGTAATGTTCGCTGCTTCGAGCGCCGCGGTCAGATTGTTGTGGATGACCTGGAAGGCGTCCGCGTAAGCATTGTAGATGCGAATCTGCTCGTCCGTCAGTTTGTGTTCGAGGAGGTCGTATTCGACGCCGTCATAGGAGAGCGAGCGCGACGTGTAGAGCCCGAGTGATTTGAGGTCGCGGGCGAGCACTTCCATTGCTGCCACGCCACCATCCTCGATCGCCGCGACGAACTCGGCGCGATTGGCGAAGGGAAAATCCTCGCTGCCCCAGATGCCGAGGCGCTGCGCATAGGCGAGGTTCTCGACGGCGGTGGCGCCGGTGGCGGAGACATAGACGATCCGGGCGTCGGGCAGCGCATGCTGCAGGCGCAGGCCCGCCCTGCCCTGCTGCGATGGCGAGACGTCGCCGCGCTCGCTTTTGCCGCCGGCGGCATTGGCCATCGCGTGGGCTTCGTCGAAGACGATGACGCCATCAAAATCCTTCCTCACCCAATCCAGAATCTGGGCGATCCGGGACTTCTTGCCCTCGCGCTCCTGCGAGCGCAACGTCGCGTAGGTGGTGAAGAGGATGCCTTCGGCAAGGCGGATCGGCGTGCCCTGCCGATAGCGCGAGAGCGGCTGGACGAGAAGACGCTCCTGGCCGAGTGCTGCCCAGTCGCGCTGGGCATCTTCGAGCAGCTTGTCCGATTTCGATATCCAGATCGCTCGGCGTCGGCCCTGCAGCCAGTTGTCCAGAATGATGCCGGCAACCTGTCGCCCCTTGCCGCAGCCGGTGCCGTCGCCGAGGAACCACCCACGGCGGAAACGAACCGCGTTCTCGGCGCCTTCGGGGGCGGCCGACACGACATCGCAGGTCTCGTCGACCGCCCAGGCTCCGGCGAGATGGCCGGAATGCGCCTCCCCGGCATAGATCACACTTTCGATCTGGGCGTCGGACAGCAGACCCTCGTCGATGATCGCATCCGGCAGCAGGGGCCGGTAGGACGGCTTCGGCGGCGCGACCGCGGCCATGGCGGCTGACTGCACGAGCGGTGTCGGATGCGGTTTGGCCCGCGGAATGTCGATCGACTGCAACGCATAGGGCTCGTAGATCGTGTCGGTGAGCCGGCCACCCTCCTCCGGCATCCAGTCGCGCAGTTCATAGGCAAGCGGAACGGCAGGCGTGGCGTCAGGCACAACTGGTCGGGTGGGCTTCGCCCGGGCAACCGGACGGGCAGGTCGGAAAGTCTTCGCAAGGGCCGCCGCGCCTGCGGCGGGTGCGGCACGCCCCGCGGATCGAGCTGCCATCTGCATCGTGGCGTTGCGCAGGATGCCATTCGACAGGGCGCCGATCGAGTCCGGAAAGCCGCCCGGTGTGCGGGGCGGCAGATCGGAGATGCAGGATAGCAGTGTTTCGACATCTGGGACCTTGCCCGGCGAAACTACGAATCCGGACGGGTCGGACGCTGGCGTCTTGTCGATGATGGTCAGGCGGGTTTCGGCGGTGGTGCCATGGCGAGCATAGACACGGCCGTCGATCGCCGCGGTGAAGACGACCCTGCCCTGCTGCTGAAGCCGCTCGAAGGCGGGCCGCCACTTGGGATTTTCGGGAGAAAGCCCGGTGCCGGTGATGGCGACAAGTCGCCCGCCGGGACGCAGACGGGCAAAGGCCGAAGACACGTGCCGCCATGCCGCATCGGCGACATGGCCGTCGACATAGGCGCCGACGGTGAAGGGTGGATTCATCAGAACGATGGAGGGCTCGATGGCGGCATCGAGATGATCGTCTATATGAGCGGCGTCGTGCCGGAAGACTGGAGCGCGCGGGAACAGCAGACCGAGCAGATCGGCCCGCGTGGCGGCGAGCTCGTTGAGGGTGAGTGAAGCCCGGGCAATTTCGGCATGAACGGCGAGAAGGCCGGTGCCGGCCGAGGGTTCGAGAACGAGATCCGAAGATGAGATCACGGCGGCGCGGGCGGTGACGAAGGCGAGCGGCAGCGGCGTCGACAGCTGCTGCATGGCCTGGCTCTCATCCGAGCGGCGTGTGTGGGTGGGAGCAAGATCGGCGATGCGTTTCATCATCGCCAGTGTCGCCTCGGGCGAGGTCGACCGGGACAGGATCGCCGAGCCGAAGCGGTGCAGAAACAGAACCTGGGCGGCTTCGAGCGCCTCATAGGCGGCCTTCCAGACCCAGAGTCCCTGGGCGTCGGTCCCGCCGAAGCTGTCGGTCATGCTCGCGCGTAGCGCTGCGGTCGTGATGGGCTTGCCCTGTTCGAGAACGGGCAAGAGCGACGCTGCCGCCTGGTGGATCGCCCGGGCGGTGTCGATGGCGTGGGATGCCGGCGCGGTAAGGGGAGCGACCGTCCGGGCGACGGTCGAGGTGGTCGTGACAATGTTCATGGAGCTGTCCTTCGAGAAAGAGGGCCGCCCCGCCGGCGCGCTCTCTGCGCCCCGGCAAGGCCGCACTCCTCCCGGCCCTGCTCTCCCTCCAGCGACGTGGATGAAGAGGAGCCAAAGGAACTCTTGAGGGATTTGTTGCATGGGCTCGGTCAGGCGAGCGTGTTAGTAGGACATCGCGGTTGATGTCTCTCGCCTCAACCAAGAAGCCATCGAGTGAGGGCATGAACCATGCTCACCTCGAACACCGTTTGACCTGAAGCTGATCGCGAGGTGGACGGTTGCGCGGGACCGAAGTAAACGACCTCTGGATCCCTGCAAACGGATCGATACTTACCGAGGAACATGACTATGAAGCGGCCCACGCGACCTTTCGTCGTGGAAGTGAAGAAGAAGCGCGGCAGTCCTGCAAAACAGCGGTCGATCTGGGGCGATCTGGACCTTTCGGCTTTGGCGGCCGAACCTTTGGTCGCTACCGGGTTGACCTCTGAGCCGGTCGGGAACGATCCCGATCCGGCTGTCAAGGTTGATCGCGCGCGCAATGCCGGCTCCGCCATCGAGTCACCATCGGAAGACCGTGATGCATATGCCATTGCCGATGCAAACCATGCAGAAGCGCAACGCGCTGAGGTCGAGACGGAAGGCGCTGTGGAGGAACCTACGCGGTTGCCTCGAAAACGTGTCAGACGACGTCGCGACGAACCCATTTTGCCACGTGGGGAGCGTTGGAAACGTCGACTGCCAAAAGCGCTTCGTCGCTGAACTGACGAACTGTTTGCTCCGCAAGGATTCTGGTCCTGCGTTGGTGCTGATCATGACCCTGGCGGCTCTGTCTGCACATCGGGATCGCGGCGTTCTTCAATGATCGCCTTTGCCTTCTCGACCGTCGCAATCGCTTTTGGCAGCCAACGATCGAAATCCGCCCTGGATAGACCTGCTGGTCGGGCGACATAGACCAGCTGATCGAACAGCTCCTGGAAGTGTTCGGCCTTACGCTGGATCGTCTCATGAAACTGCGATGGCACGGTTGTTGACTCGACGCGGTAAGCGGTATCAGTTCCGTACCAGATGCCGGTGATGTATGTCTCACCAGCCGTTTCGTAGTCGCATTTCTCGGCGGACCAGTCGTCATCCCCGATGGCCTTGCGACAGGCGTCGGCAGGCGTCGCGGCATCGTAGGTGCGGTGCCGATACACGGGCAGATGATAGGTGCTTTCGACAGTGAATTTGTGCATTGCAATTCCTCCTGGCATGGACGTGCGATATCCGCGCGCTAGACCGCCGGACGTGGGTGAGATGTGTTGAGGGCACTCGATCGCGTAGACGACCCGGCTTTGCCTCAGCGTCGCCAGTCAGGCGACAGAGCGGACGTAGAGCGCATTGTCTTCGCCCCGAAGTTGATTTGCCATGGCGCGAAAGCGGGCGCGATCGTCGACCCCGCGCTTCACGCGGAAGGCATCGTCGACGACGCCATTGACCCGCGCCCACTGGTTCCATGCAAAGCTTCGTCCGAGACCGACCGTGGTCGAAGTGCTCGGGAAGCGATCTGCAGTGCGGACGAGCTCGTCCCAGGAGCCGCCGAACTCGACTTCATCGAAACGGCTGTGACGTCCGGTTAGCGCATTACGCTCAAGAATCAAGGCGCGCTCGAGGAGATCGGGATGATGTGCGGCCAGCCAGTACAGCTCCCAGACCTTTGATGCCGGGCAAAAAAAGCAGGCCGATTTTATCGGAACCATGTCGACACCGAGCGCATCGGTGATGGCGCGCACGCAATCTGTGCGGTTCCAGCCTAGAATCTGGAGCGGATAGGCGTAGTCGAAATCCGCATCGGCTTCCGGCAGGTTCCGAGAACGGCGCAGATCCGCGCGGCCGCAGTCGTATCCGATCAGCTTGACGATCCGAACGCCGCGCCGCTGCGCCTCGGTCCAGACGGGATGGGGCGGCGCAGCGTTGGGTCCCGATCTGGCGCCCTTGATAGCATGATCCTGCGGCTTCTGTTTCCATTTGATCGAGCACGATTTGAGGCCGAAGGCCAGTGACGGCAGCGTCTCGTTGGCAATGCAGTTGCCGTAGAGGTCCGAATAGCCTGTTCCGGGAAGCGTCTCTTTCCGGCACCGGACGATGGCAGGCCATGACCACTCGGCGAGAACACGGTCCATGCGATCGAGATGCTCGAGCGTGGGCGGCTTCTCGGCAGACAGGTCCGCGAAGGTGATGATGTCGGGGCGCAAGCCGGCCTGTTTCAGGGCGACCAGCATCGCGGTGGAATCAACGCCGGCGCCGTAGCAGACGGCCATGAGACGGTCCCTAAGTGCGGCCTGCAGCAGATGGCGTTGTCGGTGGGTGAGCGACATAGAGGACCTCGTTACTAGCGGTCGACGCTTACGAGCATCGGATGGAAGTCTCGGCAGCATCGCGGATTACGGCGCGCTCCCCTCATCAGCGGCGGTCGTGTCTGGAGCGGTGCCGGCGTCTGTCTTGTGCTGTTCGAACAAGGCGTCGAACTCGGCCCGGCGGCGTGCGCGCGTTTGCCGGGCAACTTCCGGTAGCTTGCGCGTGGGAACCTCGGCGAGCCGATCGGCGGCGGCTTCGATGGAGGAGAGACTGAGATAACGCTGGAGATTGGCAGCGAGGCGGGCATTCTTGCGGGAACGTCGCAGGATCACCGTCGCCACCTCGTCGCCATCATAGTTTTCGAAGCAATTGTCGAAGGCGCGGGTCGGGCGTCGTCCGTAGGCGATAACCTTTGCCGCATAGTTGACGCGGCCCTGGAAGTTTTCCGGATCATTCAGGCGTGACATGTGGTTTCTCCCTGTCTGGGGCTGGATATGCAGCCAAAAAATGCAAAAGCCCGGCGAGGCGTTGAGAGGCGGGGCGGAGAAGGGCGGGCGGTCAGATCCGCTGATTGTTCGAGGACTGGTTGATCATGTCGTCGAGCCAGTCGGCCACAGACCGTGCCGTCATGTCGACATCGGTATTATTCTGGGCTTGGGTGAGATTCTCCGTCTTGATCGCGTTGCACACCGCAGCGGGAATGGCCAAGATCGCGTTCATCACCTCGTGCGCGGCATCTTTGGAGACAAAATCGCCGATCGCCATGGTGGCGCCTCTGTCGACGCCGTAGAGGGACCAGAAGGCACGAAACTCCCTGCCGGATTTCTGCGCCCTGGCAAGATCGTCGGTAAACTCATCCTCAACGCGGTAGGACCTCACCTGGTGATCGGCTTCGATGCAGGGCCTCACCTCGAAATACTCGAAGGCCAGCGTCTCACGCATCGTGGGCGAAAGGTGGTCGCGGAATGATGGGCCGATTGTGGAAGGTGATACCGCCACCTTCGACACGTTGAGATCGGTCCCGGAGTCGTCGCAGATGCCTTGATCGGATTCATCGCCGACCAGATAGTCGACCGTGATCGGACCACGCTGTCGATGATCGGCAATCATATGCTCGGCGGATTCCCAGACGATGAAGTTCGACACGCCGGACTGCTCGCCAAAACTCGATTGTGCGAGATCGGCAACGACAAGGTGGCAATCCACCGGACCGGGTTCGGGCGTGTATGCTTCTTCGTCAATGACGAAGGCGGCGAAGAAGGCTTTTCTGGCCATGGTGAGTTCCTTTCGAAGAACGGATGGAGCACAGGCCCGCGATCGCCGACCTTTCGGCGTCAAGGTCCCTATGTGATCAGTATGGTTCTGGACGATTGGCTGTCGGCCGGTCGCATTCGGTCGACCACGAAGACTTCGTCCGAATTTGCCTCGAAGAGCATCAGGATACGGTCGCCGACGGCGACGCACTCGTTGATCCAGTGATGATCGCAATCGCGGTATTTTGCAGCGCGATCGGGCGGGACATAGACGATGGTGAAATGCGACATCGTCTCGCCGGTCGGCGCCGCATAAAAGTATTCCTTACCTCGATCACGACGCCGCCGGTGCTGTAGGAGGTCGACACCGTGTCGCCGGGTCTGACCAGATCGGCGACGGTCGGGGAACCCGGTGGCGTGCGCCGGTATCGGCGGCGATCGGGCACACCGAGGTCGGCCGTATAGGTCGAGTGCGCCTCCAGACGGGCTTGGCCGTCGCGGACTGCTTATGATGGCTCCGCATCGCTCGCCCCTCCCCTTCTCGACCGTGCGCGGACGTCCGGCATCCGGCTGTCGATTTCTTCGTCGGACAGGTCCTCCAGCAGCTTCAGGGCGGTGCCCTGCCCGGCGGCGTAAACAAGGATGGTCCGCTTGCCGTGATGTTCGACGGGCCAGGCGTCCGGGTTTGCCTCGCCGGCGATGCCCTTGAAGTCGGCATGGGTCGCGGACCAGATCGCCTCGAGCTTTTCCTCGCGGGTCATGCTGTCGACGGCGCCCGTCTCGTGGGCGATGATCGCCGCGCGCATGGCGTCCGGACTGCGTTTGTCGGATAGGTCGCAAAAGCCGTGAAACCACCGTTCGCGACCGCGGATCCTGATCGCGAAAAACACGCTGGTGACGTTGCCGGCCTTGAATTCGGACATGCCGAACATGCCGGTTCGCTGGAACAGCGGCGGCAGGAGCGCGAGCATGAAGTGGTATTGCTCGGCGGCGATCTCGAAATACTCCCCGGCATAGGGCGTGCCGGAAATTGGATCGATACCCGGGGTGTCTTTGTGCCGGTTGAAGAGCTGGAACATTTGCTCGCGCGTTGCGACGCCGTCGAACACCTTTCGGAATGGGGGATGAGTGGACATGGCTGCTCTCCGGAAATGGCCGGTCGCCGCCACAGCAGCGCTGTGGCGGGCGACTGTCGGCGGTGACGGGATCGGTGGACCGGATTCACGCAGCCCGGCGTTCGGCATCGCGTCCGATGGCGGTGATGGCGCGGACAGCCGCTGCGAGCGCCGGAATGTCGTCGAGCATGGTCAGCGCAACGAAGTGGTTGGGCCCGCCGGTATAGTCCTTGCGGCCCTTGCAGGTCCGGATCAGGATGCCGTGTCCCGACGACAGCCCAAACTGTCCAACCTGGATGTAGGCCGCGGTGTGATGCAAGGTCACTTCACCGGATACGGCTATGCCCGCCCTGTTCGAGCGGATTTCGAAGCTGCCGGGCGGCAGCGCCAATTCGGCGGCAAGTTTCTTCAGTCGCGAACGGGCTGTGGTGTGAAAACGTCTCTTCTGCTGCTCGTCGTATGAGCAGCTTCTGTTCCAGTCGAACATGTCAATCTCCATGAAACGGAACAGGGCCGGCGACCGCTTTGCGCGACACCAGGTCCGTCATCGGTTGGTTTATGCAGTGAGGAAGTCAGGCCGCCGCGCGGCCCTCGATGACATCGGTGCCGACCTCATCGGCTGAGATCTCCTCGAGATAGCTCCGACTATACCGATTGCTCGCGAGCCAGCGTTCGGCCGCCTCGCGATCCCTGGCGAGATGCAGGAGTTCGGGGCTGTCGCCGAGATCCTGCAGAACGCGGACCATGCCGATTTTGGGACGCTCGACGATCTCGAAGCGCAGATCGCTCTCCACGGACCAGGTGCGCCGGACCGAGACGACGATGATGCCGCCTTGGCCGAAATCGCCTTCATGCAGAGTAAAACAGGCCGGCGAAGTGTAGGTCGGCCGCTCGTGCGGTGGTTCCTTCTTTACCAGGCGGCCGGTGCCGTTGCGGCTCTCCCAGGCGGACAGCTTCTTTCTGAAGCGGGCAGGCGGTTTCGGGGTGCCGTCGAAGTAGCGGATCACGCTCCCTAGAGAGGCGCAATCGTAAATTGTATGTGCGGACATGCTGTATGTCTCCATGTCGGAAAACTAAAAAGGGCCCGGCGGAGATGCCGGGCCCGGTGCGGAGCGGGAGGCCGATTACTCGGCCGCCTGGAGGTGGTCGGGTTCCTCGCCGGCGTCGGGCGCCAGTTCATCGGAGGAGGTGCCGGTATCGTTGGCGAGGTAGGCAGGCAGCTCGGCGGTTTCGCCGTCGAGCGCCGTCTCGTCCGTCACCTCGTGGGCGACCGCTTCGGCGCCTTCACCAACTGCGTCGTCGCCCTCGAGGCGCAACGGCTCGGGCAGCCAGTTCGACCCCTCGAGAAGACGAGCGGCTTCACGTGCCATCAAGTCCTTCTTCATATGGTCGATCAGCTGCGCGGAGTCCTCGCCACGTGCTTCGCGGACTGCCTGAACGATCCGGGCCTTGGTGACGCGGCCGAGATAGTTGTCCACCGTGGGCGACCAGCCAGCCTCGACCATGTCGAAACCGAGCGTGGCGGCCAGCTCATCGGCATGGGCAAGTGCTCCCGGCCGCTTGTTCCAGGGCTCGACCACGGCGTTGAGCGAGAGCGACGCGCAGTGCGCGAACAGCGCCTTGCGGCTTGCCTCGTCGAGACCGAGCAGGAATTCCCACAGCTTGTCGCTGTCTGGCATATCCCTGTCCCAGGCCTCGTGCCGCTCGGCGATCTCCTTCGCCCAGGGAGTCTCGGCGAGACCCTGGACCTGGCCGAAGCTGTTGCTCACCATGCTAACCTCGAGGCAGCTGTCCTTGGCGAACCGGTAGAACACTTGCAGGACGAGGGCATGGAGCACTGTGACGAAGGCGATATCGACGTCACTTGCCAATGCGTTGCGGAGCGCCAGCGTCTTTTGCGCTGTGAGATCGAAGACGAGCCGTTCGGGCAGCGGCTTGATCCCTTCATCCTCCGGCTCTTCGGTCGTGTCGGATCCGCCGTTCGTGGACCGGCCGTTGACGACGACGCCATTGGCGCCGTCCTCGTCGGGCTGCGACGGGTCGCGATCCTCGCTGTCAGCCTCCTCTTCGTCGTCGACTTCGGCCCGCGGCTCATCCTCGGGACGGACGAAGCCGGCTTCGACCTGGAGCTGGCCGTTGGCACCGAGGGTCACGAACGCTCCGGCGATGGCCCTCTGCGCCGGATCGTAGACCTGGGGACGATCGCTGAACGCGTCGAGTTCGGCGCCGAGTTGATCGAGCTTGTCCTCGATCTCCTGGTCGGCCTCCTCCATCTCCGCATACTTGGCGTCGAGCGCGTCATACTCGACCTTCGCGGCGTCGTAGCGGGTGATCTCCTCGGCGCTCAGCTCCGCGGGCTCGGCATAGACACGCCGCATGCCGGAGGTGTGGCCATAGGGAAAGCTGATCGCCGCCTCGACCCACTTCCAGCCGTCGGCGCGAACGGCCTCGGCATCGACCTTCAGCTTTTCGAAGACCAGCTGCTCGAGGAGAGCGGCGTCCTGGAACCAGCCACCGGAATCCTGCTCGAACAGGTCGCGCAGGATGACGCCGCCGACAGCCTCATAAGCTTCGGCGCCGACATAGACCGCACGGCGATCGTCGGCACGCACCGTGGTCTCCGTCAGCAGGCGCCTGATGTAGTAGGGCTCCTGCATATTCGGGTTGCCGGTGATGCGATCCCAGACCTGCTCCTGGCGGACATGGTCGTCGGAGATCGAGAACGCCATGATCTGTTCGAGGCGGATCTCGTCCTTTTCGTAGAGTTCGAGCAGCTTCGGCGAGACCGAGGCGAGCCTCAAGCGCTGCTTGACGATCGCCGTCGACACGAAGAAGCGGGCGGCGATCTCCTCGACGTCAAGGCCCTGCTCTCTCAGCACCTTGAACGCGCGAAACTGATCGAGCGGATGCAGGTTCTCGCGATGCACGTTCTCGGCAAGCGAGTCCTCTTCGGCGGACGTCGTTCCGCTGCGGTTGACAATACAGGGAATCGGCTCGTTCTTAGCCAGACGCTTCTGCTTGACGAGAAGGCCAAGCGCGAGATAGCGGCGGCCGCCGGCGGGCACTTCGAAGGTGCCGGTTTCCTCGCCGTCGCCGTCGAGGACGGGACGGACGTTCAGGCTCTGCAGGAGCTTGCGCCGGCCGATGTCGGCGGCGAGCTGCTCGATGGTGACGCCGTCCTTTACTCGGCGGACATTTTCTTGCGACAAGACAAGCTTGTCGTAGGCGATGTTCTCCGAGGGGTTCATTGCGATCTTCTGAATGGCGCTTTTTGCCATGGTCAGGGTCTCCTTGACGGGCGGCCCGGGGTCTCTCCTCGAACCTCCAAACCCGTCAGGAACCCTCCCCTCCCCCCTCTGCCTCTCGCCGCGCCGCGCCGGCGCAGGCCGGCGGCCTCAATGCGGTTCGGCGACATCGACCCGACCTGCCTTGCGCAAAGCTTCGAGCATGCGGGCATGGTCCATGAGAATGTGGACGAGTGCTTGTCGGTCTACTGTGACCGTCTTGCTGGTGCTGCGTGTGCGATCGTGCCGCTCATGCAGGGCCTCGAACTCGTCCATGGTGGTATAGAGTTGCAGGAGAGGCCGACCGCTTATGGCCCGGTCCTCCGCTCGGCGGGCGCGGGCAACGTTTCGACTTCGGGGATGTTCCAGATCTCGGCGCCGGCAGCAGCGTAGCGGATGGCGACCGCGTGCAACGGCGCGTAGGAGAGGCCGTGCCAGGGTGCCGGCTCGGGCGCACGGCCGACGGCCACCAGCGGGCCGCCCAGCGTCAGTTGCACACGACATCGAACGCGACACACCGGCTGTCGATGACCGGGAGGCCGGCGGCGATAGATTGAGTCTTGATCGCGTCGCAGTCATAGCCGGAAAGCATGGCGCCGTAGCCGTAGTGGAGGATGAAGCCGCCGCGGCCGAGGGAGAGGTGACCTCCCGGCGTCTCCAGAGCGGCGGCAATGTCGGCGGAATAGTCTGTGGTGAAGTACTGTTGCAGCATGAGGGAGGTCTCCGCGACGACTGGCGGGAGAAGTCCCGCCTGGAAAGCCGTCAGGAGGAAAGCCATCCCCTCGACCGAGGGGATGGCGGGAAACCCGTATGGTGGCTGACTACGGCGATGCTGTTGCCTACAGGGGTGTGAAGGTTGGCCGTTCGGCATTGACCCTATACTTTCGGCGCAGCGCCTCGATGGCCGTATCCTGGCGTTCGATCTTGCGCCGCAACCGATCGAGATCGGCCGCAGCACTGTCGGTCAGCCGATCAAGGACTTGGAGATAGGCTTCCTCGTCCTTGCCGGTCCAGTTGGTAATGCGGCGGTTGTAGCGACGCATTTTCGGGCGCGAACGAATGGTCTCCTCTTCGGCGCGATCTCGCAGCGATCGTTCGAGTTCGAAGAGATTGTGGCGTGTTTCGCGCAGGCGGGCTTCCATCCGGGTCAAGGCAGTGCAGGCTTCAGGATGGCTCATCATGGCCTGCCTCCTCTTGTCCGGCAGAAATCAGCTTTGCGACGTGGCGCACCACGACGGGCCGCGTATCCGCCTCCTGGGCGAGGCGGCGGATCAACTCGAGCTCGGCATCCGAGCAGTCGCCGCGCACCTCGAGATCGATCCAATGGCCAGGCCGGCCGACATGCTGGCGGAGAGCTTCGTCGAATTTTTCGGGGTTCGGCGTCGTGCGCGCCGTAAGCTTGCAGTCGAAGACCCAAGGCGGCCGATGTGGGTCGACCTGACCCACCGCGATCTGGTGCAGCAGATCGAGCAGATAGGCGGGATCCGCCGGATAGGGGCAACTCCGCCAGAGTTGTCGGACCGTGCGACGAAGTTCGTCGGGCAGCGCGAACAGACGATCGCGGGCCTTTCGCCAACGCGCGGCTCACTGGGCGCGCTGCTCGTGTTCGCGCTCCTCCCACCAGATGTGCCGGCGGGCCATTTTTTCGTCGACACTATGCTGTCCCGCAGCGATCATGTCCGCGAAGAGCGGCAGCGCCTCGCGTTCGAGACGTTGCTTGCGCTTGAAGGCTGCGTGTTTGCGCGACGTGTCCCGATAGGGTTCAGGTCTGGGCCAGGGACGGAACCGCATCAGGCCCCCTTCCCGCGTTTTGCCCTTGCGGCGTTGGAAAGGATGCGGATGGCCGCGGTGATGCTGCCGGTCCCACGGGCGGCTTCGGCATAGGCCGAGATCGGGAATGCACCGGTGAAGAAAAGGTCGCGCTCGATATGCATGCCGAACGGCAGCTTAAGCGTGGCAAGCTCTTCGAGGCTGAAGGATCCGAGTTCCGGCGCGTCGTTCAGCTCCGCCAGGCCGAATAGTATGTCGCCGTCGGCATCGAGTTCGGTCGCAAGCCAGGTGCCGATGCCGACCGGATGGAAAAACTTGACCACAGGCACATGATCGCGACCGCTGTGGCGGCCGTTTTTAGAAGCCGCCCGCGCAGTTCTGGCGTGAGTAAGAGCATTCGGTTGCAGGTGGGTTCGTTCATCGCTCGTGCTCCGCGACGGGCGGCCGTTGACTTTTTTCGACCTCCTGGTCCGTCACGACGAAAGGCGCCGTCCTCCCGACTGGAAGGACGGCGCCTTGGAGCGGCGACCATGGGAATACCGGTGTCGCGAGGGATGGAATCAAGAATTGTGGCGGGTCAGCTGGCGAGGTCGAATAGCTTCTTTGCCTTGCCTTCCAACTCGAGCCGGACATCCTGATGCTGCTTGTCGCGCGCAACCCGTGTGATGCCCTGCACGAAATCGAAGACCGACGCTGGCGGGTGGCCTTCGTCGATGAGCACGGCGTCGATGATCTTCGTGGTCTCGGCCTTCGAGAAGCCACGCTTGCGCAGGAAGGTGGTTCGATCGTCATCGTCTCGTGCAACGATCCGCTCACGCGCCGCCTTGATGCCGTTTATGAAGGGCATGGGCGAGGATTCGGCGAACTGGACTAGCGCCGGCTCAGCTTCGAGAGCAAAGCGTGAGGCGGCATATTTGGAGTGGCGGATGGTGATTTCCTGGAAATCCTCGACGCCCCATAGATTCCTATTGCAACACACGGCACGCAGGTAAAAGCTTGCAATCCCAAGGGTTTTCGAGCCCACCTCGCTGTTCCAGGCATAGAATCCGCGGAAGTAGAGATCGGGTTCGCCGTTCGGTAGCCGACCGGCTTCGATCGGGTTGAGATCGTCGACCAGGAATACAAAGATGTCGCGGTCGGAGGCATAAAGCGTCGTCGTGTCCTTCGAAATATCGACGTTTGGGTTGTAGATGTGGGTCGACCAATCGAGCACGCCCGGCACCTTCCATCGCGTATCGCTGGTACCGTTGCCGGCGATCTTCTGCACCGCCTCGACAAGTTCGTGGTCGAAAATTCTCCCGTAATCTGGCCCCGTCACTGCCCGAAGCTCGAGACGGCCGTTCTCGACTTCGAGCGTCTTCACCTGCTCGGCGCGGTGCGTGGAAAGGCCATATTGCAGGTTGATGCCAGCGAGCGCTGCCGGAAGCTGGCGCAGATAGGTCGTCGGTGCGCCGACCAGACTGGCGAGCTGGCCGAAACTCCAATGCGTCGGGGTGACAGGCGCATGCGCGTCTGGCAGCATCAACGTCAGCCGTTCGGGGTTGTCGCGAGAGGCTTCGACGCGGATGGCTTCGCTCTCCACGATCCGGGTCTTGCTTCGTGCCGATCGCCTTTTCACCGAATTGTGGAGATCGGTGAGGGACAGGTAGCGTTCGTCGTCTGGCCGGTTGAACCATTCCGACGACACGCGGCCGATGCGCTGGCCGCGGCTGACGTCGACCTTGTAGCCGTTGGGTGCGGCGCGGATCCGCGCCTGAATTTCCATATGGGTCATGATCGTTCTCCGCGACGGGTGCCGGGAGCCTCTCTCCCGGCCTCCACCCGCCACCGCATCCCGGCCTCCCCTCTGCCTCTAGCCAGGCCCAGCCGGCGCGTGAAGTGCGCCCTGTGGCACCGGGCCTGCGTCACGGATGCGTGCGCCGTCTCGTGACCAACCTGCGGGTTGCGTGCGGCGGAAATCCGTGAATCAATGGAAGGAGGGGATGCGGCGGCATCCGGAGCGATGGAGGCGATGCGACGTTTCAGGCTGTCTGACCGGGTTATCGAGGAAACCGCACACGATCTGCAGGACGTGCTTGCCAATGCATATCGGCATCGTATCCGCCCGTTATGTATGTGCAAGGAACCGGCTCTTGCGATGTATATCGCTCAGGTCGGCGACCAATTTATCGTCAAACGGATGCCGTTGTCGGGAAGCGAACATGACGCGGCCTGCCCGTCTTATGATGCGCCCGACGAATTGTCCGGGCTCGGTGTGCTTTTGGGCAGCGCCATTCAGGTGGATCCCGAGAGCGGCCTGTCGGCGCTTAAGGTCGGTTTCAGTCTGACGAAAGTGGGCGCACGCGCAACGTCTGTTGCTGGCGCGATGAGCGCCGATAGCGTGGCCGGCGACACGAAGAAATTGTCGCTGCGCAGCCTGCTTCACTATCTCTGGCATCAGGCTGAATTGACGGCCTGGACCTCACGATGGGCGGGCAAGCGTCATTGGTGGAACATTAGATGGCATCTGCTCGAGGCGGCACAGCAGATGACGTTAAAAGGCGGCATGCTGAGCGATGTGTTGTTCGTGCCCGAGCCGTTTCGTGCTCCGGACAAGGCGGCGATCGAACAGCGGCGGGCCGTGGCGCTGGCGCCTGCGTTGCCACTGAGGAGTGGGCCGCGGAAACTGATGATCCTGCTCGGTGAGGCCAAGGACATCTCGCCGGCACGGACCGGTCATCGACTTGTTGTCAAGCACATGCCCGACTTCCCGTTCATGCTGGATGACGAACTCCAGCGCAGGCTTCGGGCACGCTTCGAAAGCGAATTGATGCTCTGGAGTGCCGACGAAGCGTCTCATCTGATGGCGATCGCGACCTTCGGGCTCACCCCGACAGGGCTAGCTGTGATCGAAGAGATGGCGCTGATGGTGGTTTCGGAGAACTGGATCCCTTACGACTCCGTCTATGAGAAAAAGCTGGTCGATTCACTCGCCAAGCTGACTTTACGAAGCGTGAAGGGGCTGCGCTACAGTTTAGATGCTGAACGGCCGTGCGCGGCAGCAATGCTGCAGCGTCAGTCGCGTCCGCTTGCGCTCTATATTGTTCCGCCGACAGTGGACAAATACTACGAGGAAGCGCTCGAGCAGCTCATCGCATCGCGGCCGGAAGTCGATGCCTGGACGTGGCGAGTGGCGGACGGAGAAATGCCGTCGCTCATAGGTCGGTAAGGATTCGAGCCGCGATTCGGGTCGTGCTGTTCTTGGTTGCCGCTCCCCACCCATACCTCGCAAATCACACCTATCTACCAAACAAAGGCGTTTTCCCCGTTCGCCCAATTAACCAAGGCTTTAGGTCGAATCCCCTCTTCGCTTGAAATGAACCCTGCCTCCGCCCAGATGGCAGTCCTCTGCGCAGGCGGGGGAAATGGGCAAGAAGCGCGTTCCAAGGCTGAACAGCCTCGAGTGGCTGGACTGGCGGTTTCCCACCGAGGATTCCGCGCGCCAGCTCTTCGAGCGGCTGGTCTGGCCTGACGGTCCGCACTGCCCGCACTGCGGCTCTGCCGAGGCCTGGCGCTTCCGCGACAAGGGCAGAATCTCTCGCCCGGGCCTCTACGAGTGCGGGAACTGCGCAGGGCAGTTCACGGTCACGACGAAGACCCCGATGCACGCGACCAAGCTTCCGCTGAAGGTGTGGCTGCGGGCAATCTACCTGATTCTCTTCTCGTCGAAGGGCGTGTCTTCGGTGATCCTCGGGCAGCAGCTCGGCGTGCGCCAGTCGACGGCCGGCGTGCCGAAGAACCTGCTTGCGCGCTGCTGTAGGATGACGATTTCGCCCTCCTGCGGCGCGACCGCGTCGAGGAGTTCGAATATTCCAGATCCCTGCCGCTGACCGGCGGGATGGTCGCCCTAACGTCGAGCGGCTTGGATGCCGGCCGTGTATCAACCTTCGTGTGGAATATCGGGATGTTCCCGGCCCGCACCGCTGCGAGCAGCGCCTTCGTTGGCTCTAGCGCCCTTCATGCGTTCGCGCCGCACGAGGCCGGATGTTTGAAGGCGACCTCGCTCACCGGGCGCGCGCCACCTTCATAGGCCAGCTTGTCAGGTCGATCGCCAGGATGGCGGGCCGGCTGCCCAAAATAGAGCTTTCGCTTGTAGGCTTGATATATCTCCGAAGTCCACCGTCACACTCACCTCCCAGCTTACCCTACCTGACCATGGCGCGAGATTTCCGCCCTTGGGGAATCTTGCGTTCCAGCACCTGCCTCGGCTTGCTTTGCGAAGATGGTCCGGTCGGTGCTTCTTCAGCGGCTCCGTGCCTCTGTCCCCGCACGGTCGCGCGGCAGAAATCCGGTTAGCGCAAGCGCAAATCGCGTGGTGCCACCAAGTGCCGAACGCCGCGATTGGGTTATAGTTAGCCGTGCCCTTGACTACCCTTTCCAGGATCCAGGGTCCGACGATGCGGCAATGAGACTGATGCCTTCTGCTTCTCGCCGTCGCGGCTATGGGAGTGCCGAATAGCCGCCGCTTGTGTGCTATGACGCATGCAGGCTTGTAACTTTCAGATCCGGTTCGCCTGAGATCGCAGCGACGTTTTGCCGGGGCACAACCTCGACATTGTCAATCAAACGTGTGTTGCCGAGCCAGGCGGCCACCAGCAGGCGCGCGGGACAGTAAAGTGCATTCAGAGGCCGAAGATCGGCGTCTGCTCGCATTTCCAGATACTCCACCTCCCGGTAGCCTGCCGAAAGAATGGCCACACGCGCTTCCGACAGTGTTTGGCTGACCGGCACTCCGCCAACGATCTGTCCGGCTGCAGTGTGCAGAATCGACGCGAGCCTCGGTGCAGCCTGTCGCTCACCCGGCGAGAGCCGCACGTTGCGCGAGGAGAGCGCCAGCCCGTCTTCTTCGCGGACCGTCGGGCAGCCGACGATGGTGATCGGGATGTCCAGGTCCCGCGCCATGCGACGCACCACATGAAGCTGCTGGAAATCCTTCTCCCCGAAAAACGCAAGATCGGCGCCGGCCTGCAGGAAGAGTTTGGCGACGACGGTGGCGACGCCGTCAAAATGACCCGGCCGAAACGCGCCGCACAGGCCTTCACTCACACCGCCGACCGAAACGGCGGTGGCAAAACCCTCTGGATAGGTTTCAGCGGCGTCCGGCGCGTAAAGCAGATGCGCACCCAGCGGCGCCAGCTTTGCAGCGTCCTCCACCTCGGTTCGCGGATAGGCGGCAAGATCGGCTGCGCTGTTGAACTGCTTTGGATTGACGAACAGCGTCACGATCACCCGGTCGGCCTTGTCGAGCGCGGCCCGCACCAGGCTGAGATGGCCTTCATGCAACGCACCCATTGTTGGCACCACCGCAACAATGGCGCCTTCGCGACGCCATCCCGCAACGATCGTGCGAAGGTCCGCCACGGTCCTGACGATCGGGACATTCATGCCGCTTCTCCACCCTTGATCGTTTTGGGCCCGTCGCCAAAGACATGCTCTGCGCCCGGAAAGCGCCGCTCGCGCACCTCGCGCGTATAGGCTGCGATCGCCGCTTGCGCTTGTTCACCGAGCTCAGCGTAGCGCTTGACGAATTTCGGCCGAAAGTCCGTGAACATGCCAAGCATATCGTCAACCACCAGGATCTGGCCGTCACAGGCTGACGAGGCGCCGATGCCGATGGTGGGGATAGCAACGTCGGCGGTAATAGTGCGCGCCAGTGCCTCCGGCACCTTCTCCAGCACAACTGCAAACGCGCCAGCTTTTGAAACCGCGTCGGCATCGCGCAAGATGCGCTCCGCATCGTTGCCACGCCCCTGGACCTTATAGCCGCCAAAAGTGTTAACGGCCTGTGGGGTGAGCCCGACATGCGCCATCACCGGAATGCCGCGGGTGACCAGGAACTGGATCGTGCCCGCCATGCTCTCGCCGCCCTCGAGCTTGACAGCGGCGCAGCCAGTTTCGGCCATCAGCCGGGCGGCATTGCGAAAGGCCTGTTCGGGACCTTCCTCATATGATCCGAACGGCATGTCCACGACCATCAGTGCCCGCTCGACGCCACGGCTCACCGCTTGTGCGTGCATGATCATCATGTCGAGCGTGACGCCCAGCGTGGACGGCAAGCCATGCAACACCATGCCGACGCTGTCACCGACAAGCACGATATCGCAGGTGGTATCGACAAGCCTCGCCATCGGTGTCGTGTAGGCAGTGAGACAAACCAGCGGCGTCCCACCCTTGCGTGCCACGATATCGGGGGGCGTCAGGGCCTTCACTTCACCTGTCGCGCTCATGGCATTCCTTTCCTTTGCGTCAACCGCCTCAGGGCGTTTGGCACAATTTTGTGCAGATGCGAAGAACAAAAACTTCATGTCGCCGGAGTCCACGTTCGTCGGAAGTTGAACCAATCAGCCTCAACGGAGGCTTCGGACACAAGCCGTACGCAATGGAAGAGACTCCCTCCAAACCACTGAGGAGAACCAGAAAACGGGACCAGGGCCACGAAGTGAACGTGGATCTGATTGCGGTGCTTGTTGCCGTCACAAAGGGGTCAGAACAAGATGGGGTGGTTGCCGTCCTCCTTCCTTAGCTAGACGTGGACGAAGAAGCCTTCAGCGCGGCGATCTCTTCTTCATTCCGAAACAGGGCAACCTCATAGCGAACGGAGGACGTTCCGAGCCTGGCGACACGGATACCGGCCGTTACCTTATCGGGGGAAAGCAAGTTCAGAAAAATAGCGGCACCCGGTTTCGACGACGAGCCCAATCTGGTCGCCGCCATGGATGTCCAGCAGGCCCTCGCCGATCAGCCAGCCATTCACCGCAGTGTCGAACAGCGAATAATGCACCGCATTGTTCATGTGACCATAGATGTCGTTGTCCATCCAGCGCGTGGTGATTGTGCGAAACGCGTTGTAGGCATTGCGCGACGTGGGTGAAGACCGCTCGCTCATCGTCTCACCATGCCGCGCGATAGATGGCGAGCGCATCCGGCTCCGAGACATTGCGCGGATTGTTGACCAACAACCGCTGCTGCTTCATCGCATCCGCCGCCATCTTTTTCAGATGCTCTTCGCCGATGCCGACATCCCGCAGGCGCGGCTGCAGGCCAAGTCTTTTCGATAGCGAGGCCAGTTCCTCGATGAACGCCGCGCAGCGCCCCTGGACACCTTCCTCTTGTGCGAGACGTGGGAAAGCGTCCGTGGCGATCTCGGCGTAGAGATGGGCGGCGTCGGGCGCGTTGAAGCACAGGACATGCGGCAGGACAAGTGCGTTCGAGAGGCCGTGCGGGACATGGAACGTCCCCCCGATCGGATAGGCAAGCGCGTGGACGGCGGCCACCGGCGAATTGGCGAAGGCTTGACCGGCGAGCATGGAGCCGAGCAACATCGCCCCCCTCGCCTCGACATCCTTACCGTCAAGCACCGCTTTTTCGATGCTGGCGCCGATGAGTTGCAGGGCCTGTCTGGCCAACATCTTCGACAGCGGATTGTTGTTGGCGTTCTTCGAGGCATAGGCTTCGATTGCGTGCACCATCGCGTCGACGCCGGTGGCTGCGGTGATTGCCGGCGGCAGGCCCAGCGTTAGTTCCGGATCGAGCACCGCAATGTCCGGCAGGATGATAGCGCTGGACACGCCGCGCTTCTCCTCGTCACCGACGGTAATGATTGAAACCGGGGTGACTTCCGAGCCTGTTCCTGCCGTGGTGGGCGCCAGCACCAGAGGCAGGCGCGGTCCCTTCGCCTGCGCTACGCCCCAGGCGCCGTCGATGTCTTCGCCGGAGCCGAGAAGAAGTGCGGCCACCTTCGCCACGTCGAGCGACGAGCCGCCGCCGAAGCCTGCGACGCCGGTCGCGCCGGCTGAACGACCATTTTCCACCGCCTTCATCACGGTCGCCAGCGAAGGATCGGCTTCAACGGAATCGAAAATCGCAACCGACGCTCCGACGCTTTCCAGTGAGGCGATGGCTGCGTCGCACAGGCCGAGTTTGCGCAGGCCGGGATCGGTCACGAACAGCACCGTCGGGCCCAGCCGTTTGCCTGCGATCGCGCCGAAGCGCTTGGCCGAACCGGCTTCGAAGACGATCGAGGGGGTCGTATTGAAGGTGAAGGCTTGCATCGGGCGAATTCCTCTAGAGTCAGACGGCCGGAACGACTGGCTTTTCGACCAGATCACGCGTGTTCAAACTGATGCCGCCGCAGTTTACGCTGCTGCAGTTGCAGCGCGCGGTGGAGGCGCTTGCCGGCCGTCTGGTCCACAAGCAGAATTTTCGCCGGCTGATCGAACAGCAGGAACTGGTGGTTGACCCGCTATCCGGGCTTCCTAGGAGGCCCGTGGGAACATCTCTTGCTCTAGTTCAGGCGCCGACCTCGTAGTATCGCAGAGTGCATTATTTGGCAGACCCCGAGCATGCTTCGACCTCACGAAGCGTTCCAGCTGCACGAGCTGCTTCTTCCCTGAGTAATTGGCGCCGCCAGTACCTGCCTGGCAATCGCGGCAGGTGTTATTCGACTCTCGCGCGACCGAGCGAGGCAAGGTCGCCCCGGCGGGATCGTTCCAGCGGCCTGCGCCATGGGCGAAGCCGTCACGGCGCGGGCACCTCGGGGCTGTTAAGCGGACCGGCATTAGCCCGTCAGCCCAGCGTATAGGCCGTTTTGACGGTCGTGTAGAACTCGGCGGCGTAGCGGCCCTGTTCGCGAGGGCCGAAGCTCGATGCCTTGCGGCCGCCGAACGGTACATGGAAGTCGACGCCGCCAGTCGGCAGATTGACAAAAATCATGCCGGCGTCGGCATTGCGCTTATAGTGCGTCGCATGTTTCAGGCTGGCCGTGCAGATCCCTGAGGACAGGCCGAATGCCGTATCGTTCGCGGTCTCCAGCGCCTCTTCATAATTCTTGACACGAATTACCGCCGCGACGGGACCAAAAATCTCTTCGCGGCTGATGCGCATATTGTTGGTTGCCTCGGTGAACAAGGCGGGCTGCAAGAAGAAGCCGGGCGTCTCACGGTTCAGCCTTTCGCCTCCACACACCAGCTTAGCGCCCTCCTCACGGCCAATGGCGATATACTTCTCGTCCTGGCTGAGTTGGTTCTCGTCCACCACCGGACCGATCTGCGTTCCCGGCTTGAGCGCGTCGTCGACGACGAGGCTCTTAAGCTTTTCGGTAACTGCCGAGACAAAACGATCGTGAATGCCTTCGGTGACGATCAGCCGTGAGGAAGCCGTGCAGCGCTGGCCAGTCAAGAAGTATGCACCGTTGACGGCGCAGTCGACCGCCACGTTGAGGTCCGCATCATCGAGCACGACCAGTGGATTCTTCCCGCCCATCTCGAGTTGGAACTTCCTGCCGTGTTCGACGCAGGAGGCCGCCACACGCCGGCCGGTCTCCACTGAGCCTGTGAAGCTTATCGCATCTACGTCGGGGCTATCGAGCATGGTCTGGCCGACGACTGAACCACGGCCCATTACGAGATTGAGCACACCCTTTGGCAGCCCGGCGCGGTGGAGGATTTCAACCAGCTCCCAAGCGCAGCCAGGGGTGAGATCAGCCGGCTTGAATACCACAGTGTTGCCGTAACAGAGCGCCGGCGCTATTTTCCACGCCGGAATGGCGATTGGGAAGTTCCACGGCGTGATGATAGCGATCACGCCGACCGGTTCACGCGTCACATCCACCCCGACACCCGGACGGACAGAGGGCAACGTTTCGCCGGCCAGCCGTAGCGTTTCGCCCGCGAAGTAATCGAAAACCTGGGCCGCACGAATCGTTTCGCCGACTGCTTCGGCCAACGATTTGCCTTCCTCGCGCGACAAAAGTCGGCCGAGTTCGTCCTTGCGGGCGAGAATTTCGTCTGCCGCCTTGCGCAACACCGCGTGACGCTCCAAAGGGCTCGTGCGCGACCATGTCGGGAACGTACGTTTAGCGGCGGCGATCGCGGCTTGGGAGTCAGCTCGAGTAGCACGCGCATAGGTGCCGACGACTTCGTTGGTGTTGGAGGGGTTAATGTTCGGCGCGGCTTCGCCTTCGACCCAAGCTCCATCGATCAGGTTAGCATGCAAGGTTGTCATGGCGAGGCGGGTTCTCCATATCGAGTTTTTTGCGGGATTGCGGACCTTGTCGGAGATACTATATGGGTCGGGCTCATGGTCCAGAGCGCTTCGGAAGGAAGTGTCGAACCGACAGCTAAAACTATCTAGAGATATTTCTTCAAGTCGTTCTTCTTTATCTTTCCATTCGGAGCGACCGGCAAATCGTGCATAACGATAATCTGTTGCGGCAGCTTATACTGGGCAAGGCGGCTCTTCAGAAAGGACTTAATCTCATCCACCTCGCACTGCCGTTCAGGCAACATTTCAACGAAGGCAATAATTTCCTCATTTCCCTCAACAGGACGTCCGAGCACGGCGGAATTTAGAATGCTGGGATGTGCATTCAGGGCGGCTTCGACTTCCGGAGGATAGACATTGAAGCCGGAGCGAATGATCAATTCCTTTGATCGGCCTTGAATAACCAGTTCGCCGCGTTCGTTGCGACTGACGATATCGCCTGTGTGAAGATAGCCATCCTCGTCAATAACTTCGGCGGTCGCTTTCGGCTGGCGATAGTATCCCAACATCACATTGGGGCCCCTGACCAGCAATTCTCCCGGCTTTCCCTCTGGGACATCGAGACCGTCAGGCCCGACGATCCGGATCTCGACCCCTTCTATCGGTGGACCAATATGGATGTCGTCGGTGCCAATCGAATAGTGAGACCGGCTGATCGTCGGCGACGTTTCAGTCAATCCGTATCCGTTCTGTAAGACCACGCCGAACAGCCGTTCGACATTTTTACGTAATGACAGGTCGAGCGGCGCGGTACCCGTGTAGACGTACCGGAGGTTATTTGGCGTGAGCTTTTGGCCCGTCTGTTCAACATGTGCCACCACCCGTGTCAGCATGGCAGGAACGGCGTTGAAAACCGTCAACTCTCCGCTGCGAACAGCATCTAGGGCCTCCTGTAGTGAAAATCGTGGCATAATTTTCATACGCGCGCCGGCGTACAACATGCCTTGCAACAACACTAGCCCGTACGAATGAGATATCGGCATGACACACAGGGCGACATCGTCGGGAGAGAGAGACTGTGTTCGTCTTCCCCTGCTTGCGACGAAAATCAAATTGCGATGGCTAAGCATGACGCCCTTAGGGCGCCCCGTGGTCCCGGTAGTATAGACCAGAACGGCGACTTGCTCTGCGGATCCTTCGTGAACTTCTTCCGGCTGGCTGCTCTCATTTAACGGACCAACCGTTACGGCGCCGATACCAGTAAAGAGCCGCACATCAGCATTGCCGTCGTCCGCATTTTGTGCAGACAAGTTGGAATGGGTGCGAAATATACGCCGCGGCTGGCAATCCTCTTCAATAAGGGCAAGTTCATGCCTGCTAAGTCGGGCATTCGCTAGCACCGCCCATGCATCCAACCGGCTTGCCGCATACATTAGAACCACAGCCCCGATCGAGTTTTCGCAGATGATCATCACCCGATCACCCGGCCGAACCCCTAGTTCCCGCATTTCATCAGAGACAGCTGCGACCGTGTCGATCAGCCGACGGAAGGACCAATCAATTCCGTTTTCGTCTGTAAAGGCGATACGGGAGTCGCCGAACGTCGCCCCTTCCTCCAAAATCATATGAATGCGACGAGGCAGCTCGGCCAAAAAATCCATCTCAATTTCCCCAGATCCTGATAGCCTTAGCGCGGTAATTGGTATATCCAATTTGGTCATCCAATCTGTCGGCTGTCAAGTAGATAGTGAATCCATCAGCCAGGTTCGTGGTCAGACATATTGGGCGATTTCAAACGGCTTTTCGGCCGCGCAAAATTTCCAAGATCCTGCGCCAGCCCCTAGGGTTCAGACTCGTTCAGACCCAAAACGCGATGAGAGTTGCGAGCGCGACGGCCGACAGGAAGTTGCGGGCGAGCTTGTCGTAGCGGGTGGCGATGCGGCGGAAGTCCTTCAACCTGCAGAAGGCTGCCTCGATACGCCAGCGGCTCTTGTAGCGGGCCTCGTCATATTCGATTGGCACCTTGCGGTTCGAGCGACCCGGAATGACGGCCTGGGCGCCTTCGGTTCGCAGACGTCTGCGCAGCGCGTTGGCATCATAACCCTTGTCGGCGATCAGGCAGCGCACCCGACCGGCCGCGTCCATCAGCGGCCCGGCCATGGTGACGTCGGCGACGTTGCCCGCCGTCAGCCGCAGAACGGCCGGCCGCCCGAGAAGGTCCGTCACGGCATGGATCTTGGTGGTTTGGCCGCCGCGCGAGGGCCCGATAGCCTGCGCCTTCGCCCCCCTTTTCCGCCATGTGCGGAGCGGTGCGCCTTCACGTAGCTGGAGTCGATCGACGCCGACAGCGCAAGGACGCCCTTGGCCACGAGCGCATCAAGGATGCCGCTCCAGAGTTGTCGGCGTGACCAGCGGTTGAAGCGGTTGTAGATCGTCGTCGGCGGACCGTATTCGGCTGGGCAATCCTCCCATCGGCAGCCTGTCTTCAGTATGTGCAGGATACCGCTGATCACACGTCGATCGTCGACCCTGCGTGCACCCGGCTGGTTCTTTGGAAGGTGCGGCTCGATCGCCGCCCACGCCTCGTCATTCAACCAGAAAAGCCTGCTCATCCTTGCCTCCGGCGCAAAACGACGGCAGGGAATCTGATTTGCTACTGACCTTCAACAGCCTGATTGGGTTTCGACCCTAGGGATCCCCTGCATCAACTGCCGTTACGCGGCGTCAGGCGCGACGAATAGACCGCCGCGCCTGACGCCTGGGAGGATTTTGTGTGATTGTTACGAACTGCCGTTCTTTCCGAACATATTCTTCCAGGCGTCGGTGCCCGGCTTCGCTTCCCACTGCTTGCTGTCGGACAACGTGTCTATGCCCGCGCGAACCCCCGGACGGTCTTTGATCGCCTGGTACCATCGATCAATGTTCGGGTACTTCGACAGGTCGCGTCGATGCAATTTCCGCGTGCGAACCCAAGGGAATGTGCTGATGTCAGCGATAGAATACTCGCCGGCGAGGTATTCATATTCGGCAAGGCGCTTCTCGAGAATGTTGTATATTCGACCAACTTCCCGGTCGTAACGTTCGATGGCGTAATCGATCTTCTCAGTCGCATATACCATGAAATGATGCGCTTGGCCCAGCATTGGGCCCATCGTGGTATTCTGAAACACAAGCCACTTTAGCGTATCGTATCGTTTTTCCGGATCCTGAGAAAGGAACTTTCCGGACTTTTCCGCAAGATAGAGTAGAACAACCGCCGATTCAAAAACAGCGTAAGGCTTGTTGTGCGGGCCATCGTGGTCAACGATAGCCGGCACTTTGTTGTTTGGATTGATCTTCAGGAATTCCGGCTCAAATTGCTTTCCTGCGGTTATATCAACCGGAATAACACGGTACTCCAAGTCCAGCTCTGCAAGCATTATAGCGGCTTTATACCCGTTGGGGGTTGGCCAGAAGTATAGATCAATCATCGCTGAAGAACCCCTATCCGACGATCTTGAGCCCTGTGGGCTTGTCGACGATCAGCCCAGGATTCAACATCCACTTCGGGTCCAGCTCGGTCTTGGCGGCTGCCAGCACACGGCGGAACAACGGATCGACTTCTTTGTCGTACCAAGGACGGAACGATTTGCCGACAGCATGATGGTGCGTGATGGTGGCGCCGAGCTCTATTAGGGCGTCCGACGCCACGTCGTGGAGCATCGAATAGGCTTCGAGGCTGTTGGCATGTGTCGAAGGAGCCATGATCGAGTAGTATGGAGCCGGACCGTCCGGATACAGGAAGGAGAACCTGCGGCAGACGATGCCACCGCCAAGATGTTCCTTCTGGGCCGTTCGCACGCGACGCATGATCTCGGTATCGACTTCTTCGAACCGATCCCAAGTATAGGCGGTTTCGAACGTGAAGCTCACGATTCCCATCGCAGCGCGCGTATGCATCAGCCGGGGCAGATACCTGAACTGGTGCCGCCAGTTACCCTGCGGCCCGCTGCGGCTGGTTTCCAGCGCGTTGTCTGCTGTTCCCGCGCGCTGCTTCACGACGCCACCGAAGTCCTTGCAGATTTCGAGACCACGCTCCAGCCATGCGTCCACCGGATGGTCGGCGGATTCGAAGCCCAGCAGCAAGACGGAATCGGTGCCGTCTCCAGCGCCGTAGAATTTGGCGTCCTGCTCGTCGAGATAGCGAGCGTTCGCCGGGAACAGTCCCGCTTGGGTGATTTGACGGACGGCCTTGGCACCCTCATAGAACGACTTGAAGGAGATCGATGCATTCGCACGGAATTTCACACGCCCCTGCAGACGCATCCATGCATCAGTGATGATGCCCATCGTGCCTTCAGACCCGATGAACATGCGATCCGGATTTGGTCCCGCACCTGAGGCAGGCAGCCGGCGATTCTGGATCGTCCCCGCTGGCGTGACGACGCGCAGGCTTTCCACCATGTCGTCGATATGCGTGAGATGGGTCGCATAGTGACCGGACGACCGGGTTGCGATCCAGCCGCCCAGCGATGAGAATTCCCACGATTGCGGAATATGGCGCAGGGTGAGGCCGTGCGGCTTCAGTTGTTCTTCCAGAGCCGGCCCGAGAATGCCTGCCTGGATCCGCGCGCAGCGTGACACAGGGTCGATTTCGAGAATCTGGTTGAGGTTGCCCAGGTCAATAACGACCACGCCGGGAAAGGCGTCGCGCTCGGGACCCCAGAAGCCACCTGTGACGCTCGATCCACCGCCATACGGTATGCATGCATAGCCGTTTTCGCCACACCAGTCGAAGATGGCGGCAATATCTTCTTCGTCGCGCGGATAGGCCACGACGTCCGGAGCCTTCTTGAACTCGCGCCGGTAGATAAGGGTCATGTCCTTAAAACCCTTACCGTAGGTATGGACAACTCTGTCCCACTTTTCCGTGGTGCAGAAATCTTCCAGCGTTCGCGGGATCTTTATGCGCGACGGATAAAGTTCAATCTCATCAAGGGTCGGGTCCGAGAGAACTTCGATATCCTTAATCCCAAGCCGCTGCTCCACGCGGTCTCGCATGGTACGGATTTCGTCCTGGGAGTTATCTTCACCTTCATATCCCCACGACCAGAATTTCCTTCGCGTGCCATAGTAGCCGCTCTTTTCCTTCGCCACGGCGCTTCCTCCTTCGAGATTTTCGACGTCCAACCATCCAGGTGCGCATCGTTTGGGAAAACATCGCGATCTGGTTTGACCAATTTGGCATATCCAGTTTTCTCAGTCAATGGCTCTCGGAGCAGAGCACGCTCCGAACTGCGCCACCGCTATAGTCGCGACCTCGCTTAAGGTCGCCATTGGGGGCGCAAACGCTTCCACCGCCATGGCCGTGATCGGGCCAATTCCCGGCGTGGTCCGAAGGTGGGTGTATCCTCCCCGCGTGGGGCTTTGCGGCGAAGGATTTCTCCAGCTCTCCAATCTTCGCGGCTCAACCGGTCGACCTGCTCGAGGTATACGCGACCAACGTCGAGGACCAGTTGGGGCATCGCTGGTTCGGCGGCATCAATCGCGGCAGCTAAGGTTTTCAGGTGAGCCGGACCTTGTGGTGCGATGATGCCGCGTTCGGCAAGATGCCCGCGCAAAGCGTCGATCAGCTGCGTCCGCTGGCGCACCTGCACCGACCAGACCAGATACGCCAGCTGAACGTACTCAAGCATCCCTTCGGGCGTGACGGTTTATGTTGCGAGCACGCCGGTCGACTTCCGCAAAGGGGCCGCGCTGTCGGTGAAGGCGGCCTGAATAGAAGCGGCCAATAACTAAAGGAGGTCCCACCCCGCCAATTGCAGCCAATGGCAGGAGATGGCGAAACGGTCACTCACCCCGTCGCTTCCAGAACCTGATGTGTGGACCGGCATGGCGTTAACCAATGTCATCGGGGCTTTGAGGTGGAAGCGGCGAAAACCCATCAACCCATCGAGGCTCGCGGCGAAGACGTTGTCCAGCCGCATCACGCAGCCGGATATACATCAGCAGTTGCGACCATCGATCCTGATCCAGCCGACTGTTGCAATCGGGCGGGGTCCATATACATCCACACATGGAGCCTCCGAGATCCTGTGGCTATTCAGAGTGCTGCGGTTGAGTCAGAGCACTTCGATTAGGAAATGCGTAGCTTGAGAGGCATGTGCTAATATGTCCTCGTGAATGCTGATCGACATAAATTGCTGATAAATCGACGAATTGTTCTCACGAGTGAAAATGGATGAGTTGAAGGCTGCTGGAAGTTGCCAGCAGCTGAGGCGTCCAAATAGCTTATCGCAACGCCTTCGAATCCATCGTTGACTATTATCCACACGCGGTTAGAGGGGCTGTTCATGTGATTAGCCGTTGTTAGCTTTCATGGTAGCAAAGATGAGAGCTGCGAGCACCCCTAAGACCGAAGTTCGACCGCCTCAGCATGGTCTTCCCAGCGCATTGAGGTGAAGCGAGAAGAGTCCGACTGCCTACACAAAATGCATTATCGAACGCAGCGCTTGGTCGGTGTCCGCATCGTGACAAGTTCTTCCGCCGCTGTTGGATGAAGAGCCATTGTTGCATCAAAGTCCTCCTTTACGGCTTTCATTCTTATCGCAATCGCAACTGCCTGGATGATCTCCGCCGCGCCTGATCCGACAATATGGCAGCCGACAACCCTCCCGGAATCTGCATCTACGACGAGCTTCATCATCATTCGTTCGGAGCTGTAGGAGAGGGCGACCTTCATGGGCCGAAAATCCGTTTTGTAGATGTCCACCCTTTCAAACAGGGCACAGGCTTGTGCCTCTGATAGCCCAACGGATCCGACTTCCGGACGCGAGAAAACCGCAGTCGGGATATCCGCATAGTCGACCTGCGTGGGACGCTCGCCAAATACCGAATCTGCAAAGGCCTGGCCCT
This sequence comes from Nitratireductor sp. StC3, assembly GCF_003015025.1. Classification (NCBI taxonomy): domain Bacteria; kingdom Pseudomonadati; phylum Pseudomonadota; class Alphaproteobacteria; order Hyphomicrobiales; family Phyllobacteriaceae; genus Nitratireductor; species Nitratireductor sp. StC3. The sequence goes on along the minus strand of NZ_PYBP01000013.1, from coordinate 17,989 downwards.
CGCGCACCGCTACAGGGGTAAGGTTTACGCGGTTTGTCACGTCGCCGACCGCGTAGATATGGGGCACATTGGTCTGCGAGTTCTCGTTGACCGCGACGCCGCCGCTGTCAGGGCTTAGCGCAACGCCAGAATTCTGGAGATTTAGGTCCTGAGTGTTGGGCTTTCGTCCGATCGCAAACATGACTTGGTCTGCGACGAGCTGTTCAGCGTTTGAAAGACTGGCTTTCAATAGCCCACTGCTTTCGTCAATCCTGTCGACCCTGTTGATCCGGCAGGAAGTGACGACCAGAATCCCCTGCTCCTCCAGAGCACGACGAACATGTGCCCTTACGTCTTCATCAAAACCGCGCAGGATGTTGTCGCTGCGACAAACCAAGGTCACTTTCGAACCGAGACCGGCGAATATGCATGCGAACTCAACCGCAATGTAGCCCCCTCCTTGAATTAGGATCCGCTGCGGCAGTTCACGAAGCTCAAAGACCTTGTCGGACGAGATGACATGCTCGATGCCCGGTATTGCCTCCCCGTGGTTCGGCGTGCTGCCAGTGGCAATCAGTATATTACGAGCGCGCACCGTCTCCCCATTGGCAAGACGCAAGGTGCGTGCGTCTTGGAACGTTGCGCGCTCTTTCACTAGGCGCGCTCCCGAACGTTCGATCGTCGACGTATATGCCGTCTCGAGACGGGCGACTTCCCTGTTTCTATTTGCCGTCAATACTCCCCAATCGAATTTTGCTGGGGGGACCGACCATCCGAAGCCAGCCGCGTTCCCGATCTCTTTCTGGAGATCTGAAGCGTAGACCATAAGCTTTTTTGGTACGCAGCCACGGATAACGCAGGTGCCGCCGACCCGATCTCCTTCAGCAACGATGACCTTGGCTCCATAGCTAGCAGCGACCCGTGCGGCGCGGACCCCGCCTGAACCACCACCAATTACTGCCAAGTCAACATCAAAATCGGCCATCGTACCCTGCGAGTTCAAAAAATTTGCGAAAACAGCCTGGGCGCTTTTCGCACCGCTACAGCGTTCCTCGGACGATAAACGGAGGCTTTCAGGAGGAGGGCGCGTGGCGCCCGTGCGCAAGCATCTCCCCAGCGATCGGGTGATCACGCGAAACGCTTTCGCCGTGAATGAGTTCGTCAGCGATTTTTTCGGCGATCGCCATAATCGGCAGGTTCGTATTGCCGCTTAGAAGCGTTGGCATCACCGAACCGTCGATCACCCGTACACCATCAACACCGCGGACTTTCATGCTCGGGTCCACGACCGATGCATCGTCAGCGCCCATGCGACAGGTCCCTACGGGGTGATACACCGTCTCGGCCCGCGCTCGCAGGAAAGCCTCCTGCTCGGAGAGATTGCCGAACACTTCCGCATCCAACGGACGTTTTATGAAGTTCTTGAGTGGTCCGCGCATCATCATATCGCACATATCGCGCGTGCCATCTCTCAGGCTCTCGAGGTCTGCACGTTCGGAAGCAAGACGCGGGTCGATCGCCGGTGGAACGGCGGGGTCTCCGCTTCGCAATCTTACCGTACCGCGACTTTGTGGCCTGAGTTGACATACGCGAACAGCGAAACCGTGAGCGATACGCTCACCGGCCGGCGGATTGCGGAGGACGTTGGCAAAGTGTGCCTGCCACTCCGGCAACGGAGATGATCGGTCAGGGCCCCAAAACGCTCCCGCCTCCACGGCCTGCGAAGCGGCCGGACCATCGCCTTTGAGAATATATCGAGCGCCGGCCATGCCGCCCCTCAGGAGGCCCATATAGGGGGTCAACGTCGTCGGTTGCGATGACTCGAAGCGAACCGCGAGGTCCAGGTGGTCCTGAAGATTCTCGCCCACGCCCGGAAGATCGTGAACGGGTTTGATGCCGAAAGACTTCATATGATCAGCAGGCCCAATACCAGACAGCATCAAAAGCTGCGGCGAACCGATCGCGCCTGCCGTCAGCAGAACCTCTCGATCGCAGTTGATCGTCTTCTCGCGGCCGTTCTGGACCAGGACGATGCCACGGGCACCACCTCTTTCAACGTTAATGCGACGAACATGACTATTGGAGAGGATGGTGAGGTTCGGGCGTCCCTTGGCGCGTTCCAGGTACTTGAATGAGCCGGACCGCTTTCCATTTGCTATCGTAAGTTCGTAGAAACCTGCGCCTATCTGCGAGGGTCCATTGAATCCATGGTTCTCTGGTAAACCGGCGGCGAGGAGGCTGTCGACAAACGCCTGTGCGGTCGGGCGCCGTGGCCCGTAGGAAAGCTTAATGGGCCCGGTGTGCCCACGCGTTCCATTATCAGGTTCAGCGACCAGGCTCGCATCCTCAATCCTGCGCAAATAGGGGAGCATCGCGGCAAAGCTCCACTGAGGCATGCCCCGAGACGCCCACGAATCGTAGTCCCACGGGTTGCAGCGCATAGCGATCATGGAATTGATCGATGACGACCCTCCAATGACCTTCCCTCTGGGGATATAGATCCGGCGATTGTCTAGATGTTGCTGCGGCTCAGTCCAAAACCGCCAGTTGTATCGACCGCTCGTATAGAGAACCTTGATTCCGGCGGGCATATCGACAAACATCGACTTCCCCCCGCCCGCCTCAATCAGCAATACGCTCACATTAGCGTCTTCACTCAGGCGAGTTGCCAGAACACATCCGGCCGAACCTGCACCAACGATAATATAGTCGTAGCTCGCCATAAACCTTCTCCCGATGGTGATGCTTTTGGAATCCAGGTCATCCCTTCACCGCACCCGCTGACAGCCCGGCGACGAAGTACCGATAGCAAAAGATAAATATTACAAACAAAGGCAGAGCTATCAGCGAAGCGCCGGCCAAGACTTCACCCCAACGCAAATCATGCGCGCCGAGCAACGACTGCAGAGCAACGGGGAGCGTCTTTCTTTGGTCGCTCATAATAAGTATCAGCGCGAACACATAGTCGGCCCAAGAGAGAAGGAACGAGAAGATGGCGACAGTGATGAGCCCGGGAGCGGACAATGGCAAGACGACCTTGATGAACGCTTCGAACTGAGAACAGCCGTCAACCATCGCAGCCTCCTCAAGGTCAAACGGCATTGACTTGAAGAAACCCCAGAGCAACCACACCGCCAGCGGCAGCGAAATTGCGAGATGGGCGATCAACAGTCCCCACAGTGTGTCGGTGAGGCCGATCGTTCGGAAAGCTGCCGCCATTGGGATGGCCAGCATGAGGGGTGGGAACATGTAGGCAAAAAGCATCGATGCAACGAGCATAGTCTTGCCCCGAAAGCGCAGCCGGGTGGCGCCGTAAGCGACAAATGCCGACAGCACGAGGGAGACGGTAATCGTCGCAACCGCCATCAGAGCGCTGTTCAGAAAATTGACGATATAATTCGTCTGCCGGAAGAGGGAGACGTAAGACGTCAGGTCCGGCGGCCAGAAAACGAGAGATGTATCGAGAAAAAGGCGCTCCGCGGGCCTTAGGCTCGAAATGATCATCCAGTATATCGGAAATAATGAATAAAGACAGATAACGAGTACTGTTGCATAAAGGGCACTTTTTGCCGACAGCTTTTTGAATGGTTTCCAGAAAGTGCTTTCCTGAACCTTGCTCCCGTGTTGCAGCGACGATCTCGGACGAATCGGTTCGCGCTCAGGTATCTGGCGACTGGAATCAACGGGCAATCGCTCTACATGGCTCTTCATTTCTTATCGCCCTTGCTTTGCATCATCGATGGGGAACAGGCGCAGATAGATGAGAATGACGCCTGAGAGCAGGAGGAAGGAGATCGTTGCCACAGCGGCGCCCCCGCCCAGGTTGTACTCAATAAACGACTTCCGATAGGCTAAGGTAGGCAAGGTCTCCGTCTGGTTGAGCGGCCCGCCTTTTGTCAAAAGCCATATCAGATCGAACTTGTTGAACATCCAGATGCCACGCAGAAGGATGACCACGATCAGAACCGAGCGTAAGCCTGGTATCGTGATGTGCCAGAATTGCGTCCAAGCACCGGCGCCATCGACGCGAGCGGCTTCGTAAAGTTGCGTTGGGATCGTCTGCAAACCAGCTAGAACGCAGGTTACGACAAAAGGTGTCCACAACCACACACTGACGAGTATGATTGTGCCTTTGGCAGTGAAGGCATGAGAACTCCAATCGAGCATTCCAACACCGATGGATGCCAGAACGCTCTTTACCAATCCGTAATTTGGCTCGAGAACCCATTGGGCCACTAGGCAGGCGACAACTGTCGGCAGGAAGTAGGGAAGAATAGCGATCGAACGTGCAACGGTCTGGCCAAGAAAGCGCTTGTTAAGCACCATCGCTATTCCAACGCCCAGAACTACCTGCAGGACAATCGACGAAAGCGCGATTGTGAGGCCGTTCGTCAACGAATTCCAGAAAAGAGGATCTTGCAATACCTTGATGTAGTTGCTCAGGCCGACCCACTCGGGTTCGCTCATAAACGAACGGGCCGAATAGAATGATAGCATAACCGCGTAAATCAACGGGCCGCCAATAATAAATGCGAGCAAGGAGATACTGCCAATAAACAATGCAACAATTCGCCGGTCCTGAACCATAAGAATCATCCCTTGGACGAACGATCGGGGCGGCGGGGGCCGCCCCGATCTGCAGTTAGATGACGGAGCGAATGCGTTGCGCAGTCGCGGCGACGCAATCAGCCGACGAGGCGTTGCCGAGGACTTTCTGCTGGAGCATTTCCGGCATGACATTCGCGTTGAATACGTTACAAGCACGGATGTCGATCGAAGGACCGCTGGTGTCGATTGCCATGATCTTGATGTTGTCGCCTTCAATGTAGGACTTCATCGTCATCATCGTATTCCAATGCTTCTTGATCATGGGATGGCTCTTCCAACGCTCGTTCTCATAGATGTCCAGGCGCGCCGGATGGTTGTTCATCCATGCTGAAAGCAGCCAATCGACGTAATGCTCTTCTGCAAACCACTGAAGGAACTTAATCGCCTCCTCGCTTTGGTTCGACTTCCCTACGCAGAAGCCGTCAAAAGCATATGAAAGTGCCTTTTGACCGGTACTACCAGGCGAGGGGAATATTCCGTACTTATCGGCGAGTTCTGGGTTAGTCGCTTCAAGCGCTTCGACCAACCGACCAGAATAGACACTGTGTGCCGCCTTTCCGGTGGCGAAGAGACTCATTAGTTGAGCATAACTCACGGCGTTCATGCCGGGCGGCATCGTCTTGTACAACTCGCCATAGAGATCCAAGAAGCGCGTGGCACGATCAGCGTTCTCGCCCTGGTCGAAAACGACATTCCAGTCTTTGTCAAAGAGCTCCGCGCCTTCGGCGAACATATTGCCGAAGCTCGCCCAGTTGGTCGAGCCGTCGCTTGCAAGAGGTATGACACAGCCGCCGACGTCAACATTTCCACCATTAACGACTGTAAGCGCTTGGCAGTTATTCAAGAAGTCGTCCCACGTCTCCGGTATCTTCAGACCTTTCTGGGCATAGAGGTCTTTCCGGTAATAATTTACGACCAGGTTGTAATCGAACGGATAGTACCAGTTCTCACCTTGATACTCCCATGCGGCCTTCTTGCCCCAGTCATATTTTTTGACTAGGTCGGTCACCGGGACGATGGCGCCGGCGTGAATATACTCCAAGATTCCAGCGATGAACCCGGAAGTCATGATGTCATAGGGCTGGCCGGCAGCGACCGCCGCCATCACTTTTTGCATCGTGCCGCTAATGGGGGTCGAATCGACGATTATCTTGACGCCGAATTTGCTTTCGTAGTCGTCGCACGCTTTTTTCAGGGCTGCCTGACTAGCGACCGAAGTTTCGTTGTTGAGAAACCGAAGCGTGACGCCGGACTGGGCCCGCACCACCGCAGGCGCCGCGAGGCTTGCTGCTCCGACGGCGGCAGCGGATTTAAGAAAGTTGCGGCGGGTCATGCCGGACAAGCCTACCGCCATTCTCCCTTTACCTGGAATGTAAATGCTCATTTCCTGCTCCTCCCTTGTTAACTTGTCAGTTCAAGCCAAATGCCAAGAATTAACGTCGCCGGTATGGAGTATAGCGTTGACCCTCCTTTTATGACGCTCCAGAGGTGCTATCGTTAGCACGCGACACAGAGCTCCCGCTGAAGTCCGGTGACGCCCCCCACGGTCCAGGGGCGCAGTATCAGCCTGACCCGCCGCTCTCGCAGGGGGCCATTACGCATTTTCCATTGCGCCGATTTTGCCGCCCGTTTGCGCTATCCGCAGCGACGCACCGCTAGCCGAGTCGAACAGGTGAAGCCGCTCACTCGGGAAGGCGATAGGGAGTTTGTCACCGGCGCGGATTTCATCACGACGCTGGAAGACGGCACGCATCTTATGGCCGGCCAGCGTGCCCATGAGATAAGTCTGCGCTCCGATCTGCTCGACCAAGTTCACGGTCATCTCAAGCGGCGAGTCGTTAGAGATGACGAGGTGCTCGGGCCGGATTCCAAGCGTCACGTTCTGTCCGCTCCTGGCGAAGGTCTTTTCTGGCATGCCTACCGAAAGGTCTCCCGATCGCACCTCGAGCCGCCCGCTTGCGTCGAACAACTGCCCGTCCATCAGGTTCATTTCGGGCGAACCGATAAACCCGGCTACGAACGTGTTTGCGGGCCGATCGTAGAGTTCGAGAGGCTTTCCAGCCTGTTGGATCAGGCCATCGCGCATGATCACGATACGGTCTCCAAGCGTCATTGCTTCGACCTGGTCATGTGTCACGAAGATCATCGTTGCCCCGAGACGGGCATGGAGCGTCGCGATTTCTTCCCGCATCTTGACGCGCAGCTTCGCATCCAGATTGGAAAGCGGCTCGTCCAGAAGGAAAACATCGGGGTCCCGCACGAGCGCACGCCCGAGTGCCACACGCTGCATCTGCCCGCCCGAAAGCTGTCGCGGTTTGCGGTGGAGCAGGGATTCGAGGTCTAGGCTGGCCGCTGCGGCCCTCACGCGCCGGTCGATCTCCTGCTTCGCTTCACCGCGCACCCGTAGGCCGAACGCCATGTTGTCGTAAACCGACTTCTGCGGATACAGCGCATAGTTCTGAAAGACCATCGCAACATTGCGATCTTTCGGCGGCAGACCGGTGACATCCCGCCCGCCGATCGTGATGGTGCCCGACGTGGTATCGTCGAGGCCAGCGATCATCCGCAGTGTCGTCGATTTTCCGCATCCCGAAGGACCGACAAAAACAACGAGCTCGCCGTCTTCTACCTCTAGGGAGAATTTATTAACGGCCCAGGGGCCCCGGTCGCCACCAAACGACTTGGAGACATTTTGGAGCGATATTCGCGCCATGCAGCAAAACCTCCCTAAACGTGATGCCCAGTGCGGGCATCGCAGGCCGCCCTCCCGGTGGCCTTGTTGTAGACCAATTTGGATAGACCAGATTCGCAGTTTCGTCAATGTCTGCGACGTGGATTTGATATTGCCCCGGAAGGGTGGGCACCAAAATTGGATTGACCAATCTGGTAGCTCCAGTTACGCATTACCCACGGCTTCTGTAAAGAAGCTAGTTAATCTCGAATGTGGGTTGTTGATATGGCAGGACCGTTAAGCGGATACCAAGTTCTCGATTTATCGAGGATTCTTGCGGGCCCTTGGCTCGGGCAGCTCTTGGCCGATCTAGGGGCGACGGTTTGGAAAATCGAACGCCCGTTCACCGGCGACGACACTCGCCACTGGGGCCCGCCGCATCTTGATGGAACAACCGAGAGTGCCTACTTCCTGAGCGCTAATCGCGGCAAGCACTCGATTTGCGTGGACATCGCCACGCAAGCAGGCGCAGACATCGTTCGATCTCTGGTCAGGAAGGCCGACGTTCTCATAGAGAACTATAAGGTCGGCGACATGAAGCGGTATGGGCTAGACTATGAAGCGCTCCGGCTCATAAAGCCGGACATCGTGTACTGCTCCATTACGGGATACGGCCAGACTGGCCCGATGAAGAACGTAGCCGGATACGATATGGCCATTCAGGCCATATCCGGGCTGATGAGCATCACGGGCGAGGCGGACGACAAGCCCGGCGGCGGCCCTCAGAAGGTCGGCGTCCCGATTTCCGATCTCCTCACCGGAATGTATAGCGCAACAGGTGTGCTGTCGGCGTTGTTGCATCGCGAGCGGGCGGGCGAGGGCCAGCATATCGACATGGCGCTTCTTGATGTCCAGCTTGCCGCTCTGGCCAACCAAAACTTGAACTATCTGACCACCGGGAAGCCGCCGCGGCGATATGGAAACGCACATCCGAACATCGTGCCCTATCAGGTGTTCAAATCGAGCAATGGGTCATTCGTGCTTGCGGTGGGGAACGACCAGCAGTTCAGGAAGTTCTGCACGGCGTCCCGGCTGCAAGTGCTCTGCGACGACCCCCGTTTCACCACTAACACGGATCGCTTGGAAAACCGCGACGCTCTGATCCCGATCGTGGCCGAACGCCTTGCCCAGGAACCAACCGAGCACTGGATCGCGCTTCTCGAACCTATCGGCGTACCATGCGCATCGATCAACCGGCTCGACCAGGCATTCGTGCATCCGCAGGTCGTCCATCGCGAATTGCAGATCAATCTTCCCCACACCACGGGCAAGACCGTGCCGCTCGTGGCCAATCCTATCAAATTCTCTCAGACAGAAATTGAGTACACCATCAGCCCCCCCATGCTTGGGGAGCATACGAAGCACATCCTCAATTCAATCCTCAACATCGGCGACGATGAAATATCGCGACTTGAGAAGGACAAGATTATCTATTGCGGATGATTCAGGGCCGGCTGCGTGCGCTCCGGATTCGGTCTCAGCCGTTCGACGCGCCAAGGTCATCGCGGGCGAGCCGCCGCAGCGAAATATCGCGCTTCCCCTTCGCTCCGGATTTCTCGCGCGGCGCGCGGGAAATAGCTGTGATGCTCGCGAGTCTGCTTGTCGCGAGCCTGCGCATCTCGTGTGCCTTCGATGAAGGCGAGCGCGAAGGAGCGTCCGGTTATTCACTGCTTTCGGTCAGACGGAATTGAGCCAATGTCCAGCATCGCCATGCCCGTTCCCGACGCCGCGATCATCGCCCATAAGCCCGAGATCGTCGCCGCTTTGAGTACCGTCCTTCCCGCGGACGCGATCGTCTCGGACCCGGAGGAAACCCGGGCATATGAATGCGACGCGTTTGACGGCGTACCGATGTCCGCTGCTCGCCGTGGTTCTGCCTCGCACCACCGAGGAGGTAGCGGCGGCGATGAGAATTTGCCACAATCTGCGGGTTCCGGTTATCCCGCGCGGTGCGGAGACATCGTTGGCAGGCGGCGCACTTCCGACGGCCGATAGCGTGGTGCGGGATGTTCGCGAGATTGATACCGCAAACCGATTCATCAGGGTTCAGACCGGCGTCACGAACCTTTCCGTCAGCGCAGAGCTGGAAGTGGAAGGGTTTTTCTATGCACCGAACCCGCGAAACGATACGCGCCTGTGGGGGTGCCATAACGGAGCTTTGGACATGGCAAATCGAATCGAAGTCGGCGGGTTGCAGGTCGATCGCGGGCTCTACGATTTCGTCAACAAGCGCGCGATGCCGGGTACCGGCATCAAGCTCGCAGAGTTCTGGGCCGGCTTCGCCAAGATCGTTCGCGACCTCGCTCCGAAGAACCGGGCGCTGCTCGAAAAGCGCGACGAGATTCAGGAGAAGATCGACGCCTGGCATCGCGCCAACGGCGCGCCTTCCGACATGGCGGCCTACAAGGCTTTCCTCAAGGAGATCGGCTACCTGCTGGACGAAGGTCCGGATTTCAAGGTCACCACCGAAAACGTCGATCCGGAGATCGCCACCGTCGCCGGCCCGCAGCTCGTCGTGCCGGTGATGAATGCCCGTTATGCGCTGAATGCCGCCAACGCGCGCTGGGGTTCGCTCTATGATGCACTCTACGGCACCGATGCCATTCCCGAGACCGACAGCACCGAAAAGGGCAAGGGTTACAATCCCAAGCGCGGTGCCAAGGTCATTGCGTGGGCTAAGAATTTTCTTGACGAAGCGGCACCGCTCGACGGTGCGAAATGGGAGGACGCCAGAGGGTTTTCCGTCAAGAACGCAGCGCTTGCCGTCAGCCTTAACGGCGGGCGTACTACTGGCCTTAAACGCCCGGAGCAATTCGCCGGCTATCTCGAAGATGCGGCGTCGCCGACACAATTTCTGCTCAGGAACAATGGTCTCCACATCGAAGTGCTGATCGATCCGACGTCGGCGATCGGCAAGGACGACCCCGCCCAAATTTCCGATGTCTGGCTGGAATCGGCCTTGACCACCATCCAGGACTGCGAGGATTCCGTCGCCGCGGTCGATGCCGAGGACAAGGTCGCCGTCTACCGCAACTGGCTCGGCCTGATGAAAGGGGATCTCGAGGAAGAGGTGAACAAGGGTGGCAAGACCTTCACCCGCAAGCTCAATCCGGACCTCGACTACAATGCCCCGGACGGCTCCATCTTCGTTGCGAAATGCCGCTCGCTGATGCTGGTACGCAATGTCGGCCACCTGATGACCAACCCGGCGATCCTCGACCGCGACGGCAATGAGGTTCCGGAAGGCATCATGGACGCGATGATCACCAGCCTGATCGCGCTGCACGATGTCGGCCCCAATGGCCGCCGCGCCAATTCGCGGGCAGGCTCGGTCTATATCGTCAAGCCGAAGATGCACGGGCCGGAGGAGGTGTCGTTCGCCGTCGAACTCTTCGGCCGCGTCGAACAGGCGCTCGGCATGCAGCCCAACACGCTGAAGATGGGCATCATGGACGAGGAACGCCGCACCACGGTCAACCTCAAGGAATGCATCCGTGCAGCCCGCGAACGCGTGGTCTTCATCAACACCGGCTTCCTCGACCGCACCGGCGACGAGATCCACACCTCGATGGAAGCGGGGCCGATGATCCGCAAGGGCGACATGAAGCAGGCGGCTTGGATTTCAGCCTATGAAGCGTGGAATGTCGACACCGGCCTGGAGTGCGGGCTCGCCGGTCATGCCCAGATCGGCAAGGGCATGTGGGCGATGCCCGACCTGATGGCGGCGATGCTCGACCAGAAGATCGCCCACCCGAAGGCCGGCGCCAACACCGCCTGGGTGCCGTCGCCGACCGCCGCGACGCTGCACGCGACGCACTACCACAAGGTCGATGTGCACGCCGTGCAGGAAGGTTTCAAAAACCGGCCGAAGGCCAAGCTCGACGACATCCTGTCGATCCCCGTCGCCCTGCGCCCGAACTGGACGCCGGAAGAGATCCAGAAGGAGCTCGACAACAATGCGCAGGGTATCCTGGGCTACGTCGTGCGCTGGATCGACCAAGGTGTCGGCTGCTCGAAAGTGCCCGACATCAACGATGTCGGCCTGATGGAGGATCGCGCGACGCTGCGCATCTCCTCGCAGCACATCGCCAACTGGCTGCATCATGGCGTCTGCACCGAAGAGCAGGTGATGGAGACGATGAAACGCATGGCGGCGGTCGTCGACCGGCAGAACGAGGGCGACCCGCTTTATCTGCCGATGGCCCCGGATTTCGAGAATTCGATCGCCTTCCAGGCCGCGTGTGATCTGGTCATCAAGGGCCGCGCTCAGCCGAATGGCTACACCGAGCCGGTGCTGCATGCCCGCCGGTTGGAGCTGAAGGCCAGTGGGGCAGGCGAGAACGTTCTCGGAACGGGATAAAACAATGAATACCATCACGTTGAATGTCGCCAATCGTATCATCGAATCCGCGCTGGATCGGGGGCGGGAGCTCAACCTGAAGCCGCTTTCGGTCGCGGTGCTCGATGCAGGCGGCCACCTCATCGCATTCCAGAAGCAGGATGGTTCTTCCATGCTCCGCTTCGAGATCGCCTTTGGCAAAGCCTATGGCGCGCTGGCGGTCGGCTCGGGCTCCCGCTGGCTGAACGCGGCCGCCGCCGAGCGTGTTCATTTTGTCCAAGCCCTGTCCGGCGTTTCCGGCGGGAAGATCGTGCCGGTTCCCGGTGGTGTCCTGATACGCGGGGAGGCGGGCGAAACCCTCGGTGCTGTCGGAATCTCCGGCGATACATCGGACAACGACGAAATCTGCGCAGCGCACGCTGTCGAACAGGTAGGCCTGGCCGCGGACAAGGGCTAACCCATTTCCAAGCAAAAGCGTGAAACGGCTTTTGCGTGCGGAATGTGCTTGGAAGCGGGTTTTGCCGATGAACTTTGCGGCAGGCTGGCCTCAAGTCGGTGAGCGGGCTGCACCATCGCTCTACTCTTCGCAGGTGAGGAGAGAGACGCATGTTCACCCTCACTATAGACACCGCCGACATGTCATCGACATCGGCAAGGCCCCGCAGAACATGGTCATGGCAATGATCGACGCGGCGCTGGTCCTGGCGGGTATCCCCACGACCGAACTTTGACCCCTACTTCGAAGATTGATGGAGTTAATGATGCAGGCTTCGGGTGCTTTCTGGAACCGTTCGCCAGCGCCGGTCTACTTCACCGGTTCATAGAGCGCATCCAGATTTTGGCTGAAGCGCGCTTGACGAGAGCAAAGTAGTTGTCGCATGAATGGCAACGACACGTTCCTGATCGTGGACCTGTTCGGCACCGGTTAGCTGGTCATGGCCAGCACGACGCCGATCCCGGAGGTTCAACGGCCAAGCCTGACGCACCGAAGCCCTTACGCTCCAACGATTTCGCTGATCTGCACGATGGGTGCGATGTCCGTATAGTTGGCGACGTCCGCGACGATCTCCGCGCGGTGTGGGCCGAACGCCTCCCGGAATGTCCCCAGGCTCGGTGAGTAGATGTGGCACGCTGCGACGAACTCCGGCGCGCTTCCAGGTTCGCGGCCCGTTAGGCCCTTCTCGATCTCGTAGCGCAGGCAGGCATCGCCCATTCGTTCTCTGATCAGTGGCAGGTGGCTGGCACAGTAGTAATCGTGGTCGAACTTCGAGCCGCCATGGGCCGGATAGTAGACGCTCATCTTGATCATGGTCGGGCTCCTACCTGAACGCCTCTCCGAGCGTTCCGGGGGTATTTATAGGTCACCGACCCATGAATTGCATCTAGATTTTAGCTGAGATGAGTTTGACGAGAGCAAGGTAGTTTCGACCTGCGTCTCGAGGGTGCGGTGGCGATAGAGGAAGGCCCTGAACGGCGGACGGCGTTTACGGCTAGGTGTGGAGCCTCAACAGGTTGTCCTCGGCCAAGCCGATGCGGCTGATGGGTGTCCGCGACTTTAGGCTGCCGTGTGGCCTGTGCCAATTGTAGCGATCAAGCCAGGCCGGCAGTTCGGCGGCACGATAGTCCGAAGTTGGGTATGCGACGGCATAAGCCCATTCGCGCAGAGCTGTCTGGATGAAGCGCTCGGCCTTACCGTTGGTCTTTGGCGTGTAGGGCTTTGTGCGAATGTGTTTGAGGCCCAGCCTGCGACAGACACTGGCGAAGTCCTTGGACCTGTAGCAGGAACCGTTGTCGGTCATGACGCGCTCGACGACGATCCCGAGGCTTGCGTAGTAGGCGACGCGTGAGGCGTCGTCGATGCAAGCGTGGACGAACTCCCAGCCGACGCCACGGCTGTTGGACTGGCCGGTGCGATCCCCGGTGATGCGGTGTCCGATGCGGTCGAAACGGCCGAGCTTCTTGATGTCGATGTGGATCATCTCGCCTGGCCGCTCGCGTTCATAGCGGCGCACCGGTTGGGCCGGTTCCAGATCCTTCAGCCGCGACAGGCCGGCACGTGCCAGCACCCGGCTCACCGTCGCTGCGGACACGCCCGTTTCCATGGCGATGTGCTTGCCGGTCAGGCGTTGCCGGCGCAGCGCCACGATCGCGTCCGCCACCGAGGCCGCGGTTCGCCTCGGGCTCGTCTTCGGCCGCGAGGAACGGTCGGCCATGCCGGCGCGTCCCTCGGCTCGCAAGCGCTCCACCCAGCGCGCCACCACCTTCCCCGTCACCCCGTATGTCCGCGCCGCATCGGCTTTGGAAAGACGGCCTTCAACAATGTCGCGCGCCATCTCCTCTCGACGCAGAGGCGTCAGACGGGCATTCTTGTGGATGTTCATTCGGTCCTCCGAGAATCACTGAAGCTTCGACAACCTCAGCTTTCTCGGTCAGGGCCGAATGGACAACCTCTTGAAAGCTCACAGCTAGGCCATCGGCTTGGTGTTGGCCGGGCGCCGCGCTTGGCCATCTCTACGCGCAAGGCATGCCGTGGGGAGTTTAATGAACGGGTGGCTTAGCCATCGGGCATATGGCAGCTTCAGCGCGGAGCCGGATTAACCAATTTGGTAGACCGGCTAGGATTTCACTGGTACTTTGCGTATGATTTATGACTCTTCCGTATCGGGATGGACCTGGTTGGGATGGACTAACGGCTGGAAAAAAGACCGAAGAATGCTTGAGAAGACGGAAAGCGATAGGATTGCCGGTGTCCCGAACGTTGTAGGGAGAATACTCTCATTCATTGATGAGCGTCGCTATGAGCCGAACGAACGATTGCCGTCGGAACGTGACTTTGCCGACAGGTTCAATGTCAGTCGCGGGGCGGTTCGCGAGGCTTTGGCCGCTCTCGAGTCGATGCGTGTGATTGAGCGAAGGCCTAACTCTGGGATCTATCTTAGAAATTCTGAGGAAAGTAGCATCGAGGCCCTCGTTCTTCGTGCGTCTTCTGGCCTGCCGTTTCAGCCTGAAGAGACTAAGGACGTGTTTGAAGTGCGAAGTATTCTGGAGCTGCAGGGCGTACGGATTTCCTGCGATAGAAGGCGAGATCAGGACGTAGATCGGCTGAGGGAAATCCTCTACAAAACGAAGCTTGCAATTGATAGCAAAAAGACAATTGAGGCTGAGGATGAAGCGTTCCACCTTGGAATCGTCGCTTCAACGCAGAATAGAGTACTGCTTCGCACGGTGAAATTATTTTATGAATTCTCAAAACAGCGTCGCATAATATATTTTTCAGATTACTCACGGGGCACGCAAGCTTACGACGATCATTGTGAGATACTTGAAGCCATTGAGGCTCGTCGCACCGATTTGGCAGTGGGAATGATGGACCGACACTTGTCCCGAGCCCTGGCCACATGGCAGACTCTCCACGCGGCGCCGGAACAAACTACCAAATAGTGCAATCGACCCCAAGGTGCCGAAGCGTAATGAACCGAGGGACGATACCTCGATGCCGACCAGACCAACTGACTCAGTGCGCCTTCGAGCGCGTGAATCTGATTAGGCGATCGGCTGCGAAAATGCGTCGGCCAGTGACCCTAGGTACTGGAACATTCAAGAGTTTGATACAGCTGCTCTTTCTGAGATTCGCAGGGTCACAATCGTGCCTTCTGAGATCCCTAGGACAACACTCATCTTCGCAATGAAATCAGCACGACAAATCCTGCTCGACGCGGGGTCACTGTTGGGCGCATTTTCACACTCGGAGATCTCCGCCGGCGCGCCAGAGACCAGAGTGACGACCCCGGCGGTCACGCCGGCATCGACGAAGGCGCCAAGGAGCTCGGCAGGCGCCGCCGGCGGCGGTGCCGGCGCCTTAACGATGATCGAGCAGCCGGCGGCGAGCGCCGCGGAGAGCTTGCGCACTGTTTGATTGACGGGAAGTTCCAGGGCGTGAACGCGGCCACCGGACCGATCGGCAGCTTTGAGCGTCATCTGAATGGCTCTTCGCGCGCGCGCCGGAATCACCTGGCCGCAAGTGCGGCGCGCCTCCTCAGCGAACCAATCGATGATGTCGGCGCCGCCATCACTTCGCCCTTGGCCTCTGCCAAAGGTTTGCCTTGCTCGCGCGTCAGGAGCCAGGCGATGCGATCTCCGCGCTCTCGCAGCAAGCCGGCGGCCTTGCACATCAGCTTAGACCGATCAAACGCCGAGGTTGAGCTTCAGAGTTTGAAGCCGCGATCGGAGGCGGCCAGCGCGGCGTCGAGATCCGGCGCGCGGTATGTGCAACCGAGCCGATCGTCTCCTCGGTCGCCGGATCAATAACCGGAATAGTCCGGCATTCGCGACCCTCACGCCATTCGCCATCAATAAAGAGCTTCGTATCGGGATATACCAGCGCCGCATTGGGCATCTTTGATTGCTTCCGTTGTAAGGATGCCCGCGCCGCCGAAGCAGACACGGGCTGTCCTGGGGGACAAACTTGAAAGGCGACTAGAATCCCCATCCGCGTCTGGTGGAGCGATTGTCACGTGCGTGTCTTGCGTTCCCTTATCTGTTTTGACGGCCTGCAGAACCGGGTGCGCCGGTGACGATGCTGCTCGACAGCCTTGTGCCTCACGCTGCTCGTTCGCGAAGTTGATAGATCGCGATGTGCTGGCAGTGGGCAATCAACTTCCGGCCGTTCGCAACAACAACGGCATCTACTTCCACGAAACGGTTGCCCTTCTTTTCGTAGTTCGCGGTAACGCGTGCCCGCGCGACCAACTCTTCATCGCAAGCAGCTGTGGACAGCATCTGCATGCGGCTGCCGAGATGAATCCACGGCCCCAGTAAAGCGTTCTCCATCAAGACCCGGTTCATAACCCGCTGCACCATACCGGGATGCACCAACCCTTCGCGAGCATAGATTGGATCGGTTTCGCGTACTTCCGCCCGATAGTCCGCTCCAGATTGGCCCGGCCAGGAGCGCGGCGCCGTTCCGAGCCATTTGCCGACCTGGTAAGACCTGAGATCGACCGGCCCCCGCACCGCAACCGGCGCAGTCTCGGGATAATCGCCAACGGAGATCGGGGGTGGCGCGTCCGGCAGCGAGGCACTGCCGGCAGCTCGAACGTCGCTGCCGTTGAGCGCAATCGCTAGGCCTTCGTCTGAAGGCTCGGACGTAACCACCACGGTTTCGCCATCGTAAACCGGCTTCGCGAAGCGCACCTCCATCAGGCCGCGCTCGAGGAAGGCTCGTCCCCACTTCGCCACCGGAACGTGGACCATATACGCAAAGACATCGACGCCTGGCACCAGGCCGCCGCTGAAGCCATATTTTTGCGCCACCGCATCATCGTGCATCCTGTTTTCGGAGTGCGTGGCGCTGTTGAACGCCTGGACGCGATAGGGCGGCTCAGCCATTTGACTTCCTAACATAGCATTGTTGATTTCCGTCAGCAATTGACCCTGTTTGCTGTTTCAAGGTGACCCCCGCCAGCGTTCTGAAGGCATCTGTTTTCGGTGGGAGGTGCCTTGAGGCATGGTTATGCCGGAACGGATAACGGGTCAATTGCTGACGGAAATCAATACGGCGCTAAAAGCGTCTGATTGCCGGATGATCCCGGATGAGATCGAGAGTCGTTTTTGATCCATTCCTTCATGTCGGTCCCAAACTGCTTCAGGCAAATTTCCGGCTATTTGATGGCACCATCAGTCTCGCCCAGCAGTGAATAGGTACAAGCGACATTGTAGCGGACAAGGTTGTCGTCCGGTTTGATCGCCATCGCCCGCTCCAGGCACTCTTGGGCTATAGGCCCCGAATCCATCAGCCTCAGTTCAACGGGCCTGAGTTGATTCATTCCGTTCAATCCGTGTTCGCTCCGTCCAGTCGTTCCTCCTCATTATATCCCACAGCACTCTCCTCCTTCTCACTGCCGGCTAATGCGACTGGAATGTCGCCCGCCAGCAGCTTTTCCTTCGACAGCAAGCCTGCATCATCGAGCGCCTCAAAATCCGGCAAATCCCGCAGCGTATCCAGCCCAAATTCCAGCAGGAATTCTTTCGTCGTGACATAGGTATAGGGCGCTCCTGGTGTCGGGCTGCGCGGACCCGACGCGATCAGGCCGGCGCCGCGCAGATGGCCGATCAGGTCGCGCGAAACTTCCTTGCCGAAGAACGTCGACAACTCTGCCCGTGTGATTGGCTGGAAGTAGGCGATGCACATCAGCACCAGCACTTCCGAATCGCTGAGGTTGATCGCCCGCTCGCTGGTGCCGACAGCGGCGCGGATGGCGTCGGCATAGGCCGGCCGGGTCAGGTGCCGGAAACCGCCGGCGACGGCGACGAGATCGTAGGGGCGGCCGCGC
>NZ_PYBP01000012.1:0-151841 GCF_003015025.1 Nitratireductor sp. StC3 | reverse complement strand
AATGAACGCCTTCTGCGCATCCGAGAACTTCGATGCCTTCATCGTCTTCCGCTCCTCCCAGCCAAGGGATGTTACCGCGGAAAACTCCAGTTTCGAACGGTCCAGTTTTCAGGGATCAGAGCAATGGGAGGATCACGCGCTGTTCTCTCTGAGTGCCGGCGAGGAGGTTATGGAGCTCATTAAACACCACAACATGCACATTTGCGTTACGGCATGGAGGTGATGTGAGCCGACTGTGACGAGAGGGTTTGTCGTAGATTGACAGGCAGACCGCACTGCGCATAACTGCTATCAAAAAATCAGGGCTGATGCTCTCCCGTCTGGCTGGGAACAACTTTGGCCGATGAATATCCTTGCCGCGAAGAACTATATTCTTGATACAGCCCGCCTGATTGTGCCGGCCACCAGAGTGCTATTCTACGAGGTCGATGGCAGGCTTCAGCCTTATGGCCACATCAGCAGCACGAATGAAAACTGGGGCAGGCTTTACCGGAAATTCGTCGCACTGGACCCTTACCATCCCCGTTGCTTTGCGAAGATGAACCGGAACGTGTTCGGCACCGCTCCGGGCTACGGTCCCGACCTTGAGAACGCTGATTATGTGGAGGGCTTCCGTCAGGTTCTCGGCATCAGGCATAAGGCCGAGATGTTCCTGCGTGATGCCGAAGGCGGCATACGCGCCGGCCTGCGCTATGCGCGGCTCGAAGGTGACCGTGAATTCACTACTGAGGAAATGATCAAGCTGTCGAGAATGCAGCCGCTGTTTGCAAATCAATGGTGCACGGCGCTCGTCCAAGACATGGAAGCACAGATATTCTCGGGCCTGACCGAACGCGAACGAGAGGTCTTCGATCTTCTTCTGTCCGGCTATCCCAATCAGGATATTTCACGCCTGCTCTCCATTGCCCTGCCCACCGTCAAGAATCACGTCAAGGCGATCCTCGCCAAGACCGGGTATGCCAACCGAGCAGAGCTGCTGGCGGCGCTCTATCGCGCAGGGCATGTACTGCGCGCGCCGCACTGAAATCCTTCAGCCGCGCCGCAACATCGGCTCTTTCTCAATCCACTTCGTATTGCGCCTTCTTGAGTGCAATCGCCTGCGCGATCGTATCATGGGCCTGTTGAGAATAGGGCGGCCGGCCGCGCGCCAGTACCGCCTCTGACGTCTTCTGGTGCAGGACCGTCTTGCGGTTGCTGAAGGTCACGAACCCGGCCCGACCACGATAGCGGCCCATGCCGCTCTTGCCGACGCCGCCGAAGGGCAGCGCCTCGTAGGTGAGCTGGCACCTGACGTCGTTGATGACAACGCTTCCGGTTTGGAACGCGCGCGCGACACGCGCAGCCTCCTGCTCGTCGTCGCCGAAATAGTAAGCCGACAACGGATGCTCGCCATCCGACACCCTGTCCAGTGCCTCGCTGACGCCGGAAACGCCAATGATGGGGAGCAGAGGACCGAAGATTTCCTCCTGCATCACTTCCATGTCATCCGTTGCATTGGTGATGATCGCAAAGGGAAAACGCCCGCTGGCAGGCAGGTTTTCAAGGGTGGTGTCGACGGGGACGAAGTCGACACGCGCGCCCTTTCGCGAAGCGTCGGCAAGCAGGGCCTTCATGCGCTCATTGGAGCGGCGGTCGATGAGGCTCGTATAATCGATATCCTGCATCATCTGCGGAAAGATGTCGGCAGCGGCGTGCCGGCACCGCTCAACCAGCGCATCGACCTTGCTTTCGGGCGCGAGCACATAGTCCGGCGAAACGCAGACCTGACCGGCGGAAGCCAGCTTGCCGGCGACAAGCCTGTTGGCAACGGTCTTCAGGTCCGCGGTATCCCCGACGATGACCGGGCTTTTGCCGCCAAGCTCCAGCGTCACGGGAACGAGATTTGCCGCGGCGGCAAGTGCCACTTTGCGGCCTGTCGCGGTTGAGCCAGTGAACAGCAGATGGTCGAACGGGAGGCTGGCGAAGGTGGCGGCCACGCTTGCATCGCCATTCACGACAGCAAGCTCGCCGCGGTCGAAATACAAGGCAATCGCGGCCTCGAAGGCGGCACCTGTCGCCGGCGCCAGCTCCGACATTTTCAGCATCACACGGTTGCCTGCCGCCAGACCGCCCATGGCCGCGAGACAGGCCATCAGCACAGGTCCGTTCCACGGAACGATCGCTCCTAGCACACCGAGCGGCTGGTAGTGCACCTCGGCAAAGGTGCCGTGCGCCTCCACCTCGGGAGGCAGTGCCACCCGCTCGGGCTGCATCCAGCTCTCGAAATGGGCGAGGTGGTATTCGATCGCTGCAACGCTGCCCAGAATGTCACCGGCCCGCGTGGCAAAAGGCGAGCGGTTGCCGAAATCCTCCTGAAGCCCCTCGACGAACGCCCGCTCGTGGGACAGCACCCCCCTTGCAAGGCGGGTCAGCCGATCCCGCCGCGTCCTGGCCAGGGCAAAACCCTCTGCCCGGAAGGCCGCGCGCTGCTCGGCCAGAATGTCTTCGATGATGACGCTCATCTCATGTCCCTTCACGGCGTCAGACGCTGACGACGATGTTGACGAGGGCGTGCCGCCCTTCGTCCTTGACCGCGCGCAACGCCGCCTCGAGTGCGGGAAGAAGCGCGACCGGATCCTCGACCACGGCGCCATAACCGCCGAAGGCCTCGACGATCTTCTCGAAACCGGCCCGGACTCCGAACCGCGTCAGGGGGACCTCGTTGGCCTTTGACGCCCATCCCTGCGGATGGGTGCTGACGACGCTCTTGCGCACCTCGTTCCAGCCGCCATTGTTGAAGACGACGATCAGCATCGGCAGGTCTTCCGCCGCCGCGATTTGATGGCAGGAGGCGGGCACGCAGTAATAATACGACCCGTCGCCCAGCGTGCAGATGACCGTCTTGTCCGGCCGCGCGGCCTTGACGCCGAGCGCGGCACCGAAGCCCCAGCCCAGCCCGCCGGCATGGGAGGGACCGAAATAGCTGCCGGCTGCGCCAGGCTGCACGACGCGCAGGTCGATCGGATATTCGTTCACGACGATGGTGTCGTCGTCGAGAAGCCGCGAGATGCAATGGTTGGCCCAAAGCGGCGTGATTTCGGACAGTTGCCCGTCGCGCGCGATCGCGTCTCTTAGCTGCGCCTGCTGGTGCTGGCGCCGGCTGCGGTGGGCGGCGATCCGACGGTCTCGAAGGTCGGCCGGAATGCGGCTTTCCAGACTTTCGATCAACCCTTCCAGCGCGGGCTCCGCATGCCCGATCAGGGGCACGTCGCACGGAAACCCGCGCATCGGCAGGCGCTGGTAGAACGGATCGATGCCGAGCTGGATGACCTTCGCGCTGTCCGGAACGGTGACGCGTGCGGTGAACCACGGCACATCGGACTCGATGACGAAGATGACATCCGCCTTTTCGAGGTCGGGGCTGACCTGCGACGCGAAGATATAGCCCAGATGGCAGGGATGCTCGGGATCGAGATTGCTGTAGACCGGGCTGGCCTCCAAAACGCCGAACCCGCTAACATCGCACAGACGCGCCAGCGCCGCACGGCCGGCGGCGCTCTTGCCGAGCTCGGACGTCACGATGACGGGATTTTCGGCCCTCGCGAGCAGGTCCGCCGCCTCGTCGAGACGGGCCGGGTCGGGCATCAGCCGCGCATCGGTGATCCGCCGCGATGGCGCGCTCGCGCGGTTCTCGTCCAAGGTCGCCGCCTGCACGTCGCGCGGGATCGAGATATAGACGGGCCCCTGGGGCTCGGCCATCGCGACCTCGAACGCGCGATCGATCACGTCGGCGACCTGGTCCGGCCGGCGGATCTCGTAATCCCACTTCACGTACTCGCGCACCATCGCGGCCTGGTCGTAGCTTTCCTGCGACCACTGCACGTGGATGTCGCGCGCGCCGGCGACGCCTCTCTGCTCGGCGATCGGTGACCGGGCCGCCAGAATGACCATGGGAACGCGCGCCCGCGCCGCGTTTATGATGCCGCCGACGCCGTTTGCGGTGCCGACCGTGGAATAGAGATAGACCGCCTGGGGGCGACCGCTCGCCGCGAAATAACCGTGCGCCATGGCCACGGCGGTCTGTTCATGCGGCGTGAGAATGGCCCGTGGCGCCGGCTTGCCCTGCAGCCCGTACTTCGCGAACGCCTCGATCATAGAGGTCGGCGCGCCGCCGATCACGGTGTCCACACCGCGAAGCTGCAGCAGATCGAGGATGGCCTCTCCCACGGTTTCGACGGAACGGATGACTTCGGACATGGAAAACTCCTGGACGCGGTTCGTCAGCGTCACATCTGGGACGGCAGGAAAAGGACGAGCGCCGGAAACAGCGCCAGCAGCGCGACTCGAATGAAGTCGGCGATGATGAAAGGGATCAGCGCCCTGAAGACGGGTCCGGGGGCGATGTTGCGGAACACCGAGGTCAATACGAAGACGTTCATTCCGAAGGGCGGGGTCAGCAGACCGATCTCGATGGTCACCACAACGATGATGCCGAACCAGATCAGATCGAAACCCGCCGCATCGATCAGCGGCAGAATGATCGGCATGGTGATGAACAGCGTCGAGAAGCTCTCGAAGAAGAAGCCGAGGAACAGGTAGAGCAGCACGACAATGAACAGCAGCATCGCCGGATGCGGGTCGATGTCGCCGATCCAGTCGGCGAGCGTTTCGGGCGCGCCGGTCATGGCGATGAAATTCCCCAGGACCGTCGAACCGAGCAGGATGGGGAACAGGGCCCCGGTCGTGCGCACGGCGCCGAGGAACGCATCCCGCAACACCGCCAGGGTCATAGCCCCCCGGATCCACGTGAGAAGCAGTGCTCCGGACGCCCCGATGCCCGCGCCTTCCGTGGCCGTGAAAACGCCGCCGTAGAGCCCGCCCATGACCAGCACGAACAGGGCGACCACGCCCCAGACCTCGCGCAGGGCGCGCCATTTCTCGGACCAGGGAACGTACTCGCCGCGCGGCCCCGCATCCCGGTCGCGCCCGACGACGAAGCCCACCGCCAAGGTGTAGAGGACCATGCCCAACAGACCGGGCACGATGCCGGCCAGGAAGAGCTTGGTGATATTCTGCTCCGCCAGGATCCCGTAGATGATGAGCACAACGCTCGGGGGGATGAGGATTCCCAGGGTGCCGCCGGCGGCGATAGTGGCCAGCGAGAAGGAATCCGAATAGCCGAACGAGCGCATCGGCGGATAGGATACCTTCGCCATCGTGGCGGCGGACGCCACGCTGGATCCGGAAATCGCCGCAAATCCACCCGAGGCGAGAATGGCCGAGATCGCCAGCCCGCCGGGCATCCTGCCGATGAAGGCATAGGCCGCACGGAACAGATCGCGGCCGAGCCCGCTGGAGGCAACGAAATTGCCCATCAGCACGAAGAGCGGAATGACGGTCAGCATGTAGCTGCCGAGCTCGAAAGCCGAACCCGCCACCATCTTGCTCGAGACGGAGAAGCCCATGTAATGGGCGTAGCCGACAAACCCGATGATCCCCATCGCCAGCGCGACGGGAATCCGGATCAGGATGAAGGCGACAAGGGCAACGAGGCCGATGACGAACTCAGTCATCCTCGGCCTCGCCGTCGGTGGGACCGGCCACGACAGCATAGGCCGCCAGGGCCGCCGAAAGGATCAGGGTCAGGGCGATCGCCCAGGCCACGGCCGCGACCGGTAGTCCCAGCACGAGCGTGACCTCACCGGATTTGCCGACGGCCAGCCCGGTCATGGCGATCCCCATCCCGGCGAGTGCCATCGCGATCGCCACGCCCGACACACCGTCGATCGTTCGCTTGAGCCATGACACCTGCTTCAGGACCGGGTCGATAAGGGTGACCCTTATGTGATCGTTGCTGGCAACGGCGACCGCTATGCAGAGATAGATCATCACCTGCATGGCCATCTCGGTGACCTCGAAGCCGGCGGCGATCGGCCGCTGGAAGGCGTACCGTGCTCCGACATCGACGACGGTCAGCAGCATGATCCCAGCAAGGATGAGCGCCGCCGCATATTCGAGTGCCTGCACGACACGTCGCCATACCACTTGGATCCGGCCGGATTGCTTCGTTGAAGCCACGCTGGGTCCCCCTGCCATCGCGATGAGCCCCTATTCGGCGTCTATCTTCTCGATCTCGGCGCGGAGCTCAGCCAGGGCGGCGGCGGCGTCGATCTTGGTATCTTCGACCGACTTTGCCCAATCCGACTCGAGCGGGCTGATCGAGGCCCGGATTTCCTCGACGAACGCGTCCGGGGCCTGATGCACCTCACCGCCCTTCTCCTCGTAGATCTTCCAGCCACGGGCATCGGCCTCGTCGGATGCACGGCCGGCGATCCGCGAGAAGGTCTCGCCGGTCACCTTGGCCAGGGCCGCCCGTTCCTCGTCGCTGAGGGAGTTGTACGTGTCCTCGTTCATGACCAGGGCGAAGCTGGCGTTGTAGAAGCCGCCGGGAGCCGAAACAACGTGCTGGATCAGGTCCTCCAGCCGCCAGCCGCCGAAGACGTCGGCCGGCATGAAGGCACCGTCGACGATCCCGCCGTTCAGCAGCTCGTAGAGCTCCGAGGCCGGACGGGACACCGGAGCCGCGCCGAGGACGGTGGCGAGCTCGAACGCCATGCCGCCGGGCGCGCGCAGCTTCTGGCCCTGCAGCGAGGCCTTTTTCAGATAGGCGTTCTTCGGCGACATCAGGTGGCCCGGCCCCGGCGTGAACATCGCAAGCGGCACGACACCGTCATGTTCGTTGGCATCAGCCAGGCTGCGCTCGAAGACACGCTGATAGGCCACCGAAAGTGTCTCGGCATCGTTCGCGAGAAGCGGGAACTCGGCGATCTTGGTCAGGCGGAAACGGCCGGCATTGTTGCCGTGAGAGATGAAGCTGATGTCGACCAGGCCGTCGCGCACGCCGTCGAACGTCTGGGCGGCACCCATGGGTGCCTTGGGCAGATAACGGATCTTCAGCAGGCCGCCGGATTCGCGCTCGACCATCTCGGCCCAGTCGTTCTGCAAGAGCTGCGTGAAGTGATGCTTGGGCGGCGTCCAGCCCGACACGGTCAGTACCGTCTGGGCGGCGGCCGAACCGGAGACGCAGACCGTCAGAAAAGCGGCCGCTGCGGCAACCGAAATGGTCTCAAACAAAGATTTCATGGTCTTCCTCCTTTACGATTGGATCGCGCAAGGCAACCGTGATCCGCGGTTTGCCCTTGCGTTGTTTCGTCTCTATGCGCACGCGCCGACGGACCTGCCGGGCCGACCGGCAAGATCCCGAAACGCCCGGTACCAGTCGTCATTGGGGCTACTCAGCCGCAAATGCGTGTCGAAGTGGCCCGCGCCCGGTTCGATGGTGCTGGTTACGGGCTGGCCGGCAGCGCGCAGGGCGTCGCACATCCGCGCGTTTGAATCGCGGATATGGTCGAAATCGCAAGCGCCCCACATGAGGTGAAACGGCGTCCGGTTGCAGGCGAGCGCGCATATCGGGCTCGCGCCGGCATCGTCTTGCGCCGCGCGGAACAGAAAGCGGTACACCCGCCCCTTGCCGGTGTCGGACGCGACCCCGCCATAGCGCAGGTCCATCGGAGCGCTGATCGGCATGCACGCGTGGACCGGCGCTGCCTGCCGGGACAGAACGGTCATGGCAGCGATCTGGCCGCCCGCCGAATGCCCTGCCAGCACGATGCGATCAGGATCGCCGCCGTAGTCGGAGATCCGCGCCTGGATCAACCGTAATGCGCCGATGCCGTCTTCCAACTGGCTGGGCCATTTGTGATTGGGGGCCAGACGATAGGTAACGGCAGCGAATATCGCGGGCTGCGCGACCACGGCCTCAGCCATGAAACGAAGCCATTGGAAGTCGCCGGCGATCCATGCGCCGCCATGAAGGAAGACTAGAACAGGTAGCGGTTCCCTAGGTTCGGCAGCATGTGGGCGATAAATCTCGGTTTTCTGCGCAGGGTCTTTGCCATAGCCGAGCACCGCCACCGGCTTTAGCTTCGATCTATCGGACAAAGCACGCGCGGCACGATCATAGGCCATCGCCTCCTCGGTGCCCGAATAGGCTTGTTTCCCGCCACGTGCGATCCCTGCTTCAGCCACAATTTTCTCCAGCTGCTACGGTTATGGCAGGTTATGCGCGCCGCCAGCCGGGGGTAAATCATCCCTGGGGATCAGGTGAGCTTCAAGTCGGTGTCCTGCCCGTTGCCGGCCGTAAACCGCAGGATCGCGCTGAGGTCGCCGCGCAGGACAATC
Source organism: Nitratireductor sp. StC3 (assembly GCF_003015025.1). Taxonomy (NCBI): domain Bacteria; kingdom Pseudomonadati; phylum Pseudomonadota; class Alphaproteobacteria; order Hyphomicrobiales; family Phyllobacteriaceae; genus Nitratireductor; species Nitratireductor sp. StC3. The sequence continues at coordinate 143,621 of NZ_PYBP01000012.1, read as the reverse complement.
GCCAGCTCACCGTTGTCGGGCATGAGCGTGACATGCGCGTCCGTCGCCTTGTCGTCGAATAGATTGGCCAGGTTTTCGATCGCCTGCCGCTTCCACTGCCAGCACCACCCGGCTTGCATGTGATGCAGCCTATGTGGGGTTGCCGATCTTTCGCCGAAGGAGCTTCCACTCCCGAGTATCTTGGCGCTCGTATTGCTCCCGCGTGATCTGCCGGCCGATTAGACGCGCCAGGCGAAGCACGGCTTCGTTCGAGGACGGGAGCGCGGCGGCAGGCCCGTTGTCTCCTTGGCGTTGAGGCCGACTTTCGCCATCCTGTCTCGCCGCGCGACCAGCATTTCCATACTCCCGCCGACACTCGACGCGTTAATGTGAAAGCTCTCGAACAGCGATGCAAAATGTAATTGGGACGAGTCGAAAATAACGGCGAATTTTGCGTGTAAACCGGCACAGAGATGCACCAATCTTAGCTCATTTGGATCAAGTGTTTGCCTACAAAGATGGAAATCACATGGTGAAATTTTGTCTGGCTACGCCGGTATGCTTTGCTGAATCGGCAACATGGAATACGCTTTATTGTGTTTCAATTGTAACGCGGCATCTCCCAGAATGAATGCACTTCGGAAGCGGGTGATGAAGCCCGGAATATCACGTCAAGGGAGGCTGAGCACATGACGAGATACACCGCATCCAGAAGAGCATTCCTAAAGGGGATCGCGGCCGTGCCGGTAGCCACCGCGGCAGGCTCTCTCATCAGAGTCATGCCGGCGACCGCGCAATCTCCGGCAACGGTTCGCATGCAGCTCGGCTGGCTGGCCTCGAACGGTATCCTGTGTCCGTCGTCAGAGGTTTTGAGCAGTTTGGCGGCCTGATCTAGTGGAGGCTCTGGCCCATCATGGTTTTCATATTAAGCGGCTGCCTTGCGATCCAGCAAGCGCCGTTGGTTGATGGTGTCGCGTTTGATCCTTTCCCTTGTCTGCAGGATGGTCTGGCTGCGTCGAAGTTGGCTATGCGCTCCCGGTTTCCCCTGCGACCAACACGCTCATGCCGCTCTGGCATGTCTTGACCGTCCGGCTGTCCATGATCGAGGCCGTTTAGGTTTCGACACCCAATCCGCAAGCACGACCCCGCCGCCAACTCTCCCGTTTCGGGACGGGCTCTGAGACCTGGCGGATCGACAACAATCTGCGCCGACCGCACACCAGCCTTGAGGGGTTTACACCGGACGACTTTGCAACCCGGTCGCGATTGGACCGCGACGTGAACAGGGCCAGCCGATGACGGGACGTTCAGGAGAGGAGGACACTTTCCGTCTATGGAGCGCCGCGGGCAGGAATTTCCGGGCCGGGCATCGGCGACGCCATGACGGCCAGGGAGGGCGAGCGGCTTTTCGTGGGAAGAGGTCAGGCCTCCTGCGAGGCGCGGATCTGCGCGACGGGCCCGCCCGGCGTCGACCTGGTCCCGGCCCTGGATTGCGCCCGTTTCGCGTCCGTCTCCGTCATCGCCCGGGTGACGGTCGACGCGATGTCCTCGATCCTCGGCGACTGCATGATGGAATAGTGGTCGGCATCCATTTCGACGATTTCGATCCCTGGAGCGATCGCTTTCCACTCGTCCTGCATGTTCCGGGCGTCGGGCCGCCGGGCCGCCGCAAATAGCAGGAGCCTTCCGCCGAGGGTGCGGGGCGTGTGGTTGTCGAGGGCCCTGGAGCCGGCGCTGAAAACCGCATAGACCGCCTTCATCGCGGCCGCGTCGGTCGGCACGCCGTTTTGTTCCAAGCGTTCCGTCAACCACACGATACGCTCGTCGGCGGATAACGGCTCCAATTCCTGTTTCTCGCCGCGAAGCGGCAGGCGGGCGACGGCAGCCAGGTCGTTCACGAAACCGGCGAAGCGTTCGGCCGGACCCGCCGCGGCGGGCGCGTCGGGCACGGCGCTGTCGATCATCGCGGCCAGGCCCGGGGTTTCGCCTTCGGCCTCGAGGCGGCGCGCCATCTCCTGCACGACCAAGCCTCCCAACGACCAGCCGATGAGATGGTAGGGACCGTCCGGCTGGACGGCCCGGATCTCCCTTATGTAGCGGACAGCCATGTCTGCAATCGAGTCCAGAGGCGCCTGCGTCGCGGAGGTCAGCCCCGGCGCGCGCAATCCGTAGACGGGGCGAGTGGAGCCCAGGGCCTGGGCGAGCCCGACGTAACACATGACGTTGCCGCCGATCGGGTGGACGCAGAACAGCGCGGGACCTTCACCGCCCTGCCGGATCGGTGTCAGGATCGCATCGGCGCGCTCGTCGCCGTCGCCGCGCAGCAGATCGGCGATGCCCGCCACCGTCGGGTGGCTGACGAGCGTGGCGAAGGAAAACCGCCGCTTGAAACGCTGTTCGAGCTTGGCCATCAGACGCATGCCGGCGAAGGACGAACCGCCGAGCGCGAAGAAATCGTCTTCCCGTCCGATCCCGGACGTGCCGAGCGTCTCGCGCCAGAGTTCGGCGACCGCCTGCTCCAGCGCGTCCCGTGGCGGCGCCGACGAACGCTTGGCGGTCTCGCGGACGCCGAAATCGGGTGCCGGCAGGGCCGAACGAACGACCTTGCCGTTGTCGCTGAGCGGCAAGCTGTCGAGAGACACGATATAGGTGGGCACCATATAGGCCGGCAGGACCGCGCGAAGCCGCTCCCGCAACCCGGCCGGTTCCACCTGCGTGCCGGCCGTTTTGGGCACGACGTAACCGGCGAGGTGTCGCGTCCCGGCGCTGTCGGTGACGGCTACCACCACCGCTGCGGCGACCTCGGGGATGGCGAGAAGAGCGGCCTCGACCTCGGCGCATTCCACGCGATAACCCTGAATCTTGACCTGAAAATCCTTGCGTCCCAGGAATTCGATCTCGCCGTCGGCGAGATAGCGCCCCATGTCGCCGGTGCGATAGAGGCGCTCGCCGGTGGTCGGGTGGCGAATGAAGCTGGCCGCCGTCTTGGCCTCGTCGCCCAGATAGCCGAGCGCGACCCCGATCCCGCCGATATAAAGATCGCCGGGCACCCATGGCGGGCACATGGCGAGATCGGCGTCCAGAACGTGGATGGACTGATGGTCCATCGCGTGGCCGTAGGGAACGGAACGCCATTCGGGATCGACGTCGCCGATCGGATAGAGAACCGACCAGATCGACGCCTCGGTGGCGCCGCCCAGGCTCCAGATCTCCGCCCCCGGTGCCGCCGGGCGGATCTGCTCGGGCAGGGTCAGCGGGATCCAGTCCCCGCTCAGCATGACCAGACGCAAGGACGGCATGATCGGGCCGCCCGCACCCTCGACCGCGAGCTGCATCAGCGCCGGGACCGAGTTCCAGACCGTGACGTCGTGGCGCCGCACAAGGTCGCGCCAATGCGAGGCATCCTTGGCCCGTTCGGCATCCGGCATGACGATCGTCGCGCCGGCGGCGAGCGTTCCGAAAATATCGTAAACCGAAAGATCGAAGCTGAGCGACGAAAGGGCGAGTATCCGGTCGGTGGGCTTCAGCGCAAAGCGGCCATTGAGATCGACGATCGTGTTCCACGCGCCGCGGTGATCGATCATGACGCCCTTGGGAACACCTGTGGAGCCCGACGTGAAGATCACGTAGGCGAGGTCGGTCGCCTTTGTCTCCGTGCGCCACGGCGCGTCCTGGCTGTCGTCGCGCACCAGATCGACGCAGACGCGCTGAACGTCCTGCGGCCAGGCAAGCGCGCGCTCAAGGGCGGTTCGCGTCAGGACGAATTTCGCCTTGCTTTGCGCGAACAGCACGTTGCGGCGTTCGGCCGGCAGGTCCGGATCGACCGGAACATAGGCGGCGCCCGCATAGAGGACGCCGAGAACGGCGACGATCTGTTCCCAGCCCTTGGGCAGCGAGATCGCGACCAGATCGCCGCGCGCAACGCCGCGCCGACGCAGCTCGCCGGCCGTCGCGACTGCCAGGCGCCGCAATTGCGCATAGGTGAGGCGCCGATCGGCGGCGATTACCGCGACGTTTTCGGGATGCTCGGCCGCCTGACGCTCGAACGCCGCTTCCAGCCGCTCGGGCGCGGCGGAAGGGACGATGGCCGCCGCCGGCGCCGCCGGCTGATATGGTTTGGGATCCCGTTCGTTCCACTGCGCCTCATCGTCTGCCAGTTTCAAGAACAGGTCGAGATGCGCCCGGCACAGTTCCTCCACGAAGCCGGCGGGGAAAATCTGTTCGACATAATCCCAGTTGAAGATCACGGATCCGTCGTCGCCGAAGTGCATCTGATGGTCGAGATAAACCTGCGGAACCTGGAGGCGCGCCGTGTCGTGATCGATGCGCACCCCGGGATGACCGGCGGTCTCCGGGGCGGCGGGGGGCGTGACCGCGGTGAAGGTGACCGGCACGCTCATGCCCGGCCCGGTTCCCGCGCGCTGCTGCATCGCGCGGGAGATGTCGATACCGCTGACTTCGATCCGCTCGGCATCGCGCCAGAACTGGCGCTGCAGGGCGCGCACGCGCTCGACAAACGAGCGGTTTCGCGAGGCGTCGACCTCAAGCAGGATGGTGGTCCCGAAATTGCCGAATGTGTTGGCGGCTTGCGGCAGGTGCCGGAAACGTCCGGAAGACAGAACGGTGATCGCGAAATGATCGCTGCCGGCGTAGCGGGAGAGCACTTCGGTATAGACGGCGCAGGCAAGCAGGCTGGGCGGAATCCGCAGCCGTGCGCAGATCTCGACGATTTTCGTCCAGTGCGGGGCCGACATCGTCCGAGTGAGATGCCGAAACCGGGGATGCCGGTCGCGGGATAGTCCTCTCGTCAGAGGCAGGGACGGCGGACCCGGGAAGTCGTCCAGGCGCGGTCGCCAGTAATCCCACGCGGCCTGCCAGCCCGGTCCCCGCCGGACACGGTTCTGCGCCTCAACATAGTCGGCGAAGGACATCTCGACCGGCGCAAGGGCGCCGGCGGGGTCGGCGCACAGGGCAAGCCATTCCCGCAGAAGAAGATGGAAGCTCCAGCCGTCCATCATCCACAGCGCGAAGCGCATGTGCAGGCGCAAGCCGGCCTCGTCCCGCGTCGCGCGGATGTCGAATTGCGGCCATATGTCTGGCGGCATCTGCCCGGCGTTGATGTCGGTCCGAAGCGCCTCGAGCCGCTCCCGCCGCCGCGCTGCGGGAAGGTCTCTCAGGTCGAGGGTTTCGATCTGGTAGGGCCCGACATCGTCGAGAATCCGTTGCTCGCCCGACGGCAGAATCACGGCCCGCAGCATGTCGTGTCGTCGAAGGATTCGCTGAAGGGCGGGCGTCAGTTCGGTTTCGAACCCTACCGGAACGTCCACTTCGACATAGTAGGTGGCGGGGGTGCTGAGGTCGAGTTCAGCGCCCTGTCCGACCCAATATGCCTGTTGAATGCCTTCCAGAAGAAACGGCGCTCGCTCACTCTTCACGCACTTCGCCGACGCCGCTGCTTCAACCATTCCATGCTCCTCCCGGTTCCGCATCGCCGACGCCGCGAGGGTTGGCGTCAGACCTTGATGGTTCTATTATATTAGTGTAACGCTGTCGAGGGAGGAAGGGTGGTTGGCACGCCGGAAGCCCACGGCAGCTCGCCCTTAGAAAGATCGACCGGTGCGGCGTCGCATAGGTTGCAAGCACCGGCGGGCGTAGGCCGGGCGGTTGATCGCCAAGGGAGAGGTTTCTCGATGCGGAAAGGCCTGGACGCCGGCGAGCTTCAGACCGGTCCGTGCGCGGATGGCGGGTCTTTTGTCGCCGAAGCGTTCGAAAAGACCGTTCACCGTGCGATCCAGCTTCATGGAGGCTATCCCGACAACTGGGTTCCCGAGCGGTCCGGCACCGACCACGATGTCGTCGTCGTCGGGGGCGGCCAGTCCGGCGTGGCGGTCGCTTTCGCGTTGCGACGCGCCGGGATAACGCGAACCGCCGTCATCGACGCGGCCGACGAGGGCAGGGAAGGCATCTGGCTCAATACGGCGCGCATGAACGCGCTGCGATCGCCCAAGCATCTGCCCGGGCCGGAACTGGGCATACCGGAATTGGGCTTCCAGGCCTGGTACGAAGCGCGTCGCGGCGAGGCGGCCTATGCCGGGATGCAATCCATCTCACGGATCGACTGGGCCGACTACCTGCGCTGGTACCGCAAGATGGTTGGAGTATCGGTGCGGTTCGGGACGCGGCTGGAAGGTGTCGAGCCGGCGGAGCAGGGATTGCGGCTTCGTCTGTCGATCGACGGCCGCCCCAAGGCGGAAGTCTGCCGCAAGCTCGTCCTGGCGACCGGCTTCGCCGGCAGCGGAAGCGTCAATATGCCTGGCTTCATCGCGCAATCGCTGCCGGCCGATCTTTATGCGCACGCGGAGGAGCCGATCGATTTCGGTGCGTTGCGGGGACAACGCGTCGCCGTATTCGGCGCGGCCTCGTCGGCGTTCGACGCCGCGGCGGCCGCACTCGAAAAGGGCGCGGCTTCGGTGGACCTGTTCTGTCGCCATGACGACCTCGAACGCCTGTCTGTGATGCGGATGCTATATTACCCCGGTTCGGTGGAGCATTTCCGGCTCCTGCCCGATGCCGAGCGGTGGACGATCATGAGCGCGCTGTGCCGGCGCGCCCAGGGACCGGTGCCCGATACGGTGCGTCGCGCCGCGCGCTTCGACACGTTTCACCTCCATCTCGGCGCGTGCGATCCGATTCTCGATACGGATGGCGTCGCGGTCACGCTTCGACTTGGCGGGCACGACACGACTTTCGAATTTGACTTCGTCATCGCCGGAACGGGATACAAGGTCGATCTTTCCGCGCGTCCCGAATTGGCAAGCATCGTCGACCAGATCGCGCTATGGCGCGACCGCTACCAGCCACCGCCGGCAGAGGCGCATGACGATCTCGCGCGCCACCCCTATCTGTCGCCGGGCTTCGCTTTCACCGAGAAGCGGCCCGGCAGCGCGCCCTATCTCAAGGACATTCATTTCTTCGGCGCCGGCGCCCTTCTCAGCAACGGCCGCAATCCCGCAGAGGTCAGCGGATTTCGCCACGGCATACCACAGCTTGTTTCGGCGATCGGCGCGGACCTGTTCACGGCCGATGCCGCGCAGCACGTCGCGCGGGCTCTCGGTCCGTGTCAGCCCATACTCACCGGACAGGAATACCGCGATCGCATTTGGACCGGACGCGATTTGCGGGCGGCGAAACCGGCAAAAAACGCCGTCCAAGATCGTAGGTCGGAGGCGGACGAGTTTCGGCACGACGCAATGGAGCGATGACGATGAACGAGACCACGCGCGCAGATCAGGCGGTTTTGCAGGAGCGCGTCCTGGAACAGGCCCGCGCGATCCTCAAATGCGAGGACATCGGGCCGCAGAACTATTTCCTGGAGGTGGGCGGGGATTCTCTGGTCGCGCCGATCCTTGCCAACAAGATCGAGGCGGAGTTTGGCGTGCGGCCCCAGCTCGAAGACATCTTTACCAGATCGTTCGGCGAGTTGGCCGAACTCCTCCGCGCCGCGTAAAGCCGATCTGCTTGTCACGGAAGTGCAGATCGGCCCCACCTTGTCGGCTTAGCGCATGTCTAAACGGCGGACCGGCTTCCGCTTTGCCTGGAAAGGCTCTGCAGCCGGTCGCAAGGCATCGGCCGCCGTCGCGCCAGCATCGACGGGCCCGCAGGGCCGCCGAGGTGGCGCGTCAGGCATGCGCGCGCACGCTCTGCCGCTGCGCGCCCAGGCCCTCGATCCCGAGTTCCACCACGTCGCCGGGTTTCAGATAGCGCGGCGGTTTCAAACCCTGCCCGACACCGGGCGGGGTGCCGGTGGACACGACGTCTCCCGGGTGCAGGGTCATGAACTGTGACAGGTAGCTCACGAGATGAGCCACGCCATAGACCATGGTCGCCGACGATCCGTCCTGCATGGTCACTCCGTTGACCGTCAGCCACATCTTGAGCTGCTGCGGGTCGGGGACCTCGTCACGCGTAACAAGCCAGGGTCCTGTCGGACCGAAGCTGTCGCACGATTTGCCTTTGGTCCACTGGCCGGACCTCTTGTTCTGAAAATCGCGTTCCGAAACGTCGTTGACGACGCAATAGCCGGCGACATGGTCGAGCGCCTCGTCCTGCGACACATGTTTTGCGGGCTTGCCGATGACGACGCCGAGTTCGACCTCCCAATCGGTCGCGCCGGATCCCCTTGGAATGACGATATCGTCGTCCGGCCCAGACATCGCCGACGTGGCTTTCATGAAGATCACCGGTTCGGGAGGAACCTCCAGCCCCGCCTCCGCGGCATGGTCGGCGAAGTTGAGCCCGATGCAGATGAACTTGCCGGTGCCGGCCACGCACGGACCGAGCCTTTGCGGTTTCTCGACCACCGGCAGGCGGGCAATGGCGACGTCCCGCGTCCAGGCGAGGTCGGCGAGCCACCGGCCGCCGATGTCGTCGACCACGCCGCCAAGATCGCGAATGTGGCCGTCGTCGTCCAACAGGCCGGGCCTTTCGGAGCCGGCGGGTCCGTAGCGAAGAAACTTCATTCTTTTGGCCTTTCAGTACGTCGTGCGTCCACCGGACAGGTCGAACGTCGCGGCGGTGGTGAAGCTGTTCTCCTTGGAGACGAGCCAGGCGACCATCGCGGCGGCTTCGTCGACTTCGAGAAGGCGGCCCCGCGGGATGCGCGAACGCATATAGTCGATGTGTTCGGGGGTGAGCTGTTCAAGGATCCGCGTCTGCGCCGTCGCAGGCGAGATGCAGTTGACCGCGATGTCGTATTCGGCGAGTTCCTTGCCGAGCGACTTCGTCATTCCGATCACCGCCGCTTTCGAGGCCGAATAGGCGGCGGCGTTGGGATTGCCTTCCTTGCCGGCGACCGACGCGATGTTGACGATGCGCCCGTAATTGCGCGCCTTCATGCCCGGAACCACGGCGCGGTTGACGTAGAAAGTGCCGTTGACGTTGATGTCGATAACTTTCTTCCACATCGCGATGTCGTATATGTCGAGCGGGGTCGCCGCGCCCGCGATGCCGGCCGAATTGACCAGGACGGAAATCCCGCCCGCGGCGTCTTCCGTCCGGTCGCATGCCGCCTTGACCGCGTCCCAGTCGGCTACGTCCACGATCTGCGTCGACGCCGCGTCGCCGAGCTCTCGCCGCGCTGCCTCGAGCTGCGCCTCGTCGATGTCCCACAAGGTGACCGTGGCGCCGGATGCGACGAAGCGCCTGGCCATCGCCAAGCCCAGCCCTTGAGCGCCGCCGGTGACGACGGCATGCTGGCCGTTGAGATCGATCCTGTTCATGTCGATGGTTCACTCCGCTCGGTTCTGCCTGAAGATTGGACGATGCGCATGGGAGGCTTGGCGGTCGGCGGGCCTCTCGCGTAGCCTGCGATGGCTTGATTTGATCTATTATATTAGTGTAACAGAACCCACAAGTGCCGCAGCGGCAAAATAAGGCGATTGCAAGGAGGGGCAGGGTGAAAGCGAGCGAGACACGCACCGTCGGACGTACGGGCTTGGACGTAACCGCGCTTGGCATGGGGTGTGCGTCGCTGGGCGGCCTCTACGCGCCGGTCGACGACCGGACCTGTCTGGCCACGCTCAAGGCGGCCTGGGACTGCGGAATCCGGTATTTCGACGCCGCCCCCATGTATGGGCTCGGCCGTGCCGAACACATGCTGGGCCATTTTTTGCGGGAGCGCGTTTCGGCATCGCAGCCGGTGGTCAGCACCAAGGTCGGCCGTCTCATGGCCCGCGAACGCCCGGGACGGGAGCTGCCGCAGGCTGCCGAGAAGAATCCGCTCGACGCGGGATGGCGAAACGGACTGCCTTTCCACGAGGTGTTCGACTATTCCTACGATGCGATCATGCGCAGCTTCGACGACAGCCAGCAGCGTATGGGACGCGAGCGGATCGACCTCCTCTTCGTCCATGATATAGGCAGGCTGACCCACGCGGAGCGGGCGGACGCGCACTGGACGGCGCTGACGTCGGGCGGGGGCTTTCGCGCCCTGGGCGCGCTGCGCGAGGCCGGCATCATCAAGGGCTTCGGCCTCGGTGTGAACGAGGCCGAAGTGGTGCTCGATGCCATGAACGAGGCCCAGCTCGATTGCACGCTGCTCGCCGGGCGCCATACACTTCTGGAACAAAACGCCAATTCGCTGCTGGACAAGGCTCTCGACTGCGGCATGTCGATCGTGATCGGCGGCGTGTTCAATTCCGGCATCCTGGCCGCCGGGCAGTCGGGCAACCGCAAGTTCAACTATCAGGACGCGCCCGAGGATATCGCCAGGAAGACGGACAGGCTGGCGGCGGCGTGCGAGGCGTTCGGCGTGCCGCTTGCCGCGGCCGCGATACAGTTCCCGTTCAGGCACAAGGCCGTGACCTCCGTCCTGATCGGGGCAAAACATCCCGACCACGTGGTGCAGAACGTCGAGTGGTTCGAAAGGCCGCTGCCGGACGCGCTTTGGGACGCGCTCCACAGCGACGGGCTGATCGACGAGAGGGCGCTTGCCTGAACGCGGATGATGTCCGTAGCCGGCGTCAGTCGCCGGTGCGGCGCCGTCAGTCGCGCTCCAGCAGCCTGTAGTCCCTTCTAAAATACAGAAGCGGTTCTTCGCCTTCACCGAAACGCAGGCCCGTAACCCTGCCGATGAGGATGCGATGCGTGGCGACGCTTCGAGCCGCCACGATCCGGCAGTCGAAAACGGCGATCGCTCCGGCAAGGGCCGGCGCGCCGCTCGAGATCGTCTCCCATTCGGCCGCGGCAAACCTGTCCGTCTGCGACAGGCCGGTCATGCCGGAGAAGGCCGCGGCGAGCGGCCGATGCTCGCTCGCGAGGGTATTGAGTGCGAAAACGCCATTCTCGGCGAAGCGGTCGTTGGACCGGTTCTCGCGGTTGAGGCAGACGAGTACCGTCGGCGGGGTGTCGGACACCGAGCAGGCGGCGATGACGGTGACGCCGCGCCGGCCCGCGACCCCGTCGGTGGTCACGACATGAACCGCGCCGGCGAAGTTGGCCATCGCATCCCGGTAGGAGCGCGGCTCGATCTCGCCTTTCTTCAACAATTTTCCACCCGGACCGCCTGTCGCGGTACGATCAAATCGTCCGCTCGCTGGCGGGAAAAAGCCGGACCGGGTCGACCGGCGGCATTGGCGCGCGCCGTGCGCGATCTACATCGTGGCACCGAGGCTCCAGGGCACGAACTCGTTGTCGCCATAGCCGAGCGATTCCGACTTGGTCGCCCCGCCCGATGCGACGCGAAGGATCTCGGCAAAGATCTCCTCGCCTTTGCGGGCGAGCGAGACGCCGTCCATGACGTCTCCGCAATTGATATCCATGTCCTCGCGCATCTTCTCGAAAATGACGGAGTTGGACGCGAGCTTGAGGGAAGGCGTGGGCTTGCAGCCGAAAGCCGAGCCTCGCCCGGTGGTGAAACACAGCACATTCGCGCCGCCGGCAACCTGACCCGTCGCGGAGACAGGGTCGTAGCCGGGCGTATCCATGAAGACGAGGCCGCGTTCGCGGATCGGCTCGGCGTATTCCAAAACGGCGCGAAGATTGGTCGTGCCGCCCTTGGCCAGCGCGCCGAGCGATTTTTCCAAAATGGTTGTCAGACCGCCAAGCTTGTTGCCGGGGGACGGGTTGTTGTTCATCTCCATGTCGTGCTTGGCCGTATAGGCCTCCCACCAGCGGATCCGTTCGATCAGCTTTTCGCCCACCTCCCGGGTCTCGGCTCGGGAGGTAAGCAGATGCTCGGCGCCATAGATTTCCGGCGTCTCGGACAGGACGGCGGTGCCGCCTTGAGCGACCAGAAGATCCACCGCGGCGCCGAGGGCGGGATTGGCGCTGATGCCGGAATAGCCGTCCGATCCGCCGCATTGGAGAGCCAGGACAAGTTCGGAGGCGGGTTGTGTCGTTCGTTCGGCGGCGTTGACGATGGGCAGCATCTCGACGATCGCCTTGACGCCGGCTTCGACGGTTTTGCGGGTGCCGCCGGATTCCTGGATGGTCATGGCGCGAAACGTCGCATTCTCCTCGATGCCGTAGGATTTCATCCAGCGCGGAATCTGGAACGCCTCGCAGCCGAGACCGACCATCAGCACGCCGCCGACATTCGGATTGGTGGCAAAACCCCACTGCGTGCGCTTCAGGACGTCGTAGGCCGGGCCCTTGACGTCGATGCCGCAGCCGGTGCCGTGAACCAGCGAGATGACGCCGTCGACGTTTGGATAGTCCGCGAGGATGCCGGAGCGGTTGACCTCGTCGGCGATGAAACGGGCAACGCTGGCCGAGCAGTTTACCGATGTCAGCGTCGCGATATAGTTTCGGGTGCCGACCTTGCCGTTCTGTCTCTTGAAACCCTGAAACGTCGCCCTGTCGTCTTCCCGAAGCATGCGGGTGGGGCGCGCATTGGTGCCAAACGCATGGTCGCGCTCGAAGTCGCGCAGATAGACGTTGTGCTCGTGTACCCAGTCGCCCGATGCGATGGGCTGTCGGGCAAAGCCGATTATCTGGCCGTATTTCACGACGGCCTCGTCGGCTGCGATATCGCGCAGGGCCATTTTGTGACCGCGCGGTATGCGTGTCGTAACGACCACGTCCCCCGCTTTCTCGCCAGCTTCCAGCGGGCTCACCGCAAGGAGGATGTTGTCGGCTTCAAACAATTTAATAAATCGCGTCATCAAATGAACTCGGATTGGGGCCGTTTCGACCGTCGGGACGAAAGGGTGACTGAAATTGGAATATTAATATAATAGTACGCAGCCGGTCAAGCGATCTCAGGTGGTGCGAGAAGCTCGGGCACCGGTCATCTCCGGCCTGTGGCGCTTCTATGGCGGCCGCCGGGAACCGAGAAGAAGAGCGGGGATCGTTGCGCCCTCAGAAAGCCCGCCCCCCGATGCCGCCGGGGTTGCGGCGGATGCGGCCGTGTCTGTCCGGCCCGTTGAACGGCGCCGCGCGGACGATCCCGGCGCCCGGATTCAATCGAGGTGAAAGACCTCTTCCATAGCGGCCCACCATTCGCCCTTGGCCCGCGTCGGCAAGGGCTCCTGCATGGGGTCGCACAATTGCCACCACCTACGCATTGCCGGCGATTCGCCCATCTTGGCCGCGTCCTTCGCGAAATCGGAGCCGTGATACTCCCAATAGGCGAAGAGCAGGTTCTCCGGCTGCCGCAGGAATATGGAGTAGTTCCTGATATTGGCCCGGCCGATGACATCGAGGACCTCGGGCCAGACCTCGGCGTGAACCCGCTTGTATTCCGCGACGGCCTCGGCCTTCAGGGAAATGCAAAGCCCCATCCTCTTCATGCCGCGCTACTCTGCTTCGGTTGCCGTCGACGCCACCTTGGCGCCCAGCTCTCCGGCGACTTCGATCGCATTGTGAAGCGACGTCTCGAGATGATGTTCCATCGCCAGCGCGGCACCCTCGGCGTCCTGGCGCTTCAGGGCGTCGAGGATCGCTTCGTGTTGCTCGATCGTCTGTTCGCCATAACCCGGCTTGGGGATCGCCAGGTAGCGGCCACGATCCATCTGCGCCTTCGAGATGTCGACGGCCTTCCAAATCATCGGGAAGCCGCTGGTTTCGGCAATCGTGCGGTGAAACACGTCGTCGAGCTGTATGGCGCTGGCATATTTTCCCCGCGAGATCGCCAGGCGGTGGGCGGCGATGTTGTCCTCCAGCGCCTCGGCCGCCGCGGCGGTGAATTTCGGCGCGGCCCGCCTGGCGCTTTCCATTTCCAGCGCGCGGCGGATCACATAGGCTTCCTCGAGGTCGGCCCGGCTTATGGGCGCGACATAGGTGCCGGTCTGCGCCAGAACATTGATGAGACCTTCGTCGCTGATGCGCTTGACAGCCTCGCGCACCGGGGTTCGGGAGATGCCCAGCGCTTCGGCGATGGCGACCTCGTTGATCGGGTCGCCCGGCTTCAGCCGTCCGACCGCGATCATGTTGCGAATCTTCTGATAGATCTGATCCCGGAGCGGGAGCGCCCGGTTCAGGGTTTTCGGGTCGAAGTCCATGAAACCATCCAAGTTGCCGTTCGTGGGCAATGATCACCCTTATACTAGCATGTCAAACATTTCGGGAGGACGGCCTGTGCCAGGTCGACGGCGCCCCGAAACGCCTCGACGCGAAATTCAGCTTGTCACGACTGTTATATTAGTGCAATAGAGGCGGCGCCGGGAACCGATGCGCTGCGCGTCGGCCTTTTTCGGCCGTGGGGACGCTTCTCAACAGACCGACGGACATTCAGGAAGAAGCAGCCGCTTGAAAGAACTGTTATACTAACATAACATGCACGCGGTCGTTGTGGAGGCAGCGACCGGTTCTGCCAGGGAGGAACCAAGCCGGACATGACAGACGCTCATTGCGCCTTGGACATGAAGGGGATCACCAAGACGTTTCCAGGCGTGAAGGCGCTGTCCAACGTCAACTTCTCCGTAAAGTTCGGCAGTGTCCATGCCGTCGTGGGAGAAAACGGCGCGGGCAAATCCACCCTGATGAAGGTTCTGAACGGGTCCTATCCGCCCACGAGCGGTACGATCAGGGTCGGCGGCACGGAGGTGCGCATGCGCCGTCCCGCCGACGCGCAGGCGCTCGGCGTGCGAATGGTCCACCAGGAAATCAACCTGGTCCCGGATCTCAGCGTTGCGGAAAACGTCTATCTCGGCCGCATGCCCGGCAAATGGACATTGCTGCGCCGGCGCGAGATGGTCGCCAAGGCGACGGCCGTTCTGGAGGAACTGGGCGCGGCGATAAATCCGCGCGAGCGGCTGGGCAATTTGTCGATCAGCCAGCAGCAACTGGTCGAGATCGCCAAAGCCTATGCCGCCGACCCCCGCATCATCGTGCTCGACGAGCCCACGTCCAGCCTGAGCGAGCACGAGACCGCCGCGCTTTTTTCGATCCTGCGCAAGATGCGCGACGACGGGATCGCCATCGTCTATATCAGCCACCGGCTCAAGGAGGTTCTGCAGATCGCCGACGAGGTGACCGTGCTGCGCGACGGCAGCATGATCGAGACCCGGCCGATCGAGGGCATAACCGCCGGCGAAATGATCAGCCTGATGGTCGGGCGGGAAGTGAGCAATGTCTTCCCGAAGAGTCCCGCGGCCATCGGCGCGCCGGTCCTCAGCGTCGAGAATATCAGCGACGGCAAACATTTCCGCGATGTGAGCTTCGACGTGCGGGCCGGCGAGATCCTCGGCCTGACCGGGCTGGTCGGGGCAGGGCGCACCGAAGTCGCGCGCGCCATCTTCGGCCTGTCCCAGTTGACCGGCGGCACCCTCCGGCTCGGCGGGCGCGAGCCGGGTATTCGATCGCCGTCCGATGCGGTGAAGGCCGGCATCGCCTATGTGCCGGAGGACCGCAAGGGCGACGGCATCGTTCCGGCGATGTGCGTGCGCGAGAACATCAGCCTGCCGATCCTGCGGCAGCTCAGCAAGCTCGGTTGCGTCAGCCATGGCGCCGACCGCGCGCTTGCCGGTCACTACGTGTCCCAGTTCGCGATTTCGCCGCCGGACGGCGAGCGCCGGATCAATCTCTTGTCGGGCGGCAACCAGCAGAAGGCGGTGATCGCCAAATGGCTGGCCGCCAAGCCGTCGGTGCTCATTCTGGATGAGCCGACGAGGGGCGTCGACGTCGGCGCGAAGGCGGAAATCCACAACATTATCGGCCAGTTGGTCGCCGAGGGCATGGCTGTCCTGATGATCTCGTCGGAACTGCCGGAGGTTCTCGGCGTGTGCGACCGGGTGGTGGTGATGCGGGACGGTCACGCCTCCGCCCCGATCGATCGCAAAGAGCTCAGCGAGGAGCGGATCATGGCATTGGCGACGGGCGAGGAGGTCGCATGACCGAGGGGGTTGTGGACATCGCACGCATGAAGCCCGGCGATCGTTTCACGCGCGGCAGCAAGGTCGTGGACGCGCTGTCCAAGGCCGGGCTCCTGATCGCGATCCTCGCCGTGATCCTGTACGGTTCGATCGCGAACGCGGCCTTTTTCTCCACCGGGAATTTCCTCAACGTTCTGACCTCGATGTCGATCGTTGGCATCGTCGTCGTCGGCATGACGTTCGTGCTCGTCGTGGGAGGGCTCGCGGACCTCTCGGTCCCGGCGACCATCGCCTGCGGCGCGATCCTTTCCCTCGGTCTTCAGCCGATGATCGGACCGGTTCCCTCGTTCATGGTCGCGGTCGCGCTGGCCGGGGCGATCGGGCTTTTGAACGGCGTTTTGGTGGGGTATTTCGGCGTCAATCCGATTATCGCCACGCTGGGGGTGGGAACGATCGGGCTGGGCATCGTCCAAGCCGCGGTCGGCGGGGTAATCGTCTACGGAACCAACCCGGCTTCCGCCGAACTGGTCAAGGGCAGGCTTTTCGGCATCCCCGTCGTCGCCATCATCTTCGCGGCGATCGCAATCCTCGGCCATATTATTCTCTCGCGCTCCTTCTGGGGCCGGTGGACCTTGGCGACCGGCGGCAACTACAGCGCCGCCGAGGCAAGCGCGGTGCCGGTTCGCGCGGTCAAGGCAGGCGCGTTCGTCATCACCGGTCTGGCGGCCGGCATCAGCGGCGGCCTGCTCGGGCTGACATTGCAGAGCGCCCGTCCGCTGGTCGGCACCGGTTACGAGTTCAGCGCCATCACCGCGGTCGTGGTCGGCGGCGTCTCGATCATCGGCGGCTTCGGCTCCGTTCCCCGCGCCATCGCCGGCCTGGTCTTCGTGCAGCTCTTGACCAATGTGATGGTGCTGGAGGGGGTTCGCACGCCCGTGCAGGGTTTCGTGCTCGGCGCGCTGATCGTCTGCGCCGTCGGCATGGATGCGGCACTCCGAAAGAGGGGAGGCGCGTGATGCGGTACGTCTCGCTGGCTCTGCAATACAGGGTCCCGATCATTCTCGGCCTCACCCTGATTATCTCGGCGACGCTCGTCCCGGGCTATGTCAGCGCCACGACGCTCAGCCTCGGGCTCGACCGTGCCGCCACGATCGGTCTGATCGCCATCGGTCTCACGGTCCTGCTGATCGCCGGCCAGATCGACTTGTCGGCCGGTTCGGTGTTCGCGCTGGCCGGCATCGTGTCGATCATGCTGCAGCCGCAACTCGGCATCCTGCCGGCCGCTGCGGCGGGCGTCGTCGTGGGCATGGTGGCGGGTGCGATCAACGGCGCCCTGGTGGTCGGCCTGAAGGTGCATTCGCTCGTCCTCACGCTGGCCACGATGCTGATCTTCCGCTCCATCGCGCACTGGATCACCGACAGTCAGCCGGTGACGGGAACCGACATCATGTTCTCGCTCGCCCTGGCGCAGATCTATCTGGACGTGTTCACGGTTCGCAGCGCGCTGTTCGTGGCCTTCATCCTGCTGCTTCATTTCTGGCTGACGCGCACCATTCCGGGCCGCAACGTCTTCGCGGTCGGGTCGAACGCGGTGGCGGCCGAGGAAAGCGGCATCGCGTCCGGGCGCATCCTTTTCTTCGGCTTCGTCTTCGCCGGCACGCTGGCAGGCCTCGCCGGGGTACTGCAAAGCCTGGTGACCAACACCGGCTCGCCCGTGTTCGGCTCCACCCTGATCGTGACCGTGATCGCGGCCGTCGTCGTCGGGGGAACCAGGATCGAGGGCGGCAAGGGCTCCGCGCTCGGCACGCTGGGCGGCGTGCTCACCATCGGCGCGCTGACGGTGGCGATGGAGTTTCAGTCGGTGCCCGCCTACGTCCAACAGGTCGTCTCGGGGTTCATTCTGATCCTGCTCGTCGTGCTCGACCGTACCGTCAGCACCAGGCGGAAGGCTACGGCCAGCCGTCCTTCGCTCGTTCAAGGCAATCCAATCAAACAGGGAGGAAGCGCATGATTGGGAAGAGGAATTTATTGTACGTGGCCGCCGCCGCCATGCTGGCGTCGACCGGCTTGGCACAGGCAAAGACGGTTTGCTACGTGAACGCGGCCGACTCGCATGCCTATGCCACCCCGGCCAACGAGGCGCTTCAGGAGCGCGCCAAGGAGCTCAAGATCGAGATCCTGAGCCTCAGCCAGGACTTCGACGTCCAGAAAGGCACCGAGCAGCTCAACACCTGCGTGGCGCGCGGCGTCGACGGGATCATTCTTTGGCCGCTCGACCCGCAGGCCTACATCCCCGGGCTGGCGCGCGCCCAGCAGGCCGAGATTCCGGCCATTCTCATCAACTCGCCAATGGGCGAGGAGGCGAAGCCGTTCGTGACATCCTTTACCGGACCGGACGTCTATGAGGAGGGCGAGATGGCAGCGGACGCGCTCAACGAGGCACTCGGCGGCGAGGGCTCCGTGGTTATCATCGCCGGCCAGGCCGGCAACGGCACCACGATCGGCCGTGTCGGCGGCTTCGAGGATCGGCTCAAGGAAATCGGTTCGGGCATCAAGGTGCTCGACACGGTCAATGCCGATTTCGACCAGCAGAAGGCGCTGGTCGTGAGCCGCGACCTCATTACGCGTTTCGGCGACGAGCTGGACGGCGTCTACGCCAATGACGACACCATGGCGCGCGGCTTCATCGATGCCTGGAAGGAAGCCAATCCGTCCAAGCCGACCCCGCCGATCGTCGGCATCAACGGCCAGAAGGATGCCTTCGAGTCCATCCGCACCGGCGAGATGCACGCGACGATCGTCCAGTCGCCGGTCGAAGACGGCCGGCTGGCGATCGAGACGATGGCGCGCATCCTCGATGGCGAGGAGGTCAAGGATCGACTGCCGATCCCGCTGACCGTCGTGACCAAGGAGAACGTGGAGTCGGTCGAGCCGGCATTCTGACGCTCAAGCGGCCGGCCCGGACCGTCCGGGCCGGCCGCTGCTGCGGCATCGCGCGATGGTGAAGGCGCTTGCCGCGCCAGCGGGCGGCGAAGCAATCGGAGAGCGCCCATGAAGTTCAGCCTCATGTTCTTCTCGAATTCCTATCCCGAGGAGGCCGGCGGCGCCTACGCCGTCATCTCGGAGATCGCCCGCTACGGCGACCGGCACGGTTTCGAGGCGGTCTGGATACCGGAGCGCCATTTCCATACACTCGGCGGCATCTATCCCAATCCGGCCGTCGTCGCGGCCTATCTGGCGGCGGTGACGGAGACTATCCGCCTGCGCGCCGGCAGCGTCGTGGTGCCGTTGCATCACCCAGCCGAGATCGTCGAATCATGGTCCGTTGTCGATCAGCTTTCGAACGGGCGCGTCGACCTCGCGCTGGCAAGCGGCTGGAACGTCAACGACTTCGTGCTCTCGCCATCCTCCTACGCGGACCTGCGCAGTATCTGGCTCGAGCGCATCGACGAGATTCGCAGGCTTTGGCGCGGCGAACCGGTCGCCTATCCGAACGGAGACCAGGCGTCGACGGAAATCGTTACCTATCCCCGGCCCGTTCAGCCCGAGCCGAACCTGTGGCTGACGGCGTCCAAGCAGCCGGAAAGCTTCCGTAAGGCGGGCGCATTGGGGATGAACGTTCTCACCATGCTCGCCGGGATTTCGCTTGAGCAGCTCGCGGACAAGGTTCGGCTCTATCGCCAAGGTCGCGAGGAAGCCGGCCTCGATCCCGCCGGAGGCACGGTGACGCTGATGCTGCACACGTTCGTCCACGAGAACATCGACACCGTGCACGACGCGGTGCGTGGTCCTTTCCTGCAATACATCAAGACCAGCCTGTCGAGCCATCTGCAGGGCAAGGCCGTCGACGTCGGCCGGCAACTTTCTCCGGCGGAGATCGACGACATGGCCGAATATTCGTTCGAACGCTACTTCAACACCGCCGCGCTTTTCGGGACGGTCGGCGACACGCGGAAATTCGCCCTCTCGGCTGCCGCGGCGGGGGTGGACGAGATCGCGTGCCTGCTCGACTACGGTCCCTCCCTCTCCGACATCCGCGCGAATCTCCCCTACCTGGCCGAGCTCAAGAGAAGCTTCGAGCCGGTCGACGCGTAGGCTTGCGCCCGACATGCAGGCGGCTGCCGACCAAGCGCTTGGGGACAACATCGCGCCGCGCGGTGTCGCGGGTCGTGCGCGTTCGCCGATGGCGATCGTGGGCATGTCGTGCCGCTTCCCCGGCAGC
Source organism: Nitratireductor sp. StC3 (assembly GCF_003015025.1). Classification (NCBI taxonomy): domain Bacteria; kingdom Pseudomonadati; phylum Pseudomonadota; class Alphaproteobacteria; order Hyphomicrobiales; family Phyllobacteriaceae; genus Nitratireductor; species Nitratireductor sp. StC3. The sequence goes on along the minus strand of NZ_PYBP01000012.1, from coordinate 123,608 downwards.
CGGGGGGCGGAAGCGTATCACCGTTCCCTGATCGGCGGGGCCGACCTTTTTTCGCCACCGCCGCGCGAGCGATGGCGCTGGTGCGGCAACGACCGGATCGCCGTGCCCAAGGTGGGGGCGCTGGACGACGTCCTGGACTTCGACAACGGCCTGTTCCGCCTGTCTCCCCGCGAAGCCGAGACAATCGATCCGCATCAACGCGTGATGCTGGAGGAAGCCTGGCTCGCGATCGAGAACGCCGGATATGCGCCGGAGGAATTTCGGCGCCGCTCGACCGGCACGTTCGTGGCGATGTACAATCAGGACTTTCAATTCTACGCCCGTGCCGGGGACTGGGACGAGATTTCGCGGATCTATCTCGCCGCCGGCAGCGCCCGCTCGCTCGTGCCCAACCGGATTTCCTACGTCTTCGATTTCCGCGGGCCGAGCGAGATCGTCGACACCGCCTGCTCCAGCGCCCTCGTCGCCGTCCACCGCGCGGTCGAGGCGATCCGCAACGGCGAGTGCGAACAGGCCGTCGTCGGGGCCGTCAGCCTGCTCCTGGAACCGAGCAGGCTCGTGATGCTGCAGGAACTCGGCTTGCTCAGCCCGTCGGGGGAATGCGCCCCGTTCGACCGCGATTCCGGCGGGCAGGTGCTGGGCGAGGGCGTGGCCGCGCTGGTGATCAAGCCACTGGAGGCGGCGCTGGACGACCGCGACACCATTCATGCCCTCATCCTGGCCAATGGCGTCAATCATCAGGGCGCCTCGTCCGGCGGCCTCACGCGGCCGGATGCCGCCGCCCAGGCCGATCTGGTCCGCCAAACCTATCGCCGCCACGGGCTCGATCCGCGGCAGGTGGCCTATGTCGAGGCGCATGGAAATGGCGGCGGCGGCGATCTCAGCGAGTTGCTGGCGTTTCAGGCGGTTTTTGCCGAGGGTGTCCGCATCGGCTCGGTGAAGGGCAATATCGGCTTCCTCGAGGCAGCCGGCGGCATGTCTCAAATCATCAAGGTCGTCATGGCGATCAGGCGCGGGATGGTGCCGGGGACCCGGGGCCATCGAAGCATCGTGGAAGACACGGAGCTACGCCCCGGCGCTTGCCGTATCCTGTCCGAGAATATCGCGGTTCGAGAGCTTTCGGCGGGTATCGGGCAGGCCGCTTTCACGGCCGCCGTTCACGCTTACGGGCTGGGCGGATGCAATGCCCACATCGTTTTGAGCGAACCGCCGCCCCCGCCCGCTGTCGACCCGGCGCCGGACCGTCTTCCCATTCTGCTTTCCGGCGACGAGGCGGACGATCTGCGCCAGCAGGCCGAGCGGCTGCTGCAATGGCTTGACCGCGAGGCACCTGAATCACTCGCCGACCTGGCCTTCACCCTCGCCGCCGGCAGGTCTCATCGCGTCTGCCGTAGAGCGTTTCTGGTTTCATCGAGGAGCGAACTCGCGATGCGGCTCTGCGATCTCGCGCGGGGCGCGACGCAGCCGCAGCGCGCCGGAGAAGACGGAGCCGGTCCGCCGGACGATCGGGTCGGGGCGGCGGCGAGGCGCTGGCTTGCCGGGGAAACGGTCGACTGGGGAGAGGTTCTGAAGGCGGGACGGCGCACGGCGATCGATCCAACGCCCCTGCGACGCCGCAGCTTCCCCCTGCCGAGCGTCCGTGCCGAATAACCTCCCCCGTTCACGCCCCGATCGCGCGAACGGTGATGCCGCCGTGACCTCAATCGATCGATGTCAGCCCGTAAAATCGCGTCGCGTTGCGGGAGAATATCCTCGCATCCGCGCTCAGCTCCGCGGGCAGGGCACGCATCGTCGCCGCAAGCACGTCTGCATATTCACCGGCAATCCGGCACACCGGCCAATCGCTGCCGAACATCAGCCTTTCCGGCCCGAAACAGACGAGCGCGTGGTGAACATAAGGCTGCAGGTCGCGGACGCGCCAGTCTGCCGGGTCGGCTTCGGTAATCAGGCCGGAGAGCTTGCAGTGCACGTTCTCGAAACGGGCCACGCGCTCGATTGCCGCCCGCCAGGGATCCAGTTCGCCGGAGCCGATCGGCGGCTTCGACAGATGGTCGATCACCGCCTTCAGCCCCGGTATTTGCTCGAGCACCGCGGCGACATGGCCGAGATGGCGCGGATAGGTGAGGAAGTCGAATGCGACCCCGGCTTCGGCGATCGCCTTGAGGCTGCGTATCACCTGCGGGCGCACAATCCAGTCGTCGTCGGGCAGATCCTGCAGCATCGGCCGTATTCCGACAAATTTCGGCCTGTTCCGGTAGATCGACAGCTGCGCCTCGAAGTCGTCGCTTTCCAGATCGAGCCAGCCGACCACGCCGGCAATGAAATCCGTGGTTTCGGCAAGGTCGAGCAGGAAGTCGGTTTCGGCCTGCGTTTGGGCTGCCTGCACGACGATGGTTTTCACCACGCCGAACCGCTGCAACACGGGTGCCAGATCGTCGGGAAGGTAGTCGCGCAACAGGATATCGGGTGCGCCGCGCATCCAGTCATAATCGTTGCGCGCCGGCTTCCAAAGATGATGATGCGCATCAACGATCATTTGATGTCCTCGTTCTGGTGGCGCCCGATGACCCGACCGGGCGAAGCCGGGGAGCGATTTTTTTGCCCGGGATCGGCTCGCTTGACCTGATCATTATACTAGTATTTTATTCTTTTGAACCGGTGATTTTCAATTCGTTCTCGAACGACCTCACGGGAGGAGGCGCGAAAATGGGCAGCGTCTCGCTTCGCAGGCTCGATGATCGCGGTCGTGCGGCGTCGCGCAGCAATCATTTGGGCATCGCCGGTGGTTCGCATGAGGACGACGATGCGGCGGCGGGCCGGCCTCGTATCGACCTGTGGTACGTGCCGCTCGACGATTTCTCGCCGGCGGAACAGGCAGACTGCCTGCAACTCCTGAGCCACGATGAGCGGCAGCGTCACGGGTCTTTCAAAGCGGAATCGGCCCGCCAACAATATCTCGCCGCGCGGGGCCTCGTGCGGACCAGCCTGTCGCGCTATCGCGACATCGCGCCGAAGGACTGGCGCTTCGCGACCAATCGCCATGGCCGCCCCTATATCGCCGATTGCCACGGCGTCAGCGATCTGCATTTCAGCCTCTCGCACACCCACGGCATGGTCGTCTGCGCGGTGGGCGGCGTCGCCGAACTGGGCGTCGATGTCGAACACCGCGCCCGCATGGGGCCTGTCGACGATCTGGCCAAAAGCGTCCTCGCGCCGCCGGAACAGGTGCGTTTCGATGCCTTGGCGGCGGATCGGCGTGGCGCGTTCTTCTTCACGCTGTGGACCCTGAAGGAAGCCTATCTGAAGGCGCGTGGGCTGGGGATGTCGCTGCCGGTGGAGGGCGTCTGGTTCGACGTCGACGACGTGCGGCCGATGGTGCATTTCACATGCGCCATCGCGGACGATCCCGCGCGCTGGGCGTTTCGCAGCCTTCGATTGATGGGCTATGCCCTCGGCATCGCGGTGTCGACATCCATCGAACCGCATCTCGTGCTCAGGCGGACGCGCCCCATCAACCTGCCCGCGGGGTGGGAGCGCGGGCAAACCGCGTCCGGCGCCGGCTGAGGGCAAAACAATGATCCGGGCCGTCCACCTTGTTCGACGCATTCTATTATATTAGGATAACAACCTTGAGGCGTATCAGCGAAATGAGGGCCTTTGCTTGGAGGAATGCCTCTCCAGCGCAAGAAAGTCGCAACGCTGCAAACGCCAAACACGAGCCGGCTGGTTTGCCGTGGCGACCGGGCGGAGGAGGGGAGGTCGCTCGAACATGGAAGCATTCATCTTTCCGGGGCAAGGCTCGCAGCATCGCGGCATGGGAGGCGCGTGGTTCGAGCAAGAGGAATTCCGGAGACTTGAGAGCGAAATCGACCAGATTCTCGGCTATTCCATTCGCGCTCTGTGCCTCGAGGATCAGGACGGCCGGCTGAGACAGACCCAGTTCACGCAGCCCGCGCTCTATGTCGTCAACGCGCTGCACCATTTCGGTGCGGTGCGCGAGAACGGGCTTCCGTCATACGTGGCGGGTCACAGCCTGGGCGAGTTCAACGCGCTTTTCGCCAGCGGCGTGTTCGATTTTCACACCGGGCTCAGGCTCGTCAAGAAGAGAGGCGAACTCATGGGCCAGGCGCGCGGCGGCGCCATGGCCGCGGTGATCGGTCCGGATGCCGAAACGCTCGCCGGGCTGATCGAGGATCATGCGTTGTGCACGATCGACATCGCCAACCACAATTCGCCAAGCCAAACCATCATCTCCGGTCCCGAACGGGATATCGACGCTGCCGAAACGGCGCTCAAGCCGCATGTCGACATGTTCATTCCGTTGCCGGTCAGCGCGGCTTTCCACTCGCGCTACATGAAAGATGCCGCCGACGCGTTCCGCCTTGCCCTGGCGGATTACTCTTTCAACGCACCCCGGCTCGGCGTGATATCGAACGTCACCGCGAAGCCCTATCCGGCCGAAAACAGTTCCGCCGCGATCAAGGATCTGTTGGCCAGACAGATCACCAGTCCGGTCCGGTGGCAGGACACGGTTCGGCATCTGAGAAATCTCGGCGTCACCAAATTCACGGAAGTCGGACCGGGAAACGTTCTGACGAAGCTCGTCGCACAGGTTCACTGACACGCTCCAGGCAAGTCGAGACCGCGGCCGGGCGACGGTTATGCCTTGGCGAAGTCGCATGGTGGGAGACGATGGCAAACACACCCAAAACGAAAATCCCCGAAACGCCGGCGCGGCTGCTGCTAGACCGATGCTTTCAGGATGGCGCGCCGAAATATATCGTCGACATCGGCTTCGGCGCGGGCACTTTATCGCGTCACCTGGAGCGGGTTCTGCGGTCCGAGTATCGCCACCTGCCGTCCGGTTCGCTGCCGATCCTGATCGGCTTGAACCCCAGTCCCGACATCGACCATGCCGGTTCCTCCGCTCGCGTTGTCCCCGGTCTCTGCGACAGCGGTGCGATGCTTGCCGAACAACTGGCCGCGCTCGGCGTTACGGATCTCGAAAACGCTGCCTATATCCATGCTCCGGCCGTGGATACGGAACCCGACGCGGCAGCGATGGCGGCGGCAAGCCTGCTCTTCGATGCCGGCTCGTTTGGCACGTCGCTGAAGCGGCACGGCCTGACCGTTCTGGCCCAGCAATCCGCTTTGGAGCCGTCTTGCGCGATCGCTTGGATGCGCGATCCGCAACGATTGTTGCTGGCGCTGGGGGGCGGCGGGGTTTTTCCCGATGCCGGTCCAGCGTTCGAATTGGGGCAGATGGCGGATACGGACGCGTTCTCGGCCGTGCGCTTCAGGCATCGCGACTACAGCGTTCGTCTTGCCGCCAAGGCCGACCTGCCGGCATTGGCGGCGTTGGAAAAATCATGTTGGGCGGTCGGCAGCCGTGCCTCCTCGGCAATGATCCGCGGCCGGTTGACCCGCCATCCGGCCGGCCAGCTCGTGCTTGAAAACGAACGCGGTCTCGTCGGCGCCGTCTACTCGCAACGTGTTGTCGATGACGATTTCGGCGATTCGACGATGTTCACGGTCGGCAAGCTACACGAGGCCGCCGGGCCGCTGGCGCTGCTGCTCGCGCTCAACGTCCTGCCGGAAATGCAGGACAGGAGCTATGGCGATCAGCTTCTGGAGTTCATGCTCCAATATTGCGCGGCCACGCCGGGCATAGAGGCCGTGATCGGCGTAACGCGCTGCAAGGATTACGCCAAGCACGACGGTGTGGACCTGTCGCGCTACATCAAACTGCGGAACGAGCAGGGACGGCTTGTCGATACGGTGCTTCGTTTTCACGAGATGCACGGCGCCCGGATCGAAAGGCTGGTTGCAAACTACCGGCCACGCGACGGCGAAAACGGCGGTTTCGGCGTTCTGGTCAGGTATGAAGGGCGCCGCCAGCGCAAGGAACTGTCGGTCGACGCCACCGCAACGGCTGTCCCGGTCGGCGCGGACGAAATCGAGTCCTTCCTCGCCACGACGGTGGCGACGATCCTCGGCGCTGGCGATGGCGCGCAGGTCGACGTCGCGCGCCCCCTGTTCGAGCTCGGCATGGATTCGGCGGACCTGCTCGATCTGCGGGAGCGTATTCGCGCGACGTTCGGCGTGCGGCTGGAGGCGACGTTCTTCGCGGAGTACGGCACGTGCGAGCATATCGCGAAGCACCTGGCGGAACGGTTTGCGCAGCCATCCGCCGGCCAGGATGGCACCGCCGCGAAGCCGGCACAGACGAGCGCTTCGTCGGCCGCCGGCTCCCCGCCAGCCGAAAGACGCAAGACACCCGCGCCGAAAGGCGACGCGATCGCGATCGTGGGCATGGCGTGCAGGCTGCCGGGGGGGATCGAGGACCGGCACAGCTTCTGGAACGCGCTGCGCGACGGCAAGGACATGGTCGGTCGGATGCCTGCGGACAGATGGACGTGGCCCGCCGGGATCGACCCTGGCGGCAAGCATCGCGGTATCGACCGGGGTGGCTTTATCCACGGCGTCGACGAGTTCGACCCGTTGTTCTTCCGCATCTCTCCGAAGGATGCCGCGCTCCTCGATCCCCAACAGCGACTGATGCTGCAACTGGCCTGGTCGTGCATCGAAGATGCCGGGTATTCGGCGCACGCGCTCACCGGGACCAAGACGGGCGTTTATGTCGGGGCCAGCGGTTCGGACTATCAGTTGCGTCTCTACAGCGAACAGGCCGACCATATAGACGGGCATTTCGGACTCTCGACGTCCGTCGCCCTGCTTGCCAACCGCATCTCCTATTTCTTCGACTGGAACGGACCCAGCATCCAGATCGATACGGCCTGTTCCAGCTCGCTTGTCGCGGTCCACGAGGCGGTCTCGGCCATCAAGAGTGGCATGTGCGACCAAGCCGTGGCGGGCGGCGTCAACATCATGTGCCATCCGGCCAACAGCGTGGCCTTCTATTCGGCCGGCATGCTGTCCAAGGACGGGCGATGCAAGACCTTCGGCCGCGCCGCAGACGGTTATGTCCGCGGCGAGGGCGGCGCGGTGTTCCTGCTCAAGCCGCTGGACGCGGCTGTGGATGCGGGCGACCGCATTCACGGGCTTATCGCCGGAACGGCGGTCAACCATGGCGGTCAGACCGCGGGGCTGACCGTGCCGAGCAATGTCAGGCAGGCGGCGCTCGTAAGACAGGCTCTTGCGCGCGCCGACGTACCGGCCGACACCATCACCTATGTCGAGGCCCACGGCACCGGAACGGCGCTGGGCGACCCCACCGAGGTCAGGGGGCTTGCCGAAGCCTTCGCGGGCAGCCGCCGCGACATGGGGCAGCCCTATTGCGGGCTGGGCTCCGTGAAGACGAATATCGGACATCTGGAGGCGGCGGCCGGCGCGGCGGGCCTGTTCAAGGTGTTGCTCCAATTGCAGCATCAAACGCTGGTCCGGAGCCTGCATTGCGACCAACTCAATCCGCATATCCGGCTCGACGAGGGCCCGTTCTACGTCGTGCGCGACAGCCGGCCCTGGACCCCGTTGCAAGACGAGGACGGCGATGCGCTGCCGCGGCGGGCCGGCATCAGCTCGTTCGGCAGCGGCGGGGCAAACGCCCATCTCATCGTCGAGGAATATGTCGCGGAACCGGCTGGCGCAGCCGACCTTTCAGCAGGCACCGGAGCGCCGGCCATGGTGGTGCTCTCGGCCAAGACCGAGCAGCGTCTGGCGGAGCGCGCGCGGCAGTTGCTCGATGCGATCGCGACCTACCCGTTGCGCGACGAGCAGCTGGCGGCCGTCGCGTACACGTTGCAAGTGGGGCGACAGCCGATGGACGTGCGCCTGGGCTTCCTCGCGACCTCGATATCCGAACTCGAAGCAACCCTACGCGCTTACCTGGGAGGCGATGCCGCGATCGAGGGCCTTCATCGCGGCAAGGCCGCCCGCAACGCGGATGCCCCGGGCGGTGCCGCAGCCGACAGTCGGGAAAACCTGGCGAAATGGGTCGAGAACGGCGAGCAGGCGAGGCTGCTCGAACTGTGGGTGAAGGGCGGGACGTTCGACTGGGCCGCGCTTTATCCAGAAAACAAGCCAGCCCGCCTCGCGCTGCCGACCTATCCGTTCGCCAGGGAGCGCTATTGGTTGCCGCCGAAACCGAACGCGGTCCAGGCGCGACCCGCCGCGGACGCGCCGGACGCCGCGCGCGCCGATTTTTCGCACCCGCTTGTGCAGGCGCATGCGTCCGAGCTGGCGGAGCGGCGCTTCCTGACACGCTTTGGCGGCGACGAGTTCTTCCTCTCCGACCATGTGGTGCAAGGGCGGCGCGTGCTTCCGGCCGTTGCCTATTTGGAGATGGCGCGCGCCGCCGTGGCGCAGTCGGGCACAGAGACGTCGTGGCGGGTGGGGATCGAACTGAAGGACGTGGTGTGGGCGCAGTCGATTACGGTCGACGCCGCCGCGCTCGACGTCGCGATCGACCTCTCCGCGCGGGACGGTGCGGTCATGGCGTGGATGGTGTCGACTCAAGCTGCCGGGGGGCGGGACGACGAACGCATCGTGCATTGCCAGGGGCGGGCCGCGCCTTTGGCCGAACGCGAAGCCCCGGTCGTCGACATAGCGGCGCTGCAGGCGCAATGCCGGTCGACATCGATCCCGGCAGATGCGTGTTACGAGCGTTTCCGGCGAATCGGCCTGGACTACGGCGCGGCGCAACGCAGCGTCGCCGAACTGTCCGTCGGGACCGATCGGCATGGACGCAGGCAGGTCCTGGCGCGGCTGAACTTGCCCGATCCGGTGCGGGACCACGCGGCGCTCTATGTGCTTCATCCGAGCATTCTGGACGGTGCCTTGCAGGCAGCGCTCGGTCTGGAACTCGAGCGGGCCCAGCAGGACGGCCTGTCGCTGCCCTTCGCGGCCGAAGCGGTCGCCGTGTTCGGCCCGAGTCCGTCCAGCGGCTGGGCTTGGGTGCGCGACAGCGCCGGCGGCGATGCGTCGCGCACGCTGCGCAAATTGGACATCGATATTTGCGACGACGACGGGCGAACCAGCGTGGCGCTGCGCGGCTTCACCATGCGGGCGGCGCCTCAGGGCGAGGAACAGCGCCCCGCGACGATGCCGAGCGATAGCGATGCGGTGACGCTGACGCCGGCGTGGGAGGCGACCGATCCCGCGTGGGGCGACATATGGCCGGCGACCGCGGACATGGTGGCCGTTATCGGCGGCAGCGCCGCGCGCCAGGCCGAATTTCGCGCCGCCTATCCGCAAGCGCGCCTAATCGAGCTCGACCAGGCATCCGGCATGGAGGCGATCGAGGACCGACTTCGCGAGGCGGGCGCCATCGATCACGTCGTCTGGCTTGCGCCGGACGATCCGTCGTCCCTGTCCTTGGGTGAGGGGATGATCGAAGGCCAGCGGCGCGGCGTTCTGCAATGTTTTCGCCTCATCAAGGCACTGCTCAAGCTTGGATATGGCGACAGGCCGCTGGGATGGACGGTGGTCACGACGCAATCCCTGCCGGTCGAGCGCGGCGAGGACCTGAACCCCACCCACGCCGGTGTGCACGGTCTGATAGGCTCGATGGCGAAGGAATATCCGACCTGGCGGGTTCGTCTTCTCGATATGCCCCGCGGCGAAGGCTGGCCTGTCGCCGATGTGTTCCGCTTGCCTGCGGACAGGCACGGCAACCCGTTGGGATACCGGCACGGCGAGTGGTATCGCCGCGTCCTCCTACCCACCCGGCTCGACGGTTCCGGCCCGAGCCCGTATCGGCGCGGTGGCGTCTATGTCGTGCTAGGGGGCGCCGGCGGCATCGGCGAGGTCTGGACCGAGTACATGATCCGCGCCTATCGGGCGCAGGTGGTGTGGATCGGCCGGCGCGCCAAGAATGCCGAAATCCAATCGAAGATCGATCGCCTTTCCGCGCTCGGTCCGGCACCGGACTATCATGTTGCCGACGCGTCGGACGAAGCGGCCCTCGCGCGGGTACGCGATTTGATCAGGCACGCGCACGGCCAGGTCCATGGCGTGGTCCATTCGGCGATCGTCCTCAACGATTCCAGCTTGGCCAGAATGGAGGAAGCGGCCTTCCTGGAGGCACTTTCGGTCAAGGTCGACGGTAGCGTACACCTGGCGCGGGTCTTCGGTCGCGACCCTCTCGACTTCGCCCTGTTCTTCTCGTCGATGCTGAGTTTCAAGGCTCCGCCGGGACAAAGCAACTACGCCGCCGGCTGCGCCTTCAAGGATGCGTTCGCGCATCGTCTGGCTCAAGATCTGCCATGCGCCGTCAAGGTGATGAACTGGGGGTATTGGGGGTCCGTAGGCATCGTCGCCTCACAGGCGTATCGCGAGCGCATGGCGCGGCTCGGGCAAGGCTCGCTGGAGCCCGAGGAAAGCATGGCCGGGCTGGAACTGCTTTTGCGTGCAGGGCAGGATCAGGTCGTGTTGCTGAAGCCGACACGGCCGTTCGCCGACGAAGATGGAGTCGCCTCGGACGAGGTGAGCGTCCATCCGGCACCGTATCCGTCGACGCTTGCGGGGCTGCAAGCCTCGGTCGCGACACGGGCGCAAGAGATGCGGCCAGAAAGGGCGGCGGGTTTTGAAGAGATCGAGCGGTTGCTGCGCCGGCTGCTCTGGGCCCAACTGTGCACGCTCGGATTTCCGGCCTCGCCCACGGACTTTGCCGGGATCAAGGCTGCCTTGGGACTTCGCGATCTTTACGACCGATGGCTGGCGGAGAGCCTGACCGCTCTCACCGACGCCAACTACCTTGCGTACGACGGGACGGTCTATTGGCGGCTGGCATGTCCCGAGGCAGACGAGGCGGCGGCCTGGCGGGAGTGGGAGGCGCGTCGGAGCCTCTGGCTGTCGGAACCGGCCCTGGCGGCCAATGTCACACTCCTCGACAAGACCATGCGCGCCCTGCCCGATATTCTGAGCGGAGCGACGCGGGCGACGGACATCCTCTTTCCGAACGCCTCGATGGCGCTGGTCGAGGGATTTTACAAGGACAATCCCGTCGCCGACTACTTCAACGAGATCGTCGCGACCACGGTCGTCGGCTTCATCGAGCAGCGGGCCGCGCAGGACCCGACGGCGCGCATCCGCATTCTGGAAGTCGGCGCCGGCACCGGCGGCACCAGCGCGCGTATCCTGGAGCGGCTGAAGGGGTATCGGGACCGTATCGACGACTATTGCTATACCGACCTTTCACGGGCCTTCCTCGTGCATGGCGAACGCGTTTTCGGGGCGGAGAACCCGTATTTTCGGACCCGGATCTTCGATGTCGAAAAGCCGATCGCCGATCAGGGCTTCGATGGCGGTCAGTACGATCTCGTCGTCGGGACCAACGTTCTGCACGCCACCCGCAACATCCGACGGACCTTGCGCAATGCCAAGGCCCTCCTGCGCGGCAACGGCCTGTTGTTGCTCAACGAGATCGTCGAGACATCGCTGTTCCTGCATCTCACCTTCGGCCTTCTCGAGGGTTGGTGGCTGTCGGAAGACAAGAGCGTAAGGCTGAAGGGCTCGCCCTGCCTGTCCGCGGATGCCTGGCGGCGCGTTCTCAAGGGCGAGGGCTTCAAGGCGGTGCTCTTTCCCGCATCGCAGGCGGTCGGGCTGGGGCAGCAAGTGGTGGTCGCTGAGAGCGATGGGCTTGTGCGCCAGCAGCGGCACGAGCCTGCCGGTGGCGCAGAGGTGGCGCCGGTCCCGCCGCCCTCGGCGTTCCGCCCGCCGCAGGAGAGACCGAACGAAAGCCATGTCCGCGAGATAGTGGTCGATAAGGTCGCGCAATCGCTGGGCATGGCGCGCGAGCGGATCGAGAGCGACCGGCCGTTTTCGGAATACGGGTTCGATTCGATCGTCTCCGTCGGATTGGTCAACGAGCTCAACCAGGCGCTCCATATCGATCTGCCGACGATCGCGATCTTCGATTTCAACACGGTCGATCGTTTGTGCGAGAAGATTTGCACCGACTTCGCCGACACACTCCGGCCCGCGACCGCGGCCGCCGAAGATCGGAGGCGCGCCGATCCTGAGGCAGCGATGCAGGACGCGGCAATCGGAATGCCGGCCGCTGCCCCGTCCGGAGCGGGCGGCGATATGCAGGCGGACCATGTCCGCGACGTGGTGCTCGACAAGGTCGCGCAATCGCTGGGCATGGCGCGCGAGCGCATCGAGAGCGACCGGCCGTTTTCGGAATACGGGTTCGATTCGATCGTTTCGGTGGGGCTGGTGAACGACATCAACCAGGCGCTGGGTATCGATCTGCCGACGATCGCGGTCTTCGATTTCAACACGGTCGACAGACTTTGCGCGAAAATCTGCGCGGATTTCGGTCAATCGATCGCGGTATCCGCCGGCGACGCCGCACCAGCGGCCAAGCCGGCGGCTCAAAATGTCCAGTCGTCCCCCAGCACCGTCGTCGAGTTGAAGAACATCCTCGCGCGTGGTCGCAAATCCAAACACGCCGACGCGCCGCGACCGGCGCTCTCCGTGGCGGTGAGCCTGCCGAAATTCCATCACGTCCTTCTGACGAATCCTGGTCGGATCGACGATATCCGCCTGGTCGAGGGCACCCTGCCGGACCTCGAGCCGGATCAGGTCCGGGTTGCCGTCCACGCATTTTCTTTGAATTTCGGAGACTTGCTGTGCGTCTCAGGCATGTACCCCACCATGCCCAGCTATCCCTTTACGCCCGGTTTCGAGGCGAGCGGTGTCGTCGCGTCGGTCGGCAGTGCGGTCACGGCGGTCGCGGCGGGCGACCCGGTGATCGCCGTGATGGGAGAACGGCTCGGCGGGCAGGGAAGCGTCGTCACCTGCCGCGAGACGCAACTGCTCCGCAAGCCGGACACGGTCAGCTTCGAGGAGGCCAGCGCGTTCCCGATCGTCACATCGACGATGGTCGGCGCTTTCAGCAAGGCGGAACTGCGCAAGGGGGAACGGATCCTGATCCAGTCCGCCGCCGGCGGGACCGGCCTCGTCGCCGTACAGATGGCGAAGCATCGAGACGCGGAGATATTCGCCACTGTCGGCTCCGACCGGAAGATCGCGTATCTGAAGGAACTCGGCGTCCATCACGTGTTCAACTATCGCGCCAACGATTTCGAGGACGAGATCGGGCGGCGCACCGCCGGCAGGGGGGTCGACGTGGTGATCAACACATTGCCGGCAGATGCCCTGAAAAAAGGCATCAGATGCCTGTCGCCCGGCGGGCGCTACGTCGAACTCGCCATGACGGCGCTGCGGTCGGCGAAGTCGGTGGACCTTTCCATCATGAACAACAATCAGAGCTTTCACAGTCTCGATTTGAGGCGCTTGCTGCTTGATAATCCGGCGGCTGCGATGGCCTATATGAAAGACGGTCTCGACCTGCTTGCGAACCGAACCGTGTCGCCAATGATCGGAAAAATCTTCGAGCTCGAGGAAATCGTCGCGGCCTACCGGCATCTGGCCTCGTGCGAAAGCGTCGGCAAGATCGTTGTCCGTGTCCCGGATTCTTATCGGCACGGCGAGCTCGGGCCGCACGGCGTTGCGATGTTCGACGCGGGCACCCGGTCCGCGTAACGGCGTTGACAAGCAGGCGTCGAGGCGAGGCCATCCTCCGGCCGCAGTGACGACGAGGGAGGCTTTCCGGGCGGCGGAGGAACCGGTTCGCCGTCCGGAAAACCTTCAAACCAATAAGCCGGAACCGATCCGCGCTTCGGTGAAATGCCGGCCGGCTCGAGGGCGGCCGGCACGGCGGTCAAGCGGTCAGTGCCCGCCGGTCCGCAGGCTCCGCCACCGGTCGGTTCTCTGTCGACCTGATATGTGCCGCAAGCTCGGCGACCGTCTGGTGCTTGAGCAGTTCCTTGGGCGACAACGATTTCGACAGACGCTGCTCGATGAGCATGATCAGCCGGACGGCCATGACGGAATCGAGCCCCACGGACGGCAGCGGCGTGCGCGGGTCAAGCTCGTCGAGCTTGAGAAGCTCGCGGACGATCGCAACCAGATCGCCTTCCAGTTCGTCGCCGCCCGAGGGGGCGTTGGCCGGTCGCAAATATGCCGCCAGCTCGGCGACCGTCTGGTGCTTGAGCAATTCCTTGGGCGACAGCGATTTCGACAGACGCTGCTCGATGAGCATGATCAGCCGGACGGCCATGACGGAATCGAGCCCCACGGACGGCAGCGGCGTGCGCGGGTCGAGCTCGTCGAGCTTGAGCAACTCCCGGACGATCGCGACGAGATCGCCTTCCAGGCCTTCATCTTGGCTTCGGCCAGGTGGCGTCGCAGGCTGACGATCCGGAGTTGCGGCAACCGCCTCGCCACCGGATCGGCTCGAAAGCAATCCGCTCACGAGATCGAGATGTTGCAAGATCCGGTTGCGGTCGCCGTGCATGGCCAGGATATCCGTGACGGGCTGGGCCATGACATTGCGCAAGGCGCGCACGCCGGTGTCCGCATCCATGAATTGGTAACCGAGCGACTGGAACCACGCGTCGACGGTTTCGGTGACGTATTTGTCCCATTTCCAGCGCGACCAGCTGACGGCGTAGCTGCGCCCGCGCCGGCGTCCGGCCGCGACCTCGCGATTGCGCCAGTTGGCGAAGGCATTCTGGAATGCGCATGCGTAGGCATAGTCCGCTCCCCCGGCAAAACCCAACGCGGCGAGCGAGGAGAAGGCGACGATAAAATCGAGGTCCAGTTCGGCGGTGGCCAGGTCCAGATTGACGCTGCCCACCACTTTGGACGCGATCACCGCGGAAAAATCCTCCCAGCGCTTGTTGTAGATGTAGGCGTCGTTGTGCGCGGTGACCAAATTGACGATGCCGTTCAAGCGTCCGTGGCGGCCGACGATGTCGGTTACCAACGCTTGCGTCTGCGCGAGGTCCGCTATGTCGCATGGGACATAGACCAGGCGGTCGGAGCGGCCTGCCTTGCGTGCCAGCGCGTCAACGCGATCCTTGACGACGCCGGCGAGCGGTGAACGGCCTGTGATGACGAAGGTCGCATCGACCTCGCGCAGCAGCCTCTCAACCAGCCGACAGCCCAGTTCGCCGGCACCGCCCGGGCAAAGATAGACGCCGTCGTCGCGGAACCACAGGCCGTCTTCCGGCCGTCGCTCGGGTACGGATGCGGGCTGAAGGCCGTAGACCTGGCGCACGCCGTCGAAGCGGACGGTCTGCGGCGACGCCGCAGGCACAGCAACGAGCTCGAGGGCGACGAGGCGCCGCCAGTCCTGTCCATTGAGATCGCCGAAATAGAGCGAATGGAGCTTCAGCCGTTCGTTTTCGAGGAAGGCGGACTTGGCGAGCGCGGGAAGAGCATCGTCCGCGGGATTGGCGCCGAAGTCGCGGCCGGCGACATGGAAGATGTCGATCTGTCGACCGAAGGAGCGTTCCATCAGCTCCTTCGTCAGTTCGAACAGGATATGAACCTCGTCGGCACGCGCTGCAACGTCCGCCGCTGCAGGCAGAAGCACGATCAGGTCCGGGGCGTTGTCCCCGGCGTTCCAGCTTTCGAGCGACGGTTGGGGCACGACCGCGCGCCCGTCGATCAGCGAGGTGATCAGTTTCGCCGTCGACGGAAGCACGCTGCGCAGAACCGGCGCGAACGTGGCGATCTGTTCGTTGTCGCGGCCGATCACCCAGATGGATTTTTCGTCGAGCCGCCGCGAAGGCCCCGCGGCCGCCTCGCGCCAGCCGGGCTGCAGGTAGATCATCCCGGCCGGTTCGTCGCTGTCGTCGTCGGCCGGCCGCGCTTCGAACCAACAGCTTCGCTCCGGCCATGGCGAAACCGGCAGCGGCAGCCGCCGCGCCTCGGGAATGTCCGGCCAGTCGGCGCTGCCGCCGTCCAGCCACTGCCCGACATGTGCCGGCCAGGTTCGGCATGCCGCCGAGCCCTTGATCGCGACGGTTGCGGGCAGCGGCTGGCCGGAGGCGATGGCCTCGAGCCCGCGCAGCAGTTCGGATCGTGACGACGCGCGCACGACGGCGCGGGCAGGGCGGGTTTCGTTTCTTTGCTGCAGGGTGAAGGCGACATCGCAGAGCTCGGCGTCCATGCCGCCCGCGTGCTCGGGCGCGCGAACGATCCGCGCCAATGCTGCGGCATAGGCCTTCAGGCGATCGGGGTCGGACGCCGCGACCGGAACGAAGACCTCTGCGGCAAGCTCCCGGTTTGGCGCGGGCGCGACATGCTGCTGCACGACGACGGAAGCATTCGCGCCGCCGAAGCCGAAGGAATTGACGATGGTGGCGCGGGCTCCGCCGGAGGCGTTTACGGGCCAGGGACCGGTTTCGGCCTGGAGAACGAAACCGTCGTCGAGCACGACGCGCGGATTGAGGCTGCGGAAGTTGGAAAGCCCGGGCAAAGCCCCGTGTTTCAGCGAAAGCAGCACGTTGATGACCCCGGCAATCCCCGCCGCTGGTTCCAGATGGCCGATATTCGTCTTCACCGAACCAACCGCGCAGGCAGACGGTTGCTGGTCGCGTTGTCTCCTCAAGCTGCGGAAAGCCTCCTTCACGCCCTCCATCTCGATCGGGTCGCCGAGTTCCGTGCCGGTTCCATGCATCTCGACATAGGATATGTCGTCCGGCGAGAGTTTTGCGTCGTTGAGTGCGCGCATGACGAGGTCGGCCTGCGCCGGACTGTTCGGAGCGGTGAGGGAAGCCGCCTTGCCGCCATGATTGACCGCCGTGCCTTTGACGACGCCGTAAATGTGGTCGCGGTCGCGCAACGCCGCCTCGAACGGCTTCAGCAGCACAACGCCGACGCCTTCCGCCCGCACGTAGCCATCCGCATCGGCATCGAAGGTGCGACATTGCCCGGTCGGAGACAACACGCCGAGCTGCCGGCCCATCACAAACAGATCCGGCGTCAGGAGGAGGTTGACGCCGCCGGCCAAGGCAAGGTCGCATTCGCCGTTGCGGATGGCCCGAACGGCATTGTGAAGCGCGACGAGGCTGCTCGAGCAGGCTGTATCGACCGCCTCGCTGGGACCATGCACGTCCAGGAGAAACGATACCCGGTTGGCAACCATTGCATGGGCGCTGCCGGTCAACACTTGTGCGCTCAAAATGCCCTTCTGGTCGAGAAGCTTCTGGTAGTCCTGGAACTGGACGCCGGCGAAAACGCCGACCGATCCGCCGGCCTGCCCATTCGGGTCGTAGCCCGCATCCCAGAGCGCCTCCCATGCCGTCTTCAGGAACAGGCGATGCTGCGGGTCCATGAGTTCGGCTTCATAGACCGAGATGCCAAAGAACTCGGGCGCGAAAAGGTCCTCGCCGTCGATGAAGCCGCCCCATCTGACGTCGGTGCGGCCGGGATCGCGCAGCGGATCGCCCGACAGGGCCCGCCAGTCCCAGCGCCGCTTCGGAACTTCGCGGATGCAATTCCTGGCGCCGAGCTGGTTGGCCCAGAACTCCTCCTTCGACGCCGCGCCCGGCAGCCGGCACGCCAGGCCGATAACGGCGATGTCGCGGCTGCGGTCGGTTTGCGGCGCGGCGGGCCCGGCGCTCGCTTGTACCGGCAATTCCAGGCTTTCCGAACGGGGCTCTTGTTCGGCGATATGCGCGCTCAGCGCCTGCAGCGTCGGGTGGGCAAAAAGCGACACGGCATCGATCCGCATGCCGAAGCGATCCGAAAGCCGCGCTGAAAACAGCTTGAGCGCGGCGGAATCGAAGCCGAGATTTCCGAGCGCCTCATCCGGGTCGAGATCGTCGGCCGATATGTCCAGTATCGCGGCCGCCACCGCTTTCACCGCTTCCAGATAGTCGCGACTTTCCCGGCCGGCGCCGTTTCCTTCCACTGCGTTCATTGCTTCGCCTCGTCATCGGTTTTCGAACCTATCGACCCCTGCCGCAGCCCTCGCCCGTCAAGCCACGGGCTGCAATCTCGAGCGGAACCAGATACGCGAGCGCGCGAAAGGATAGCCGGGTGCGGAGACACGCCGTCGCTGGCCGCGAGTGTAAAGGCTGGCGAAATCCACTTTTTCGCCATCCACCCACTGTTGAGCGAAGCGCACCGTCGATTCCGTGAGTTCGTCGCGCGGTGCGACGGCGGGCAGCGGAGCGCGCCCCTTGCGCAGGATGTCGGAATCCTCGTCGCCGGCCTCCAGCCGGGCGAGCAGGTCTTCAAGGCTTGGCCAGTCTTGCGCGACAAGCGCCAGCCGGACCGGGAACGGGGTGCGTCCGACTTGAAACGTGTAGACGAAATCGTCGAAGTGAGGCCTGCGGTCGCCTGTCTCGCCTCGGCTTTCGGCCAGCGATTTCACGAACCGGTGCAGCCTTTGCGCATAGCGGCGCAGGCCGGCCTCGTCCTTGGCCGACAGTGGCAGAACCGGGAGCGCGGACGAGACCTGATTGTCGGCGCCCGCGTTCGTTTGCCGGCGTTCCTCGAGCACCGCATGTCCCAGGGCTCCGCCGAAGCCAAAGGAATTGATTGCCGCGCGGCGGGGGACCGCGCTGCCGTCCGGGCCGCGCGGCGTCTGCCAGTCTTCGGTTTCGCGTACGAAGCGAAAGGGCGTGCCGTCGGTCTCGCACATCGGGTTGACGGTGGTCAGATGGGGATTGCCGGGGATCTTCCCGTGCTGCATCGCCAACAGCACCTTGATCACACCGGCCAGGCCGGAGGCCGTTTCCACGTGGCCGATATTGGCTTTGACCGAGCCGATACGGCAATGCGGCTGCCCGTCTTGCGCCTGGCCGGCGGTCAACGCGCCGTAAGCCTGGCTGATGGCATTGAACTCGATGGCATCGCCCAGGGGCGTGCCCGTGCCGTGCGCCTCGATGTAGCTCACCGAGCGCGGATCGACACCCGCGCGTCGCCAGGCCTTCACCATGAGCTGTTTTTGGGCGACTGCGTTCGGCGCCGTCAGCCAGTTGGCGCGGCCGCCATGGCTGATCGCAGAACCGATCAGCAGCCCGTAGATGTGGTCTCCGTCGGCTTCGGCGTCGTCGAGCCTTTTCAAAAGCAACGATGCCGCTCCCTCGCCGCGGGCATAGCCGTTGCCGGCCGCGTCGAAGCTTTTCGTGCGGCATTCGGGGCTCAGGGCGCCCTCTTCCTTGAGCGACAGCGACAGCGTGGAGTGAAGAATGAGATTCACCGCGCCGACGATCGCAGCCGTGCAATCGCCGTTGCGCAGCGCCTGCGCGGCCAGGTGCAGAGCCGCCAGCGACCCGGAACAGGCGGTGTCGACGGCGAGGCTGGGACCGGTCAGGCCGAGCGCGAAGGACACCCGGTTGGACACGATCGAGGTGGCGACGCCCGTCGCCAGTTTGGCGTGGGCGGCGGTTCCGTCACGGTAGAGAAGTTCCTCGTAGTCGGACTTGCCCGCCGCAAAGAACACGCCCGTTTCGTCGCGGCCCAGATCGGCCGCCCGGTAGCCGGCATCCTCGACGCAATGCCAGGCGGACTCCAGCGCCAGACGCTGGAGAGGGTCCATCAGCCTGGCTTCTTCCTCCTGGATGCCGAAAAATGCGGCGTCGAATGCATCGACGTCGCGGATGAAACCGCCTTCGCGAATGCCGGCCGCCTCCGCCTGCCCGGCCGCATTGGACGGCCAAAATCGGTCGTCGGGAGGCGGGCCGACGCAGTCGCGACAGTCGATCAGGTTTTGCCAGTATTCATCGAGCGTTTCGCAGGCGGATCCCGGAAAGCGTGCGTGGATGCCGACCACGGCGACCGGGTCGAGCCAATGCTGGTCCCTGTTCGGCGTCGGCACGCCATGATGCTGGCTGCCGGTTGCGAAGCCGCCGTCGGGTGCGGACCCCTTCACCCGTGCCGTCCCTTCGGACTTCCGCTCACCAGTGCCATGCGAAACACCTCGTCTCCAGATGGATGGGAACGCGCCAGCGGGCATGGCGCGATGCTGTACGTGCCGGTCGAGTGCCCCACGTCGGTCGGACCGGAAGGGGTCGGGCTCCGCGAGCGGCGACGCGTTGCGGAAACCCGGCGTCACGCGGGACATTTACCTGAATTACACTAATATAACAGGAGTGGTGATGTAAACCCGCCAATCGTCCACCGAGCGCTGGGTTGCGGCATCGTGGCGGGGAGGCGCCGGACGCGTCATCCGGGTCGGACAGCTCTCCACGGCGCCGCGGCGGGCTGAATTGGTTATGGCGAAGCGCTCCAGCAGAGCCTCGCGGTCCGCCGACGCGCGCGACGCCGTTTTCCGGCCGAAGGGCCCTATCGCGGCCCGCAAAACGCCGTGTGCAGCGCTTCCACGATCGCCAGCACCTCGGGGCGCGTGATGCGATAATGGACGGTCGTGCCGTCGCGCCTGGCCTCGACCAGCCCGGCCCCTCTCAGCCGCATCAGCTGTTGCGACATCGGCACCTGGGCGATGTCCAGTTCGGCGCGCAGTTGGGCGACGGATTTCTCCTCTGCGCCCAATGCGCAAAGCACCAGGAGCCGCTGAGGATGCGACAGGCTGCGCATGAGCTCTGCGGCGTCATGCGAGGCGGGGATCATTTCTTTTACATTCATAATCTTGAATTTATAATGTTTGAATGTTATATGCAAGCATGACGACGTCGTTCGTTCGGAGCGTTTGCCTCCGCGGACATGCCGGAGCCCCGGATGCTCGCGCAATGCGAGATTTGAGCCGGATCAAAGCACCGCCGTGTCACGGGTGGCAGACATAGCAAAATTTCGGCGCTTTCGCCTGGAGGAAGAGCTCATGTCGCATATCGTCATTCTCGGTGCCGGCCTGGGCGGCGTCATCATGGCCTATGAGATGAGGGAGAAGTTGGGGCCGTCGGACGAACTGACGGTTGTCAATCTCGGCGCTACCTATTCCTTCGTGCCTTCCAATCCCTGGGTGGCGGTCGGTTGGCGCAAGCCGGAAGAGATAACCGTCGCGTTGGAACCGATCTTCAAGCAGAAGGGGATCGTGCTCAAACCGCAGGGCGCCCGGCGCGTGCTTGCGCCCGAAAACCGGGTCGAGCTCAATGACGGCACTGTCGTCGACTACGACTATCTGATCATTGCCACCGGCCCCGATCTCGCCTTCGACGAGGTGCCGGGGCTGGGTCCCGACCACCATACCCAGTCCGTCTGCCAGACCGATCACGCGGTGGAGGCCAAGAAGGCCTTCGATGCGCTCGTGGCGCGGCCGGGGCCGATCGTGGTCGGCGCCGTGCAGGGCGCCTCCTGCTTCGGCCCGGCATACGAATTCGCGTTCATCCTGGACACCGCGCTTCGCCGGGCCAAAAAACGTGACCAGGTGCCGATCACCTTCGTCACGCCCGAGCCCTATATCGGCCATCTCGGGCTCGACGGGGTGGGCGATACGAAGGGCTTGCTCGAAAGCGCCATGCGCGAGCGCCACATCAAATGGATTACAAACGCCAAGGTGACCAGGGTTGAGTCGGATCGGATGTATGTCGAGGAGGTCGACGAGGCCGGCGCGACGCGGACGAAACACGAACTTCCCTTCGCCTTTTCGATGATGCTTCCCGCGTTTCGCGGCGTGCCCGCCGTTTACGGCATCGAAGGGCTCGTCAATGCGCGCGGCTTCGTCA
This sequence comes from Nitratireductor sp. StC3, assembly GCF_003015025.1. Lineage (NCBI taxonomy): Bacteria > Pseudomonadati > Pseudomonadota > Alphaproteobacteria > Hyphomicrobiales > Phyllobacteriaceae > Nitratireductor > Nitratireductor sp. StC3. The sequence continues at coordinate 102,159 of NZ_PYBP01000012.1, read as the reverse complement.
CCGTCGACAAATATCAGCGCAACGAGGCCTATCCCAACGTCTTTGCCATCGGCGTGGGCGTGGCGATCCCGCCGGTCGGCAAGACGCCGCTTCCCGTCGGCGTGCCCAAGACCGGCTTCATGATCGAATCCATGGTCACGGCGACGGCGGAAAACATCGCCGCGCTTGTCAGGGGAGAAAAGCCGAGTGCGGTCGCCTCCTGGAACGCGGTGTGTCTGGCTGATTTCGGCGACGAGGGCATTGCCTTCGTGGCGCAGCCGCAGCTTCCGCCGCGCAACGTCAACTGGTCCTCGCAGGACCGGTGGGTGCATGCGGCCAAGATCGGCTTCGAGAAATACTTCCTGCACAAGGTCCGGCAAGGCAAGGCGGAAACCCTTTACGAGAACCTTGCTCTGCACATGCTGGGCATCGACAAGCTCAAGGAAATCGAACTCGAGCCGGGCGAATGAACGCGCGGCCCAATCCAAGGAGAATGACTATGACCCTCGATCGTATCGTCATGATGTTTGCCGGCTTCATGGTGCTCGCCTCCCTGGCGCTCGGCTTTTATGTCTCGCCCTACTGGTATCTGCTGACCGCCTTCGTCGGCCTCAACCTGATGCAGGCGTCGCTCACTGGTTTCTGTCCGGCCGCCATGGTCTTCAAGAAACTCGGCGTGAAGCCGGGCGTGTCGTTCAAATAGGGCGGCATCCATGTCGCGATCCCGCCCTCCTGTCCTCGCCGTTTTGATGCTTTTCGTCGGCGCCACGACCGCTGCCGCCGACGAGTTCTCGGTCGAGACCCTGTCGATCCCGGAAATGAAGGCCGTGTTCGGCCAGGTAAAGAGCCGCACCGTGGTGCCGGCGCGGTCGCGGACCGGCGGCACGATCCGCGCGATCCATGTCACCGAGGGCAGCGAAGTCGAAGAGGGGCAGGTCGTCGCCATCGTCGTCGACGAAAAGATCACGCTCGAGCTCGACGCCGCCCAGGCAAGGATCAAGGAGGTCGCCTCGCAACTCGACAACGCCAGGACGGAGCTGGAGCGGGCCGAACAGCTCTTCGCCCGCGGCGTCGTCTCCCAGGGGCGTGTCGATTCGGCCAGGACGCAGTTCGACGTGGCGACCAATCAGTTGACGGCCGCCGAGGCGGCGCGGGCGGTCATCGAACAGCAGGCCCGCGAGGGAGAGGTGCTTGCGCCGGCAACCGGCCGCGTGCTCACCGTTCCGGTGACGTCGGGCTCGGTCGTGCTTCCGGGCGAGGCGGTCGCGCGCGTCGCCACCGGCCGCTACTACCTCCGGCTCTCCCTGCCGGAACGGCATGCCGCCACCATCGCGCAGGGCAGCACCGTCCTGCTCGGCCGGCGCGGCTTCGGCGATGCGTCCGAGGCGGAGGCGGAGAGGCAAGGCCGCATTGCCAAGGTCTATCCGGAAATATCGGAAGGCCGTGTCATCGCCGATGTCGAGGTCGAAGGCCTCGGCGACTATTTCGTCAACGAGCGCACGCTGGTGCGTATCCCGGTCGGCCGCCGCAGCGCCGTCGCCGTACCGCCGGCGGCGGTCACCACCCGCCACGGCATCGACTATGTCGCGCTTTCGACCGCCGACGGCGTCGTCGAGGTCGCCGTCATCCTCGGCGAGACCTTTTTGGGCGATGATGGACCGCGCGTGGAAATTCTCACAGGCCTGCGCGACGGCGACAAGGTGCTCCTCCCATGAAGCTCGGTATCGCCGGCTTGCTGACGCGGGCGTTCATCGCCTCGCCGCTCACGCCGCTCTTCCTCATCACCGCGTTTGCGCTCGGCCTCGTCGCCCTCTTCACGCTGCCGCGCGAGGAGGAGCCGCAAATCTCCGTGCCCATGGTCGACATCCATGTGGAAGCCAACGGGCTCAAGGCGGAAGATGCCGTCAAACTTGTCACCGAACCGCTGGAATCGATCGTCAAGAGCATCGACGGCGTCGAGCACGTCTACTCGCAGACCAGGGACGACGGTGCGGTCGTCACCGCCCGCTTTCTGGTCGGCACCAGCGCCGACGCGGCCATCCTGCGCGTTCACGACAGGGTGCGGGCAAACATAGACCGTATTCCCTACGGCATCCCCGAACCGCTGATCGTCGGCCGCGGCATCGATGATGTCGCGATCGTCGTCGTCACGCTGACGCCGACGCCCGAGGCTGCCGAACGCTGGACGACCAATGGGTTGTCGCGCCTTGCACGCGAACTCCAGGTGGAGGTCGCCAAGCTCCCGGACATCGGCCTCACCTATATTGTCGGTGAGCAGCCGGAGGAGGTCCGCGTCGAGGCGGACCCGGAAAAGCTCTCGCTCTACGGCGTCACGCTGCAACAGCTTGCGGGCAAGGTGGAGGGCGCCAACCGCTCGTTCCAGGCCGCCCTCGTGCGCGAGGATGGAAAGCAGCGCACGCTGCTCGCCGGCCAGACACTGCAGACACAAAGCGAAATCGGCAACCTGCTTCTCACCGCCCGCGATGGCCGGCCGGTCTATGTGCGCGACGTGGCCGACATCGTGCTCGCCACGGAGCCGAACGAAACCCGCGTGAGCGAGCTGCGTAAGACGGGAGAGGGGCTTCAGCGCCTGCCTGCCGTCTCGCTCGCCATCGCCAAAAGGCCGGGCACCAACGCGGTGACCATCGCCGAGAGCATCATCCATCGGCTGGAGCAGGTGCGCGGTCAGATCTTCCCCGACGACGTGGATATGACGATCACGCGCGACTATGGTGAGACGGCCAACGAGAAGGCCAACGAGCTTCTTTTCCACCTCGGGCTCGCCACGGTTTCCATCGTGCTCCTCGTCGCCTTCGCGATCGGCTGGCGCGAGGCGCTGGTGGTGGCGGTGGTAATCCCCACGACCATCCTGCTCACCCTCTTTGCCTCCAACGTCATGGGCTACACGCTCAACCGCGTGAGCCTGTTCGCGCTCATCTTTTCCATCGGCATCCTGGTGGACGACGCCATCGTGGTGATCGAGAACATCGCCCGCCACTGGGGCATGAACACCGGTCGCTCGCGCGCGCTCGATGCCATCCTCGCCGTGGCCGAGGTCGGCAACCCGACCATCGTCGCCACGCTTACGGTGGTGGCGGCGCTGTTGCCGATGCTGTTCGTTTCCGGCCTGATGGGCCCCTATATGAGCCCGATCCCGGCCAACGCCTCGGCCGCGATGGTCTTTTCCTTCTTCGTCGCCGTCATGCTGACGCCCTGGCTGATGCTGAAATTCGTGGGTCGGGCCGAAATCTCGGAACATGACGGCCAGGGCGGACGTCTGGGCCGGGCCTATGTCGCGGTGGCCCGGCCCATCCTGAAATCGCGCTTCCGAGCCTGGACCTTCATCATCATCGTGGGCATCGCCACGCTCGCCTCGCTCGGGCTCTTCTACACCAAGGACGTGACGGTGAAGCTGCTGCCCTTCGACAACAAGGCGGAGCTTCAGGTGGTCGTCGACCTGCCGGAGGGCGCCTCGGTGGAGGATACGGACCGCGTGCTCCAGCAGGTGGCGGTGAGGCTGGCCTCCATTCCGGAGGCCGTCTCGTTCCAGACCTATGCCGGTACCGCCGCTCCGTTCAACTTCAACGGGCTGGTGCGCCACTATTATCTGCGCGCCTCGCCGGAACTGGGCGACGTCCAGGTCAATCTGCTGCCCAAGGACAAGCGCGAACGGGAGAGCCACGCCATCGCGCTCGACATGCGCGCGCGTCTGGCGGGGCTCGACATGCCGCAGGGGACGGCGCTGAAGGTGGTCGAGCCGCCGCCCGGACCACCGGTGCTGGGCACGTTGCTGGCCGAGGTCTATGGCCCCGATCCCGAGGTGCGGCGGGCGGTCGCGGCCAAAGTGCGCGAGGCTTTCGAGAGCGTGCCCTTTATCGTCGATGTGGACGATTCCTATGGCGTTCGCCAGGAGCGCGTGCGGATATCGATCGACCAGGACAATCTCGAATATCACCGCGTCGAGCAGGCGGATGTCTATGACACGATCCGCTCGCTTTATGCGGGCTCGACCGTCGGCTATTCGCATCGCGGCGGCGGGCGGTCGCCGATCCCCATCAAGGTGGCGCTCGCCAAGGGCGACAGGATCGTGAACGAGCGGGCGCTCGCCACGCCGGTGCCCGCCAATGCCCTGCCTGGCGAGCGCGGCGTCATCGAGCTCGGCGACGTGGTGACGGTGACACGCGAGCCCGCCTCCTATCCCATCTTCCGCCACAACGGGCGGGCGGCCGAAATGGTGACGGCGGAACTGGCCGGTGCCTTCGAGGCGCCGGTCTATGGCATGATGGCCGTCGGCGAGGCGATCGAACAGGCCGATTGGGGCGACGTGCCGAAGCCGGTGATCGCTCTCAACGGCCAGCCCGACGACGAGGCGCATCCCACACTGTTGTGGGACGGCGAGTGGGAAGTCACCTGGGTCACCTTCCGCGACATGGGCGCGGCCTTCATGGTGGCGATCCTCGGCATCTATATTCTCGTGGTCGCCCAGTTCGGCTCCTTCAAGTTGCCGCTGGTCATCCTGACGCCGATCCCGCTCACCTTTATCGGCATTATGGTGGGGCACTGGCTGTTCGGCGCGCCGTTCTCGGCCACCTCGATGATCGGCTTCATCGCCCTCGCCGGCATCATCGTGCGCAACTCCATCCTGCTGGTCGATTTCATCCGCCATGCCCGCGCGCCCGAGCGGCCCCTGCTCGACGTGCTTCTGGAAGCCGGCGCCATCCGCTTCAAGCCGATCCTGCTGACCGCCATCGCCGCGATGATCGGCGCGGCGGTCATCCTCGCCGATCCGATCTTCCAGGGGCTCGCCATTTCCCTGCTTTTCGGGCTTGCCTCCTCGACCGCGCTCACCCTGCTCGTCATCCCGGCGATCTATGTGGCGCTCAGGGGCGGGCAGAAAGGCGAGTCCGCACGGCAAGACGCAAGCTCAGCCGGAGATCTTCCGCCCACCGGCCAAGAGGCCTCCGAGCCGGCCTGAAACCTATACCGGCATGAGGCGATAGACGCCGTAACCCACCACCAAGGCCAGGAGGGTAAAGCCGGCGAGGGCAAGGGAGAAGCGGGGCGGCGCGACTGCGGCTGCCAGTGCCACGCGGGTAATGGCATTGGCTGCCAGCGCAGCCAACACCGCCTGTCCCGCAACCGTGGCGTCGATCGAACCTCCCACCAGGCGGATCGCGCCGAGTACGGCCACGTCGACGTCAAGCGCGCCGGAAAGCGAGGAGGTGGCAACGAGACCGCTGATGCCGGAAATTTTGGAGAGAGCCGCGCCCGCGGTCGCCACCATTCCGAAGAACAGGGCAAACAGCAACAGCGGCGCCAGGTCGAATGGATTGCGTGCCGGCGCATCGCCCATCTTGCCGCCTTTGCGGAACAGCAGCATGCCGCAGGCGCCGAAGCTCAGCGCCGCCGCCAGCGCCGGTGCGGCGACTGTCGGAAAGACGCTGGGCTCGATCAGCGTGATCACCAGCGCCACGCGCAGGATGGAAACCATCGCCGCGAGCGAGGCGGCACCGGCCAGCGGCATCGGCCTGGCGCCGTCCTTGGCCGCGCTGCGTGCGATTGCGACCGTCATTGCCGTGGAGGAAACGACCGCGCCGGCCAGTGTGCTGACGAGAAGGCCGCGGGCTTCGCCGAACAGGCGTATGGCGATGTAGCCGAGGAAGGAAATAGCCGCGACAAGGACGGTGAAGAGCCAGATTTCCCAAAGGTTCAGACCGCCCCACGGATCGATCGTCCTGTTGGGAAGAAGCGGCAGGACGACCGCCGTCATGACCGCGAGGATGAGCGCGGAGCGCAGTTCGATCCAGGTCAGTCGCCGCAAGAGCCCGTGCAGCACCTCACGGCTGGCAAGCACGCCGGCAAGCGCCGCGCCGCCCGCCGCCGCGGCGCGATAATCGCCCGCAACCGCAAGGGCCCCCAGGGCGAAGACGCCGAGCCCGGCGACGACACTGGTGACGCTGTAGTCCTCGTCGTGAACCGATTCGCGGGCCTTGTACCATGCAAGGATGAAGGCAAAGCCGACGAAGCCGGCGACGAGGACGGCGTTCGAGCCCGACGCCGCGGACAAGGCGGCGAAGACGCCGCCCAAGAGGCCGAAAATCCCGAAAGTGCGGATTCCCGCGGTGCGGCTGTGGTCCGGCGCGTCGCGTTCCCGCCAGCCCCGTTCCAGCCCGACCAGAAGGCCGATGGCAAGGGCCAGTCCAAATTTCGCGATCAGGGGATCCATCGAACCGCTCAGGCGGCCGGCGACAGCCGGTCGTGGACCCAGCGCACGATCTGGGCGGTGGACATGGCGCCGGAGGTGCGGGCCACTTCCCGCCCGCCGCGGAACAGGATCATGGTGGGAATGCCGCGGATGCCGAGTTTCGCCGCCACCGCCTGCTCCGCGTCGGAATTAAGCTTGATCAGCCGCACCCGCGGCTCCAGCTCGGACGCGGCCGCCTCATAGGCGGGCGCCATCATCTTGCACGGTCCGCACCAGGGCGCCCAGACGTCGACCAGCACGGGGATGGTGCCGCGGGTGAGCTGGCGCTCGAAGACATCTGCGCTCACGTCCATCGGACGGGCAGTGAAAAGCCTTGTCCCGCACTTGCCGCATTTCGCTTCAAGCGCCGGTCGCGAACCGGGCACGCGGTTCACCCCGCCGCATTCGCTGCACACGACGAGTTTCTCGCTCATTGCGAGGCTCCTCCTCTGCCTGAGATGAGTGACGCAAACCCATCATAACGGGCGCTGGTCGTCTTGGCGCCGAACTGCGCGGCAACGCCGCCGGGTTCGCGGGCGGCATCGTCGACAACGGCGAATGATACCCCGTCGTGCCCTGACATGGTTTGATCCTGGTCAACGGCAGCGTATCAAAGCGCTACGGCAGGTGTCTCTCCGCTCCGCTCGGGCAGGTCCGTGACGGGATGCCGGGGCTGAACTCGGCGCGAGAGTGCGGTAGACACGCAAATCCGACGCGGCGTGAGCCGTCGTTGGGCCGAAGCGTTCGCGCAGAGGCTTGCGTTCGCCGGTCCGCGCCGCGCGCGGCAGCGGTCGGGAAAACCGGGCGTTCCCGCAGCGTATGTTTGAGGCTATCGATGGCCGCGGCCTTGTCGTGGCGCTCCGTCTCCGGTGTATCCAAAAAACTATGCGTTCAGAAACAGGTCTTTTTCGAACATGAGGATTTTGCACACTGCCGACCTGCATCTCGGGCGCCAGTTCAACGGGATCGCGCTCGATACCGATTGCGCGGCCGTCCTCGACCAGATCGTGTCGGCGGTCATTGCCCGTCAAGCCGATGTGCTTGTTATCGCGGGCGATATCTTCGATCGTGCGTCCCCGCCCGCGTCGGCGGTTCGTCAGCTTAACGGGTTCCTGTCCCGCGTCGCCTCCGAGACCGAGGCGGCCGTTGTCATGATCGCCGGCAACCACGATTCGGGGGATCGGATCGCGGCGATGTCGATCATGACCGACACCCGGCGAGCCCTGATACGCGGGCCGATCAGTTCGGACGAAAGACCGCTCGTGCTGGCGGACGCGCACGGTCCCGTGGCCTTTTCCGCTTTGCCCTTCGCCCATGAATACGCGGCGCGCGCATGTTTTGCCGACGAGAGCCTGCAGTCGCCTCAGGATGTCCTCGCCGCCCAGCTCGCCTGCGCGCGGCGGCATCTTCCCGATGGCGCGCGCTGGGTGGTCGTTGCCCATGCCTTCGTTGCCGGCGCATGGGGGAGCGACAGCGAACGGCCTTTGACGCGGGTCGGCGGGATCGAGACCGTCGATCCCGGAATTTTCGAGGGCGCCCACTACGTGGCGCTCGGGCATCTGCATCGACCGCAGGCGGTCGGCGCGCCCCACATACGCTATTCGGGCGCGCCGCTCGCCTTCGGGTTCGACGAAACCGATTGCGCCAAGTCGATGAGCCTGGTCGAGCTCGATGCGGCGGGCCGGGCGACAGTCGAGGTGATCCCGTTCGAACCGCGGCGTCGTGTGCGCGTTCTGCGGGGAAAACACGCCGAACTCCTCCAGGCGGAACCGTCGGAGGATTTCGTCAAGCTCGTGCTCACCGATGACGTGCCGGTTATCGACGCGATGAAACGCATTCGCCAGGTATTTCCCAACGCCTGCGAACTCGCCTACGAGCACCGGCAGCGCGCACCGGAGCTGAAATCGCTCGCGGGACGCTCTGTCGCGGTTGCGGATCCGGTCGACATCATCGGCGATTTTCTCGAACACGTCCGGGATGACCGGCTGTCGAAGCGCGAACGGGAGGTCGTGGCCTCGGCTCTCGGCCGGCTTGGCGAAAAGGAGCAGCGCGAATGAGACCGGTCCGGCTCACCCTGCAGGCGTTCGGCCCCTATCCGCAGCGGGTCGTCATCGATTTCCGTGATGCGGTCGAGGCCGGACTGTTCGGCATTTACGGCCAGACCGGATCGGGAAAATCGACCATTTTCAGCGCCATGACCTTCGCGCTCTTCGGGGAACCGGCGAACGCCGAGCAGGACGCCCCGTCGCTGCGCTCGGATCATGCCGATCCCGATGTTCAGACCGAGGTCGAATTCGTGTTCGACGTCGGCGATCGGCGCTACGTCGTTGTACGGCGCCCGGACCAGATGCGCCCCAAGGCGCGCGGCGACGGCGAGACGCGCAGCGCGCACGAGGCCTATCTTTTCGATGCGACCGGGATGGCGCCCGACGCGATAACCGACGCGCAACGCGGCAGGATCGTCGCCGAAAAGAAGGTGCGCGAGGTTGATACCGCGATCGCGGAGATGCTCGGCTACGGGGCGCAGCAATTCCGGCAGATCGTCCTTTTGCCGCAGGGACGTTTCGAGAAATTCCTGTCGGCCAAAACGAGGGAGCGCCTGGAGATCCTGCGCGAGCTTTTCGACGTCTCGCGCTACGAGGCGCTGATGGCCGATCTCAAATTCGAGGCCGACGCGGCCGAACGGCATGTTCAGGAGGAACGCGCCTTGTGTGCCCGGCAGTTGTCGGCGGAGGGGTTCGAGAGCGCCGATGCGCTGATTGCCGGCATCGCGGCGGCGGAAACACGCTTAGCCGAGTTCCTGCAAGCCGAAAAGATCGCGCAATCCAGGGCGCAGGCGGCCGAGAAGGCGGTGCGGCAGGCCGAGACCGTCGAGGAGAAGTTCGTGGCGGCCGAAAAGACCCGGCGGCAGCTTGCGGAACTGGAGACGCGCAGGCAGGACATCGAAGCCCGTGCCGAGCAAGTTCGGCAAGCCGAACGCGCGCGTTCGCTGCTCGACGCGGAAGCCCGCGTCAGCGAGGCCGCCTGCGAGGTCGGCGACGCCGAAGCGGCGGTTGAAAAGGCGCGCGCGGCGGCCGAGCAGGCCACACAGAGCGCCGAGGCTGCCGCCACGACGCTGCGGAAAGAGGAAGAACGTGCCACCGAACAAGACGCCCTGCGCCGGAAGAAGGACGAACTGGAACGGTTCGGACAGGTCTTCGAAGCGGCCGCAGGTATCGAGCAGGCGGTCGAGACTGCGCTGGCGGCGCAGCGCGCGGCCGGTGCCGCGTTCGAGGATGCCAATGCGCGGCTGACGGAAGCGCGCGCAATCCGCGCTGCCAAAGGCGAAGCCCTGAAAGCCGCGCGCGAAGCGGAGGCGCGGCGTGCCGACATCGCCGGCCGGCGCGCAACCCTGGCCGCGCGGCACGTCCTCGCCGAGACCTGGGCGAAGGCCAAGCAGGATGTTCATGTGGCACAGGCCGAGCTCGAACGGCAGACGCGCGTTGCGGATGCGGCTTGCGAACGCGCCGGGAACGCGCGTTCGCTTTTGGAGGCGGCCGAGCAAAACCTTGCTGCCGCGCAGGCGCTGCACCTGGCCACCAAGCTGAAGGCCGGGTCGCCCTGTCCGGTGTGCGGGGCGCGCGAGCATCCCAACCCCGCGACAGGCGATCTCGACAATGCGGGTCGCGACACGAGGTTCCGGGAGGCCAGGAATGCCTGGCAGGCGGCCGATCTGGAGTCCCGCCAGACGGCCGAAACGCTGGCCGGACTGCAGGCCAGGCTCGCCGACCGCACGCAGCGGCTGTCCGGTCTGGCCCGGCCCGAGGAGACCGCAGAAGCCCTGGGCGCGACGATCGCGGGTCAGGACAAGGCCCTCGCGGCGCTGGGTCCGCAAATCGATATCGTCGCGGCAGAGGCGGAAATCGAAGGCTTGGATGTGCGGATCGCCAAACTGGAACGGGACCGAGACCAGTCGCGCGATCGCTTCGAGGAATGCCGCAACGAAGCGACACAGGCCACGACCGCGCGTGCTGCCAAGCTGGCGGAAGTGCCGGAGGACCTGAGAAACACCGCGGCACTCGCTGCCGCTCTGACGACGATATCGCGGTTGCTGGAGGAGCGCGTCGCGGCCAAGGCCGCGGCGGATCAGGCGTTGAGAACCGCGCGCGAAACGGCTCTCGGCGCCGCCAAGGACCGCGAGAACGCCGACAAGGCTCTCGCGGCCTGCCGGGAACGCCATCGGAACGCGAAGCAAACGTTCCACACCCGCCTTCGCGGGCTCGGCCTTGGCGAGGAAGCCTTCCAGGCTCTCAAGCCGGCCATCGAGACGCTGGAGTCGGACCGGGAGGCCGTCGAGGTGTTTTGGCGCGCGCACAAGAGCGCCGAGGACGCGGCGAGGACGGCAGCGTCCGCCGTTGCGGGCACGGCCCGACCTGACCTGGAGGCGCTGCGGCAAGCGCATGCCGCCATGCTGGAGGCGCTGGGCCGGGCGACGGAGGAGCGCGTCGGAGCGAAAAACCGTGTCGAGCATCTGACGAGGCTCAAGACCGGGCTGGACGATACGCTGCGCCGGCTCGACGAGGCCGAGGCCGCCTCCGGTCCCCTGCGCGGACTGGCTGCGCTCGTGAACGGGCACAACACGCAGCGATTGACCCTGGAGACCTTCGCGATCGGCGCCATGTTCGATCAGGTGCTGGAAGCGGCCAATCTGCGGCTCGGCCCGATGACCGCCGGCCGCTACCGGATGGAACGCGATCTGGTCGGGACGGGCCGCGGCAGTCGCGGCCTGGGTATCCAGGTGTTCGATATTCACACCGGCAAGTCGCGGGCCACGAACACGTTGTCGGGCGGCGAGACGTTCATCGCGGCGCTTGCGCTTGCGCTGGGGCTTGCCGACGTGGTTGAAGGCGCCAGCGGAAAGGTGCGGCTCGACACGATCTTCATCGACGAGGGGTTCGGAAGCCTGGACACGGAGAACGGGTCGGGCACGCTCGACCAGGTTCTTCATGTCCTGAACGCCCTTGTCCGACAGAACCGCGCCGTGGGACTGATCTCCCATGTGCCGCTCGTTCAAGAAGCGATCCCCAACGGGTTCTATGTCCGCAAAGGCCTTGCGGGTAGCCGCGTGGAAGAACGACAGCCGACCTGAGCGCGCCGCGCCGGCTCGCACGGCGCGCGAAAAATGGTCCGTCGCCCCTTCACCGCCCTGTCGCTCTGCCGACAATCGTGGAACGCTTGATCAGGAGGTGTTGGTATAAACTAATGGTAATGTTTTCCTCCGTTTAATGTAAGTTGACTTATTCCTTGATCAGCCTATCAATTTTGTAAGCGCACCAAGAAGAGGGCGCAGCGGGATCACAACCCGATCTGGGGTCGGCATTCCACGGCGACGATAGCAACCAGATTTCCTGGACGAAGGGCTTGGCGCTTCCGTCGAGGCGGCTGGTCGAAAAGAGTGAGCAGAATGCCCGCAAAGAACATTCTTTTCGTGATGTACGATCAGTTGCGCTTCGACTATCTGGGCTGCGCAGGCCATCCCCACCTGAAAACGCCGAACTTCGATCGCGTCGCCCGAAAAGGTGTCCGGTTCACGCATGCCTATGCCCAGTCGACGATCTGCGGCAGTTCGCGCATGTCCTTTTATACCGGGCGTTATGTGCATTCGCATGGCGCTGCCTGGAACGAATTTCCGCTGCGTGTGGGCGAGATGACGCTGGGGGATCATCTGCGCAAGCAGGGAATGGAATGCTGGCTGATCGGCAAGACCCACATGCGCCCGGACAGCGAGGGGCTTGCGCGGCTGGGGATCGAGGTCGACAGCGTGATCGGCGCCCGTCAGGCCGAATGCGGGTTCGATGTTTTCGTGCGCGAAGACGGCCTCATCGCGCAGGGGCCGGAGGGCTTCTACAGCGACCAGCAGCCCTATAACGACTATCTTCGCGCCAAAGGCTACGAGGGCGAAAACCCTTGGGCCGATTTTGCCAATGCGGGTTTCGAGGATGGCATGACGGCCAGCGGCTGGTTCATGCGCAACGCCGCCAAGCCGGCAAATATCAAAGAAAAGGACAGCGAGACCCCTTGGCTGACGCGAGAAGCGATCGCCTTCATGGAGGGCGCGCGCCAAAAGGGCGGCAAGCCGTGGTGCGCGCATCTTTCCTACATCAAGCCGCACTGGCCCTATATCGTTCCGGCGCCCTATCACGACCTCTACGGCCCCGAACACGTCGTTGATCCGGTGCGCTCGGAGGCGGAGCGCGACAATCCCCATCCGCTTTTCAAGGCCTTCCAGCAGCAAGGATTTTCGCAGGCGTTCTCGCGCGACGAAGTTCGCCAGGCGGTCGTGCCCGCCTATATGGGGCTGATTGCGCAATGCGACACCGAGCTGGGGCGCATACTCGACTATCTCGCCGAAACCGGACAGGACCGCGACACGGTCATCGTCCTGACGTCCGACCATGGCGATTATCTGGGCGACCACTGGCTCGGCGAAAAGGACATGTTCCACGACTGCTCCGTTCGGATTCCGATGATCGTCTACGACCCGTCGCCGGAGGCGGATGCGACGCGCGGGACGAGCTGCGATGCGTTGATCGAGGCGATCGATCTCGTCGCCACCTTCATCGAGATCGCCGGCGGAAAGGTCCCGGCGCATATCGTCGAGGGGCGTTCCTTGCTGCCCTTGCTTCACGGTGAAATCCCCGACGACTGGCGCCGGTTCGCCATCAGCGAATACAACTACGCACAGCAGCCCGTGCGCACGCGTCTGGGGGTAAGCCAGAAAGATGCGCATATGTTCATGGTGGTCGACCATGACTGGAAACTGATCCACGCCGAGGGCGGTTTCCGCCCGATGCTCTTCGATCTCAAAAACGACCCGGGCGAGCTTGTCGATCTGGGCGCCGACCCGGACAAGGCCGACATCGTCGCCATGATGTATGAGCGGCTCGCGCGGTGGGCGCGACGCGACGCGCAGCGCGTCACGATGCCGGACGATCTGGTCGAGGCGCGTTTCGCCGAAGGGCCGCGGAAAAAGGGCATCCTGCTCGGACTCTTCGACGAAGACGAGGCGCCGGAGGAATACCGATCCTTCTACGTCAAGCCGATTTCGGCCAAGGCGGGCTGAGTTGTCCGCCGCATCGCCCGTCGAAACCCGGTTCTAGGCCATCGACACCAACCCCAAAACCAAAAGAAAGGGAACGAAAGATGATCGGGGAGAAACTCAAGACGTCACTTGCGGTCTTCACATTGGCAATGGCCACTTTGAATGTGTCGGCGGCGGCCGCGGAAACGAAGTTGTTGTTCTCGACCTTTTTTCCGATGACCCATCCGCTGGTCGCCGACGTTCTCAAGCCCTGGGCCGATGCGGTGGAGGAGGAGACCAAGGGCGAGGTCGTCATCGAATTTTCCGCTGCAAGTCTCGCGCCGCCTCCCGAGCAGTTGGATATGGTGCAGAACGGGGTCGCCGACATTACGGTGCAATATTCGTCCGTGGTGCCCAACCGGCTCACCTCGCTGATGATGACGGAGTTGCCGAACCCGCACAAGACGACGGACGCGACGTCGGTGGCGCTGTGGCGAACCTACGAGAAGTACTTTTCCGCGGCCGACGAGATGAAGGGCGTGAAGCTGCTGTCGCTGTTCACGCTCGCGCCGCAGGCGTTGTTCAGCCTGAGCGAAACGCCGCCGCAGAGCGTGGAAGAACTCAAGGCGCTGAAACTCGCCACGACGCCCGGCATGGCGGCGACCGCCTGGGGCTCGATCACGCCCGGTGTCGTGGCCGGGCCTGCGTTCAGATATTTCGAAGTCGTGTCCAAGGGCATGGTGGATGCCTATGTGGCCTTCACCCCGATCGAGGTCATCAGCTTCAACCTGTCGCGCTATACGAAATCGATCGCGGGGCTGGGCGAACTGACGACGGCCGGCAGCTTCGCACTGGTGATGAATGAACGCGCCTGGCGCCGCCTGTCCGAGGAAAATCGTGCCGCGCTCGAATCGCTGTCGGGCGAGGCGTTTTCGCGCAGGCTCGCAGCCGTGGAAGCGGCAAACAACCGGGTGATCGAGGACCTGAAGAAGGACGGGGTGGTCTTTTCGACGATTTCCGACGAGTTCTCGGCCGATCTCGGCGAAGCGTTCCAGTTTCTCCAGGAGGACTGGATCCAGAAGGTTTCGGACAAGGGCATCGATGGCGCTGCGGCGATCGAATATTATCGCGATCTCCTGAAGTCCCTGTGACCGGCCGTTGACATCCAGCGGTCTCGATGGAGGGGCAGACCGATCGCGCCCCTCCTGCGGTGGTCGTCGACCTCCGATTGGCCGCCTGAACGCAACGCACTCCGTCAAGCATGTCCCCTCAACGCTAAGGCGACGTCATGTCTCTACCTCTCGATCCTCGATGCGATATCTTCCGGCACTATCGCGGCCGGCGCGCACGGCCCGGGATGCCGGCGGGATGCGCGGTGTCATGAGTTCGCCGATGCCGTTTTCCTTCGCGCGCAAGGCACAGAGCCTGGCGCGTCTGCTCCTGATCGGTTCGGGTGGATGCCTGCTGATCATGATCGCCATTACCGTGATCGATGTGATCGGGCGTTATGTCTTCCACCGGTCCTTGCCGGGAGCGGTGGAGCTGGTCAGTTTTTTGCTCGCCGTCGCCGTGTCGCTGTCGCTTCCCGCAGTGACCCTGCGCCGTGGCCATATCATGCTGACCCTGTTCGAAGGGCCGCCGACCAGCCTGCGCGAACGGATCAGGATGGTCGTCGTTTCGCTGGTGTCGGCCGTGGTGGCGGGCGTGCTGGCGGTGTTGATGTGGCGACACGCGACGGAGGCGGCCGAATTCGAGGATGTGATCGGCTATCTCGAACTCCCGGTCGCGCCGATCGTCTATGTCTTCTCCCTCACGAGCGGTGCCATGGCCGCAATCTTCCTGGCAGCGACGCTGCGCGCCTTGGGCAACGGTGAGGCCGTCGACGCCGAGGCCGAACCTGCCGGGGAGACGCCGGCATGACCGCTTCCCTCATCGGGTTCGCAGCCCTTTTTGTACTCAGTTTCATCGGCGTTCCCCTTGCCGTCGCGCTGTTGCTCGTAGGAACGGTCGGATTTGCCTATTTTCGCGGCTGGGAGGCCTCCAGCGCCGTCGTCGGCACGCAGCTCACCGACGCGATTTCGAGCTACGGCTTTTCGGTCATTCCGTTGTTTGTGCTGATGGGCGCCTTCATCTATCGCGCCGGGCTGGCGGGTGATCTTTTCGCGGCGGCGCGCGCGTGGCTCGGACATTATCGCGGAGGGATCGCCCACGCCACGATCGGCGCCAGCGGTGCGTTCTCGGCCGTCTCGGGCAGCTCGGTCGCCACCGCCGCCACGATCTCGCGCGTGTCGCTGCCCGAACTCAAGCGCTACGGCTATCGCGACAGCTTTGCCTGCGCAGCGGTCGCGGCGGGCGGTACGCTGGGTATCCTGATTCCGCCGAGCGTGCCGCTGGTCCTGTACGGGATCATCACCGAAAACGACATCGCCGCGCTTTTCATGGCGGCTTTGGTCCCTGGCCTCATGCTGGCGCTGCTTTACATGCTCGCCGCCTGGCTGATGGTATATTTCCGTCCCGACATGGGCCGCCCGGCGGAAGCCTTGCCGATGCGCGACAAGGCCCGGAGCCTGAAAAAGACCTGGATGGTCGCCGCACTGTTCCTGCTTGTGCTGGGGGGCATGTATTCCGGCGTCTTCACACCCACCGAAGCCGCAGGCTGCGGCGCGGCGGGCGCGCTGGTGATGATGGCGATCCGCGGTTGCGCAAACCGCACCCAGATTGGAGAGGCGCTGGTCGACACGATGATGACCACCGGCTCGCTGCTTCTGGTCATGGGGGCCGCGCTTGTCTTCAACAATTTCCTCACCATCGCCGGGCTGACGGCGCAACTCGTGCAATGGATCCAGGCGCTGAACGTTCCGCCGGTCGGCGTGATCGTCGGCATCTGCGTGATCTATATCCTGCTCGGCTGCGTTTTCGACAGTCTTGCCGCGATGGTGCTGACGGTTCCGGTGTTCACGCCGCTGGTGGTGGGGCTCGGCTACGATCCCATCTGGTTCGGCGTGATCGTCGCGCTGGTGGTGGAACTCGGCCTGATCACGCCGCCACTGGGCATGAACGTGTTCATCGTCCAACGTCTGGCGCCCGGCCGGGTGACGATCTGGCAGGTCTTCGGGGCGATGACGATTTTCGTGGCGGCGAACTTGGTTGCCGTCGTCTTGCTGATATTGTTCCCGCCGCTGGCGACGTTCTTGCCGGATATCCTGAACTGAACCGGCACGGCGGTCGGCCGTTGCAAAAACGGCCCCGCCGGCCGGTCAATCCCGGCGCGGCTCGACGTTGGCGCCACGCCGCGTCGGCGCGAATTCCTCGCCCACCTGCCTGGTATGGGCACCCAGGGCCGGCACGGGCCCGAAATAGGGCACCTTCCCGTCGACGACGGCGCCCGGCGCCAGAAGACGGACCGGGCCGGTGGGGGTTTCGGCCTCGACGTAGCGGTTCTGCGGATGCCGGACCAGGTCTTCCATCGCGTTGACCAGGCCGCTGGCAATGCCGGCCTGGCGCAGCAGGTCCGAAAGCGCGTGCGCGCCATGACGGGAGAAAACGCCTTCGATGATCTCGTTCAAGGCGGCCCGGTTGGCGACCCGGTTGGAATTGGTGTCGAAACGAGGGTCGATGGCCAGTTCCGGCCACTCCAGCACGGTTTCGCAGAACTTCGCCCATTCGCGCTCGTTCTGGATCGAGAACAGGACTTCCTTCCCGTCGACGCCGGCATAGGCGCCGTAAGGTGCGATCGTGGGATGGTTCAGGCCGTTTCTGTCCGGCGATTTGCCGCCATAGGCATATTGCAGGTAAGGCACGTTC
Source organism: Nitratireductor sp. StC3 (assembly GCF_003015025.1). Lineage (NCBI taxonomy): Bacteria > Pseudomonadati > Pseudomonadota > Alphaproteobacteria > Hyphomicrobiales > Phyllobacteriaceae > Nitratireductor > Nitratireductor sp. StC3. The sequence continues at coordinate 85,072 of NZ_PYBP01000012.1, read as the reverse complement.
ATCCAGTCGGCCAGGGCGTGGAACAGGCTGACGGAGATGTGGCGTCCCTTGCCGGTGCGGTGGCGGGCGATCAGCGCCTGCAGCACCGCCTGGTGCGCCGTCATCCCGCAGGCAATGTCACAGACCGAAACGCCGACCCTGGCCGGGCCCGCCTGGTTGCCGGTAATCGACGAAAGTCCGCTTTCGGCCTGAACCAGGAGGTCGTAGGCCTTGCGCTGCCTGTAGGGGCCTTCTTCGCCGTAACCGGAAATGGAGACGGTGATCAGGCGCGGGTTTTCGGCCCGCAGCCGTTCGGGCGCGAAACCCAGACGGTCGATCGCCCCCGGCGCCAGGTTCTGTATGAAGACGTCCGCTTTTTGCACCACGGCTTCCAGAACGGCCTTGTCCGCCTCGTTGCGCAGGTCGAGGCAAACCGATTCCTTGCCCCTGTTGAGCCAGACGAAATAGGCGCTTTCGCCATGGACGAGATGGTCGTACTCGCGCGCGAAATCACCCTCGGGACGTTCGACCTTGATCACTCTCGCGCCGGCTTCGGCCAAACGGCCCGACAGGTACGGCGCCGCGACGGCTTGCTCGATTGAGACGACCAGAAGGCCCTCCAGATCACCCGACATGGCAAGGCTCCCGTTTTGTTCGATGTGTCGGGCTTTCTGACACGGCGCGGGCCGAACCGGGATATAGGTTTAAACGGGCGCGACCATCGAAAAAACCTATGCCGTCGCGCGAATGAGAACATGGCCGTGGGCACGACCCGGCCGTCAGAGCGGCGGCTATTTGAGGTGTCTCAGGCGAAGTGGAAGCCGGTTCGCCGTTCAAAGGCGCTTTGGAAGATTGAATCACTGCCGGTCCGCGAAACCGTGAAAAAGCAAAAACGGCGTCCAAAGGCTGCGCGCGCTGCGGGCTCAGCCCGTGTCCCCGACAAGTTCGCCTTCCCAGATATCGCGCCGGACCATCTCGCGGGCGACATCGAGCGTAAGCGCCTCGACGGACGCGCATGCGCGGGTTTGTATCCGGGCCGGATTGCGGACCAGATAGACGGGGCGCGCGATGACGGGTCTCACGATCGGCGCCTTCAGCAGGCGGCCGGCTTCGACGAAGTCTTGACAGGCGGCCGGGGCGAAGATCGAGTAGCCGGAGCCGCGCGCGACCAGTTCCTTGATCTGCGTCATCGCGTCCAGCTCCGTCATGATGCACAGCGAGACGCCACTTTCGGCCGCCGCGTCCTCGACGACGCTGCGCAGGCCGTGTGGCTCTCCGGGTAGGACGAGCTCAATTCTCTCGAGATCGCGCAAGCGCACCGGTGTTCCGGGCGCCGTCTTGAGCGGCCAGGCATCCGGCGCGGAAAAGAAATAAAGTCGCTCGTCGAGGACGTGCGTGGCGCTGAAATGGTCGACCCCGTTTAGGTCGTAGAGAAAGCCGATATCGACCGTCTCGTCGTCGATCCATGTCTTGATGAAGCCGCTCATCGCCTCGCTGACCCGGAGCCTGACGTCGGGAAGCTCGACGCGTATCGTTTCAGCCAGCGGCACCGACATCACCATCGACACCGAGGACGGCATGCCGAAACGCACATGGCCGCGTATATGGGTGGACAGTTCGCGCATCTCGAAGACGCAGCGCTCGAGCCTGCTGCAGATTTCCGATGCGTGGCGCAGCAGCACCTCTCCTTCGGGCGTCAAAACGGATCCGCGCGACGAGCGTTCGACCAGCCTGACATCCAACTCCCGCTCCATGTTGAGCAGATGTTGGGACAGCGAGGGTTGCGCGATGCGCAGTCTTTGCGCCGCGGCCGACAGGGACCGGGCCTCGGCGATCGCCATGAAATATCGAAGCTGACGAATGTCCATCATGGCATGTCCGGGCTTGGCCGGGCGCGCGGACCTACCCGCCCGTCTGCCGCGTCGATCGCAACGGAGAACCTTGCGGCGGGTGACGGCCGTTCAGCCACCGGTCGCGTTCCGGCCGGATCGGGGGGCCGGGCCGAGGCCACGGCATACCTCCCGCAATATTTCGAGGACGAGCTGATGGGATTCCGAATAGCGGCGATCGGCAAGCCATATCAGGCCCAGGCGCAATTGAACGTCGGGAACCGGGATGGGCAGGATGGTGACGACTCCCAGCCGCTCGAAATACTGCCCCAGGGAATTGGAAACGAAACCGATCGAGTCCGTATGCTGGATCGCTCCGACGACCACCATCGTGGAAACGGTCTCCACCCGCCGTGCCTCGATAGTCACGTCCTCGGCGGCGAGAAAGGCGTCGATCGGCAAGCGGGTGGTCGCCGAGGACGGGGGTAGGATCAGGGGAAACTGCGCCACGTCCTCCCACGATAGTCTTTTGACGCGTTCCAGGGGATGTCCCCTGCGGACAGCGACGGCGAGCGGATCCTCGATCAGGAGTTCGCTGCGAAATTCGGCCGACATCGGCGCGTTCGGCAGCAGGCCCAGAACGAAATCAGCATCCCCCGCGCGAAGCGACGGCAACAGGCGGTCCATCGTCCCTTCCGTGATGCGGATATTGGTGGAGGAGGCGATGCTTTCCAGCCGGGCGATGAATTGGGGAATGATCACGACGGAGGCGGTGGGCAGGACGCCGAGGGAGATGCGGCTGACGCGGTTCTCGGCGATCTCGCGGAGTTGGGTCTGCGCTTCGCTCAGTTGCCCGAGAATGTCGCGCGCGTGGCGGATCAGGCTCGCTCCCAGCATCGTCGGTTCCATGCCGCGGTTCGTGCGGTGGAACAGTTTGAGGCCGAGGCCGGCTTCCAGGCCCGACAGTGTCTTCGATACCGCAGGCTGGGTCACGTTGAGATAGGCCGCGACGCGCTTGACGTTGCGATAATCGTCCAGGGCCACGAGGATGCGCATGTGGCGGAAGTTCATGTGATCGCGAAAGAATCGCTCGATTGCCAGCATTTAAGGTCCTCCCAGTCCCCGGCCATACTGATATGAGATATTCGTAATGTTATTCCGATTTTAATGTCAATTGACTTATCCCTATCGCTGTCGAAAAATCTCTCATCAATAGTGATGAGGGGGAGACGACATATGACTTTATCGATGGCACTTCGCGCAGGCCTGCTTGCTCCGATGATCGCGGTCGCGGGGCCGGCTCTTGCCGAGGCCGACTGGTATCCGCTTGCGGTGGACGCGACCGATCGCGACGGAAATACCGAGCGCGTCGATTATGTGCCGCTCAGCGCCTCCGAGACCGCAAGCCGCCCCTGGCAGCTTTGCGTGTCGGTTCCGCACATGAAGGATGCCTTCTTCGTCGCCGCCAATTACGGCATGGTGGAAGAGGCCAAGCTGCTGGGCGTCAACGTCCAGACGATGGATGCCGGCGGTTATACGCGGCTCGCCAATCAGATCAGCCAGATTGAGAACTGCGTCGCCGGCGGCGCGGATGCGGTACTGATGGTGGCGATCGCCGCGGAGGGCGTGAACAATCTGCTCGCCACGCTCGAGCAGAGGGGCATTCCCGTCATCGACATCGTGAACGGTGTCGACAGCGACAAGGTCGCGGCGCGGGTGCTGACCAGTCCCTATGCCGAGGGGCTGCGCGCGGGCCAGTATCTGGCCGAAAAACATCCCGCCGGCGGCGAGCCGGCCAAGATCGCCTGGCTGCCCGGTCCGGCTGGCGCGGGTTTCGTCACCGCCTTCGACACCGGTTTCAAGAAGGGAATAGAGGGCAGCGCCGTCGAGATCGTCGAAACCAAGCACGGCGACGTCGGCAAGGAGGTTCAGGCGCGGCTGGTCGAAGACATTCTGCAGACCCATGACGACGTCGACTACATCGTCGGGACGGCTGTCATGGCCGAAGCGGCGGTTCCTCTGTTGAAGGCGCGAGGCATCGCCGACACGGTGAAGCTGGTCTCGGTTTATATGCTGCCCGGCGTGTACGAATATCTCAAGACGGGCGACGTCGAGGCGGCCGGCGTGGCGCCGATCACGCTGACGGGCCGCATCATGCTGGACCAGGCCGTTCGCGTGCTGGAAGGCAAGCAGGAGCATTTCAACATCGGGACGCTCGGCGCTGTCTACACCAAGGAGAGCGTCGACGAGATGAACCGCGATGAGGTGATGGCGCCGCGCGGCTACCGGCCAGTCTTCAATCTGTCCCAGTAACGGCATCCCGGAAGCGAGATTCGGGAGGCGTGGGAATGAGTATCGCGTTGCAGGAGCCGATTGCCCCGGCCGCCTCGGTTCAGGCGGGGCCCGCGGTGATTGGCGTCCGTGAAATCACGAGACGGTACGGGCGCAACGTCGCGCTCGCTCCGGTCACGCTCGATTTCCGGGCCGGCGAAGCGCATGTTCTGTTCGGCGAGAACGGCGCGGGCAAGTCGACGCTGATCTCGCTGCTGGCGGGCGCGAATGCGCCCAGCGGCGGCGAGATCGTCGTCCGCGGCAAGGTCGCCCGGTTCGGTTCCGTCGCCGAGGCCCGCGCCCACGGCGTGCGTGCGGTGTTCCAGGAGTTTTCGCTCATTCCGCACCAGACGGTGGCCGAGAACATCATCCTGGGGGAGGAGCCGACCAACCGTTTCGGCCTGCTGGCCAAGCAGGCCGCCGTCGAGGAAGCGCAGGCCCTGATCGACAGTCTGGGCTTCGACCTGAACCCCAGGTCGCGCGTCGTTTCGCTGACACGTGGCAAGCAGCAGATGGTGGAGATATGCAAGGCGCTGAGACGGCCGCCCGAACTGCTGATCCTCGATGAACCGACGGCATCGTTGTCGGAGCATGATGCGCAGGCGCTGCTCAAGCTGGTCCTGCGCCTGAAGGCCGAAGGCACCGCCATCATCTACGTCACCCACCGCATCCACGAAATACCGATCGTCGGCGATCGGGTCACGGTCCTGCGCGACGGCAGGCACATCGACACGGTTCCGGCGGATACGTGCGAAGACGACCTCATCGGGCTGATGACCGGCCGACAGATGGCGAAGATCTATCCGACGCCACGAGCCGATCTCGGCGCGGTGCGCCTGAGCCTCGATGCCGTTACCACTGTCCCGAGGCGAGGCCAGGTCCAGGTTCAGGATGCGGGGCTTGAGGTGCGAGCCGGCGAGATCGTGGGCGTTGCCGGGCTGGTGGGGTGCGGCAAGGGGGAGCTTGCACAAGCGTGTTTCGGCCTCCATCGCTTGCGCTCGGGGACGATAACCGTCGATGGCCGGCCCGTGAAACAGGGCGATCCTGCGGATGCGATCCGCAACGGGCTCTGGATGACGCCCTCGGACCGGCGCCATGACGGTTTGTCGATGGGACGCAGCGCCCGCGAGAACATATCGCTGTCATCCTACAGTTTCGGGCCTCTGCGCGGCCGCTGGATCAAGACCGACCAGGAGAACCGTCTCCTGACGGAGATCTCCCGGCTGGTCGATTTCGAACCCGCCAAGCTTGATGACCCCGTCGAGAGCCTGTCGGGCGGTAACCAGCAGAAGGTGCTGCTGGCCAAGGCCATGGTGCAAGACATTTCCGTCTACGTCTTCGACGAACCCACTGTCGGCGTGGACATCGGTGCGTGCCTGTCGATCTACAACGCGCTTTCCAAGCTGAGCGAGCGCGGCGCCGCCATCCTGATCGCGTCGTCGAACCTTCCCGAACTGATGGGCTTGGCGCATCGGATCAAGGTCATGAGCAATGGCCGCTTCGTCGCGGAATTCGCGCGGGACGAATACGACGAACACAAGATTCTGGAACAATTCTTTTGAAGGCGGGGTAGACGTGAACACTTTGGATGTACCGAACGACGCCGGCTCCCGTCCGGCAACAAGCGCTGCACTTGCCTGGCTCGTGCAGAACCGGCAATCCGCCACCTTGCCGGTCATGTTTCTGCTCGTTTTCGTGATCTTTTCGCTGCAGGCGCCGAACTTTCTGACCGTCGACAATCTGACAAATGTGGCGCGACAGTCGGTCTATCTGCTGATCGTGTCGCTCGGACAGTTCATCGTCATCGTCAATGGCGGGCTGGACCTGTCGGTCGGCAGCACCGTGTCTCTGACGTCTGTCGTGGGGGCGCTGGTGATGGCGGCGGTCTATGCCGCCTTTCCCGAATTCCAGCTTTTGGCGTTGCTGGCCGGTGTCGGCACCGCGGTGGCGATCGGCGTGGGGGCCGGCCTTGTCAACGGTCTGGGCATCAGCGTGCTGCGCATTCCTCCCTTCATGATGACGCTCGGCATGGGCTCGGTTTTGTTCGGCGTCACCCTTTTGGTTTCCGGCGGCATGCCGATCTACGGGCTCCCGCCGATGCTTGGAGAGTGGTTCGGGTTCGGCCGTGTGCTGGGATTCCCGATCGCCGCCGTCGTGGCGCTGGTTCTGGTGGCGCTCGTCTACGTGCTGATGGAGTGGACGCGTTTCGGCCGCCAGCTCTACGCGGCCGGGGGCAACGCGAAGGCCGCCGCCTTGTCGGGGGTGAACACGGTTCGCGTCACGATCGCCGCCTTTACGCTGGCAAGTCTGCTGGCGGCCCTGTCGGGGCTGTTGCTGACGGCCCGGCTTGGCACCGGCGAGGCCAATGTGGGCACCTCGCTGCCGCTTGAATCGATCGCGGCCTGCGTGATTTCGGGCGTCGCCCTGGCCGGTGGGCGCGGCCGCACGCTGGCCGTGCTCCTGGGAACGCTGCTTATCATGCTTGTGCAGAACGGGCTGAACCTTATGCAGGTCGGGGCCTATGCCCAAACGATGGCGACGGGCGCCATCCTGATATTCGCCATGGCTATCGCCAGACATTGAGCGAAGACCGCTACGGGCGAACCGGCGGTGCCGAGCAAAAAGATTGAAGGAGGACCGAATGAACGTGCAAGCCAGCCATATCCGAACCGAATTCCTGCCGATGACCGGCAAGGAGTATTTGGAAAGCCTGAATGACGGTCGGGAGGTTTGGATCTACGGCAAGAAGATCAAGAATATCGCCGAGCATCCTGCGTTTCGCAACGCCGCGCGCATGATCGCGCGCTTCTACGATGCCTTGCACGACGACAAGCGTCGGGACATCCTGACCTGTCCGACCGAGTGGGGTGGGCGTACGCATCGCTATTTCCGCGCTCCGAAATCCGTTGGCGAGCAGATTGCGGCGCGCGACGCCGTGGCCGAGACGCAGCGCATCTCCTATGGCTGGATGGGGCGCTCGCCCGACTACAAGGGCTCCTTTCTCGCCACGCTCGGCGCCAATTTCCAGTACTACAAGGGCTATGAAAACAACGCGCTGCGCTGGTACCGCAAGGCGCAGGAGCGCACCTGGTACATCAACCACGCGATCATGAATCCGCCGGTCGACCGCAACGCAAAAAGCGCCGACCAGTCGGATGTGTATGTGCGGGTCGAAAAGGAGACCGACGCGGGCCTGTATGTCAGCGGGGCCAAGGTCGTGGCGACGGCCTCCGCCCTGACCAACTACACTTTCGTGGCGCATGCCGGGCAGATTCCGATCAAGGACGCCGCGTTCACGCCGGTGTTCATCGTTCCTACAGGCGCGCCGGGCGTCAAGATGGTGTCCCGGGCTTCGAACGAACATCGCGCCGCCGTGCTGGGCAGCCCGTTCGACTATCCGCTTTCCAGCCGCATGGACGAGAACGACGCGATCCTCATCCTGGATAACGTCTTCGTGCCCTGGGAAGACGTCTTCATGTACGGCGATCCGGAGCTGTCCAACGACTTTGCCCCGGGTTCCGGTTTCAACGCGCGGGCGGCGATGCACGGCTGCACCCGGCTCGGGGTCAAGCTCGACTTCATCACCGGCGCGCTGAAGAAGGCGCTGGACATCAACGGCACCTCCGCCTTCCACGGGATCCAGTCGCGTCTGGGCGAGGTCATCGCGTGGCGCAACACGATGTGGGGCCTGAGCGATGCCATGGCCAAGTCCAACGTCGAGTGGAACGGGATGGTGCAGCCGGATTCGCGCTTCGGAACCGCGTATCGCACGATCAGCCAGATTGCCTATCCGGCGATCAAGAACATCATCGAGGCGAGCGTGGCGTCGGGCCTGATCTATCTCAACAGCCATGCCGACGACTTCAAGAGCGAGGAGCTGCGGCCGCATCTGGACCGCTATCTGCGCGGTACCGGGGGCGTCGAGGCGATTGAGCGCATCAAGCTCATGAAGCTGTTGTGGGACTGCGTCGGCACCGAATTCGGCGGCCGCAGCGAACTCTACGAGATCAACTATCTCGGGTCGAACGATCTGACGCGCCTGCAGAACTATTGGGAAAGCCTGAGCCTCGGCGAAATGGAGAAGATGACCTCGATGGTCGACGAGTGCATGTCCGAATACGACCTCGACGGCTGGACGGTGCCCGATCTGATCAACAACGACGATGTCAGCGTCCTGAAGTGAGTGCCGGGGGCGAAGCGCCCCGAACCCAAATCAAGAGGAGAGAAGCAATGCCCAGAGCAGTCGATCTGGCCTATGTGCGATACCAGGTCCCCGACCTCGACAAGATGCAGACCTTCATGGAGGATTTCGGTCTGATCACGGCCAAGCGGACGGACGACGTCCTGCTCATGCGTGGCGGCGGTGTGGCCCCGGTCGTGCACATTACCTACAAGGGCGACAAGAAGTTCCTCGGCGGCGCGCTCATCATGAGCAGCAAGGAGGATCTCGAGGAACTGGCCAAGCTCGAGGGCTCCGGACCGGTGGAAGAGATCACCGATCTGCCGGGCGGCGGCTGGCGTGTCCGCATGCAGCACCCCGACGGGCTGGAGATCGACGGCGTGTGGGGTCAGGAGCCGGTCGAGCCGATCGAGCATCGTTCCTCCCACCACTTCAACTGGGGCGACCGCAAGGAACGCGTGAACCAGTCGCTGCGGCCGCAGCGCGAGCCCGGGCTTGCGCTGAAGCTGGGCCATTTCGTGCTGAAGGTGCGCGATCACGACCAGACGCTGGCCTGGATGCGGGAGCGTTTCGCGATGTTGGACAGCGACAAGATGATCGTTCCCAGCGTGAACAAGGCCGTCGGCACCTTTATCCGCTTCGATCTCGGCAGCGAACTCGTCGATCACCATTCGATCCTGATCAACGAGGCCTCGGAGGTCGGCTGCCACCACTGCGCCTTCGAAATGCAGGACTTCGACGCCGTCATGGGCGCGCACGACTACCTGGTCAGCAAGGGCTACCACCTCGATATCGGCGTGGGGCGCCATCTGATCGGCAGCCAGATCTTCGATTATTGGACGGACCCGTTCGGCAATCGCATCGAGCACTACACCGACGGCGACGCCAACACCGCCGAATACAAAGGCAAGGACTACTACCTCGACGACGAAGGGCCGACTAAGTCGCAATGGGGCATGGATCCGACGCCCGAATTCTTCCGCTGAACCGCGCGGTCGATCAATCCAGCAAGAAAAGGAGCTGAACATGACGGCACTAAAGGAAATGAAGATGTCGAATGACAACGCCACCCCTTTGAAGAAGCAGCGCTTTATCACCGACAAGGTCGCCGAGTACCCCGAGGGCCACTGGTCGAACACGATCAGCGTCGGCGACCATATCTTCCTGTCGGGGTTCACTTCGCGTGCGAACGATCTCAAGAAGATCCAGGGCGTCGGAAGCGCCTACGAGCAGGCGAAGGTGATTTTCCAGAAGATCAAGGACTGCCTGGAAGGCGCCGGATCGTCGATGGCCGACGTCGTGACCATGACGATCTACGTCACGAACATGGCCGACAACAAAGGCATCTGGGAAGCGCGCAAGGAGTTCTTCGAGGGCGATTTCCCGTGTTCCACGCTGGTGCAGGTCGCGGGACTGGCCGATCCGGACATCCTACTCGAGATCACCGCGCAGGCCTATCGGGGCAGCGGCAGTGACTGAGGCGTCCGCATCGCGACAGAAGGGCGCCGGTAGCAATACCGGCGACTTCATGCCCTTCACCGGCCAGGAATATCTCGACAGTCTCAAGGACGGTCGCGAGGTCTGGATCTATGGCGAGCGGGTGAAGGACGTCACCACCCATCCGGCGTTCCGCAACGCGGCCCGGATGATCGCGCGGATGTACGACAAGCTGCACAATCCGGAATTTCGCGACGTTCTGACCGTGCCGACCGAATGGGGCGGCAGGACCCATCGCTTTTTCCGCGCGCCCAAGGATGCTGTGGAACAGCTTGCCCAGCGTGATGCGATTGCCGAATGGCAACGCACCTCTTGGGGCTGGATGGGACGTTCGCCCGACTACAAGGGCGCCTTCCTGGGCACGCTCGGCGCCAATGCCGACTTCTACAAAGGCTACGAAGCCAACGCGCTGCGCTGGTACCGCAAGGCGCAGGAACGGACCTGGTACGTAAACCACGCCATCATGCATCCGCCGGTGGATCGCGACCTGCCCACGGCGGACGGCTCCGACGTGTTCGTGAAAGTGGTGAAGGAAGACGATGCCGGCATCTATGTCTCCGGCGCCAAGGTCGTGGCGACGAATTCGGCCCTGACGCATTTCACCTTCGTGGCACATGTCGCCCAGGTGCCGATCGCGGATCCGAAATTCGCGCCGGTCTTCATGGTTCCGACCGGCGCTCCAGGCGTGAAGCTGCTGTGCCGTGTCTCGAACGAATACCGGGCCGCGGCGATGGGCTCGCCCTTCGACTATCCGCTGAGTTCGCGACTGGACGAGAATGACGCCATCCTGGTGCTCGACAATGTCTTCGTGCCCTGGGAGGACGTGTTCATGCATGGCGATCTCGAGGTCGCCAACCGGTTCAATACCGGCTCCGGCTTTCTCGAGCGCGCCTCCTTGCACGGTTGCACGCGGTTCGCCGTCAAGCTGGACTTCATCGTCGGCCTGTTGACCCGCGCGCTCGAAATCACCGGCGCCAAGGGGTTCCACGGGGTGCAGGCGCAACTGGGCGAGGTGATCGCCTGGCGCAACAATTTCTGGGCGCTTTCCGACGCGATGGCCAAGAGTGCGGCGCCCTGGAACGAGATGGTCCGCCCCGACAGCGGCTTTGCCGGCGCCTATCGCGTGCTCAACCAGCACGCCATGCCGAAAATCAAGAACATCATAGAACAGATCGTCGCTTCGGGTCTGATTTACCTGAATTCGCACACCGCCGATTTCAAGGCGCCGGAAATCCGCGGTTATCTGGATCGCTATCTCAGAGGGTCGGGCGGTGCCGACGCCGTCGAGCGCGTCAAGGTGATGAAGATGTTGTGGGACGCCATCGGCACCGAGTTTGGCGCCCGGCACGAGCTCTATGAGATCAACTATATCGGCAGCAACGACATCACCCGGCTGACCAATCTGTGGAACGCCCAGGCCAACCGAGACCTCGATCGGTTCAAGGCCTTCGCGCAGTCGGCGATGGACGAATACGACCTCGATGGATGGACGGTGCCGGATCTGGTCGACCCGCAAGACGTCAACCTGTTCGGCAAACGCTGAGCCCGAGGCATTTCGAAAGCAAGAAGGAGGCTGCTTTGGCCAAGGCGGAACATGTCCCTCAAGCTCCTGAAGCGCAGAACTTCTCGCAGCGCGATTTCCGCGCTGCGATGGGGCAGTTCGCCTCCGGTGTCGTCGTGATCTCGACAGGCCGGGACGCCGAAATCCACGCCATGACGGCCAATGCGTTCATGTCGGGATCGCTGGCGCCCGTTCTCGTCCTGGTCTCGGTCGCCAAGACGGCGCGCATGCACGGCCGGATTGTCAGCACCCGCCAGTATGGCGTCAGCGTCCTGTCGCAGAGCCAGCAATGGGTATCGAACCATTTTGCGGGCAAGGCCGTTCCGGACCGCGTCCCGGCCTTCGATCAACTCGCCGATATTCCGGTCGTGCACGGCGCGATGGTGCGGCTGGCGGCGGATTTGGCGCACGAGTACGACTGCGGCGACCACACGCTGTTCGTTGGCGAGGTGCGGGCGCTGGAACTGCACCACGACCACCAGAAGCCGCTGCTCTACTACGGCGGCAGCTACCGCAACTTGGCCCCCCCGGATTGGAGCGTCGAGTCGGTGCCGGAGATCCTCTGGCAGGATCAGGGCTTTAGCTATTGAGCCCGCGAATAGTGAAGCAGTGAGACGACCAAGCCGGTGCAGGACAGGATGAACAAAATCGTAAACGAGATGCCCGCTGGAACTGTGGTGACGCCGTCGCGACAGTTGAACCATAACGGCATCGGCGCGCCGGTTCGGCGCCGCGAGGATCCGCGCCTGCTGACGGGAAAGGGGCGTTTCGCCGACAACATCACCATGACGCGGCAACTGCGCGGCTACGTTCTGCGCTCGCCCGTGGCCCATGCCAAGATCAAGCGGATCGACGTCTCGCCCGCGCTGGACGTGCCCGGCTTGGTCGCCATCTTGACTGGCGAAGACTACGCGGCCGACAGTTGGGGAGACATTCCCTGCGTCAGCATCCCGCCGAACATAACGGGCGGAGGTTACCATGCCACGCCGTTCCCGCCACTGGCCACCGATCGCGTGCTTGCGGTCGGCACGGGGGTTGCCTTCATCGTCGCCGAAACCCTGGCGGCCGCGATCGACGTGGCCGAGCGCATCGAGGTCGAATACGACGAATTGCCGGTGGTGCCGACGCTCGAAGCGGCGCTGGCCGACAACGCGCCGCTCGTGTGGCCGCAGGCCAAGGGCAATCGTTGCTTCACGCACGAACTGGGCGATGCGGCGGCGGCCGATGCGGCGTTCGAGCGCGCCGAGCATGTCGTCCGCGCCAGGATCCGCAATCAGCGCGTGGCCGGCAATCCGATGGAGCCGCGCACCTGTATCGGCGCTTGGGATCCCGGCGACATGCGCTGGCAGCTCACCAGCTCCACCGCCAATCCGCACCGCATCAGGCTGATCCTGGCCGACCAGATCCTCGGCGTTCCCGCCCATCGCGTCCATGTCGTCGCCGGCGACGTCGGCGGCGGTTTCGGCACCAAGGGCGGCATCTATCCCGAGGAAATCCTGGTGCTGTGGGCGGCACAGCGCACCGGGCGTCCGGTCAAGTGGGTCAGCGACCGGTCGGAGGCCTTTCTGTCCGACTTCAACGGACGCGACCAGATCGCCGATGCCGAGTTCGCCTTCAACAAGGACGGCACGGTGCTGGGCGCCCGGATCGTCGTCAATCACAATCTCGGTTGCCAGCTCGGCCCGTCGACCGCGCATCCGCCGCTGGTCGGCACGCGGATGCTGTCGGGCGTCTACGCGATCCCGGCCATGCATGTGACGGTCAACGGCATCTTCACCAACAGCCGAACCCTGACCACCTATCGCGGTGCCGGGCGGCCCGAGGCGACCCTGGTCGTCGAGCGCATGATGGATCTGGCAGCCGAGGAATTGGGGCTGGCTCCCGACGAGATCAGACGCCGCAACTTCATCAGGCCGAACCAGATGCCCTACACGACCTGCATCGGCGAGACCTACGATTGCGGCGAGTTCGAAGCCATCATGGATGAAGCGCTTCGGCTTGCCGACTGGGAGGATTTCGCGGCGCGCCGCGCGGACAGCGAAGCCCGGGGGCGGCTGCGCGGGCGCGGACTGGCGGTATATATCGAGGTCTGCGCCACGATCAGCGAACGCATGGAGGTCCGCTTCGACAGCGCGGGCGGGGTGACCATCCTTGCCGGCACGTTCAGCTACGGCCAGGGCCACGAAACCAGCTTCGTGCAGATGGCGCATGAATGGCTCGGCGTTCCGATCGAAAAGATCCGTCTGCTGCAGGGCGATACCGACAAGATCGCGACGGGCCGCGGCAGTTTCGGCTCGCGTAGCATGACCGTGGGCGGCTCCGCGCTCAAGCAGGCTTGCGAAAGCGTGATCGACAAGGGTACCCGGCTGGCCGCGATCATGCTTGAGGTCGATCCGGTTGAGATCGTGTTCGAGAGTGGCCTTTATCTGTGGAAGGCAGGCGATCAGCGCTCCGTGACGATCGACGAGGTGGCGAAGGCCAGCTTTGCCTGGAAGGGCGTGACCACCTATGCGTCCGGAGCGCTGAAATCGATCCCGGCGGATCTGTGGTCCGGGCTCGAAGGTATCGGCCATTTCTCGGCAAATCCGCAGAACTATCCCAATGGCTGCTACATCGCCGAGGTCGAGGTCGAGCCGGAGACCGGACAGGTTCACCTTGTCGGCGTGACCGCGGTCGACGATGTCGGCAATGTGGTCAATCCCCTTCTTTTGGAAGGGCAGATCATGGGCGCCATCGCGCAGGCCGCGGGCCAGGCCCTGAAGGAGAAGGTGGTGCACGATGAGACCGGCCAGCTTCTGACGGGTGCATACACCGACTACGCCATGCCCCAGGCCGGAGATTTCCCGCGCTTCAAGCTGGGCCTGCGCTCCGTCCCCACGGCGACGAATCCGCTGGGGGTCAAGGGCGGCGCTGAAGCCGGCACCGTCGGCTTGCCGCCCGCCATCGTGTCGGCCGTCGTCGATGCCCTGCGTCCCTACGGGGTGCGCGACTTGCAGATGCCGCTGACGCCGATGTCGGTCTGGGAGGCGATGAACCCCGAAGGAGAAGAGGAATGACGCTTTATTCCGTGTATCGGATCGACCGCAGCGACGGTCGTGCCGCGGAGGTCCGGGCGGCGACGCGGCCGGCGCATCGCGAATACATGAGCCGGTTCGCCGGCCGCGTTCGTTGCGGCGGCCCGCTGCTCGACGAAAACGGAGACGCCTGCGGCGGGCTGATGCTGATCGAGGCCGATTCCGAGGCCCAGGTGCGGGAAATCCTCGCAAACGACCCGTTCGAAATCGCCGGATTGTCGGAGCGCATCGAGGTGCTGGCCTTCCGCTGGCAGACCAATCGTCCTTCCGACATGCCTCCGCTTTGACCCGCGAAACGGCGATGCCCGCGATATCAGAAGATCGGATAGTGACATGCAATTGACTGGAAGCCAGGACATCGAAGCCCCGCGCGAACGCGTATGGGACGGGCTGTTGGACCCCCGATTCTTGAAGGCTGCGATTCCCGGCTGCGAGTCCTTTACCCTCGACGACGACGGCGCCTATTCGGCGGTCGTTCTGGCTTCGCTCGGCCCGGTGCGCGCCCGTTTCCGTGGACGGCTGTGGCAGGAGGACCTGCATCCGCCGGCACGTTGCACCCTGCGCTTCGAGGGCGAAGGCGGCATTGCCGGCTTTGCCAAGGGCAGTGCGCAGGTCGTGCTTGAAGACATCGACGGCGACACGGCGCGCACCCGTCTCAGCTATAGCGCGGATGTGGCGATGGGCGGCCGGCTGGCGCAGATCGGATCGAGGCTGATCGACGCGACGGCCAAGCGCATGGCGGGGCAGTTTTTCGACAAGTTCGAAGCGCTGCTGAAGGACCCGTCGGCCCTGGCGGAGGGATCGGGGGAGGCCGCGGCCCCTGCTGCTTCCGGTGGCCAGGAGGCGTCCGGGGCTGACCGCGAGCCAGCGGCGGCCATGCCTGGAAAAGCGGCGCTGGTCGCGGCCGCGCCCGCCGTTTCGCCGGCCGGCCAGTTCACGTTGCAGATGCCTGGCTGGGCCTGGGCCTTCACGGTTGCCGTTCTTGCCGCGGCCGCCGCCTGGCTTGGCACGCATTGAGAGGCGACGGTCATGAACGAAGTCACGATCACCGTTAACGGGGTTCCTGAAACCCATCAGGTCGAGCCGCGCATGTTGCTCGTCCATTTCCTGCGCGAACTCTGCGGGCTGACCGGCACCAATGTCGGGTGCGACACCACGCAATGCGGATGCTGCACCGTTCACCTGGACGGGCGGGCGGTCAAATCCTGCACGCTCCTGGCCGTGCAGGCGGACGGTTCGGAGGTGGCCACGATCGAGGGGCTGGGAACCTCCGACAGGCTGCATCCCATGCAGGAATCGTTCAGGGAGCATCATGCGCTGCAGTGCGGCTACTGCACGTCCGGCATGGTGATGCAGGGGATCGACGTCGTGCGCAGCGGCATCGGCCATGACGAAAGGGCGGTCCGCGAGGCCCTGGAGGGCAATCTGTGCCGCTGCACCGGATATCAGAACATCGTCGATGCGATCATGGACGTTGCCCGCAACGCACCGGACTCATGCGGCGACGGTAGCGTGCGATGAACCTTCCCGATTTCAAATACGAACGCCCGCAAAACCTGGACGCGGCTCTCGAGCTTCTGCGCGGCAACCCGCAAGCGCGCGTGCTGGCGGGAGGCCAGACGCTGATCCCCGCCCTCAAGCAGCGGTTGGACCGGCCGAGCGTGCTGATCGACCTGCGCGCGATCGCGGAGCTGCGCGGGATCGAGGTCTCCTCCACCCATGTGAGCGTGGGCGCGATGACGCGCCATGCCGAAATCGCCGCCCATGCCGATATCGGCATGGCGATCCCCGCGCTGCGGCATCTGGCTTCGGGCATCGCCCATCCGCAGGTGCGCAACATGGGAACCATCGGCGGTTCGATCGCAAACAATGATCCGGCGGCGGACTATCCCGCCGCCGTCGTCGGCCTCGACGCGACGGTTGAGACCACGAAGCGGCGCATCCCCGCCGACGCCTTCTTCACCGGACTGTTCGAGACGGCGCTCGAGCCGGAAGAGCTCGTCCTGCGGGTGCATTTCCGGGTGCCGCGCCGCGCGGGCTATCACAAGATCGCCAACCAGGCATCGGGCTACGTCACGGTGGGGTGTTTCATCGCCGCGTTTGACGGGCAGATCAGGGTTGCCGTCAACGGCGCCGGCCCTTGCGTGTTCCGGCAGGCGGATTTCGAGGCCGCGCTGCGCGCAAACTGGTCACCGGACGCGATCAGGGACCTCAAACAGGATCCCGCGACGATGAACGAGGACATGCATGCCAGCAAGCGCTACCGCGCGCATCTGGTCGCAGTGGCCGCCGCCCGCGCGCTGAACATGGCGGCCGGCGGATTGGAAATGGAGAAAGCCTGATGAAGTTGATGTCTTACGTGACGCCGTCCCGAGCCAGTTTCGGAGTGGCGGACGGCGAGCGGGTGTACGATCTTGGTTGCCGGCTCGGTGGCGATCTGGTCGCGTTGCTGCGCGACGGGGGGCTGGAACGTGCCGCCGCTGTCGTCAAGGGCGCGAGCGCCGACTTTCATCTGGACGATTTGTGCTTTTTGCCGGTCGTGCCCAATCCGGGCAAGATCGTCTGCGTCGGGCTGAACTACAAGGCCCACCGCGCCGAGGGCAACCACGACACCGAAAAGCCGGCCGCGCCGTCGCTGTTTCTGCGTACCGCGGAATCGCAGACCGGCCATGGGCGGGCGCT
Organism: Nitratireductor sp. StC3; assembly: GCF_003015025.1. Lineage (NCBI taxonomy): Bacteria > Pseudomonadati > Pseudomonadota > Alphaproteobacteria > Hyphomicrobiales > Phyllobacteriaceae > Nitratireductor > Nitratireductor sp. StC3. The sequence continues at coordinate 67,939 of NZ_PYBP01000012.1, read as the reverse complement.
CGTGATCCCGCGCGAAAGCGATCAGTTCGACTTCGAGGCGGAGATGGCCGTGGTGATCGGCAGGGCCGGCAGGCGCATCCCCAGGGCCAGGGCGCTGGAGCACGTGGCGGGCATATCCTGCTACAATGACGGGTCGGTCCGCGACTGGCAATTGGCCGTCAACCAGTGGACCGCCGGCAAGAACTTCCCCGCGACCGGTTCGTTCGGCCCATGGATGGTGACTGCCGACGAGATCGCGCCCGATAGCAGCCTGGCCTTGAAATGCCGCCTGAACGGCCAGGTCATGCAGGACACGACCACCGATCTGATGATGTTCGACCTCGCCGAGCAGATCGAACACGTCTCGACCTTCATGACACTCAATCCCGGCGACGTGATCGTCACCGGCACGCCGGGCGGCGTCGGGCTTCGCCGGGATCCGCCGGTCTGGATGAAGCACGGCGACACGGTCGAAGTCGAACTCGAAGGCGTCGGCATCCTGCGCAATACGGTCGTCAAGGAGCCCGCAGCGTGACGCAGACCGCGCCCATTTCCGACGCGCTGCGCCGGACGCTCGAGACATGCGATCCCGCCAGCTTGGCCAATGCGCTCCTGAAACGGGGGCTGCGCAACAGCTTCATGGTCGGCCTGTCGCCGGTGGCGGAGAACCAGCCGCGACTCGTCGGGCCAGCCTTCACCTTGCGCTTCATTCCCGCGCGCGAGGATCTGGACACGATGGCGCTCTACGCCACCGAGGAGAGCCTGCACCGGCGCGCTATCGAAGAATGTCCTCCGGGTGCGGTCCTGGTCATGTCGACCGGGGGCGACCGGCGCGCATCGTGCATGGGCGACATGATGGCGCTCCGCCTTAAGACGCGCGGCGTCGCCGGGGTGGTGACCGATGGCGGCTATCGCGACAGCCCCGGTGTGGCGGAGACCGGCCTGCCGTGTTTTCAGGCGGGGCCGTCGGGACCGGCCACGCCGATCGCGTTGAGTCCGGTGGCGTTCAACGATCCGATCGGCTGCGCGGGCGTGCCGGTCTATGCCGGCGACATCGTCGTCGCCGACAAGAGCGGGGTCGTGGTGCTGCCGCGCCATCTGGCCCAGGAGGTCGCCGACGAGGTCGCCGCCGCCGGCGATTACGAAACGTTCGTCGCCGCGCATATACGGCGCGGCCGCTCGATATTCGGCCTGTTCCCGGCCACGCCCGACAGCCGGAAGGAATACGAAGCCTGGGTGGCCGCCGGCCGCCCCAACCTGGAGGAAGATGCATGAACGCGGAACAAAAGGCTGCGTTGGCGCAGTCGCTCGAAGTGTTGATCGACCGCGACGCGCTGGATGCGGACAAGTGGCTGGACTTCCCCGATTACGGTCTGCGCCAGTATTTTCTTTGGAAGAACCCGGACACCGGCGCCTCGATCGCGATCCTGGAGTTCGAAAAGGGCGGGCATATTCCCGTCAAGCACATCCATGCCTCGAACCAGTTCATGTACTGCCTTGAGGGCGACTACGAATATACCGATGTCGGGCTGCGGCTGAAACCCGGCAGCTTCTACATGAACCCGAAGGACAACCCGCACGGGCCGACGCTGGCGCACGAGAAAAGCGTCCTGATCGAGATCTATGACGGGCCGCATTATTACGAAAAGCCGGTGTTCCACACCGATGAGACCATCGGGGATTTTCTGCACAAGGGCGACTGAACGCCCGCCGCGCCCAGCAAGGGGCGATGAAGTGCCGCGGCGCCGTTTTCCTTGGCGCGAACGGCCTCGCTTCAACCACCGGGGCACCCTGATGAGACTCGTCCGATCCTTTCAAGAACTTGCCGACGGCGACCGGCGCGCCTGCGCCGCGATCGGCAATTTCGATGGCGTGCACTTCGGTCATCGCGCCATCATCGACACGGCACGCAAGCAGGCCCTGCGACACGGCGGCCCGCTGGGAGTGGTGACCTTCGAGCCGCATCCGCGGGCGTTTTTTTCGCCCCATGCTGCGCCGTTTCGGCTTACCGATTGCCGGACCAGGGCCGAGCGCCTTGAAAGGCTCGGTGTCGACTGCCTGTTTGAACTGGAGTTCGACCGCGAGATGGCCGGCCTGTCGCCGGAAGACTTCGCGCGCCTGGTTATCTGCGACGGGCTCGATCTTCGGCATGTGGTGGTCGGTGAAAATTTCCGCTTCGGCAAGGCCCGTGCCGGCACCACGGACACCTTGCTTGAACTGGGTCGCACGCTCGGCTTCGGCGTCACGGTCTTACCGCTGCTGCGCGCTTCGACACAGCAGATCTCCTCCACCGCGATACGCAACGCGCTGCTGGCCGGCCAGCCGCGCGTCGCCGCGCGCGGCATGGGCGAGTTCCATCGCATCGCGGGAAGGCTGCGCCATGTCCAAAGCAACCGATTCAGGCTGACGGCGATGGAAGGAGGCCGCGTGCGCACCGACCTCATGGAGCCGCGAGCGGGCCTCTACTCCGTCGGAATCCAGCGTGAGGGCGGCGCGCGCCTGGCCGGCACCGCTGCGATCGGCCATCGCCTGCCGCCCTACGACAAGCCGCTGGAAATCGACCTGCGGGTCTTCGGCGGCGATGCCTCGCTTCACGTGGAGGAGGCCTGCGTGGTCCTGCTGGACTATCACGGCTGCCCGGTCTGACGGGGCGGAAACGACGGACCGGCCTGCCGCCTGGCGCAGCCCGGCCACCCAACAATCGGGGAGAGACGAGCGACACCATGACGAACAGCGACGCGACGCAAGCCATCGACGGTGCTCTCACCGGCCTCAGAGTGATCGAGATGGGCAGTTTCATCGCCGGGCCCTTCTGCGGTCAGGTCCTGGCCGACCTCGGCGCCGAGGTCATCAAGATCGAACCGCCGAGGCGTGGCGATGCCATGCGGCAATGGGGCGTGGAAACGCTCAATGGCCGCAGCCTGTGGTGGCCGGTCATCGCCCGCAACAAGAAATCGCTCACTCTCGACCTTCGCGCGAACGCGGGGCGCGAGATCGCGCGCAAGCTGATCGGCCAGGCGGACGTTCTGGTCGAAAACTTCCGTCCGGGCACGCTCGAGAAGTGGGATCTGGCTCCCGCGCGCCTGATGGAGGCCAATCCCAAACTCGTCATCGGCCGGGTGTCGGGGTTCGGCCAGACCGGGCCCTATTCGAACCGCACCGGTTTCGGGGCGATCGCCGAGGCGATGTCGGGCGTCCGCGCTCTGTGCGGCTTTCCCGATCGGCCGCCGCCGCGCATGGGCCTGTCGGTGGGCGACAGCGTGGCCGGGCTTTTCACTTGTATCGGCATCCTCTCGGCGCTTCACGGCCGCGCCCTTACCGGCAAGGGGCAGGTGGTGGATGTCGGCATTACCGATGCAATGCTTGCCATGTGCGAGAGCGTGCTGTCGGAGCATGGCGCGACCGGGGCCGTGCGCGAACGCGCGGGCACCGGCCTGCCGCGGATCGCGCCGTCGAACCTCTATCCGACCGTGGACGGCAAGTGGCTGCTGATCGCCGCCAATGGCGATGCGATTTTCGAACGGCTGACCCAGGCCATGGCACGCCCGGAACTGGCCGGGGATCCGCGCTTTGCCGATCATCGCAGCCGCGGCCAGCATCAGGCCTTGCTCGACGACATCGTCGCGGAATGGACGAAAACCCTGACACGGGATGCGCTTTTGGCCCGCCTGAACGATTGCGGCGTGCCGGCGGGACCGATCAACGACGCGGCCGACGTGTGCGCGGACCCGCATTTTCGTGAGCGCGGCGCCGTCATCGAAGTGGCGAGCGAGACCTATGGTCCGGTTGTGATGCAGGGCGTTGTGCCGCGGCTGTCGGCCAATCCGGGACGCGTGCGCTGGGTGGGGCCCGAGCTTGGCGAGCACAATGTCGAGATACTCACGCAAGCGCTCGGCCTTTCCCCGGACGAGGTCGAGGCTCTGGGCAAGCGCGGCGTGGTTTGAGCTATGGTCATCCATTCAGGCGACAACCGGGCCGGTTCGCCCTTGCGCTGCGCGCAGTCCGTGTCGATCACCGAGGTCGGTCCGCGCGACGGGCTGCAGAACGAAACCCGGCTGATGCCGAGCGACGAAAAGACGGAGCTGATCGAGCGGCTGGCGGGTGCCGGCTGCACCGAAATCGAGATCACCTCGTTCACGCATCCCAAATGGATTCCGGCGCTGGCGGATGCCGAGGAGGTGGCGCGGGCTACCGGACGACTGGGCATTACGCGCTTCGGGCTGGTGCCGAACCGCCGCGGCCTCGAACGGGCACTGGCGGCAGGCGTGGAAGGCGTGACGCTGGTAATGTCGGCCAGCGAGGGGCACAATCGCGCCAATCTGAACCGTTCGGTCCAGGCGTCATTGAACGATTTGTCCGCGCTTCACGAGGAGGCCCGGGCTGCGGGGCTCGTGACCAGGGTGTCGCTGTCGGTCGTGTTCGGCTGCCCGTTCGACGGTGCCGCGGATCTCGACAAGGTCGTCCGGCTGGCCACGCGGCTTGCCAAAGCCGGCGCCGACAGGATCGGGCTGTGCGACACGGTGGGCATGGCGAACCCGTTGCAGGTCGAGGCTTTTTGCCGGCGCTTGATGGAGGAGCTGCCCGAGGTCGATTTCGAGCTGCATCTGCATGACACGCGCGGCTTGGCCCTGGCGAACGCCTATGCCGGATGGCGGGTGGGGATTCGGCGGTTCGACGGGGCGGTCGGCGGGCTGGGAGGCTGCCCGTTCGCGCCCGGCGCGAGCGGCAATGTGGCGACCGAAGCCCTGGATGCGATGTTCGCCGCCATGGGCGTCGACACGGGACTGTCTGCGCAGGCGCTAGGTCCTATCGGCGCCGATCTGGTCCGATGGCGCGATTGCGCGCCGCCGCAAGGCCTCGACGCGAGCGCCTGAAGTCCCTGTCGCCCGCGCCGTCACAGCACCCCCTTGTTGGCGGCGCGCAGGGCCGACAGCAAGCCTGGGTCCTGATAGCGGCGCAGGGAAAAGCCGTCCGCATAATCGGGAAGCGCGCTGCCGGCCATCCAGGCGGCGCAGAGTTCGCCGGCCGCGCAGGCCGCCATCGTCCCGAATCCCGACAGAGCGCAGTTCATGAACGCGCCGTCCGGCCCCATCGGGCCGATCAGCGGCCAGTTCTCGCCGGTCATGGTGTACCAGCCGCCATAATGATGAATGCTGCGCGGCAGCCGGCCATAATAGGCCTTGAGCGCCGGGGACAGGCGCGCCGCGCCACGCAGCACGATTTCGGGAAAATTGTCGTGACGCTGCTGTTCCCAGGTGGCCTGGGCCGGGGTCTCGTTATAGGCCCAGCCGAGCTTGACCCATTTGCCGCCGTCGCCGCCGTCGGGGCGGCAATGGATCGCGCCGGGCATGGGGTGTGCCAGCCAGGCAAAATCCGGATCCTCCAGCAGCATCGCCCGTTCTTCTTCGGACCAGTCGATCGTCTGGGCATCGAGATCGATCGAAAACGGGAGCGTGCGCGGCACGGCGCCCAGATGGTCCTCGAATGCGACCTTTTGCTGGAACGTGCTGTGGACGGGCAGGTCCACGCCCAGCATGGCGGCGATCTTGTCGGCGAACGGACCGGCCGCGTTCACGATCCTGTCGGCCTCGAGATGCCGGATCCCGTCCGGCGTCGCGACCTCGACGCGGAATCCGTCTCCGGTCGCGATGTCGCGCACTTCGCCGAGCAGGCGCTCGGCGCCGGCCTCGCGCAAATAGTCCAGCATGTACATGCCGAGCTGCTGGCCGCTGATGTCGCCGCCGCGGCGGATGTGAATGACGGTCTCGACCTGCGGGTCGTAGCTCGGGAAGCGGTCGCGAATGAGCGCGCGGTTTTGCAGGATGTCGACGCCGTCGGGAACGCCTTGCCAGTCGGGCTTGTCGAACGATGCGTAGGTCGGGGCGACGTCCTTGGTGTGATAGCGCACCAGGCGGTCGGCCTCGTCGCCGAGCCCGTCGTGCAACTGCGCGACGATCGCGTCGATGTCGCTGCCGCGCGTGGCCAGGGCGTAGCCGCGCCTGTTCATGTTGATCCGGTTGCCGCTGTCGCGGGCGATGTCTTCCATCAGGTCGATGCTGCGATTGGTGAAGGCCACCATTGCGGGGTGCGGCCACCAGTTGCGATAGTTCTCGCCCGACTGGGCCGATGTGAACGCCATCGGCTGATCCCGGTCCACCAGCACGATCTTCGGCTGGTTCCGGGATCGGGCGAGATAATAGGCCGTCGCAATGCCGATAATGCCGGTTCCGATCACGATCGTTGTGGGCGAGGACATGGCTGGCGGCTCCTGCTGTGCAATTCGGGACGCGCGAGACGATCTTTGCGCCGGTGTTCGTATTCTCCATTGACAAAATAGTATACGATTTGCAAGGATCAAATCCGAAATGGCAAACGTAAACCACACTCAGGCCGGCGCAAAGCGCGCGACCAGCGCCTCGGATCCGATTTACGCGGACATCAAGGCGCGGATCCTTTCCGGCCGGCTGCCTCCAGCGACCCCGCTGCGCCAGGACGAAATCGCGCGCAGCCATGGCGTCAGCAAAATTCCCGTGCGCGAGGCGTTGCGCCGCCTGGAAGTCGAAAACCTGGTCGTGTTTGAAAAGAACAAGGGGGCCACCGTCCGCTTCTACACCGAAACGGAGATCCTCCAGCTTCTCGACATCCGCATCGCGCTTGAATGCCGGGCGCTGGAACTGGCGGTGCCGAACATGATCGCCGCCGATTTTCGCGAGACGCAGGCGCTGCTGCGGGACTACGCGCAGAAGGTCGAGGTGAGCGAGTGGAGCCGGCTCAACGTGCAGTTCCATCAAATGCTCTACGAGCCATGCGGCAATCGGCAGTTGCTGGCGATGATCGACGATCTCCAGCAGAAGCTGGGCCAGTATTTGCGGCTGCTCGTCACCGAGGCCACCGGCCTCGAGCGGCCGATGCGCGAGCACCAGGACATACTCTCCGCCTGCATGGCGGGCGACGTGGACGCCGCCGTCGCGGCGCTGCGCGCGCATATCGAGGCGACCAAGAAAGAAGTCGCGGCCTTCTTGAGAAGAGGTGCCTGAAAAAAATGCAAACCGGATCAAGCAATCGGCAAGAGGAAGCCAGATGAATATAGTTTTTAAGATCGCACTTGCTGCCGGCGTAGCCGCGCTCACGGCCTCTGGAGCGGCCGCGCAGGAACGCCAGTTCGTCAATATCGGCACGGCTGGTATCGGCGGCGGCTATTATCCCACCGGCGGTTTCATCTGCAATGTGCTCAACAAGAGCCGTGAGGCGCAGGGCCACAATATACGCTGCACGGTCGAATCTACGGGCGGGTCGGTGGCCAATCTGCGTTCGATGGCGGCAGGCGACCTGAATGTCGCCATCGTCCAGTCGGACTGGCAATACCATGCCTTTAACGGCTCCTCCGTCTTCGACGCCAATGGCGCGAACGAGGATCTGCGCTTCTTGTTTTCTCTGCATATCGACACGTCCCATCTCGTCGGACGGGCGGATATGGAGTTGGAAAATTTCTCCGACCTGAAAGACAAGATCGTCAATATCGGCAATGCCGGCTCCGGTCAGGAGGCGAGCATGGTCGCGGCGCTGGCGCGTTACGGCACCGATCCGGATTCCTATTTCGGTCAGGCCACGCGGCTGACGTCGCGCGAACAGGCACAGGCGCTGTGCGACGGCAAGATCGACGCCTTTTTCTACACCACCGGTATAACGGCTTCGTCGATCACCGAGGCGACCAACACCTGCGACACCACGGTCATCAACTGGTACGACGACACGATCGCGGCGATGATCGAGGAACTGCCCTATTTCTCGAAATCCGTGATCCCGGCGGGCACCTATAAGGGCCAGGACAAGGAGGTGACGACCTGGGGGCTTACCGCGACCCTGATTGCGACCGCCGATACCGACGAGGAGGTCGTCTACAATCTGGTCAAGGCGGTGTTCGACAATTTCGAAGACTTCAAGGCCCAGTCGACGCTCTATGCCCATGTGAACCGTGACGGCGCGGTCGCAAATGGCCGCTCGGTCCCCTACCACCCGGGCGCCGAACGATATTTCCGCGAAGTCGGCCTGCTGAAATAACAAGGGCGGCAGATCAGGAAGAAGACGAACGGGTGCTCTCAGTGGCACCCGTTCTCGTCAGCGCGGGAGACATCGGATGAACGCGAAGACCCAGCAGGACGATCTTGACGACCTGATTGCGGAAAACGACACCGGTGCGCGCGCCCCGTCCGGCACTGCGCGCGCGATCCTGTTCGTGGTCGCGCTGTTCTGGCCGCTCTATCAGCTTTACGTGGCCTCTCCTCTGCCCTTCGTCACCGGGATCGGCCTGATCGACGACAGCCAGCAGCGCGCACTGCATCTGGCTTTCGCGCTTTTTCTGGGGTTTCTGACCTTTCCCGCCTTTCGCTACTCGTCGCGGACCAGAATTCCCGCGCATGACTGGCTTTTGGCCGCGCTCGCGGCCGGATGCTGCCTCTACATTTTGCTCTTTTACCGCGACGTGGTCCAAAATGCCGGCGGTGTGCGCACCACCGCCGAAACGACCGTATCGATACTCGGCATTCTCCTGGTGCTGGAGGTTACCCGCCGGGTGCTCGGCCTGTCGCTGGTCATCGTGGCCGCGGTGTTTTCGGTCTATGTTTTCCTGGGGCCGCTGCTTCCCGACCTGATCTCGCATCGCGGGTTTTCCCTGAACCGCTACGTGGATCATATGTGGCTGACGACCGAGGGTGTCTTCGGTCTGCCGCTCGGGGTGTCGAACAGCTTCATCTTTCTGTTCGTCCTGTTCGGCGCCCTGCTCGACAAGGGCGGCGCCGGCAATTTCTTCATCAAGCTGGCCTTCTCGATGCTCGGCCATTTGCGCGGAGGGCCGGCGAAGGCCGCCATCGTCTCGTCCGGCCTCACCGGGCTGATCTCCGGCTCGGCCATCGCCAATGTCGTAACCACCGGCACCTTCACCATTCCCCTTATGAAACGGATCGGCTTTTCGCGCGAAAAGGCCGGCGCGATCGAGGTCTCGGCTTCGATCAACGGGCAAATCATGCCGCCGGTGATGGGGGCGGCCGCGTTTTTGATGACCGAGTTCGTCGGCATCACCTATTACGAGGTCGTCGTGCACGCGTTCGTGCCCGCGATCGTCAGCTATATCGGCCTGTTCTACATCGTGCATCTCGAGGCGGTGAAGGCCAACATGCCGGTGCTGGCCAGGGTCCGCGAAAGCTCGCTGCTGCGCCAGATCTGGAGCTTCCTGTTCGGGTTCGGCCTGGTGGCGCTGGTCGCCGGGCTGGTTTACGTGGCCGCCAACGGGATCGAGCTTTTCGCCGGCGACTACGCCACGCCCGTCGCCGGCCTGGTGATGGCCGCGCTTTACCTCTGGCTGCTCAAGGTCGCGTCCGGATATCCGCAGTTGGAGATCGACGATCCGAACGCGCCGCTGGTGACGATCCCCGAGCTGAAACCGACGCTGATGGCGGGGCTTCACTTCGTGCTGCCGATCGGTGTTTTGGTGTGGTGCTTGATGGTCGAACGCCTGTCGCCGGGGCTCGCCGTCTCCTGGGCGATTGTCGTGATGGTGGCGATCATGCTGACGCAAAAGCCGATCACGGCCTATTTCCGCGGCCGGAAAAGCGAGGCGTTGGGCCCGTGCCTGCGGGAAGGCGGGGCGGACCTCGTCGAGGGTCTGATCTCGGGATCGCGCAACATGGTGGGCATCGCGGTGGCGATGGGCGCGGCCGGCATCATCGTCGGGGTCGTCTCGCTGACCGGCCTCGGCCTGTTGATGACGGAAATCATCAACGCGGTTTCCGGCGGCAACGTCATGATCATGCTGCTGTTCACGGCCATAATGTGCGTGGTTCTGGGCATGGGGCTGCCGACGACGGCAAACTATATCGTGGTCGCCAGCGTCATGGCGCAGCCCCTGGTCACGCTCGCGGCCCAGAACGGGGTGGTGATCCCGCTGTTTGCGGTGCATCTGTTCGTCTTCTATTTCGGGCTGATGTCCGGCACCACGCCGCCCGTTGCCGTCGACAGTTTCGCCGGCGCGGCCGTGGCCCGCTCGGACCCGATGAAGACCAGCGTGCAGGCCTTCTACTACAGCCTTCGCACCGCCATCCTGCCATTCATCTTCGTCTTCAACCCGCAATTGCTCTTGATGAATATCGCAAGCTGGTGGGGCGCCGTGCTGGTCATCGTTTCGTCGACGATCGCTATGTGCGCGTTCGGCGCGGCCACCCAGGGTTATTTTCTCGTCAAGAGCCGGCTTTGGGAGAGCGCCGTGTTGCTGGTGGTCGCCTTGTCGCTTCTGCGGCCGGGCTTCTGGCTGGACCTGGTGCAACCGCCCTTCGAGGCGGCCGAGCCGGCCTCGATCCACGAGATCGTCGCCGACGCCGAAGACGACGCCCAGCTGCGTCTGCTGATGGAAGGGGAGAATTTCAGCGGCGACATGATCCAGCGCGTGATCGCGATTCCGCTCGGCCGGGCCGGCGCATCCGGCCAGGATCGCCTGCGTGAGGCGACTGGCATGGAGATGCGCATCGGCGATGACGGGGTTTATGTCGACAATGTCGACTTCAACAGTCCCGCGCAGCAATGGGGCGTCGATTTCGGCTGGAAGGTGCTGGAGGTGGAGCGCCCGTCCGCCCGCGTGGCGAAAGAATGGTTCTACGGCCCCGCCTATGCCGTGCTCGGGCTGATCGTGCTCCTGCAAATGGGGCGGCGGAACAAACGCAAGGCGTTGCCCGATGTTTGACAATATCCTCGTCCCGGTCGACCTCGACCATCCGCGCGTCAACGACAAGGCCATGAAATCGGCTCGGCAGATCGCTCTCGATTACGACGCCGTGCTGCATGTGTTGAACGTCGTTGCGCCGCTGGACAGTTTCGCCTCGACCTTTTTTCCGAAGGATTTTTCGAAAAGGCTGACCGAGGCGGCACGGGCGCGTTTGCACGACTATACCGGGCAGGCCGGCCTTGAAGGCCTGCAGGTGCATCACATCGTGGCCCATGGCGCGATCTACGATCAGATCCGGTCAATGGCCGAGACGGTGAACGCGGATCTGATCGTGATGGCCTCGCACCGTCCCGAGCTCGGCGACTATCTGCTCGGACCCAATGCGGCCAGGGTTGTGCGACACGCGACATGTTCGGTCATGGTCGTGCGCGAGTAGCCGGCCTGGCGCCGCGAAGGGAAGAATTCGAAACTGTCGAGACAAATGTGATGAAAACGGACGTTGCAATCATCGGCGGCGGAGCGATCGGCGCGGCCGCGGCCTATTTTTTGAAGACGCTCTCGCCCGCGCTCGACGTCACGGTGATCGAGCGCGACCCGGGTTATGGACAGGCATCGACGCCGCGTGCTTCGGGAGGTGTGCGGCGGCTGTTTTCCTTGCCTGAAAACATCGCGCTTTCGAACTACTCGATCCCGTTTTACGAAAACTTTCCCGAGACGATGGCGACCGAGAACGGCCCGGCCGAGATCGGCTTCAAGAAGCAGGGATATATCTTCATCGTGCCGCCGGCCGAAATCGACGTGCTCAAGGCCAATTACGATACCGAGCTCGGCCTCGGCTGCAATGTGGTCTGGCTGGAGCCCGACGAGATCAAGGCGCGCTTTCCATCGATGTATGTCGGGGATCTGGGCGCGGCGGTGCTGTCGCCCGACGACGGCTGGCTCGATCCGTATGCGGTGCTCATGGGCTTGCGCAAGAAGGCGCAGGCGCTGGGCGCGGTTTTTCTGGCCGAGACGGTGACGGGAATGGAGCGCGGGGCGGCGACGGTGACGGCGGCGCTGACCGACAAGGGCACGCGCATCAAGGCCGACCATTTCGTCAATGCCGCGGGCGCGTGGGCCAAGGATATCTGCGCCATGCTGGATTTTGCGGTGCCGATCGAACCTCTGCGCCGGTTCGAGCACTATTTCGAATGCGAGGACGAGATCGAGGCGCTGCCTTATCTCAAAGACCCTGAACGGCTTGCCTTCCGGCCGGAGGGCAGGGGCTACTCCGGTGGCGTGCCGACGCTCGAGGAACCGCGCGGCTATAATTTCGAGGCCGACCACGGCTATTTCGAGCATGTCGTCTGGCCGGCTCTGGCGCACCGCTTTCCGAAATTCGAGCGGACGAAATGCAAGGCCACCCTGCCGGGGCTCTATGACCAGAACGATTTCGACGGCAACGCCATCATCGGCCCCGGCGCCGATGGTCTGGGCAATTTTCACATGGCGGCCGGCTTTTCCGGCCACGGGCTGATGCACGCGCCGGGCTGCGGGCGGGCGATCGCCGAACTGATTGTCAAAGGCGGCTACGAGACGATCGACCTGACGCGGTTCGGATGGCAGCGCCTCGCGGACGGAAAACCGTTGCCGGAGCGTGGCATCATCTAGACCGCCTGCAATACGGTGGGCCCGAAGCTGGCCGCGCCGGGCCGAAGGGCAAACGGCCTCACTCCGCTTGTCCTTGACGACGCGCGACGCCCCGCTCCGGCGCGGTTCAGCACATCTGCCTTATCAACCGCGATAAGAGCAGATCGCATTGGCCAAGATCGGAAAGCGGCAAGAATTCGTCCGGCTTGTGGGCCTGCTCGATCGAGCCCGGGCCGCACAGGACCGTATCGATTCCTTGGCCCTGAAACAGGCCCGCTTCCGTCGCATAGCCCACGCATCTGACCTCGCGGTCTCCAGTCAGCGCGCGCACCAGCCGTTCGGCGCTCGAGTTCGTATCGACGGCCAGGGGCGGGATGTCGAAATCGGTCGTCGTGCGTATCGACGAGCGCGGGCCGACGGCCCGCATCTCGGGCAGGATGACGTCCTCGACCCAGTGCGTGAACCTATCGACGATTTTTTGCGACTTGGTTCCCGGCAGGGTTCGGATATCCCAGCAGAACGCGCAATGGCGGGCGATGATCGATGGCGCCAGCCCGCCCTGAACCATGCCGACATGGATGGTCGTGTAAGGCGGCACGAACGCCTGCTGCAGCAGGCCCGGCCGCTTTTGCGCCTCGGCCATCTCGGCCAGGCGCGCGATCAGCCGGCCGGCAGTCATGACGGCGGAGACGCCGATGTCGGTGCGCGCGGAATGGGCTTCTTGCCCCTCGACGACGGTGTTGAGGCGGCGCATGCCCTTGTGCCCGGAAACCACGCGCAGACTGGTCGGTTCGCCGACGATGGCCCAGTCCGGCCTGGGTAGGTCCGCTCCGATCTTGGCGACGAGTTCCAGCGCCCCGGCGCAGCCGTTCTCCTCGGTGTGGGTCAGGCAGAAATGAATCGGGCGTTTCAGCGGCGCGGCGATCATTTCGGGCAGCATGGCCAGAGCGGAAGCGCAAAATCCCTTCATGTCGCAAGTGCCGCGGCCGAAGAGCCTGCCGTCCTTCTCGACGAGGCGGAACGGATCGCTCGACCATGGCTGGCCGTCGACGGGCACGACATCGGTATGGCCCGAAAGGCAGACGCCGCCCTCGGGCGCGCAATCGCCGACGGTCGCCCAGAGATTTACGAAGCCCGCCTGCTTGCCGGGCATGATTTTCGGCTCGATGCCATGGGCGCGGAACCAGGCCGCGACGAAATCGATAAGCCCGGCATTGGGGCGATCGAACACGGTGTCGAAGGCAACCAGCCGATCCAGCATTTCCAGCGAGTTCATCGGGCCGATCCGAAACGAAACCAGGTCATGACAGCCTCAGGAGCCCAGATAGTTGGGCAACCACAACGCGATCTCGGGAAATGCGATCAGCAGCACCACCATGATCAGCATGGTCAGCACGAAGGGCAGCGCGCCGATCATCACGTCGTTGAAATTGATGTCGCCGCGAATTCCCTTGATGACGTAAAGATTGACGCCGATCGGCGGCGTGATCAGCGCCATTTCCAGAAGCACCATCAACAGAATGCCGAACCAGAGCGAATCGAAGCCGAGCGCGAAGACGATCGGCGCGATCAGCGGAACCGTCGTCAGCATCATCGAGAAGGTCTCCAGGAAGCACCCCAGAATGATGTAGAAAATCACGATGGCGATGATCATCTGCAGCGGGGAGAAGCCGAGGGATTCGATGAAATCGGTCAACTCCCGGGTCATGCCGGTCGCGGCGAGCACGAAGTTGAGGAAGATTGCGGCGATGATGATGAACATGATCGTGCCGGTGGTGCGCATCGTCGACACCAGCGCGTCGCTCAGCATCTGCACGCTCAAGGACCTGTAAAGCGCGGCAAGGCCGATGGCGCCGGTAACGCCGAGGGCGGCGGCTTCCGTCGGCGTGGCAAGGCCGGCGTAGATCGAGCCGATCACCAGGGCGAAAAGGAAGAGCGGCGGCCCCAGATCCTTGAGAAGACGGAAGCGCATGCGCCATGTCGTCTCGATCCTGGCGCCGTCCCACGACGGACGCAGCGTGCATGCGATCACCACGATCAGCATGAACAATCCGGCTAGCAGCAATCCCGGAATGAAACCGGCAAGGTAGAGCTGGGGCACCGAGGTGCCGGTCAGCAAGCCGTAGACGATCAGGTTGATCGACGGCGGGATCAGGATGCCGAGCGTGCCGCCGCTTGCCAGGGTGCCGAGAAACAGGCGCCGATTGTAGCCGAAACGGTCGCATTCCGGCAGCGCGACGGTTCCGATGGTCGCGGCGGTCGCGACGCTGGAGCCGGAGGTTGCCGCGAACATGGCGCAGCTTCCGATATTGGTGTGCATCAGCCCGCCCGGCAGCCACGACAGCCACTGCGACAGCGCATTGTACATCCGCCCCGCAATGCCCGCCCGCAGGATGATCTCGCCGAGCAGAATGAACATCGGCACGGCCACGATCAGGAAGTCGTTGCTGCTGCGCCAGAATATCTCGCCAAGCGCGCGGTCGAGCGGCACCGGCGAATAGAGCCAGCCGATGCCGAACCCAAGCAAACCGAGCGATGCGGCGATCGGCACGCTGAGCACGATCAATGCGATCAGCGCAATTCCAGTGGTCTTCAGCATCGTGTTATTGCCCTACATGACCGAATTTTGACCGTCTTCGCCATGATCGGACGCGCTTCCGGCGATCAGGAAGACGCTGTCCAGGTCGCGGCCAAGCAGGGCGGTGAACAGCCGCGCAAGCGAGACCAGATAGGCGAAGGTGTACCAAACGAGCCCCATCAACCAGATCGATTGGGGCACAATCAGCGGCACGCTGAGCGGCGAGACGGAGCGTGAATTGCGCGCCACCGTCTCGATCACGACCCCGCTCGCGCGATAGGTCAGCAGCAATATGAAGGCGCCGAGCAGCACCATGCTGATCACATCGAGGACGACGCGGCCGCGCCGCGGCAGCATCCAGTAAAACGAGTCGACGCGGATATTCGCCCGCCGGTGGAGGCAATAGGGCAGCGACCATGCAATGCCGATGGCAAGCGCATAGCCCGACAGCTCATCGGCGCCGCCGAGCGTCCATCCAAGCAGGCTCCTGGTGACAACATCGATGGAAACCATCAAGGCAGAGCCCAGGATGACCAGGCCCGCGAGCTTGGCGAACATGAGCGAATAGCGCCTCATGACGATGTCGAGTTTTGTGATCATGGGCCAGCCGTGTCATCGGGAAGAGGACGGGGCGGCTCGGGCCGTGATCGCCCGAACCGCCCGCATATGCATTATTGCTGAGCCGCCGCCGACAATTCCAGCACGGTGCCGACGGAGCCGTTCCATTCGGCTATGCAGTCCGCGCCGCAGCGTTTTGCCCAGCCGGACAGGACGTTCTGTTCGACGATTTGCTTGAGCTTTTCCAGATCGGCATCGCTGGGGACGACCAGCGTCATGTTCTGAGCCTCGCCGAAGGAGCAAGCGCCGTTACCGGTGTTGCAGTTGATGCCCTCCTCGTCGGCCGACTCCGCAAAGGCCCAAGCCTTATCCTCAAACCGCCTTGCCTGGTCTTCGATGAGTTTTTGGGCATCCGGGGTCAACGTGTTCCAGGTGGTGTTGCTGACGGCCAGAAACAGGCTCGAGCCCTGCGCCGCCTTCAGCGTGTAGAGATGCGTCGCGACCTCGTACCATTTGGCCGTGTAGCCGGAAAGCGTGCCGGTGACGGCGCAGTCGACAACGCCGCGCTGCAACGCTGTCACGACCTCTGCGAAATCGATCGAGGTGGGGATGCCGCCCATTCCGGTGACCAGATCCGATAGGGCGCGGTTGTAGACGCGGACCTTCTTGCCCTGGAAATCGGCGATCCCCTCGATCGGTTCGCGGCAATAGAAGACCTGGGTCGGTTCGCTGTAGATCGCCAGCAGCGTCGCATCGAAGGTCTGATCGAGCTCGCGCGCCAGGATCGGTCGATAGGCGTCGACCGCCTCGCGGGCCTGGCTCCAGTTCTGGATCGCGCCGGCCGGGTCCACGCCCTCGAATACCGGATTGTCTCCGGCGACATAGGTGAAACCGGCATGAACGAAATCGAACAGGCCGAGCTTCAGCATGCGACCGACATCGAAGCCGTCAAGGCCGAGTTCGTCGACGGGCGTAAGCTGCGCGGTAAGCTCTCCGCCGGAGCTTTCGGGCAGCGTTTCTTCCCACAGAGGCTGCTCCGAATTCTTGTAATGCGGCGCGTTGCTCCAGTTTCCGATCACCTTGAAGTTGTGGTTTCCGTAATCCTGAGCCGAGGAAATACTTGACGAATAAGTCATCATCGCCATTGCGCCGGCAAAAATAAAGGCGCATGAGCGTTTTGTACGCAATGATCTCATATCAAACCCCCTATGGTTGTGTTCTTTCTTGCTTGGTTTCATTAGCCGACGGGCATATTTCCTCCCAAGCCCAATTTTTAACCTATTGGCATATTGGATGAAAACAATTGAAAAAATCCATCAATTATGTGAAGATGATTCACTCAGCGGGGCGCGCAGAGGAATACGCACGAGACGAACGAGACGAACGCGAGGCCGGAAAAGCACATCCCGTTGGGCATCGTATGGCGCAAGCTGTGCAAGCGGAAAAGCGGCGGCGCAATTTTTTTTCAGGCGCGTTGAACGCCGCACCGGCCATCGTGCCGAGGCGGCCGGTTCGGCAGGCCGCAACGCCCGCAACGCCCGCAACGGCTCATATGCGGTTGAAGGCGGGTGGGCGCCTGGGGGGCCGCGTCCGGGTCGGGCGGATCGGCCGCGCGCCGGTTTCGTCACCCGAAGGCACGGGGCGGAAAAGCCGGCCCGGGCGGATGCCGGCCACGGACCGAACGCATTACCGGGATGCGGCGGAGCGTCCGTTTTGAATGTCCTGCAAGGCTCCCAGCAATTGCGTGACCTCGCGCTCGGTGTTGTAGTGGCACAGTGAAATTCGCACGCAATCGCCCAGGCCGAGCGGTTCGAGGACGTTGCCGCTATAGTGATCGGCCTTGCGGGTATGGGTGCGAATGCCCTGCTCGTTGAGCCGCGTCACCACATCAGACGAGGCCATGTCCGCCACCACGATGGAAACGAGGCCCTCGCGGTCGGGATTGTCGGGACCGGCCAGGATGGTGACATGGTCCATGGCGGCCAGTCCGGGAAGATTTCCCGTGCCGTTGATCATGATGTCGGTCAGGTGCTTTTCATAGGCCTTTATCGCCGTGCCGGCGGCCTCGATACGGGCTCGGCGATCGCTCGACTGGCACAACTCGCCGCCGAGCCAGTCGAAATAGGCGACGACGTCCGACGTGGCGGCGTAGGCGCCGGTGTCGCGGGTTCCAAGCTCCCAGCCGGTCGCGGGGCCGTTTTGCAACATGTCGTGGGGAAGGGCGCTCAGCCGTTCGGAAATCCAGGCGACGCCGTAACCGTGACGCGAAAAAACCTTGTAGGGCGAGATGGCGTAGCCGTCGACCCCGTACCCGTCTATGTCGAGCAGCCCGTGGGCGGCGTGCTGGATGCCGTCGACGATGATCATGCAATCCGGCGCGACGTCGCGCACGGCGCGGGCGATGGCGGCGACATCCATGCCGATACCGGTGACGGGGGAGGCGTGCAGAATGGTTGCCACCGCCGTGTCGGGCGTGACGCGGCGGCGATAATCGTCGGCGGTCACGGCTCCGGTCCGGTTGTCGTGCGGGACGTTGACATAGGTCAGGCCGGCGATCTCGGCCCACCGGCGCGCCGCGCTCCGGCTTGCGGGGTGCTCGATCGACGAGCCGATCACGGTCGATCCCCGCGCGGCGTTGACGCAGGCCGTGCGGATCATGCGGAACAGAAGTTCGGTACCGCTTTCGCCGACGAAGAACTGTCCCTTGGAGGCGTTCATGAAAACGGCAAGATCCGACTTTGCCCGCGCGATAATGTCGACCAGGGCGTGGCTGGCCGGGTTGTCGCGTCCCTGGTTGTCGGGGATCGCGGCGAATTTCGCCGAGGTCTGCACGACGCTCTTGAGCGTCAGCGCGCCGCCGGCGTTCTCGAAAAAGATGCGAGGCCCCTGGAACGGGCAATCGTCCACATGGGCGAAACGGTCGCGGACGGCGTCGATAAGACCAGGTTTGGTATGAAGCACTGCGGTGGGTCCTTGTTCTAGAGCGTGTGCGCGACGATGGTCCGGCACAATTCCGCGATTGCTATATGGCTTGCCCGCGGAAATCCGTCGACCGCGTCATCGATGATCCCATGGGTGGAATTGATCAGGCCGTTGGCAACCATTGTGTCGAGCAGCCGAGTTTCGCGTTCGGGTGTGTGAAGCAGTCTGGCGTCGCGCGCGCGTGCGGCCATCGCCGCGGCGATCGCGGTGCATCCCCAGTTCGAGCAGGCTGCCGTCACCAGCACGTCGCAGCTTGTCACCGCGCCGATGCCGCCACCGCATCCGCACTGGCATTGCGCGCCGTAGGGGACATGGGCACGCACGTGATCGGCGACTTTGCCCATGCCGATCTCGTTGCCGCCATCGCCGACAGCCACGACCGGGATGGCGCGCTTCAGGCCCTCGTCGAAAAGCAAGTCGACGCGCGCGCGGCCCATGCCGTAGTCGATGCCGCGCATGGAATGGTAGACGCCGTGCGTGTTCCGGCCCACGCGTTCGGTCGAAAACAGCAGGTCCGGCCCGAGCCGGTCGAGCAGGGCAGGGGCGGCGGTGCGCCCGGCATCGTCCTCGGTGGGAAACGGCATCATGACGACGGTGGCCAGGCTCCGGTCGGATCGGGCGATCGCGGCCTGCTTGTGCGTGACCGGCGACAACCCGGCCGCGACCATGACGGCGCGAATGGCCGGCAGCAAGGACGCCTCGCACAAGACGATGCAGGTCGCGTTGCGTGCCAGAACGAGCGCGCGCACGATCGCGGCCGCGCCCGAGGGGCCGTCGTTTTCGCCGATCGCCGGCGAAATCCACGCGCGCGAGACCGAGCCGGTGGTCACGACCACCGTCCCGCCCTCCGGAACGGCCATCAACGCCTCGGCCGCGGCCCCGACCAGCGCGCCGCCCTGCAGGTCGCGGGCGGCGGCAAACAGCGGTTCCACGCCGCGTTCTCCGATGTCGATGGTGACCAGCCTGTCGAGGCGCTCATCTAGGCGCGTCTGCGTCGTCTTAGCGTTCATATGTCGCCTCCGAACAGGAGATTTGCGAACCATGCGCGGTCTTCAAGATGCTCCGCGACCGTGCCCATGGCGCCGGTCAGGCCGTCGGCGATCCTCTCGGCTCCGCCGGCCCGCGCCAGCGCGCCCGAAGTCGGTTTCAGCCGCATGGAGACGCGGCCGCCGGGCTGGCCATGGGTGTTGACGGTGACGATCCCCAGATCGCGCAGCATCAGCATGCCGATCGCCGCCGTCGTCTCGGCGGGGACACGCGCGGTCCGGGTTTGTCCGGCCAACTCCAGCACTTTGGCGTGCAGGTCGTTTTCGTCGAGTTTGGGGCCGAGCGCGGAGCGCGCGACGATGCCGCCGCCCAGCTTTTCCTCCAGCACGGTGGCAAGGTCCTGGCCGTCCTGGGCCTCCTGGACGAGAAGTTCGGGCGCGAAGGCCTGCAGGCTGCGCATGGCGCCGACGGAGATCGGGGCACGGGCCTCCATGCCCAGTTCGCTGGCGCGCGCGACGACCGGAACGATCATGTCCGGCCTGCCGCACAGCACGCCGGCGCGCGGACCGGAAAGGCCGGCCTTGTCGGCGTTGGTTATGACCAGATCGGCGCCGAGACGGAGCGATTTCGCGCCGCCGCACAAGACAGGCCGGAACCGGGCGCCATAGGCCTCGTCCATGAAGCTTATCGCCTTCGCCGTTCTGGCCGCCGCGATCGCCGCGCGGGTCAGATCGTCGGGCAATACCGAAAGTTCGGAGGTGACGGTGGTGACGACGAGAAGGGCGGCACCGGTTTCCGTCAGCGCCCGCTCGACGCCGGCCAGGTCGTGGACCTCGTGCAGCGCAACGCCGGCCAGCCGCGCCCCGCGGATCACCGAGGCATGGGAGCGGTCGCCCGCCGGCACCAGGGAAACGACCGGGCGATCGTTCGAAAGCGCCAGGATGGCGGCGACGTTTCCCGCGCTGGTCCGGTTGATCACGGCGGCCTGCTCGTCGCCGGTGCCGCCAAGATGCGCGACGGCGATCCGGCGCAATTCCTCGCCGAACAGGCCCGGACCGATCCATTCCTCGCAAAAAACGTCAAGATCGTCGCGTTTTACCGGGAAAAAACGCAGATTTCCGGTGAAAATTGCAACTTTTTCGACACCTTCACGGGCAACGAAGGCCTTTGCCACGTGCCCCGCCCGTCGCAGGCGCCGGACCTCGTCCGCTGAGGATGCCAACACCTGGCCACGGGCGTAACCGACGTTTTCGTCGATCGAATTGCCGAACCGGTCCACTGTCATTGATCGGCTTCCACGTTGACCGTCACGTTCTTGCGATAGGTATAGGCTTCAAGCGCGCCTTCGATGGAGTATTCGCTGCCGATGCCTGATTGCTTGGTGCCGCCATAGGACATTCCGGGAATTTGGCCGCCGCCCTGATTGACCTGAATCCAGCCGGCATCGAGGGCGCGCGTCATGCGCATGATGCGGCTTGCGTCGTGGGTGAACAAAAACGCCGCGAGCCCGTAATGGGTATCGTTGGCCATGGCGATCGCCTCCGCCTCGCTCTTGAAGGGGATCGCGACCATGACCGGTCCGAACACCTCCTCGCGCACGATGCGCCAGCCATTGTCGACGCCGGCGACTATCGTGGGAAGCGGATGGAAACCGGCCGGATCGGCCGCGGGCGTGCCGCCGAGCAGGAAACGGGCGCCTTGCGCTTCGGCTTCGGCGACATAGCGGCGAACCTCTTCGTAGCGCTCGGCATTGATGATGGCGCCGACATCGGCCTCGTCGTCGAGGGCGTCGCCGACCTTCAAGGCCGCAGCCTTGCGGACCACTTCGGGCATCAGCACGTCCCAGATGTTTTCATGCACGAACAGGCGCGATCCGGCGGTGCAGCTTTGACCCTGGCGGGCAAACCGCATGGCGTTGGCGACCTGTTGCGCGGTCGCGTCCAGGCGGCCGTTTTCGACGGCGTCGGGGAAGACGATGGTGGGCGATTTGCCGCCGAGCTCTAGCGTTAGCTTGGCGATACGATCGGCGGTCGCATGGCCGACGAGGCGGCCGACCTCGGACGATCCGGTGAACGATACCTTGTCGACGCCGGCATGGGCGGCCAGGCAGGCGCCGGCCTCCTCGCCGAGCCCTGTGACCACGTTGAAGACGCCGGGCGGGAACAGGCCGTGTGCGAGTTCCGCCAGCTTCAATATTGCGAGCGGGGCGTCCTCGGCCGGCTTCAGGACGAGGCAATTGCCGGTCGCGAGCGCCATGGAAATCTTGACGGCACCGAGCTGCAGGGGCGAATTCCAGGGAATGATGGAGCCGACGACGCCGTGGGGTTCGCGCGTCGTGTAGCTGAAGAGGCCGGGCCCGAGCGGCAGTGTCTCGCCCTTCTGCTCCACCGCCACGCCGCCATAATATTTCAAGACGCCGGCCGCGCCGAGCGCCTCGCCGCGCGATTGGGTCCGGATCGCGTTGCCGGTTTCGGCCGCCAGCAGGCGTGCGATCTCCTCGGCGTTCGCCTCCAGCCGGCGGCCCAGTTCGAGCAGGCGGGCGCCGCGTTCGCTGGCGGCCAGGGCGCGCCAGGCAGGCTGGGCGGCTTTGGCCGCCGCGACGGCCAGGTCGATCTCGATGCCGGTGCCGCGTCCCACCTGGCATATCGTGCTCCGGCGCGAGGGGTTTTCGATGTTCAAGGTCCGGCCGTCGGCCGGCCGGTGCCAGGCGCCGTTGATGTAGGAACCGGCCAGGCCGTCGGTGGGAAGCGTGTAGTCGAGAAGCGGCATGTCAATCGTCCTGTGGGCAGGGAGCGCCGGTGCGCAGGGTTCGGTAGTAGGCGGAAAAATCGAGACCGCCATCGGCGCCGTCCGCGAAGTCCGTGAAGGCGTTGGCGGCGAGCGCGCCGAACGGCGTCGTCTGGCCGCTGGAGCGGGCCGCTGCCTGGGCAAGGCGCAGATCCTTGGCCATGAGCTGCGCGGCAAACCCGGGCGCAAACCCGTTTGACGACGGCGCACTCGGAACGATCCCGGGGATCGGGCAACGGTTTTCAAGCGTCCAGCTCTGTGCCGCCGCGCCCGCGCACAGCGTGTAGAACTGCCCCAGATCCAGATTCATCGCCTCGGCGAGCGCGAAGCCTTCCAGCACGGCCATGGCGGTGATTCCGCAGATCATGTTGTGGCATGCCTTGGCCGCCTGGCCGGCGCCGGGAGGGCCGAAATGGTTGATCTTCTTGCCGAGCAGCTCCAGCACCGGCCAGGCGCGCGCGACATCCCGGTCGCTGCCGCCGACCATGAAGCTCAAGGTTCCCGATCCCGCGGCCTGGGGGCCGCCGGAGACGGGCGCGTCGATCTGGGGCAGGGAGCGCTGCGCGGCCATTCGATTGAGCTCGCGCGCGGTATCGACGTCGATCGTCGAACAGTCGATCAGCACCGTTCCCGCCGCCGCGCGGTCAAGGATCAGCCCGGTATAGGTGTCGCGGACATGCTTGCCTTCCGGCAGCATGGTGATCACCACCTCCATGCCCGACAGATCGGCATCCTCCGGCGCGCATGCACCCTCGAACCGGGATCGTGCCTGCGCGCTGCCGTCCACGCCCAGAACGGCGTTGCCGCACGCGGCCAGATGTCGTGCCATCGGCAGGCCCATCGCGCCGAGGCCAATCACCGCCAAAGTCGTCATGATCCGTCTCCCTAGATTTTTTCGCGGACGATGTTCCACGCATCGTCGAGTGCGAGCTTGAACCGGTCGACGGCGATGTCGATTTCCTGTTCGTTGATGATGAGCGGAGGCATGAAACTGATGCGGTCGCCGATGGCACGCAGGTAGAGCCCGCGGTCGTGGGCGAAGTTCTGGACCAGTTCGCCGACCTTCCAGGCCGGATCGAACGGCTCGCGCCGCACGGCGTCGCGCATCAGCTCGAACCCGCAGAACAGGCCGACACCGCGCACGTCGGCGACCAGCGGATGGTCGCTCAAGGCCTGGCAGCGTTCCAGGAACCGCTGCGAAACGCGCCGCACGTGGCCGACCAGGTCGATCTCCTCGTATATGGCCAGCGTTTCCAACGCGACCGCCGCGCCGACGGGATGTCCGGCATAGGTGTAGCCGTGCCCGAAAATGCCGACCTCGTCGGCATTCGTCATCATCTGCGCATAAAGCTCGTCCTTAAAAAGCAGCGCGGAGATCGGGAAGAAGGCGGCCGACAGCGCCTTGGCGCAGCTCACCATGTCGGGCTTGAGGCCCCACGTGTCCGAGCCCCACATATTGCCGGTCCGGCCGAAGCCGCACACCACTTCGTCGGCGACGAAGGTAATGTCGTATTTGCGCAGCACCGCCTGCATCTGTTCCCAGTAGCCGGCGGGCGGCATCAGCGCGCCGCCGCCGGAAATCGCCGGTTCGGCGAAGAAGGCGGCAATCGTTTCAGGGCCTTCGGCGAGGATGAGCTCCTCGAAGCGTTGCGCCATGCGCGCGGAAAATTCCTCCTCGCTCTCGCCGTCGATGTGGAAACGGTAATAGTTGGGCAGTTCGGTATGCTTGAACTCGGGCAGCGGCAGGCCGAACTTGGCATGCATATGCGGCTGCCCGGACAGCGAAACGGTGGCGACCGTATTGCCGTGATAACCGCGGATGCGCCCGATGATCTTGCGGCGCTGCGGCTCTCCGCGCGCGGTGCTGGCGTACCAGAGCAGCTTGATGGCGGTGTCGTTGGCCTCCGAGCCCGAGCACTGGAACAGGGCGCGGGTCATGGCGCCGGGCGCCAACGCCGTCAACCGGGCGCTCAGTTCGGCAACACGCGGATGGGAGCGATTGTAGAAAGTGGGCGCAAACGGCAGGGTGTTCATCTGCCGCTTGGCCGCTTCGGCGATGCGCTCGTTGTGATAGCCGAGGCTGACGCAGCCCAAACCCGAGAAGCCGTCGATGATTTCGCGGCCCTCCGCGTCGTAGATGAACACGCCCTGGCCGCGATTGATCAAAGTGGGGCCGTGTTCGGCATGGGCGCGCAGATTGGTCTGGGGGTGCACGTGATGGGCGATATCCTGCGCAATGGTCGTCTTGACGTCGACGTTCATGAAACGGCTCCGGTACGAAAGTGATGATCGAAATCACAATAGGATTGACTGAACCGCAATCTCGAATTTCAATGGTTTTGATGAAATTCAATCATGCAAAGCCGTCATGAAGCCCTATCTGGACCTCCGCCATCTGCAAATGATCCAAGCCGTGATCGCGACCGGCCGCATCACCGACGCGGCCGACAGGCTCGGGGTGACGCCGTCCGCGCTTTCCCATCGTCTGCGCGAGGCGGAACGGCGTCTTGACGTGCCGTTGTTCACGCGCATGCACAAACGGCTGCGCCAGACGCCGGCGGCGGAATATCTGGCCGTCGTCGCCGAGCGGGTGCTGGCGGATTTGACGCGCGCCGAAGACGACGTAAGGCGAATGAATGCCGGCATTCAGCATGTCGTGCGGCTGTCGGTGGAGTTTTATTCGAACTATCGATGGCTGCCGGCGTTTCTGAGTTTTCTGAAGTCGCGCAGTTCGGCAATCGATCTGCAGATCATGGCCGGCGGCTCGACCCAACCGCTGAACGCTCTGATGAACCGCCATATCGACATCGCCGTGGTGTCGGGCGAGCAGCGTCAGACCGGCCTGACGCTGATCCCGCTGTTCGACGATCCGTTGTTGTTCATCATGCCTCCCGGCCACCGGCTGGAGACGCGCGATTACATCGAAGGCGCCGATATCGTCGACGAACCCTTCATCACCTACACCAAGGTGCCGCGACCGGACCGGGAATTCGCCCGCCTGTTCCGTCCAACCGAAACCTATCCGAAATGGATGTCGACGGTGGAACTGCCCGAAGCGATCGTGGAACTGGTCGCCTCGAACCTGGGCACCAGCGTGTTGACGAGTTGGGCCCTGCAGAGCGCCCTGGCCGAGGGCCGCATCAGAGGGGTTCCGCTCACGCGCCAGGGCATCACTATTCGCTGGTCCGCCGCCTTGCGCAACGAGGATATGGAACAGGACAATCCAATCCGCATCGTGGCGGAACTGATGGCCGAATGGTGTTCACTGCCCGGTCGCGGCCTGCATGTCGCTTAGCGCCGTTCCTGTTTCGCTGGAGACGTTCGGGCGTCGGGATTTCGTCTGGCCAGGCGCGGGCGGCGATCCGGTCAAAGCCCCGTCAGCCACTGCGAAGCTCACATCCGGAGCCGTTCGGCAGCGTCACGTTTGCATGCGCGCGTTGTTCGGGTCGTACAATGCTCGCAGGCTCGCCGTCGCCGCGACATGGCGACCGGCGACGGGAATCGCGTAAGGCGTTTCGGCCGCGGCCTTCGGCGTCGATCCGGCCTCCAGCGCGACATAACCCATGCCGATCGCGCTTCCGACGGTCCAGCCGTAACTCGCCGAAACAAGCCGGCCCACAACCTTGCCGTCGCGCAGGATCGGTTCGTTGCCGAAGAGGAGCGGATCGGGCTCCTGCAGCCGAAATTGCAGCAGACGCGTTGTCGGGCCGGCTTGCCGGCGCGCCATGATCGCCTGCTTGCCGACAAACTCGGTCGTGAAATCGCAGGCGAAGGTCAGACCGGCATCGACCGGACTGTCGAACGGACCGATATCGCGGCCCCAGTGGCGAAACCCTTTCTCGATCCGGCAGCTTTCCACCGCCATGCCGCCGCACAGGCGCGGCGCCCGCGCGGCGGTCGTCAGAAGCTCGAATACATATTGGGCGAACTCGGCGGGCACGTGGAGTTCCCATCCCAGTTCGCCGACATAGGTGATGCGCTGGGCGCGCGCCGGCGCCTTGCCGATGAACACGTTCCGCCAGGTGCCGAAGGCGAAGGCCTCGTTCGACAAATCCGCGTCGACCAGGTTGGACAGGAAGGCGCGCGCGCTGGGGCCCATCACGGCGAGGGTGGCCTCCGATGCGGTGACGTTGACGACGGCGGCGCGCGTGACGTTCGTTTCCAGCCAGCGCCCGACCGGTGCCTCGGCCCCCGCAGAGGCCATGACGAGATAGCGGTCCGGGCGCAATCGCGCCACCGTCACATCGGCTTCGATGCCGCCTTGCGCGTTGAACATATGGGTGTAGATCAGCGTTCCGGGAGCGACCGCCACGTTGCCGCCGCACAGCCGCTGCAGCTCCGCCTCGGCCGTCGACCCCGCCACCACGAAGCGGGCGAATGTCAGGTCTATCAGGCCGAGATCGTCACGCAGAGCCTGATGCTCCGCCCGCCAGGCGTCGAACCAGGGCTGTCTTTCGAAACCATCGGTGAACGCCGCTCCGAAGAACATCGGCCGTTCCCAGCCGCCAACCGCGCCGAACGCCGCGCTGGCCGCCGCAAGGGCGGTATAATAGGGGGTGCGCCGCAAGCCGCGCGCGGCCTGCGGCTGGCGATGCGGCGAATGCAGCGCGTAGGCCAGCGAGAGGGTCTCGGCCGCCTTGGCGGCGACATAGCCGGGCGCGTTCAAGCCGGGGTGAATGCGCCTGGCATCGACGTCGGTAAGGTCCATGGTCATATGACCGACCATGATCCACTCGGCCAGAGCCTTGCCGGCACCGGGCCCGTTCTGGATACCGGTCGAGTTGAACCCGGCGGCGACCCATAAGTTGTCGATCTCAGTGACCGGCCCCAGATAATATCGCCCGTCGGGCGTGAAGCATTCCGGACCGTTGAAAAATTTCCGGATACCCGTCTCGGCCAGGATCGGCACGCGCTCCATCGCCGGTTCGAGTATCGGCAACAGGTGCTCCTCGTCGCAGGGCAGTTCGCCGAACTCGAAATCCTCGGGTATGCCGCCCTCGGCCAGCCAGGCCGTGGCGTGCGGCTCCGAACAGCCGATCAAAAGCCGCCCCGCATCTTGCTTGTAGTAGGTGTATTCGTCGACCACCCGCACTATCGGCAGGTCGTCGCCGAGCTCGTCGATCGGGTCGGTGACCACGTAATAGTGATTGGTTGCGTGCAGCGGCAGACTCACCGCGTGCGCAAGCCCGAAATCCCGCGACCACATGCCGGTGGCGCAGACCACGTGTTCGGCCCGCACCAGGCCCTCGGGCGTTTCGACACCCACGGCGCGGCCGTTCTCGATCACGACCCGCTCAATCTTACAATCCTCGAAGATCGCCGCGCCGTGCAGACGCGCGCCGCGGGCCAGCGCCATCGTGGTGTCGATCGGGTTGGTGCTGCCGTCGCCGGGAAACCAGAAAGCGCCCTTGGCACCGTGCGTCGACAATAGCGGCCAGCGGCCTTGGGCGTCGCGCACCGGGATCTCTCTGGCCGCGATGCCGCAGCCATGCGCATAGTCGACCCTTCGGCGCAGCTCCTGCATGCGCGCGTCGTTCAGCGCCAGGGTCAGCGAGCCGGTTCGCTTGAAGCCGGTCGGCTGTCCGGTTTCCGCCTCCAGCCGCTCCATCAGGTCGAGGCCGTATCTGGCCAGCGTCGACATGATCGGCGTCGCCTGGGTCTCGCTCACCAGCCCGGCGGCGTGCCAGGTCGATCCCGAGGTCAGCTTCTTGCGTTCGAACAGCGCGGCGTCCCAGCCCGATTTGGCAAGATGATAGGCAATGGCGCATCCGACGATGCCGCCGCCGACGATGGCGACCTGGACCGTGTCTGGAAGGGGCTTTTTCATGGCGTCAATCCTTCAGCCGTGCATTGTCCGGGTCGTAAAACGGCGTTCGCGCGACGATGGCCGGAACCGGTTTGCCGAATATCTTGATGTCGACCCTGTGGCCGGGGACCGCCGGGCGCTTCAGATAGCCGAGTGCGACGCGCGAACCGATGCGAAAGCCCATGCCGGCCGAACTGACATGGCCGGCGAGCTGGCCGTTTACATAGATCGGATCGGAGGGCAGCGGATCCGGTCCGTCGTCCTCGAGCAGGAAGCCGGCGAAATGATACTCTTGGGGCCCGGCGCTTTGCGCCAGAAAGGCGTCGCGGCCGACGAAATGGCGCTTACGGCGGCTGACGAAGCGATCCAGCCCGGCTTCGAACATGGTATGTTCGGTGCCGAAATCGGCGCCCCACGCGCGATACCCCTTTTCCAGCCGCATGGCGTTGAGGGCGTAGGAACCGAAATCGACCAGACCCGCATCCGCGCCCCGCTCGGCGATCGCGTCGTAGACGGCGGTCAGGTCGGCCGGGCGCAGATGCAGTTCCCATCCCAGTTCGCCGACATAGGAGACGCGCAGCGCACGCGCCGGCGCGCCGGCGACGGTGATTTCGCGCACCGACATGAAGGGCGCGGCGTCGCGCGATAGGTCGTCGCCGGTCAGCGGCTGCAGCAGGTCGCGCGATTTCGGTCCCATCACCATCAAGGCGGCGTCGAAGACCGAGCCGAGCCGCAGCCTGACCCCGGTTTGCGGCAGAAACCGCCGCAGCCAATCATGATCGCGCTGGGCGGCCAGCGTCGGTCCGTAAAGCAGATAGCGGTCCTCGTCCAGCCGGGCTATCGTTGCTTCCGACCAGATCCGGGCCCTCGGCGTCAGCATGTAGCCGAGCTTGACCCGCCCCACGGCGGGCAGCTCCCCGCAAAACACATGGTTCAGGTAGTCGCCGGCACCGGGGCCCTCGACCTCGAAGCGCGTAAAGCCGCCATGGTCCATGATGCCGACACGGTCGCGCACGCCCAGGCATTCGCCCCTGGCCGCTTCGCGCCAGGCCTCGTCCCGGAAGCGCAGATCGCCGTTGTTCCTGACCGTGTCGGTTTCAAACCAGAACGCCCGTTCCCAGCCGGCGACCTGGCCGAAGACGGCGCCTTTGGTCTTCAGGCGTTCGGCTAGCGGGGTCTGGCATACGGGCCGTCCGGACGTCCAGATACGGTGCGGATAGGGGATGGCATATTGGTGCTCATACAGGTCGCAGGCCCGGTCAACGGCGTAGTCGAAACCGGCCCAGTCCCCGAAACGGCGCGGGTCCCAGGCCGCCATGTCCCACTCGGTTTCGCCTTCGCTGATCCACTCCGCGATCGCCTTGCCCGCCGCCGCGGAATGGGTGATGCCGACAGGAAAGCCGCACGCGTGAAAGACGTTCGGCATGCCGTAGGCGGGACCGCATAGCGGGGCGCCGTCGGGACTGTAGGGAATCGGCCCGTTGACGAAGCGCCTGACGCCAGCCTGCCGCAGCAGCGGGATGTGCTCCAGCGCGGCTTCGAGCACCTCCATCATGTCGTCGACACTGTCTGGAAAAAGCTGATTGGCAAAACAGTCGGGCATGCCGTCCAGCCACGCGGCACGGCCGGCGTGCCCGTAGGAGCCCATCAACAGCCCGTTGCGCTCGCGGCGCAGGTAGAACATGGAGTCGGGATCGCGCACCAGCGGAAAATTCGCCGGGTCGGCTTCCAGTTCCGCCAGCGCCTCGGTGACGAGATATTGGTGCTCGAGCGTGACGATCGGCAGCGATTGGCCGACCATCTGCCCGACCCGTCGCCCATAATAGCCGGCGGCATTGACCACCACCTGGCAAACCACATCGCCCCTGTCGCTTGCAACCAGCCAGTCGCCCGAGGGGCGCCGGGTGATCGCGCGCACGGTGGTGAAGCGGGCGATGGCGGCGCCCAGATCGCGCGCGCCCTTGGCCAGGGCCTGGGTCAATTGACTGGGATCGGCATCCCCTTCGTAAGGATCGTAAAGACCGCCGATGACGCGCGTGCCGGCCGTGTAATAGGGATGCATCGCCTCCATCTCGCACGGCGTCAGCATGCGCAGATCATAGCCAAGCGTATCGGCAATGCCGACGAGGTGGCGGTAGAAGTCGACCCTTTCCTGGGTTTGGGCGGTCCAGAAGGCCCCGGTATGGCGATAGGTGATCGGGGCGTCGACGGCCTGTGCCAGATCCTTGTAGAGCCGCCAGGCATAGTTTCCCGCACGCATGCCGCCCTGGCTGTTGGCATAGGTCGGGATGTTGCCGGCGGCGTGCCAGGTCGAGCCGCTGGTCAGCTCGTTCTTCTCGATCAGCAGCGTGTCGCTGACGCCGGCCTTGGCCAGGTGATAGAGGATCGACATGCCGACCGCACCACCACCTATGACGACGACATGGGCATGGGTTTTCATTGATCAAATCAGCGTATTTTCGAAGAAAACGAGGCGGATACCGAAGGTCGCGGGGACAGTAGGAACAGTTTCGGCCGTGTCCAAACACATAAAGAACGGGATTTGGTGAAAGAAATTCAATCGGCCGGCCTTTCCGGACAAGACGCGCCGCCCGTCGACGCGAACGCCTCGCCCCCGGCCTTCCCCCCGCTGGATTTTCCGAACCGGTCGGGAGGGATCGTTGCCGCATTCGCCTTTCTCGGGTCTCGCCCGGGCCGTGACGCCCCTTCGAAACGATCCGGCCCGGTCTTGGAAAACGGTCGAGACACGAACGGTTTGATCGAGCGCAAGGCGCGGGGATCGCCGGTCGGAATAAGCTCCAAAACATGCAGTCTGCGGATTGCCTCTTTCATGCGGCACGGAACAGGTCAGGGTTGGTTGGGACAAGGTTGGCTGGAACAGGGACACACGATCCGATCCACCTGGGGATCAGGCGGGGGCTGGACATCCGCTTGCCCGGCAAGCCGCGCCAGCTCGTGCGCGAGGCGGCCGGCGCGGTCGCCTCGGTCGCGGTCTCCGGCCACGACCTTCCCGGGGTAAGACCTGATTTCGCGGTCGGGCCCGGCGACAGGGTCCGCGCCGGTCAGACGGTCTTCGTCGATCGAAAGCGGCCCGAGATCGCCTTTGCCGCACCGGCCGCCGGCATCGTCACGGCGATCAATTACGGCCGGCGGCGCGCGCTCGATTCGCTGGTGATCCGGCGCGACGGCGACGAGGCGGAAAGCCACGACGTGCCGTCGAACCCCGCCGAGGCGGGGGATATGCGCGGCCTTCTTCTGCGCAGCGGTCTGTGGCCCTCCTTCCTGGCACGTCCCTTCGGCCACATTCCCGACCCCGACGCGCGCGCCGACGCGATCTTCGTGACCGCATTGGACAGCAATCCGCTGGCGGCGGATCCGCGCGTGGCGATTGGGCTGCACGCGGACACATTCCAGCGCGGTCTCGCCGTGCTGCCGCTGCTGACCCGCGGACCCGTTTACGTGTGCCGCGCGCCGGGTCCGTCGCTATGCGGCGATGGGGACGGACGCATCCGCGACGTCGCGGTGTCGGGCCGGCATCCGGCGGGGCTGGCGGGCACCCATATCCATCACCTCGCTCCGGTGGCGCATGGCGGGACGGTCTGGCAGATCGGCTACCAGCATGTGATCGCCATCGGCCATCTGTTGGCGACCGGACGGTTACCGGGCGAGCGTGTCGTGGCGATCGCCGGCGCGGGCGTGCGCGATCCCTCGCTGGTGCGGCTGCCTGTGGGCGCTTCGCTGGACGAGGCGCTCGACGGCGAACTGATCGAGAGCGCGGTGCGGGTCATTTCCGGCCCGGCGCTGTCCGGTCGCGAGGCGGCCTATCTCGGCTGCTATCACAACCAGGTCACCGTGCTTGCGCACGAGGCGGAGGGGCGGGGCAGGCACGGGCTGCTTGCCCGGCTGGGCGGGCTGTTCGCGGGCGCCCCGGACAGGGCGATCATACCGCGCGAGGCCTTCGAGCGCGCTATGCCGCTCGACATATTGCCGGTGCCGCTGCTGCGCGCGCTCTCGATCGGCGATGTCGAGACGGCCCGCGATCTGGGGTGTCTCGACTTGGTGGAGGAGGATCTCGCGCTGCTTTCGCATCTGTGCACCACCGGCACGGATTACGGCGCCTTGCTGCGCGAGGTGCTTGACCAGATCGAGGCGGAAGGCTGATGGACGCGCGGATCGACTTCCCTCAGACCGCGCTGGCTGCCGGGCGGGGCGGACATCTTCCACGCCGCTGGACCGGCGACCGGGCAACGAGCGTCTTTTCGCTGGCGCTGGCCTTTCCGCTTGCCGCGGCGGCCTATGAGACGGCGGGCGCGATCCTGCCGCTGATCGCCGGTGCGCTTGCCGTCGCGCTCGGCTGGACCCTGTTGTTTACGCGGCTGCGCGGCCGGCAGATGAACTGGCACGCCGTGCCGACCGCGATCGTCTTCTGCCTGATGGTGCCGTCCGGGCTTCCCGCCTGGCAGGCGCTGCTGGCGCTGAGTTTCGGCGTGGTGATCGGCGAGCAGATATTCGGCGGGCGCGGCTATTCCTTTTTGCACCCGGCCGTCGCCGCCCTTGCCTTCGTGTTCTTCTCGTTCCCGGCATCAGGCGCCGAACAGGGCGATACGCTGCTCGTCGCCGCCGCCGTGCTGCCGGGGGCGCTTCTTCTTCTGGCGTCGGGGCTGATTTCCTGGCGCATCCTGGTGTCCGTGGCGATCGGCTTTTCAAGCTGGGCGATGTTGAAGGGGCTCGGCATGCCGGGCGCGTTGTTGACGTCGAGCCTCGCACTCGGCGCGGTCTATCTCGTGTGCGAGCCGGCAAGCGCGGCGGCCACCAACCCCGGACGCTGGGCCCACGGGCTGCTGGTGGGCGTGCTGATCGTCATCCTCGGCGAAGCCGGGCAGGGCGTCGGCTCCACCGCCGCCATCGTGTTTTCAGCCCTTCTCGGCAGCGTGTTCGCGCCGCTGATCGACCGCATCGCCGTCCGCATCAACATCACTCGCAGGAAGCGCAGGCCATGGCAGACCTGAACCCTCTCAGCTGGTGGCGGCGATTCCTCGCGCTGCCCAACGACAGCAGCGCCAAGACCTTCCTGGTGGCCTTTCTGGTCGCGTCCGTTTCGGCCGTCGCCGTGGCTGTCACCGCCGTCAGCCTCAAGCCGCGGCAGATGGAGAATGTCGAGCGCGCCCGCCAGCAGCGCATGGCCGAGATGCTGGCTTCCGTGCCGGGGATGGCCGATATTCTCGGCGAGGTCGACGCCGACACGCTGGAGACGCGTATCGTCGACCTGACGGCCGGTATCTATGAGGACGATGTCGATCCGGCCTCCTTCGACGCGGCGGCGGCAGCGACCGACCCCGCGCGCTCGGTCGCGCTGTCGAAAGAGCAGGACATTGCCGGCATCGGCCGGCGGCCCGACCTTGCGCCGGTCCACATCGTGCGCCGGGACGAGGAGACGCTGCTCGTCGTGCTGCCGGCCTACGGCACCGGCTACCAGTCGACCATCCGCGCCTATCTGGCGCTTGAAGGCGACCTCAACACGATCGCGGCCATCTCGATCTACGAGCAGGGCGAGACGCCCGGGCTGGGCAGCCGCATCACCGACACCGAATGGCAGGCCCAGTGGGCCGGCAAGAAGGTCGCCGACGAGGCCGGCGAGATGCGCATAGGCGTCGTGCGCGACGCGTCCGGCAACGCCTACGAGGTCGACGGCATCACCGGCGCGACGCGCTCCTCGCTCGGCGTTTCCAATCTCGTCCGATTCTGGCTCGGCGCGGACGGGTTCGGCCCGTTCCTCGACAATCTGCGCGAGGGGAGGCTGCCGCGATGAGGCGCGCCGGCTTGCGTACAGTTCTGTTTCCGATCCTCGACGGCAACCCGATCACCGTGCAGATTCTCGGCATCTGCTCGGCGCTCGCCGTCACCACGTCGCTGGCGACCTCGCTGACCATGAGCGCGGCCCTGACCTTCACGGCCGTCGCCGCGAGCTTCCTGATCAGCCTGATGCGCAACCATATAGCGTCCTCGATCCGGCTGATCGTGCAGGTGACCGTCATCGCCTCGCTGGTCATCGTCGTCGATCAGCTTCTCAGGGCCTATGCCTACGGCATGAGCCAGCGCCTCTCGATCTTCGTGGGGCTGATCATCACCAATTGCCTCGTGCTCGGCCGCGCCGAAGGTTTTGCGATGCGCAATCCGCCGCTCGCCGCCGCGCTCGACGGTCTCGGCAACGGGCTCGGCTACAGCCTGATCCTGGTCGTGGTCGGCACAATCCGCGAGCTTTTCGGAACCGGCATGCTGCTCGGCTTTTCCGTTCTGCCCACCGTGGAGGCTGGCGGCTGGTTCCAGCCGCTCGGCCTGATGCTGCTGGCACCGAGCGCGTTTTTCATCATCGGTTTCCTGATCTGGGCGCTGCGTACCTGGAAACCCGAGCAGGCCGAGGAGCCGGAGTTTCGACTGCGCACCGGCGATCAGCGGAGGCGGGCATGATCGAGCTTTTCCAGCGCGCCCTGCTTGAGGACAATCTCGCGCTCGCCTTCTTCCTGGGCATGTGCACGTTCCTGGCCGTGTCGAACCGGTTCGAAACGGCGCTGGGCGTTGGCGTGGCGCTGGCGGTCGTGCAGACGATCACCGTGCCGGCAAACTATCTGGTACAGACATTCCTGCTCTCGGAAGGCGCCTGGACTTGGGCCGGCCTGCCCGAGGTCGACCTGTCCTTTCTGCGTTTCATGGTCTTCATCGGCGTGATCGCGGCGGTGGTCCAGATTCTCGAAATGGTGCTTTATCGCTACGCGCCGGCGCTTTACGGCGCGCTCGGCATCTTCCTGCCGCT
This sequence comes from Nitratireductor sp. StC3, assembly GCF_003015025.1. Classification (NCBI taxonomy): domain Bacteria; kingdom Pseudomonadati; phylum Pseudomonadota; class Alphaproteobacteria; order Hyphomicrobiales; family Phyllobacteriaceae; genus Nitratireductor; species Nitratireductor sp. StC3. Next base: position 33,108 of record NZ_PYBP01000012.1, on the reverse strand, counting down.
GCTGACGGTCCAGTGCGCCATCCTTGGCGGCAGCCTCTTCATGGTGGAACGGCGTTACGATTTCGCTGAAAGCGTCGTCTACGGGCTGGGCAGCGGATTGGGCTGGGCGCTGGCGATCGTCGCCTTCGCCGCGATCCGCGAGCGGCTGCGCTATGCCGACATTCCCGCCGGGCTGCAGGGTCTCGGCTCGGCCTTCATCGTCGCCGGGCTGATGTCGATGGGCTTTTCGGCCTTTGCCGGGGTGCGGCTGCCATGAACGAAATCGTCCTCGGCGCGGTCCTGTTCGTTGCGGTCGTGCTGATCCTGTCGTCGATCGTGGTCGCCGCGCGGGCGCTGCTGTTGCCGAGTGTCGGCGTCGCGGTGCGCGTGAACGGGGAAAAGACCCTGCACGGCCGGGCGGGTATGAAACTGCTGGAAATCCTGACGGATGGCGGCGTGCCGGTGCCCGCCGCCTGTGGCGGCAAGGGCACGTGCGGCCAGTGCCGGGTCACGGTCGAGCAGGGCGCGGGCGCGCCCGCGCCCACGGAGGCGGCGAAGCTCACCCGTCGCGAGATGCGCGAAGGGGTGCGCCTGGCCTGCCAGGTGAGCGTGCGCAACGACCTCGACGTCGGCGTCGCTGACGAGATCATGGGCGTGGAAAGCTGGGTTTGCCGGGTGTTGTCGACGCGGATGCTGTCGCCGCTGATCCGCGAAATCGTGCTCGAGCTGCCATCCGGGAAAAGGCTCGATTTTCGCGCCGGCGCCTTCGTGCAGGTGACCGCGCCGGCCCATGATCTGCGCTTCGCCGAGCTGGACGTCGCGCCCGCCTATCGTGAGACATGGGAACGGCTCGGGCTGCGCGCGCTCGTCTCGCACAGCGCCGGCTCCACCTCGCGCGCCTATTCGATTGCGAACCGGCCGCAGGATACCGGCCGCATCGTCCTGTTGATCCGGCTCGCCCTGCCGCCGCCCACGGTCGATGGTGCCGCGCCGGGGATCGTGTCGTCGTGGCTGTTTGACCGCAAGCCCGCAGACGAAATCGCCGTGGCCGGGCCCTATGGCGATTTCGCCGCGCGCCAGACCGATCGCGAGATGGTGTTCATCGGCGGCGGTGTCGGCATGGCGCCTTTGAGGGCGATGATTTTCGATCAGCTCCAGCGCCTCGGCACAAAGCGGCGGATGAGTTTTTGGTACGGTGCGCGCAGCCGCGCGGACCTCTTCTATCAGGACGAGTTCGACGCCCTACAGGCCGACCATGCCAATTTTTCCTGGACGCCGGCGCTTTCGGAACCGGCCGCCGGCGACGCGTGGAAGGGCGCCACCGGCTTCATCCACGACGTCGTGCTGAGCGACCATCTGGCCGACCATCCGGCTCCCGAGGATTGCGAATATTATCTCTGCGGCCCGCCGCTGATGATCAAGGCGGTGCTGGCCATGCTGGACGAAATCGGTGTCGATCCCGACAGCATCTTCTTCGACGATTTCGGAGTCTGACCATGAAACTGTCCCGACGCGATCTGATGCTTTTTGCAGGCGGTGCGGTGCTGGCCGGGGCCCTGCCGGCCGAGGCGGCGGAGGCCGGGCAGCGTGTCCTGCGTGGCCCGGCTTTCGGCGCGTCCTGGACCCTCGTGGCGGCGGGGCCCTTGGACGCGGGGGCGATCCGAAGCGCTTTCGCGGCGGTCATCGCCTCGGTGGACGGCGCCATGTCGCCGTTTCGCGCCGACAGCGAGCTGTCGCGTTTCAACCGCGCGGCCACAACCGGCTGGCAGGCGCTGTCGGCGGCGAGCTGCGCGGTGGCGGCGGAGGGGCTGCGCGTCGCGGCCCTGACGGACGGCGCCTTCAACCCGACGCTCGGCCCGCTGGTCGGCCGCTACGGCTTCGGCCCGATCCGTCAGGGCCGGGCCGGCCGGCCCGGCGAGATCGAGGTGGCCGACGGCGCGGCGCGCAAGGCGCGGCCGGACCTGTCGCTCGATCTGTGCGGCATCGCCAAGGGCCATGCGCTCGACCGCATGGTCGCCGTGTGCCGCGCGCGCGGCATGACCGATTTCGTGCTGGAACTCGGCGGCGAGGTTTTCGCCATCGGCCGCCACCCGTCGGGCCGGCGCTGGCGGATCGGCATCGAACGGCCGCTGCCGCAAGGCGGCCTTCAGCGCGCGGTCGCGCTCGACGGCATGTCTTTGGCCACGTCCGGCGATGCGGTCAATGGCTATGCCTATGGCGGACGGCGCTACGGCCACATCATCGATCCGGCAACGGGCGCGCCGGCGCGTTCCGCTCTCGGCTCGGTCACGGTGGCGGCGGAAACGGCGATGACGGCGGATGCGTTGGCCACGGCGCTTTACGGGATGGGCGCGCGGCGGGGCCCCGAATTCGCCCGGCGCGCGGCGATCGAGGCGCTGTTCGTCATGGACGATGCGCGCGAGGTCGCCACCGCCGGCTTCCAGGCGCGGCTGCTTTGAGCGGAGGCGGGCATGCAGACATTTCTTCTCACGCTTTTCCTGATCCTGCTGTCCATCGGCGGGTTGGCGCTCGGGCTGCTGTTCGGGCGCGCTCCGATCCGCGGTTCGTGCGGCGGGCTTTCGGGCGGCGACGGCGCGGATTGTGCGGCCTGCGGCTGCAAGACGAGGCGCACGCCATGAAAGCCAGGCCGAAGATCGCCGACTATATGGCCACGCAACTGGTGACGCTGACCCCGGGGATGGAAATCAACAAGGCGATGAAAATCCTGCTCGACGCGCGGCTTTCCGGCGCGCCCGTGGTCGACGACAAGGGCCAACTGATCGGCATGCTGTCCAAGAAGGACTGTCTCAAGGCCGCGCTCAGCTCGCATTATTATCGGGAATGGGGCGGCGTGGTTGGAGACTATATGGCCACCCAGGTCGAGACCCTCGAGGCCGAGATGGAACTTGTACAGGCGGCCGAACGCTTCCTTGCGAGCCATTTCCGCCGCTTTCCCGTGCTGCGCGACGGTCGTCTCGCCGGTCAGATCAGCCGCAGCGACGTGCTGCGGGGATTGATCGAGACCTGGTGAGGAGCGGCGTGCGGAGGCCGATCGCGCCACCGCAGCGGCGCGACCGGCAGAGGCCGGAGGCTCATTGCGCGACGTAGCCGCCGTCCACCGGGACGTTTGCCCCGGTCATGAAGGAGGCGCGTGGAGAGCAGAGCCACACGATCAGTTCCGCCACCTCTTCGGGCCGGCCGATCCGCCCGATCGGATGCATGGGGTCCATCATTTCCGCCGATGTCTGCGCGCCGTCGGTCGACTGCTCGGCGAGCGAGTCCAGCATGCGGGTGTCGATGCCTCCCGGGCAGATCGAATTGACGCGTATTCCGTGCTTGCCGTATTCCAACGCCGCGTTCTTCGTCAGGCCGTTGACGGCGTGCTTGGAGGCGACGTAGGGCGCGAGGCCGGGAAAGCCGACCAGGCCGGCGACGGAGGCCAGATTGACGATGGCGCCGCCGCCATTCGACGCCATCTGCGCCAGTTCGGCCTTCAGGCACAAGAAGACGCCCTTGGCGTTGATCGTCAGAACGCGGTCGAAATCCGCCTCATCCTGTTCGGCCAGCGGCGCGATCTTGCCCTCGATACCCGCATTGTTGCAGGCGCAGTCCAGACGGCCATAGGTCTCCACCGTTTTGGCGATCAGCGCGGAGACGTCGGCGGCGGACGAGATATCGGCTTTGACGAAAATCGCCTCGCCGCCGTCCTTGCGGATCAGTTCGACGGTTTCCGCGCCGCCCGTTTCGTTTACGTCCGACACCACCACCTTGGCGCCTTCCGCCGCAAACCTGACCGCGGTCGCCTGGCCGATGCCGGCGCCCGAACCCGTAACCAGCGCAATCTTTCCTGAAACAAGTCCCATCTCGTGCTACTCCGGATCTCTTCCTTGACGGTTTTCCAGAAGAACGGATTTGGCGCGGGCGCGCCTTGACGGGGATCAAGCCGAGGCTTGTTTCGTCGGCAAAACGGCGCTGGGGCCGCAGGCGGCGACTATGCCCGACCACCCCTGGCGGGTAGCGCGAACGCCTGCCTGCCGAGCCGGCGGCACGAACCGCGCGATCGGGTTTTTGCGCCTCCAGGCGTGGTCATGGCGCCGATGGGCTGGCATAGGGCGGTGGCGGATGATCGCCGGCCCGGTCCGGCGGTCTCGATCCGGAGGTTCCCAAACAAGGGCCTGGCGCGGCCGATCCATCCTTTGCGCTAGGTCAATGCGGTGTCAGCCTCGCGCGGGCACAAACCCGAAACTGCAGGAGACAGGAAAAGATGATCAGAGTTCTCGCCGCCCTCGGCGTCGTGCTGGCGGCCATGTCGCAGGCCCGGGCTGACGAGCGGCCGGTCGCCGACGGTCGCGCGCTGATCGAGGCCAATTGCGCGCAGTGCCATGCGACTGGGTCGACCGACGCCAGCCCTCATCCGGACGCGTCGCCATTGCGCACGCTTTCCCAGCGCTATCCGATCGAATCGCTCGAGGAAGCACTGGCCGAGGGCCTGTCGACCGGTCATCCCGATATGCCGGAATTCGTCGCCGCTCCCGAACAGATCGGCGCCATCATCGCCTATATCAAAAGCCTCAATCCTTAGGCTCCCGGCCGCGCGTCGTCAGACGCCGCGAGCCAGGCGGCCGCCGTTTGAGACAGATCAAGGCGATGGCCCTGCGCGGGCGCGATAGTGCGCGGGCTGGAAAGGACGCTCATGAGACTCGAAGCCTTCGTTCCCCTCGTTACCTATCCGGAAGCCAACGCGGACGCGTTTGCCGAGCATGCGGTGCGTGTGGGCGCCGCGATCGATGCGGGTCTGCACGCACTGGCCATCGAGGCCGATATTCCCGACACGGCCAACGTGCTTTCGAAATGGCTGCTCGACACGCCCGCCCTGATCCGGCAGGCGGAGGCGGCAAGCCGACAGCGCGGCGCGCACCTGCTGGGATTGCTGCGCGACGAGGCCGCGCGGATCGGCGTTGAGGTCGCCACCGAGACCGTTGCGGCGCCGCTGGCGATGCTGGCCGACGCCGCCGCCAGGAAAGCGCGGTATTTCGACATGAGCCTGATCGGCTGGGAGGCGGGCAACGCGACCTCGCGCGCGACCGCCGAGGCCGTCGTGTTCGGCTCGGGCCGGCCGACCATCCTGTTGCCGGAACTCTCCGACATTTCCCATTTCGACCACGTCGCCATCGCCTGGGACGGCGGCCGCGTGGCCGCGCGCGCGGTGGCTGACGCAAGCGTGTTCCTGAAACGGGCGTCGCGGATTTCGGTCGTCACCGTTCTGGACGAAAAGCCGCTGGAGGAAAAGGATGCCGGCGAGCGGCTGGCGGGCGTGCTTCGCGCACGAGGCCTGAATGCCGAGGCGGTGCCCTTCCATGCCGAGGATTGCCCGATCGCCGAGACGCTTCAGCAGACGGCGATCGAGGCGCGGGCCAAGCTCCTGGTGATGGGCGGCTACGGCCATTCGCGCATTCGCGATTTCGTGCTCGGCGGGGCGACGCAAGGGGTGTTGAGCGATCTGTTGATGCCCGTCCTGCTTTCCCACTGAACCTGCCCGCAGATAAAGGTCGGGCCGGCTAGGCAGTTTCGAGCGGCCTGGGACGGGAGCGCGGGTGATCGGCCGGCGTTCAAAGGCCCAGTTCGTAGTTGCCCGTCTTGTCGTGCAGGAGTTGCGCGATCTTTCGCAGGCCCTTTTGGAGTCGCGCTTCGTCGATTTCGTGGCTCAGGCAGATCCGCACGGCGTCGGGCGCGCCGGCGGCTTCGGCGGCGAAGCTGCGGGCTTCACTCACCAGGACGCCGTATTGCGCGCAGCGCGCGCGAAACGCATCGGCGCGCCACCCCTCGGGCAACGGCATCCAGACATGAAGGCCGTGCGGGTCGGAAACCAGGCCGCTGTCGCCCAGCAGGGCGCGCGCCAGCGCCTGCCGCTGCTCGGCGACCTGTCTCTGGCGGGCGGCAAGTTCGGCCGCAGTGCCATCGACGATCAGGCGTGCGGCTATTTCCAGCGTCAGGGGCGGCGTCATCCAGACGCTCACATTGACCGCGTGGCGCAGGCCGGGCAGCAGATGTTCGGCTGCGCGCGCGAAGCCGACCCGCAGACCGGGCGCAACCGTTTTCGAGAGACTGGTGACGTAGACCGTGTGGTCGGGTGCGTGTGTCGCGAGCGGCGCCGGGCGGTCGGCCTTGAGCGGTCCGAACACGTCGTCTTCGATGAGGATCACGCCGTGGCGGCCGGCAATATCGGCGATCGCCCGGCGCCGTTCGTGCGAAAGCGTGACGGTCGTTGGGGCCTGCAAGGTGGGGGTCAGGTAGAAGGCCTTGGGATGCGCATGGCGGCAGAGGTCTTCAAACGCCTCGGGGATCGCACCTTCCCGGTCCATCGCGACACTGGCGGCATGCAGGCCCAGACGCGCTGCCATGGCGCGCACCGGCATGTAGGTGAGGGCTTCGGTCAGCAGCAGATCGCCCGGCTGCAGGACGGCCATCAATGTGCACAAAACGGCATGCTGTCCGCCTGCGGTCGCGACGATTTCGTCCGGTCCGGCGCTCACGCCGCAATGATCCAGCCACGCCTGTCCGGCCCGGATATGGAACGCGAGGTCGTCGTCGGCCTGGTAGTCCAGCAGCGCCGGCAGTCGCGAACCGTGCGCTATCTCCTCAACAACACGCCGGACATGCGGTTCGGCAAACCCCTGTAGCGGCAGGTTGCGGGACAGGTCGATCGGTCCGCTTCGCGTCCGGTGTAGGCTGTTTGCCGTCTCGCCGTCCTTCCGGCCGTCGGGCGACCTGACAAACGTGCCGCGCCCGACCTCGCCGCGAAGCAGCGCCCTGCGCACGGCTTCCGCATAGGCGCGGGCGGTGGTGTTGGCCGAGACGGCGAGCCTGTAGGCGAGCTCGCGATGCGGTGGAAGGCGGGCGCCGGCCGCCAGTTTGCCGGAGGCGATGTCCTCGGCCATGGCGGCCACGATTTGAAGATATTTGGGTCCGGTGCGGCCGTCGAGATCTGGAATCCAAATTGCCATCAGCGCAATGTTTCGATTGAACCGCTGCAATATTGAGTTCAATTTTTGGCATCGTCAATGCAATTTGCATGGATAGGTCGATGGGAATTTCTACGCCGTCCGCCGGCAAGGGCATCGCGCTCTCGCTGGTCAGCCTGGGCCTTCTCGGCGTGATGCCGATTATTTCCAATCTCGGCTCGGCCGCGACCGGTGCTCTTGCCTTCGCCTTTGCCCTTTCGGTGTGGCAGGTGGTGTTTGCCCTGCCGGTATTCGGGATCGAGCTCAAGCGGGGCACACGCGGCATTTTCGCGGCCGGGCTGTCGCGGCGCGAACGCAGGCGCATGGGGGCGGTGGCGGTGTTCACAGGCTCTTTGTTCGGCCTGTCGACTTATCTCTACGTTCTTGGCGTCGACAGAGCCGGCGCCGCCAACGCGGCCATCGCCATCCAGGCCTATCCGCTGTTTTCCATCGCGTGGGAAAGCCTGTTTTTGGGGCGGCGCAAGACGGCCGCCGAGCTTGCGCTGACGGCCGTGTTGATCGGATCGCTTTATTTTCTCGGCACGGGCGGCACGTTCACGATAGCGGGCATGTCGCCCTGGTTCCTGGTTTGCCTGGGTGTGCCGCTGTTGTGGAGCATCGCGCACGTGATCATCAAGGAGGAGCTCAGCACGACGCCGATCACGCCGGCCCAGGTGACCTTTTTCCGGGTCGCGATCTCCACCGTGTTCCTGGCGGTCGTGCTGACGGTGGCGCTGCCGTTTGGACTGCTCAGGGGGGTCGAGGCGGTGATGCGCCCGATCTCGGCGGTGATGGGGCTGGTCTATTTCCTGGAACTGATCGTCTGGTTCTATGCCGTGCGCCATATTGCCGTGTCGCTGGCCAGCTCGATCACCGCACCATGGCCGGCCTTGACCATGGTGCTGGCGGTGCCTTTTTTGGGAGATACGATCGCGGCGTACCAGATCGTCGCGTTGGCGGTCGTCGTCGCCTGTATCTACGGGCTGACGCTGGCCGGTCTTCGACAGGACAAGGTCCGCAGGATTACGGCCGCGACTGATGCCTAGCCATAGACGGCGACCGGTTCGCCGAGGCTGTCGAAATCCGGTTCCACGCCCAGGCCCGGCGCGTCGGGCGCGTATAGCCTGCCGTTCCGCGTGGGCGGCAGCGGCGTGCCTGTGCGCTCGTTGTTGTAATTGTGCAGGTCGGTGGTGTTGATCAGGAATTCCTGCGGCGTCGAGGCGGCGAAGTGAGCGAGCGCGGCGGTGGTTATCTCGCCGCCCCAGCTGTCCTCGGCGACGACGGGGATACGGTTGTCGATCAGCAGGTCGCGCATGCGCCGCGCCTTCGACAGGCCGCCCTGCTTGGAGATCTTCAGGCACACCACCTCGGCTGCGCGGTCGCGAATGACCCGCTGGACCATGTCGATCGTGGTGACGCACTCGTCGAGCTTCATCGGCAGGTCGATGCGGCGGCGCACCTGCAAACACTCCTCGTAGGTCTGGCAGGGCTGCTCCATCGTGTAGTCGAGATCGCGCGTGGCGCGCGCCACGCGGATCGCCTCGTCGACGCGCCAGCCCTGATTGGCGTCGGCGAAGGCCTTTTCGCCCGGCAGCAGATTCGGAACCGTGGCGCGGATGCGCTCGATGTCTTCGACCCAGTCGGCGCCGACCTTGACCTGGAACTGGCGGTAGCCGGTTTCGCGCAGCGCATTCATCTCGGCCACCATCTGGTCGGGCGCGTTCTGGGGAGCGACCTTGTAGAGCGGCGCGCCGTCGGTATGCCGGCCGCCGAGCAGCACCCACACCGGCTGGCCGGTCGCCTTGCCGAGGATGTCCCAGCACGCTGCGTCGAACGGCGCCTTGGCGTAGCCGTGGCCTCGAATGGTGTTGTCCATGAGGCGCTCGATCACGGATAGTTGGCGCGGATCCTGACCGAGCAGCGCCGGCGCGAGCAGCCGCGCGGCAGCTTCCGTGCCGTGGCCGAAGGCTTCCATATAATTGTCGCCGCAGGGACAGAACTCGCCGGCGCCCGACAGGCCGGCATCGGTGTCGAGGACGACGACGGTGGAGGCGGCGACGGTGATCGCGTTGCCGCGGCCCCAGCGGTAGATACCGCCGACATAGGTGAGGTCCTTGCGATAGACGCGGATGCGCGTGATCTTCATGCTTCGAGCCCTTTCGAGATGGCATGGGGACGCTGGGGAGGGGGCGCCGCGGCGACGGGCCGCGCGGCTGCCGGACGCGTCCGCAGCGCTATGCTTTCAGGCGCGCATTGGCTGGATCATAGGCGGCCTGCCCGAGCACGGTGGCGGCGCGCAGTTCGCCGAGCAGCGAGACGGTCAAAGCCGTGCCCGGCGTCGCCATGTCGGCCGCGACGAAGGCAAGCGCCAGGCTGCGGCCGACGCTTGGTCCGTAGCCGCCCGAGCTCACCGCGCCGACCCGCGCCGCGCCGCAGAACACCGCCTCGCCGCCGAGGACGTCGGCGTCGCCGGTGTCGATCTCGAGATAGGCGATGCGCGCGCCGTCCGTCTTGTCCATGCGCTCCATCAGAGCCTCGCGGCCGACGAACGGCTTGTCGAGCTTCACCAGCCGCATCATGTCGACCTCCACCGGCGAGACGTCGTTGGCGAGTTCGTGGCCGCCGCGATAGGCCTTTTCGAGACGCAGCAGATCCAGGGCCTTGGCCCCGAAGGGGGCGATGGCGAAGGTCTCGCCCGCCGCCCACAGCGCGCTCCACAACCGGCCGAGCGCGTCGTTCGGCGCGTGTAGCTCCCAGGCCAGTTCGCCGGCGAAGGACAGCCGAAGCGCGATGACGGGAATCCCGGCGACGTCGATCTCTCGCGCGCGCAGCCAGGGGAAGGCGGCGTTGGACAGGTCGGCGCCGCTCACGCGGGCCAGAACGTCGCGTGCCCGCGGGCCGGCGAGCGTGAGGATGCCGATCTCGTCGGACCGGTTGACGATGGTCACCGCCTCGTTGCCGCGCTGGTGGACGGTCAGCCAGTCCCAGACCCGCCGTTCGGAGGGGGCGCCGGTCACGAACCAGAAGCGCTCCGGTCCGAGCCGGGCGACTGTCGCCTCGCCCTCGAAAGTGCCGCGCCGGTTAAGGATCGCCGTCAGGCAGGTGCCGCCGACGGCCTTCGGCATCCGGTTGGCGCAGATCCGGTTCAGGAACGCTTCGGCCTCGGTGCCGGTCAGCTCGAACTTGGCGAAGGCCGAAAAATCGCCGAGCGCGACGCCCTCGCGCACCGCCAGCGCTTCCTTGTTGACCGTGTCGAAGGCGGCGGTGCGGCGCCAGCCGGCCGGTTCCCGGGGCGCGTAGAGGCGCGGCCGCTCCCAGCCGCCGGCCTCCTCGTAGACGGCGCCCAGTGCGTTCGTATGTGCGTGGGCGCCCGACAGGCGGATGTCGCGCCCCTCCCGGCGCTGGATCTGCGGGAACGGCATGGCCTGGCGCAGCGTGTAGTCCTCGGTTGCGCGCCGGCGGGCATAGCCGGCGTCGCTCCAGGCGCCGAAGCGGCGCGGATCGAAGGCGCGGGTGGAAATCTCGGCGCTGCCGTGCACGATCCATTGCGCCAGGGCGCGGCCGGCGCCCGGCCCCCAGGCGATGCCGACGGTCGCGCCGCAGGCGAGCCAGTAATTGGCGAGGCCGGGGGCGGGGCCGAGCAGCATGGCGCCGTCGGGCGTGTAGGTGATGCCGCCGTTGACGATGCGCTTGATGCCGATATCGGACAGGGACGGACAGCGCTCGAAACAGCGCTCGAGCCAGGGCAGGATGCCGTCGAGATTGGGCTCGAAGAGCTCGTTTTCGGAATCCCAGGGACAGCCGTCCAGCCAGGCGGTCTGCGGCGCCTGCTTGTCGTAGAGGCCGATCAGCGCCGATTTCTGCTCGCGCCGGATATAGCCGCAGAAATAGTCGTCGCGGGTGACCGGAATCTCGTGGCCCATGGCGGCGAACGCGGGCACGTCGTCGGTCACCGCGTAATGATGCTGCATGGTGGTGATCGGCAGGTCGAGGCCCGAGAAGGCGCCGATCTGCCTGGCGTGGTAGCCGCCGGCGTTGACCACATGCTCGCACACGATGCGATGGCCCTGGTCGGTCAGAACCTCCCATTCGCCCGAGGCCAGGCGGGTGACGTCGGTGACGCGGCAGCGGCGCACGATCTCGGCGCCCATCATGCGGGCGCCCTTGGCCATCGCGAAGCAGGTGCCGGCGGGGTCGACATGGCCGTCGTCGGGCGTGTAGAGCCCGGCCAACACGCCCGCCGCCTTGGTGTCGTACAAGGGATTGAGGCGCGCGACCTCGTCAGGCGAGACGATCTCGGCCACCTGGCCGCGCGCCACGACCGTGTCGCGTATGTGCCGGATCCAGTCGAGATGGTCCGGCGAGGTCGCCACGCGCAGCGAGCCGCATCCGTGCCAGCTCACCGACTGCTCGGTCTCGGCCTCGATCGACTTGTAGAAATCGACCGCGTAATCGTGGATGGAGCCGAGCGCATGGCCGGCGACCATGCGGCTCACCAGCCCGGCCGCGTGCCAGGTCGCGCCCGAGGTCAGTTCCGCCTTTTCCAGCAGCAGGCAGTCCGTCCAGCCTTCGCGGGCCAGATGATAGAGCACACCCGTGCCCATGTTTCCGCCGCCGATAACCACAACGCGGGCATGTTTGCGCATTCGTCCTGTTCCATCTTTTGCGAGGGGAGCTCCGGGCGGCGGGGACTTGGACCGTTCTTGGGAGCGGCGGTCCTAGCGCCTGAGCGAGATCGGCGTGTTGGCCCACACCACGACCGCGGTCACCTGGCCGGGATTTCGATAGCGGTGCGGAATCTTCGAGGGGAAGGAAAAACTGTCGCCGGGGCGCAGCACAAAAACTTCGTCGCCGAGGGTGAGTTCGATCTCGCCCTCCAGCACCAGGCCCGCCTCTTCGCCCTGATGGGCGTAAAGATCGTCGCCGGTGGAGCCGCCGGGTTCGTAGCGCGATATGCCCATCGCCAGCTCGCCGTCGAGATTGGCCGACAAAAGGTGATCCTGAAAGCCCATATAGTCCGTCGACGCGACGCCCGAATAGGTCAGGCGCCGGCGGCGGCCGGCGCGCACGACATAGGGGCGCTCATTTGCCGCCACCGGTCCCTCGGTTTCGAAGAACCAGCCGATAGGCACGCCCAAAACCTCGGCGATGTCCTGCAGCGCGGTGATCGACGGCCGCGCCAGACCGCGCTCGATCTTGCTGAGAAAGCTCAGCGACTTGCCGCTTTTCTCCGCGAGCTGCTTCAGGCTGAGCCCGTGCGCCTTGCGCAGGCTCCTAAGCTCGCCGCCGAGGTGCTCGGCAGGCGTCTTTTGCCTTTTTGATGTCTGTTTTTTACTTATCATGAAAATATTGACATCATAATTTTCATATGGTGTCAATATGGTTGTTGTTTTTGAAACGAGGCGAATGTCATGCAGCATTCCGAAGTGACGGCCAGGGTCAGAACCCTGTTGGGAGAGGAGGGGCTTGCGCAGGCCTTCGCGCCGATCGAGGAGGCGTCGGGCCTGCCGAACGCGGCCTACTGGTCGGAGGAATGGCTCGCCCTGGAACAGGAGCGTGTGTTTCGCCGCTCCTGGGTGTTTGCCGGCGCGGAGGCCGAGCTGGTCGAACCCGGCGCGATGAAACCGATCGAGATCGGCGGCGCGCCGCTGGTGGTGGTGCGCGGCCGGGACGGTATCGTGCGCGCCTTCCACAATGTTTGCCGGCACCGTGGCGCCCGGCTGGTCACCGAGCCGTGTCGCAAGTCCACCCTGACCTGTCCCTACCATGCGTGGAATTACGGGCTCGACGGCAAGCTGCGCGCCCGGCCGCATTTTCTCGGACCCGACCAGGTCGATCGGTTCGACAATGGCGGAGGCGACAAGCTCGATCTGGTGGCGGTGCGTACCGAGGTGTGGAACGGCTGCATCTTCGTCAACGTGTCGGGCGACGCGCAGCCGCTCGCCGACTGGCTGGCGCCGCTGCTGCGGCGCACCGGCTCCTACGATTTCTCGGCGATCCGCTGGGCCGGGAAGCTGGAATTCGAGGTGCGGGCCAACTGGAAGCTGGTCTACGAGAACTACATGGAGGGGTATCACGTCTTTGCCGTGCATCCGCGCCTGATCAAGTTCGCGCCGATGAACATCCGCTGGTCGGGCGAGTGGCAGGACCATGTCTTCTACAACGACTACGTCTTTCCGCAGGTTGAGGAAGGGCGCGGGGACGGGCTGCCGCACTATCCCGGCCTGCCGCCGGCGGACGCGCAGCGGGGCCTGTGGTTCCTGTGTTTTCCCCACTTCGCCGCCGAGGTCTATCCCGACCAGTTCACCCTGCTGGTCTCCTATCCGGTCGCGCCCGACCTGACGCGCGAGGAGCTGCATGTGTTTCTCGTCGGGGAGGCGGCGACGGCGGAAACCTTCCGAGAACCGCGCACGGCGCTGATGAAGATGTGGGACGATCTCAACCGCGAGGATATCGGCGTGCTCGAGCTGCTGCAGCAGGGACGGCGGTCGCCCGCTTATGACGGCGGTCGGCTTTCGCCGCACTGGGAAGGGCCGACCCATCAGTTCGGCCGCCGCATCGTCGAGAAAGTCATGGCGCCATAACAACCTGGAAAGGGCTCGGCGGCAGCCCGTCGCGGCCGCCGGGCCACGCCGGGGTCAGTCCAAAAGACAGTCTTCGAGAGGGTAGGTCGACAACAGCTCGTAGCCGCCTTCGACCAGCAGAACCTGCTGTTCCAGCTTGACGCCGTCGCGCTCGCCGAGCGCGCCGACATAACTTTCCACGCACACCACCATGCCGGCCTCCAGCGTGCCGTCATAATGCGACGGCGTGCCGAACACAGGATTGACGCGCGGATACTCGTCCGCCATGCCGACGCCGTGGATCAGGCAGGTATAGGCGTTGGCGTGATACTCCTCCGGCAGCACCAGCGCCTGCTGTTGAAACTCAAAGAGCGTGAGGCCCGGGCGCAGCAGGGCGAGATTGTGGTCGATCTCGTCGACGGCGAGGCGGTAGAGCTGCTTCTGCCTCCTGGTCGGTTTGGCCGGCCCGCAATGAAAGGTGCGCGAGATGTCGGCGAAATAGCCGAACGGGCCGATCATGTCGGTGTCGAAGCCGACAAGGTCGCCGGACTCTACCTGCCGCTGGGTCGCCTCCTGCAGCCAGGGATTGATCCGCGGTCCGGACGCCAGCATGCGACCGTCGTGCCAGTCGCCGTTATTGGCGAGATTGGTGTAGTTGAGCAGGCCCCAGAGCTGCAGTTCGGTGACGCCGGGACGAAGCGCCTGCTTCATCTTGGCGATGCCCAGTTCGGCCACCCCGATCGCCCAGCGCATGCAGGCGATCTCGTCAGCCGACTTGATGACCCGTGCCGCCTCCGAGACGGTGACGCCGTCGATCACCTCGAGCCCGCGCTGCAGCAGGGCCTGGGTGATGCTCGGGTTGACATATTCCACCGCCACGCGCCGGTTGTCGGTGCCGATCTCGGCCAGATAACGCACCACGTCGTCGGCGAACAGCCGCGCCGCCTCGCTCAGCTCGTGGCCGCCGTCGAAGAAGTTGAGCGGGCGTGCCGGGCGCGTTTCGTCGACCATCGGCGGCGTGCCGTAGACGCCGTGGATCACCAACGGTCCCTCGACCGGCACGAACAGATAGGTGGTCGGCACATGCGACTGGAACAGCCCGTAGGTGCGATAGTCGACCGCGTAACGCAGGCTGATCGGGCTCACCAGCACGCAAAGTGCCGCGCCGGTCTCGCGCAGGGCGCCGCGCAGGCGCCCGAGGCGATAGGCATAGAGCCGTTCCATGTCGATGTCGGGCATGTCGCGATAGGTCCTGAGATCGCTCCACAGGTCGGCCGCGACGAGTTCGTCAGGGTAAGCCATGACACGCTATCCACTTCGTTGGATGATGAAAAAACGCGGCCGGCGTCCAAAACTGCTTTCAGACGCCGGCCGCCGAAGCGGGCCGGAAAAACCTGTCCACGACCGCTATGGCGCTCGGTCGAAACGCCCTCGCGGTCCAGCGCTCGGCATGGCGCGTGCCGACCCGAAAACCGGCACCCGGTTTTCGGGATCGAGCGCTAGTCGGCGAACCAGGCGCGCTCGGCCAGGCGCGAGCCGAACATGGTGCGGACCAAGTCGGGTTCGACGCCGGCCACCCGGTCGCTGTAGCCGTCCAGCGCGGCCGGGAAGGCAAAGATGCAGTTGCCGCCTTCGTCGTGGCTCAGCGCCTGCATTTCCTGGTACATCCCGCGCCGCTTTTCGGCGTCGAGTTCGGTCTGCGCCGCCTTCAGGAGCTGGTTGAAGCGCTCGCCGCACCAGCGCGATTCGTTCCAAGGCGCGTCGCATTGGAAGGCGAGCGAGAACATCATGCCCGGAGTCGGGCGTACCCCCCAATAGGTCATGAAATAGGGGCGCTTCATCCACACATTCGACCAGTAGCCGTCGTCGGGTTCGCGCTTTACGTTGAGGTTGATGCCGGCCGCGCGGGCCTGCTCGCGCATCAGCACGGCCGAATCGACCGCGCCCGCAAAGGCGGAATTGGCGGCGCTCAGTTCCAGGTCGAGCGAGCTCAGCCCGGCTTGCTTGAGATGCCATTTGGCCTTTTCGGGGTCGTACTGGCGCTGGGCCAGGTCTTTGTTGAAGAACGGATCGTTGCTGGCGATCGGATGGTCGTTGCCGACTTCGCCGAAGCCGGAGAAGGCGCTGGCGACCAGCGCCTCGCGGTCGATGGCGTATTTGACCGCCTGACGCACGTCGTTGTCGTCGAACGGACCTTCGCGCACGTCCATGCAGCTTGCCACGTAGGTGCTGCCGATCGTCTCGACGAGCTTGAGATTGGGCTGGCGCTGGATCAGGTTGACGATCTTCGGCTCGATCCGGTCTGCTGCGTCAACGGCGCCGGTGGTCAGCGCGTTGGCGCGCGCGGTGGCGTCATTGATGAAGGTGAACTCGATGCCGTCGAACCAGGCGCGGTCGGGCTTCCAGTAGTTCGGGTTGCGGCGCGCCGACAAGGTCACGCCGGGTTGGAAGCGCTCCAGGATATAGGGCCCGGAGCCGATGAAGGTCGTCCAGTCGTTGAAGCCCTCGGGAATGATCTGCAAATGGAAATCGGCGAGGATGACTGGAACGTCGGCATCGCCGGTCGCGTGCTCGACCACCACCACGTGGTCGCCGTCGGCGCGCACGTCGGAAATCCCCTCCAGCAGCCCCTTGGCGGCGGACTTCGAATCGTCCGTCATGTGCCTCTTGAGCGAATAGACCACGTCGGCTGCGGTGAGCTTCTTGCCGTTGGTGAACTCCACGTCCTTGCGCAGCACGAAGGTCCAGGTCTTGGCGCCGTTGCTGCCTTCCCAGCTTTCGGCCAGTTCGGGCATCGGGCTCTTGTCCGGCGCGAGCTCGACCAGATTGTTGCCGAACATCCAGCCATAGGCGTATTGCGGATCGGAGAAATAGGACATCGGATCGAGACTGTCGCTCGTGCCGCCCTGCGAATAGCCCACGCGCAGGATTCCGCCTCGCTTTGGCGTCGCGGCCGCGGCGCGACCGGCAAGGCCCGGAAGGCCAATCGACGCAATGGCCGCCGCGCCGCCGCCCAGAAGGGCGCGCCGCGACAGGTTCCACGATTTCGACGGATCACGATTCATTCGAACTCTCCCTTTCGCCCCTCGTGCGGGCCGTCGCCGCCAGGGGCGGTCGGCAGCGACGCGTTCTCCCGGCACCGCGCGCCCGGCCCCGACCGCTCCTCGTTCGCGGCCTTTTTCGGGGACTGGCGCTGGTGTGCGTTTTGTTCATTGACGAGCGTACGATTGTTTTATTAACCTGTCTATAGAAAAACGATTGTATCATTCGGACAACCGGAAGCTCGATGGGGAACATACTGACGCTGGTCTTGAAGCGCCTGGCTTTGGGTGTGTTCGTGCTGTGGATCGTCTCGCTGATCATTTTTCTCGGCGTGTCGATGCTGCCGGGCGACGTGGCCACCGAAATCCTCGGCCGCTCGGCCCTGCCGGAGACGGTGGCGGCGTTCCGGCGCGAGCTCGGGCTCGATCTGCCTTTGCACGTGCGCTATCTCGACTGGCTCTCGGGGCTTTTGAGCGGCGATCTCGGC
This sequence comes from Nitratireductor sp. StC3, assembly GCF_003015025.1. Lineage (NCBI taxonomy): Bacteria > Pseudomonadati > Pseudomonadota > Alphaproteobacteria > Hyphomicrobiales > Phyllobacteriaceae > Nitratireductor > Nitratireductor sp. StC3. The sequence continues at coordinate 16,036 of NZ_PYBP01000012.1, read as the reverse complement.
AATTCGCTCGCCAACGGGCGCGCCATATCCGAACTGATGGGCGAGCGGCTGGGCAACACCGTCTTTCTGGCCGCGGTCGCGGCCTGCGTCGCGGTGCCGGTCTCGCTGATGCTCGGCCTGTTGACGGCGCTCTATCGCGGCAGCCTGTTCGACCGTCTCACCAATCTGGTGACGCTGACCTGGATGTCGTTTCCGGAGTTCTTCGTCGCCTATATCCTGATCATGTTTCTGTCGGTGCAGCTCGGCTGGTTCCCGAGCCTGTCGACGATGCGGCCGGGCAACGGTTTCGGCGAGGCGCTGCACCTGGCCGCGCTGCCGGCGCTGACGCTGACGCTGGTGGTCGCCGCGCACATGATGCGCATGACCCGGGCTGCGATCATCAGCGTTCTGGCAAGCCCCTATATCGAGATGGCGCGGCTGAAGGGGGCGACGCGCTACAGCCTGATCGTCCGCCACGCCCTGCCCAACGCGCTGGCGCCGATCATCAACGTCGTGGCCGTCGACCTTGCCTATCTGATCGTCGGCGTCGTCGTCGTGGAGGTGGTGTTCGTCTATCCCGGCCTCGGGCAGCTGATGGTGGATTCGGTCCAGCGCCGCGACGTGCCGGTGGTGCAGGCATGCAGCCTGATCTTCGCGGCCACCTATGTGATGCTCAACCTGATCGCCGACATTCTGTCGATCCTGACCAATCCGAGGCTTTTGTATCCGCGATGAGCGATCCTTCCAGACCCTACGAGGCCGCGTCGCCGCCGGACAGCGGCAATGCCGGTCAACCGGCCGCCGGCGGCCTGCGCGCCGCAGCCGGCGCGTTCGCCAAGAGCCTCGGCGCGGCGCCGTGGAGCGCCTGGTTCGGTTTGGCCGTGATCGCGGTCTACGTGATCGTGGCCGTGTTCGCGCCGCTGATCGCGCCCTATGGCGAAAGCGAGGTCGTCGGCGCGCAGTTCAGCCCGTGGTCGAACGCGTTCCCGCTCGGGACCGACAATCTCGGACGCGACACCTTCACGCGGCTGATCTACGGCGCGCGCAACACGGTCGGCATCGCGTTTGTGACCACCTGTCTGGCCTTCATCATCGGCGGCGGGGCCGGGCTGCTGGCGGCCACCGTCGGACGCTGGCTCGATCAGTTTCTCGCCCGCGCCGTCGACGTGCTGATGGCGATCCCGCAATTGATTTTCGCGATGCTGCTTCTGACCATCTTCGGCACCTCGGTGCCGACCCTGATCGTCATCATCGCCGTGCTCGATTCCACGCGCGTGTTCCGGCTGGCGCGGGCGGCGGGCATGAACGTCGTGGTGATGGATTTCGTCGAAGTTGCGCGGCTGCGCGGCGAGGGGCTGGGCTGGATCGTGCGCCGCGAGATCCTGCCCAACATCCTGCCGCCGCTGATCGCCGAGTTCGGCATGCGGTTCTGCTTCGTGTTCCTCTTGATCAGCTCGCTGTCCTTCCTGGGGATCGGCATCCAGCCGCCGACGGCCGACTGGGGCTCGATGGTGCGCGACAACGCCATCCTGATCACCTATGGCGACATCACGCCGCTTCTGCCGGCCGCGGCGATCGCGCTTCTGACCGTCGGCGTCAACTTCGTCGTCGACTGGTTCCTGCATGAAACGAGCGGGCTGCATGATGAATCGTGAAAACATGTCCGACCCGCGGGACGACGTGGTGCTGGAAATGCGCGGGCTGCGCATCGAGGGCCAGAACGACGCCGGCTGGGTGGAGATCGTCAAGGGGATCGACCTCACGCTGAAGCGCGGCGAGGTGCTCGGCCTGATCGGGGAATCGGGCGCCGGCAAGTCCACGATCGGCCTGGCAGCGCTCGGCTACGCGCGGCCGGGTTGTCGCATCAGCGGCGGCGTCAGCCTGTTCGACGGCGCAGATCTCAACGTGCTGAGCGAAGACGAGCTGCGCCGGTTGCGCGGCGTGCGCATCGCCTATGTGGCGCAGTCGGCGGCCGCGTCGTTCAACCCGGCCCATCGCATCATCGACCAGTTCGTCGAGGTGGCGACCCTGCACGGCGCCTGCGATGCCGCGACGGCGCGCCAGGAAGCTGTCGCGCTCTACCGCAAGCTGCGCCTGCCGGATCCCGAGACGATCGGCGACCGTTTCCCGCACCAGGTTTCGGGCGGCCAGCTCCAGCGCGCCATGGTGGCGATGGCGATGGCCTGCCGGCCCGACCTGATCGTCTTCGACGAACCGACGACGGCGCTCGACGTCACCACCCAGATCGAGGTGCTCGCCGCCATCAAGGACGTCGTGCGGGACTTTAATACCGCCGCGATCTATATCACCCACGATCTCGCGGTGGTGGCGCAGCTCGCCGACCGCATCATGGTGTTGCGCTATGGCGAGCTGGTCGAGGAGGGCGAGACGCGGCGCGTGCTCGAACGCCCGAACGCCGCCTATACGCGCGAGCTGTTGGCATCGGGCGCGGCGCGCCGGGCCGGCTCGCATGTCGGCCGGGCGATCCTCGAGATCGGCGACGTCAGCGCCGCCTATGGCGCGACCAAGGTGCTGCACGATGTCAGCCTGTCGGTGGCCGAAGGCACCACGGTGGCGATCGTCGGCGAATCGGGATCGGGCAAGTCGACGCTGGCGCGCGTGGTGACGGGCCTGTTGCCCTGCACCGGGGGAACGGTCCGCTTCGACGGCGAAGAGTTGAAGCCGACGCTGCGCGAGCGCAGCAGCGTGCTGCGCCGGCGCATACAGCTCGTCCACCAGACCCCCGACACCTCGCTGAACCCGCGCCAGCGGGTGGACGAGATTCTGGGGCGGCCGCTTACCTTCTTCCACGGCATGACCGGCGCCGCGCGCAAGGAGCGGATGGTCGAACTGCTCGACCAGATCGAGCTCGGCGAGGCCTTTCTGCAGCGCTATCCGGGCGAGTTGTCGGGCGGGCAGAAACAGCGCCTGTGCATCGCCCGCGCCCTCGCCGCCGAGCCGGACCTGATCATCTGCGACGAGGTGACCTCGGCCCTCGACCAGCTCGTCGCACGCGGCATCCTCAAGCTGTTGATGCGGCTGCAGGAGGAGTTGCGGGTGTCCTATCTGTTCATCACCCACGACATCGCCACCGTCAGGGCGATCGCAGACGAGGTCGTCGTCATGCATCAGGGGCGAGTGGTGGAGCAGGGACCGAAGGAGGAAATCTTCGTGCCGCCCCATCACGCCTATACCGAATTGCTGCTGGCCTCGGTCCCGCAAATGGACCCGGACTGGCTCGACACAATCCGCCAGACGCGCATGACGCCGGCACAGTCATAAGCGGCGGCACCTCCCCCGGTTGACAGGCAGCCCGCTCATGCGCCACGTCGGTGGGTGAGACCGTTCGGGGGCGCGGCGTTTCGACGGCGCGACCCTGAGGGCCCACACGGGCACTGCCCTGAGCCGCGAAGTGGAGGACATGGATGCTTCTCGTGTTGGGCCGCGTGTGGGCATTGCTGTTCGGCATGACCCTGATCATGACAGGCAACGGCCTGCATGCGACCCTGCTGGCGGTGCGCGGCGGAATCGAGGGGTTCTCCTCGGCCGAATTGTCGGTGGTCATGTCGGCCTATTTCGTCGGCTTCCTGTCGGGTGCGCGCATGGCGCCGCGGCTAATCCGCCGTGTCGGGCATGTGCGCGTCTTCGCCGCCTTCGCCTCGTTCATGTCGGCCACGCTGATCGCCTTCCCGCTGGTCGCGGAACCGTGGGCGTGGGTTCTGCTGCGGGTATTGTTCGGCTTCTTCATGTCGGGGGTCTACGTGACCGCCGAGAGCTGGCTCAACAACGATTCGCCGAACGACCTGCGCGGCAAGATCCTTTCCGCCTACATGCTGGCGCAGATGGCGGGCATGGTCGCGGCGCAATGGCTGCTCACAACGGCCGATACCGCCGGCGCGACGCTGTTCATCCTCGCCTCGATCCTGGTGTCGCTGTCGTTCGGGCCGATCCTTCTGGCAGCGACGGCAACGCCGGCCGCCGAAACCAGCAAGCCGATGAGCCTGCGCCAGCTCTACGAGAATTCACCGCTGGGCACGATCGGGCTTTTCCTGCTTGGCGGCGTCTTTGCCGCCCAGGCCGGCATGGGCGCCGTCTACGGCACCCAGGCGGGTCTGTCGGAAACCGGCATCGCGCTGTTCGTGGCGGCGATGTTTCTGGGCGGTCTGGTGCTGCAATTCCCGGTCGGATGGGCGTCGGACCGCATGGATCGGCGCCTACTGATCCTGCTTCTGGCGGCGCTCGGCGTGGCGGCCTGCGGGCTCGGCTTTTTCGCCGGCGCGACATTGGTACCGCTGCTGGTGGCCGCCTTTGCCATGGGCGGGGTGGCGAGCCCGCTCTATTCGCTGCTGATCGCCTACACCAACGACTATCTGGATGCCGACGACATGCCGGCCGCTTCCGGGGGGCTTGTCTTCATCTATGGGCTCGGTGCGATCTTCGGTCCCCTGGTCATCGGCGGCGCGATGGACAGGGCCGGCGCGCAGTCCTTCTGGCTCGTGCTGGCGTTGCTGTTTGCCATGGTGGCGTCCTACGCTTTGTGGCGGATGGCGCAGCGGCCGACGCCGCCGGTCGAGGAAATGGCGCCTTATGTGGGCGTGATGCCGGCCTCCACGCCGCTCGCCGTGGAGACGGCGCAGGCCTGGTCGAACGAATTGCAGGAGCGCGACGAGGCGGACGGAGCCGACGGGACGGACACGCGGGATTGAGGCCCGCACGCGCCCGGTCGCCGTCCGTCACGCCATGGTGACGACGATGTTGCCGACATGCCGCTTTTGCATGAACGCTTCCTGGGCGGCGCCAAGCTCGCGCAGCGGATAGCGTTCGGCCAGCAGCGGCCGCAGCAGGCCCTGCTCGATCAGGCTGACCAGGCGCGTGGCGGTGCCCGGGGGCACGATGGTCGCGCCGGTGAGTTGCAGGTCCTTGTAGATCAGCTGGCGCAGGTCGAACTCGACCACCGGACCGGCGATCGCGCCGGAACTGGAATAGCGTCCGCCATGGCGCAGGGCCTCGAGCAGGGGCGCGAAAAGACCGCCGCCGACCACGTCAAGGGCGACCTCGACGCCGCCGCCGGCCGCGGCGCGGATCGCCTCGGCCATATCGGGCGTCGCGCGGTCGATCACCTTATCGGCGCCCAGCTCTTCCAAGAGGCCGGCCTTGGCGCGCGAGGCGATCGCGATCACGCGGGCGCCGCGCAGCCGGCAAAGCTGGATCGCGGCCGAGCCCACCCCGCCCGAGGCGCCGGCGATCACCACGGTCTCGCCGGGTTTCAGCCCGGTCCGTGCGACCAGGTTTTCAGCCGTCGTGTAGGCGCAGGGAAAGGTCGCCAGTTCGGCATCCGACAGCGGACTGTCGATGCGCAGCGCATTGCGGGCCGGCACGGTCGTGTAGTCGGCGAAGCCGCCGTCGCATTCGGAGCCGAAATAGGCCGCGTTTGCGGTGTCGAGCCAGTCGCCCGGGCCGAGAAGCCAGGGGTCGACGATCACTCTTTCGCCGATCCGCGCGGGATCGACCCCGTCGCCGACCTCCGCGATCCGGCCGGCCACGTCGGCGCCCTGGATGCGCGGAAAGCGCAGCGCCGCGCTGCCCCAGCTGCCGGCCTCGGCCTCGGCTTCCTCGAAGCCGGCGCTGCCGCTCGTCGGCGTGATGCCGCCGCTGACGGCGCGGGAATACCAGGCTGTGCGGGTATTGATGTCGGTGTTGTTGAGCCCGCACGCCCCGACCCGGATCAGCACCTCGCCGGGCGCCGGATCCGGTACCGGCCAGTCCTCGCGATAGGCGAGCTTGTCGAGGCCGCCATGGCCGGTCAGGACGACCGCGCGCATTGAATCCGGCTGCTTCACGTCGTTCTCCTCGTCATCAGGAATAGATGGCGACCGGGTCGCCCAGTCTCTCGACATCCGCAGCGACGCCGAGGCCTGGAGCGCTCGGCGGGACGGCAAATCCATCGCTGTTGCGGGCGCCTTGTCCGGCCACCGGGTCGATGGCGAGATGATGGTGGCACAGCCAGCTCGCCAGCCGGTTCTCGGCCGGTGTCGACGAGGCCAGATGGATGGCGGCGGTGTCGGCGAGCGCCGAGCCGCCCAGGTCCTCGATATGCATCTGCCAGCCCACCGACACGCCGAAATCGCGGATCTGGCGGGCCTTGGTGAGACCGCCCACCCGGTTCGGCTTCACCTTGACGCCCTCGCAGGCGCCGAGCTTCCAGGCCTCCAGATGGTCCTCGAAGCTGTGCAGGCATTCGTCGAGCATGATCGGCTGGCGCACGCGGCGGGCGACATGGGCGCATTGCGCCAGCGTCTGGCACGGCTGCTCGACCCAGCCGCGCAGGCCCACATTGTTGAGCACCTGGATCGCGACCGCCGGGGTCCAGGCGCGGTTGACGTCATAGGTGACCGTTTCGTCATGCTCGAGCGCCGCCTCGATCGCTTCGATCCGGGCAATGTCGCGCGCGGGGTCGCTGCCGCCGACCTTGGCCGAATGGGTGCGGTAACCTTCGGCATAGGCGTCGCGGATCAACGCGATCATTTCCTCGTTGGAACCGGTCGAGATCGAGGAGTTGACGGCGACGGGATCGGCGGTCTCGCCGCCGAACAGACGCCATAACGGCATGTTGCTCGCCTTGCCGAAAATGTCCCAGCAGGCCATGTCGATCGCCGATTTGACGTAGGGATGGCCGGGCAGCGCGGTATCCATCGCCCGGTTGACGGCCTCCAGCGCGCACGGGTCGCGACCCAGCAGAGCCGGGGCCAGTGTCGCGATACCGGCGCGGATGCCCGGTCCGTGCGCCGGCAGATAGGTGTTGCCCCAGGGGCAGCCTTCGCCCCAGCCGGACAGGCCGGCATCGGTGTCGATGCGCACGAACGTGCTGTCGAGCGCCTCGAATTTCAGCCGGCCACCGGACAGCCAATAGGGTTTCGTCAGCGGAAGGTCGAACCGCCAGACGCAGATCCGGATGATTTTCACAGCAGGTCGCGCTCCTCGAGCACCTTTCTGGCGACGCGGAAACATTCGAGCGCCTGCGGCACGCCGCAATAGATGCCGACCACATGGATCGCGGCGCGGATCTCGTCGGTGGACACGCCGTTGTTGAGCGCGCCGCGACAATGCGTCTCCCATTCGTGCATCTTGCCGAGCGCGCCGATCATGGCGAGGTTCATCAGCGAACGCGTCTTGGCGTCGAGCGTCTCGTCGCCCCAGCCGAAACCCCAGCACCAGGCGGTCATCGCCTCCTGAAAGGGGCGGGTGAAGGCGTCGGCCGCGGCGAGGTTCTTCTCCACATAGTCGGCCCCGAGCGTGGCCTTGCGCTTGGCGAGGCCCTTGTCGAACAGATCTTGCTTCACACGAAACTCCTGGAATTAAACCGCGATCGCGATGTTTTTGGTCTGCACATAGTTCCACAGGGCCTCGCGGCCCTTTTCCCTGCCGTAGCCGGATTTGCCGTAACCTCCGAACGGCGTCTCGACGCCGCCGGCGAACCATTCGTTGACGAAGACCTGGCCGGCGCGAAGCCGGGCGGCGGTCTTCATCGCACGGCCGACATCGGCCGTGAACACGCCGCCGACCAGGCCGTATTCGGTGGCGTTCGCCAGACGTATCGCCTCGTCGTCGTCGCGGAACCTCAACACCGACAGGACCGGGCCGAACACCTCCTCGCGGGCGATCGTCATCTCCGGCGCGATGCCGTCGAACACGGTTGGCTCGAGAAAATGGCCGGGCCGGTTGAGCCGCCTGCCGCCAACGACGGCGCGCGCGCCCTGGCGCTCGGCCTCCCGGCACATCGCTTCGGCCCGGTCGCGCTGCGCGGCGGAAATCATCGCGCCCATATTGGCGCCGAAATCGGCCCGATCGATGCCGGGACCGGTCGAGATCGAGCGTGCCAGGTCGGCGATCCGGTCAACCACTTCGTCGTGGACGTCGTCGTGAACGATCAGCCTGGACATGGCCGAGCAGACCTGGCCGGCATTGAAAAAGATGCCCCAGCGCACCGAGGCGAGCAGCCGGCTGAGATCGGCGTCGGGCCAGGCGATCGCTGCCGACTTGCCGCCGAGCTCGAGCACGCAGGGCACGACATTGCCGGCCGCCGCCGCCGCAATGCTGATGCCGGTCGGCACCGAGCCGGTGAACACGATCTGGTTGACGTCGCGGTGGCCGACCAGGGCCGCACCGGCCTCGCGGCCGAGCCCGCACAGAATGTTGACGGCGCCGGGCGGCAGGCCGGCATGCTCGGCCGCCAGGGCGATGAAGGCGCTCGACAGCGGATCGAGCTCGGGCGTCTTGAGGACGCAGGCATTGCCGGTGGCCAGCGCCGGGGCCAGCGAACGCGCGGCCATTTCCAGCGGGTAGTTCCAGGGGATCACCTGCGCCGACACGCCGTAGGGTTCATAGGTGGTGAAGTCGTAATAGGCCTCGCCAAGCGGGATCGAGCGGCCCTCGAGCGTTTCGGCCTGGTTGCCGTAATACTCGAAATAACGCGCCGCGCCCTCCACCTCCAGACGCGCCTCCCAAAGCGGCTTGCCGGCTTCGCGGCACAGCACCTCGGCGACGGTGTCGATCTCGGTCAGCAGATAGTCGCCCATGGCGCGGACCATGCGCCCGCGCAGGACCGGGCGCATCGCGGTCAGGACGCCGGAACGGTGGCAGGCCTTGGCGGCCGCGACCGCGCGCTCGACATCGCCGGCGTCGGCGCAGGCCTGCTCGGCGAGCGTGTCGCCCGTCGCCGGGTCGTCGACCGCGATCCTGCCGGCGCCGCCATCGACCCAGGCGCCGGCGATATAGTTTTGCCAGTACGCTCTCATGTCAGCCATCCACCCCTTCGCGTATCCATTGCTGCAGGACGCGCACCGAATGTTCGGAATTGACGCCGCATTTGGGGTCGATGACCAGCGGGCCGGGCTGGTAGCCGCGGCTCTTCAGACCGCGCTGAACGGATTCCACGATGTGGATGTCTTCCTCGACCGTGGTCGCCCGGTCCTGGAGCGCCAATTTGCGGATCACCTCCGAATCGACGCCGTCGATCGTGTACCAGCCGCGCCAGACCACCACTTCCTCGACGCTCTTGACGGTCCAGTGATAGGTGTTGAGCACGTTGCCCGGATAGACCTGGAAGGAGAAGGTGGGCCACAGGAACCAGGACGAATATTCGCCGGCGCGCGGATTGGCGGCCAGGTCGATCGGGTAGCTCATCTGCTCCAGGTTCTGGCACTCGGTGGTGTGCCGCAGACAATGGCCCTGGGGCTGGATGTCGTAGGTGTCCGGCTTGATCACGCCGGTGGCGAAGGTCTTGTGGTTGATCGGGCAGTGATAGCACTCGGAATAGTTCTCGACCGAGACCTTCCAGTTGCAGTTTTCCGGAATCTCGACCCATTCCAGCGGTTTCAGCCGCTCGATGTCGGGCACATAGTCGCGCAATTGCTCGCGCACGCCCGGAAACCACTCATCCATCGGCCTGGCGTCGGGGTCGAGATTGACGAAAATGAAGCCGCAGAAGAGCTCGGTGCGGACCGCGGGCAGGCAGATCGCGCTGCGGTCGAAGCCGGGCACGGCGCGGATGTTGGGGCCGCTGCGCAGCTTCCCGGTCAGTTCATAGGTCCAGGCGTGGTAGGGGCAGACCAGAAGCTTGGTGTTGCCGGTGCCGCGCAGCAATTCATGCGCACGGTGCTGGCACACATTGTAGAAGCTGCGCAGCTCGCCGTCGCGGTCGCGGATGCAAAACAGGTTCTGGCCGGCGATTTCGAAGGTGAAGTAGTCGCCGGGCTTGTCCACGAGCGAGACGTGTCCGGCGAATTGCCATGTCCGCGCCAGCAGTCCCGCCTGTTCCTTGGCGAAAACCTCCGGATCGGTGTAGTAGCGGGCGTCCAGGGATCGCAGGGGCGCGATCGGCGGCACGGCGGGTGCGTTCATCGTGGTTCCTCACTCCAGTAGATGCCAAGCTCATGACGTCGCCGGTGAAATCGCTCGATATTGCTGACGGCCTCGGGGCCGGCCTCGGCGACGACAAAAGCCATGATCGTTTCGAGAAGCGCCGTCAGGGCGACGGTCGAGGTGAAGAATTGCGGGGTGTCCATCGGCACCACGAAGCGATGCCTGGCCTTGGCCAGGATCGGCGAGGCCGGGCTGTCGGAAATGCCGATGACCTTCATGCCGTGCGCCACCGCGACGTCGACGGCCTCCACCACCTCGCGGCGATAGGGCTTGAAGGTCATGGCCATCAGCACGTCGTTTTTGTCGGCCCTGACCAGCCCGTCGACCGGCAGCGAGCCGTCGCGCGGGATGGCCACGACGCTGCCGACGGCCATGCCGGCGAGATAGGCGAAGTTGCCCGCGATCACGTTGGCGATGCCGACGCCGAGCACATAGGTGGTGCGCGCCTTGATGACGGCGTCGGCGGCCGCCTTGACGCTCTTGGCGTCGGTGTCTGAAAACAGGCTTTCGATGTTCTCGATCGAGGCCGCCGCCATGTCGGCGTAAAGGCTCGCCAGCTTGCCGCCCTTGGACAGCGACTGCAGCCATCGGGCGCGGTCGGGAAAGTCCTCGCGGCCGCGAATGACCTGCTCGCGGAACGGTTTGCGGAAATCCTCGTAGCCCTCGAAGCCCAGCGTCCGCGCCATCCTGACAAGCGTGTTGGGTTTGACGTCGGCATCTTGGGCCATTTTCCGGATCGAGCTGACGCTGACCAGGTTGGAGTTTTCCAAAATGTGGGTGGCCGCCTTCTGCAGTTCCGGCGTGAAGGACGACAGCCGGTTGGCGAGCTCGGTAAGGACCTCGGCGGGTGATTTCGGTAATGGTACATTCATTTGTTTCATCGTTGACAACCGTACATTTGTTCGATAGCCATGTCCATAGGCTGTTTTCATCGGAGAGACGATCATGAGTGTAACCCACGCCCGGGTGGTAATCATCGGCGGAGGCGTCATGGGGTGCGGGCTGGCCTATCACCTCGCGCATGAGGGCTGGACCGATATCGTCTTGTTGGAAAAGTCGGAGCTGACATCCGGCTCGACCTGGCACGCGGCCGGCCAGATCACGCATTCCACGTCCAGCTTCTCGCTCGGCAAGTGCGTCGGCTACAATATCGACCTCTACTCCCAGGTGCTGGAAAAAGAGACCGGGCAGTCGGTCACCTGGCACGGCTGCGGCTCGTTCCGGCTCGCCTATACCGAGGACGAGTTCGACTGGCTGCGTCAGACCATGAGCGTCGGCCGGGCGCTCGGTTTCGAAATGGAACTGGTCGGGCCCGAGCGGGTGCGCGAGCTGCATCCATTCTACAATCTCGAGGGGGTGCGCGCGGCGCTCTATACGCCCGACGACGGTCATGTCGATCCCGCCGGCGCCACCTTCGCGCTCGCCAAGGGCGCGCGTCAGCTCGGTGCGACGATCACCCGTCACTGTCGGGTGGTCGACGTGAAGCCCGAGCCCAACGGCGAATGGCGGGTCTATACCGAGCAGGGCGAGATCGTGTGCGAGCACGTCGTCAATGCCGGCGGCACCTATGCGCGCCAGGTCGGCAAATGGGTCGGGCTCGACGTGCCGACCACCTCGATGACCCACCATTATCTGATCACCGACACGGTTCCCGAATTCATGGATCTGGAACGGGAGCTACCGGTGGTGCGCGACGACCGGCTGGTCTCCGGTTATATCCGCATGGAGCAGAAGTCGGGCCTGATCGGCATCTACGAAAAGGCGAATCCGAACACGGTCTGGGTCGACGAATGCCCGTGGGAGGCCGAGCACGAGCTGTTCGAGCCCGACTACGACCGCATCATGCCGTGGCTGGAAAACGCCATGGGGCGGATGCCGGTGCTCGCCGAACTGGGCATCAAACAGGCCATTCACGGTGCCATCTCGCACCCGCCGGACGGCAATCCGCTGATCGGGCCGGCGCCGGGACTGCGCAATTTCTGGCTGAATTGCGGCTGCCAGATCGGCATCGGCTGGGGGCCGGGCCTGACCCGCGAGCTGGCGCGCTGGATGGTGCACGGCGCCGCCGACATCAACATGCGCGACTACGACCCGCGCCGCTACGGCAAGTTCGCCGACCAGGATTATCAGGTCACCAAGGCGAAGGAGGACTATCTGCTTCGCCACGAGATTCCGTTCCCGCATCTCAACCGCACCGCCGGACGCCCGGTCAAGCCGAGCGCGCTCTACGACCGGCTGAAGGACAAGGGCGCCGTGTTCGAGGAGGTCTATGGCTGGGAGCGGCCGCGCTGGTTCGCACGCGGCGGGCTCGAGCAGCGCGACTATTATTCGTTCCGCCGTCCGGCCTGGCACGATCTGGTCGGCGAGGAGGTCCGCGCCGTGCGCGAGCGCGCCGGTTTGGTCGATATTTCCGCCTTCACCAAGGTCGAGGTGTCGGGACCGGATGCGGCCGGCTTTCTCGACCGGCTGGTGCCGAACCGGCTGCCGTCCAAGCCGGGGCGCATCGCGCTGACGCATCTGCTCAACGACACCGGCCGCATCGAGCTTGAAACGACGATCGTGCGGTTTGCCGAGGATCGGTTCTATTTCACCTGCGCGGCCTTCTTCGAACAGCGGCTGCTCGACCATCTGGCGTTCAGCCGCCGGCCGGACGAGGCGGTGACGATCACCAATCTTTCCGAAGAGTGGGGCGCGGTGGCGCTGAACGGGCCGCGTGCGCGCGACATTTTGTGTGCCTGCACGGACGCAGCGCTCGACAATGCCGCGTTTGCGTGGCTGACGGCGCAGCCGATCGCGGTGGCGGGGCAAAAAGTGTGGGCGTTCCGCATGTCCTATGCCGGCGAACTCGGCTGGGAGCTGCACGGTCCGCGCGACAGCCTGCCCGTGATCTACGACGCGCTGCACGAGGCCGGCGCCGCGTTCGGCCTGGCCGATTACGGCTCGTTCGCGATGAACGTCATGCGGCTGGAAAAGATGTTCAAGGGCGCCGGCGAACTCACCAACGAGGTGACCCTGCCCGAGGCCGATGTGATGCGCTTCGTGAAGATGGACAAACCCGATTTTCGCGGCAAGCGCGCCACCGAGGCCGCGTTGGCGGAGCCGCCGCGATGGCTGTGCGCCTATCTCGAGATCGAGGCCGACGGGATCTGCGACGGCAATGGCGGCGAGGCCGTGGTGCTCGACGGGCGGGTGGTCGGCTCGGTGACGTCGATCGCCTATGGCGGGTCGGTGGGCGCGATCCTCGCCTTCGCCTATATCGCGCCGCAGGCGGCCGTCCCGGGCACCGAGCTCGACGTCATCATCATGGGCGAGGCGCGCAAGGCACGGGTTCGCGACGAACCGGCCTACGACCCGCAAAACCGCCTGCCGCGTACCGACGCGGAGCCCCTTGACCTGAACGGAAAGGCGATCGCCAATGCTTGACAAGACGAGTGGGACGGCGGGCTCGATGCAGGACGCGTGGCTGAACAGGGCGAAGGCGGTGTTGCCGGCCGGCGGCTTCGGGAACTTCGATCCGTCGATCGTCGTCCGCGAGGGGCATGGCGCGCGTGTCTGGGACGAGAACGGCAAGGAATATGTCGACTATCTGATCAGCTCGGGCCCGATGATCCTCGGACATGACCATCCCGAGGTGATCGAGGCGGTCCGCGAACAGCTCGGCAAGGGCATGACGTTCTTCGCCAGCAATGCGCGCGGCATCGAACTGGCCGAAGTGATCTGCCAGGCCGTGCCCTGCGCCGAACAGCTGCGTTACCTGTCGACCGGCGGCGAGGCGGACATGTATGCCCTGCGCCTGGCGCGTGCGCATACCGGGCGCGACAAGATCCTGAAATTCGAGGGCGGCTATCACGGCATGTCGGCCGAGGCGATGATCAGCATCTTTCCCGACCGGCTCGAGAATTTCCCCAACGGCATCGCCGATTCGGCCGGCCTTCCCGCCGGAGTGCGCGAGTCCGTGCTCGTCGCGCCGTTCAACGACGAGGCGTTCGTGCGGCAGATTCTGGCCGAGCACGGCGACGAGATCGCCGCCGTCATCGTCGAGCCGCTGCAGCGCCTGGTGCCGCCCGAGCCCGGCTTCCTCGAGGCGCTGCGCGAGGAAACGTCGAAGCGCGGCATCGTGCTGATCTTCGACGAGATCGTGACCGGCTTCCGGCTCGCCTATGGCGGCGCGCAGGAGCGCTACGGCGTCGTTCCCGATCTGTGCACGCTCGGCAAGATCGTCGGCGGCGGATTTCCGCTCGCCGTGGTTGCCGGCAAGGCCGAGATCATGGCGCATTTCGACAAGGCGGCGGTCGGGCGCGCGGGCTTCACGCCGCAGATCGGCACGCTGAGCGGCAATCCGGTCGCCGCCGTCGCCGGCCTAAAGACCCTGGAGATTCTGCGTCGCGCGGGCAGCTACGAACAGATTTCCCGGCGCGGCGAGGCCGTGATGGCGATGCTGCGCCGGGCGTTGGATCCGCTCGGCGTCGCCTACCAGATCGTCGGCGACCCGGTGCTGTTCGACGTCGTCTTCAGCGCCCGCCCGGTGCGCGACTATCGTGGCGTGGCCGGGGGCGACCAGGCGTTGAGCGCCCGCTTCAACGCGCTCTTGCGCGAGCGCGGCATCCTCAAGCCGGCCAGCAAGATCTATGCGTCGTTGGCGCTGACGGAGGCGGATATGGCCTGGACCGAGGACGCCATCGCCCACGCGGCGGCCCATCTGCTGGACAGCTGACACCCTGAAACGGCGACCCGACCCGCCAGAGGTGCGAATTGCGCGACGATATTGTCATTGTCGGAGGCGGGCAGGCGGCGCTGTCCTGTGCGGCGCGCCTGCGCGAGGGCGGGCACCAGGGCGCCGTGGTGATGATCGGCGCGGAGCCTTGGCTGCCCTATCAGCGTCCGCCGCTGTCGAAGGCCTATCTGCTCGGCAAGACCGAGGCCGGGCGGCTCGGGCTGCGGGCGCCTGAGTTTTTCGACACGCAGCGTATCGCCGTGCGCACGGGCACCCGGGTTCATCGCATCGACCGCGCCGGGCGCGCCGTTGAACTCGCCGACGGCGAGCGGCTCGAGTATGGCCGGCTGGTTCTGGCTACCGGCTCGCGGGCGCGAACCCTGCCCGAAACCGTTTCCGGCGGGCTGGACGGGGTCTTTACCTTGCGCGGCATTGACGATGCCGAACGCCTGCGCGCGGCGCTCGCCGATGCCGGGCGGGTGCTGGTGGTCGGCGGCGGTTATATCGGCCTGGAAGTGGCGGCGATCGCCGCGCAGACCGGACGTGCGGTCACCGTCGTCGAGCAGACCGACCGGCTTTTGCGGCGTGTCGCCTGCGCGCAGACCGCCTCGGCCGTCGGCGCGCTGCATGGCGCGCACGGCGTCGATGTCAGGACGGGCGCGAGCCTGGCGCGGCTGATGGGCGACGGGTCGCGCGTGCGCGCGGCCGTGCTCGACGACGGCAGCACGGTTGCGGCCGATCTGGTGCTGGTCGGCATTGGCGGGATCGCCAATGACGATCTGGCGGCCGCGGCGGGGCTTGCGGTCGATGGCGGCATCTTGGTCGACGCGTCCTGCCGGACCAGCGACCCGGCCATCTTCGCGGCGGGCGATTGCGCGGTCTTTCCGTTCGCCGGGCGGCGGGTGCGGCTGGAATCGGTTCAGAACGCGGTCGACCAGGGAATCGCGGTCGCCGATGCCCTGCTCGGCCGCGATGTCGCCTACGCGCCCGTACCCTGGTTCTGGAGCGATCAGTACGACGCCAAGCTGCAGTCGGTCGGCCTGGCGCTGGACTACGACCGGGTGATCCCGGTTGCGGCGGCGCGCGCCGGCGGGTGGGCCTTCTGGTATTTTCGCGCCGGCACGGCGGTCGCCGTCGACACGATCAACGACGCCAGGACTCACATGGCCGCCAGGCGCCTTTTCGCCTCGGGGGCGGCGCTGTCGCCCGACCATCTTCTTTCATCTCAGTTCGATCTGATGCAATACGTGCGCGCGGATGCGCGGGCCGCCTCGTGATCTCGACCCATTTGGAGCAAAACGCATGAAAGTCCTCGTCCCGGTCAAGCGTGTGATCGACGCGAATGTTAAGCCGCGTGTTAAGGCCGACGGCTCGGGCGTCGAGCTTTCGAACGTGAAGATGTCGATGAACCCTTTTGACGAG